>BPHB01000001.1:1253333-1880000 GCA_026003335.1 Chitinophagales bacterium | reverse complement strand
CGGATGACCGCGTGCCTTTTGCATAATGAGCCTACGAGTTACTCCTCACTGGCAAGGTTAATCCGCTTGAGCGGAGCAGCCGAAGCGAAAGCAAGTCCTAACAGGGCGTTCAGTCAGTGGGGGTAGACGCGAAACCTCAGTGATCTACACATGGCCAGGATGAAGTCTCGGTAACACGAGATGGAGGTCCGAACCAGTTAGCGTTGAAAAGCTATTGGATGAGCTGTGTGTAGGGGTGAAAGGCTTATCAAACTGGGAGATAGCTCGTACTCCCCGAAATGCTTTTAGGAGCAGCCTTGAGTAAAAATGTTGCAGAGGTAGAGCTACCAATCGGGCTAGGGGGCTTCACCGCCTACCAAACCCCAATGAACTCCGAATGCTGCAACAGGATGCTCAGGAGTGAGGCCCAGGGTGCTAAGGTCATGGGCCGAGAGGGAAACAACCCAGACCACCGGCTAAGGTCCCCAAATGTGGACTAAGTTGATTTAACGATGTTTAATTGCTATGACAGCCAGGATGTTTGCTTGGAAGCAGCCATTCATTTAAAGAGTGCGTAACAGCTCACTGGTCGAGTGATTAAGCGCGGAAAATAAACGGGCATCAAGTTCACTACCGAAGCCGTGGATCCGCTTCTGGCGGATGGTAGGGGAGCATTCAAGTTGCACCGAAGGTGAGCCGCGAGGCTCGCTGGAGCGGCTTGAAAAGAAAATGTAGGCATAAGTAACGATAAAGCGGGTGAAAAACCCGCTCGCCAATAGACTCAGGGTTCCTGATCAACGTTAATCGGATCAGGGTTAGTCGGGTCCTAAGGTGTATCCGAGAGGAAAAACCGATGGGAAACAGGTCAACATTCCTGTACTGGCATTAATTGCGATGGGGTGACGAAGAACGTGAAAGGTCTGCGCACGGACGGAAGTGTGCGTTGAAAGATTTAGGCTTACGGCTCGCAGGCAAATCCACGAGCTGTGCTGAGATCTGACAGTACCACAAGCCTTCGGGTAAGTGGATAATGACCCTAAACTTGCTTCCGAGAAAAACCTCTAAGCTTCAGATTAATGCCACCCGTACCCAAACCGACACAGGTAGTCAAGGAGAGAATCCTAAGGCGCTCGAGTGATCCATGGCTAAGGAACTCGGCAAATTAACCCTGTAACTTCGGGAGAAAGGGTGCCCCGCCTCCGGCGGGGCCGCAGTGAAAAGACCCAGGCGACTGTTTAACAAAAACACAGGGCTCTGCTAAATCGAAAGATGATGTATAGGGCCTGATACCTGCCCGGTGCCGGAAGGTTAAAGAAGCGTGTTATCCGCCTCTGGTGGAGAAGCTCGCGACTGAAGCCCCGGTAAACGGCGGCCGTAACTATAACGGTCCTAAGGTAGCGAAATTCCTTGTCGGGTAAGTTCCGACCTGCACGAATGGTGTAACGATCTGGGTACTGTCTCAGCCATGAGCTCGGTGAAATTGTAGCACCGGTGAAGATGCCGGTTTCCTGCATCGGGACGGAAAGACCCCGTGAACCTTCACTACAGTTTAGCATTGACTTTGGGTAAAGGATGTGTAGGATAGGTGGGACGCTTTGAAGCGGTGGCGCCAGCTACCGTGGAGCGGCCGTTGAAATACCACCCTTCCTTTATCTAGAGCCTAACTCCCCGTATCCGCGGGGAAGACAGTGCTTGACGGGTAGTTTGACTGGGGTGGTCGCCTCCTAAAAAGTAACGGAGGCTCCTAAAGGTACCCTCAGCACGCTTGGTAACCGTGCCTAGAGTGTAATAGCATAAGGGTGCTTGACTGCAAGACCTACAAGTCGAGCAGGTACGAAAGTAGAGTATAGTGATCCGGTGGTTCTGCATGGAAGGGCCATCGCTCAAAGGATAAAAGGTACTCCGGGGATAACAGGCTGATCTCCCCCAAGAGCTCATATCGACGGGGAGGTTTGGCACCTCGATGTCGGCTCATCACATCCTGGGGCTGGAGCAGGTCCCAAGGGTTGGGCTGTTCGCCCATTAAAGTGGTACGTGAGCTGGGTTCAGAACGTCGCAAGACAGTTCGGTCCCTATCTGATGCAGGCGCTAGAAGTTTGAGAGGAGCTGACTTTAGTACGAGAGGACCGAGTTGGACGAACCTCTGGTATACCTGTTGTGCCGCCAGGTGCAGCGCAGGGTAGCTATGTTCGGAAGGGATAAGCGCTGAAAGCATCTAAGCGCGAAGCCCCCCTCAAGATGAGACTTCTTTTAAGGGCCGTCAAAGATGATGACGTAGATAGGCTACAGGTGTAAAGACAGCAATGTCAAAGCCAAGTAGTACTAATTGCCCGTAAGCTTTCTTAATACTATTCTGGTCAGAAAAAATTTAAAACGGATTACAACATGTCAAACCTTCTTTTTGGTGACTATACCGGTGGGGTTCACCTCTTCCCATTCCGAACAGAGAAGTTAAGCCCACCAGGGCCGATGGTATTAGGTTAAAACCTGAGAGAGTAGGTCGTTGCCAAATTTATTTTTTAAAGCCTCCTTGTTACAAGGAGGCTTTTTTATTTCCCGGCATTTTACCTTTCCGTAAAGGTTTTCTGTGATGAAATTTATATCTTAAAGCTTCAACTATTACTTATGGATGAACTGGAAATTACGGAATCCGAACAGCTGATATCTGACAGACTCGTAAAGACCTACGGATCTGCCGTTTACGGAGTGAATGCCATCACCATCACAGTGGAGGTGAATGTATCACAGGGTATGAAATACTTTCTGGTGGGATTACCGGACAATGCGGTAAAAGAAAGCCAGCAACGCATTGAAGCAGCTTTAAAAAACAATGGCTACCGCATGCCACGCCAGCGTATAGTAATCAACATGGCGCCTGCCGATATCCGTAAAGAAGGTTCATCTTATGATCTCACCATAGCCCTTGGTATTCTTGCAGCTTCAGGACAAGTAAATCCAGAAAAAATCGGTGAATATGTGGTCATGGGAGAATTGTCATTGGATGGTAGCCTGCAGCCAATCAAAGGGGCTTTGCCTATAGCCATTCAGGCACGAAAAGAAAAATTTACAGGCTTCATTTTGCCAAAACAAAATGCACGAGAGGCCGCTATCGTCAATGATCTTAAGATTTATGGGGCTGACAATATCCGTGATGTTGTTCGCTTTTTCAATCATGAAGGTGAATTAATCCAGGTTCAGGTGGATACCCGGGCCGAGTTTGCTGCTAATCTGAATAAGTTTGATTTTGATTTTTCAGATGTGAAGGGACAGGAAAATATCAAGCGCGCGCTGGAGATTGCAGCAGCCGGTGGGCATAACGTGATTTTAATCGGACCTCCTGGTGCGGGCAAAACCATGCTTGCCAAACGCATCCCCACCATTCTTCCTCCTCTAACCTTGCATGAAGCGCTGGAAACTACCAAAGTACACTCTGTTGCCGGCAAGTTGCCATCTAATGCTTCCCTGATATATCAGCGCCCCTTTCGTGCTCCGCATCATACCATCAGCGATGTAGCCCTTGTGGGTGGTGGTAGCTTCCCGCAACCGGGAGAGATTTCCCTTGCCCACAATGGAGTATTGTTTTTGGACGAATTGCCCGAGTTTAAACGTTCCGTCCTGGAAGTAATGCGCCAGCCGATGGAAGAAAGAAAAATCACCGTTTCCCGTTCCCGCTTTTCTGTTGAGTATCCCGCAAGTTTTATGCTGGTAGCTTCGATGAATCCCTGCCCCTGCGGCTATTACAACCATCCTGAAAAAGAATGTGTCTGTGCGCCTGGGGTGGTGCAGAAATATCTGAACAGAATCTCAGGCCCATTGCTCGACAGAATTGACCTGCATGTAGAGGTGACTCCACTACCCATTAAAGACCTTTCGATGGAAAGGCAGGGAGAGAAAAGTGAAACTATTCGCGCGCGTGTGATAAAAGCACGACAAATCCAGGAGAAACGATTTTCAGGAAAGCAGGGAATTTATTGCAACGCCCAAATGGCCACCAAAGAACTGCGCGAATATTGCCGCATTGATACCGCCTCACAAACCTTGCTGAATAAAGCCATGGAGCGGCTTGGCCTCTCGGCACGCGCATACGACCGCATCCTGAAAGTATCGCGCACCATAGCCGACCTTGAAGGAAGCGATGACATCAAGATGGAGCATCTTGCAGAAGCGATACAATTCAGGAGTTTGGACAGAGAAAGCTGGGCAGCCTGAGAATACTTGCTGCATGGCGCTTGCAGAAAGACACTATTTTTTAGCTTAGCCTGCTTTATAGCTCCCACAGTTCAAAGAAGTATTCTGCGCGACAGTGCGCCTTGCGCACTTGTTTGTGAAGTGAATTTTCTGCAGTTTCCAGCGATCGCCTCCACCAGTATTTTGCTTTGCTGGAGATTATAAGATGTATGGGAGTTGCTTGTTAAACACGCGCAATGAACGCTGCTGAAATGCAATAAACACCATCAGGATTTGAAAACTTTTAAGCTGAACCCACTCAGAAATTTTAGCATTAAATAGGGAAAATCTGGTGTGGGGTTCAGAGCTGCTTCTTAAAAAGAAAGAAAATGTCTGCTTTTTTTGCGGACGGAGGTCAAAAGACCTCTATTTATTCAGCGTCACACTGACCCTGCCAAACACTTGCGACAACCAGGGTTATGCACAGGCCCAAGCTGAATGAAAGTAAAAAGTACAGATATGCAGGTCGATGACGTGGCAACCGAATATGAGCAGGTAAAAAACAACAAACTTGCCATGGAGAGAGCCATACAATATGCCCATACACAAAATGCGCAATGCGTGATAGGGAATACAGGCATGTTTGATGAAGAGGCGTTAGGAAGGGCTATGGGCAGCTATAGCAGATCAAACAAAAACATTGAATGGCTGTGCATCATTGCCGGAAAAAGAATGCAGAAGAAGGCTGACCCCAGGGCAGTGGGTCAATGCTGGCGCCAGAGGGAATAAAGAAAAAGAAAGAAAGCCGGTTGAGAGGGGCAAATAGTGTCTCGTTGTTTAGCGCAGGCGGTCCATT
The DNA here is from genome assembly GCA_026003335.1 of Chitinophagales bacterium. NCBI lineage: Bacteria > Pseudomonadati > Bacteroidota > Chitinophagia > Chitinophagales > Chitinophagales bacterium. The sequence goes on along the minus strand of BPHB01000001.1, from coordinate 1,874,998 downwards.
GATTTCACCAGCGCTTCATCTTTGCGAACCCCCCGGATAGCCAGTATTTGAAAAATCAAAGAAATTAACGGGATGACCGTTGCCGGCAAATAAGCAAGTCCTGTTTGTGAGAAGAACCAGTACCCAAGGATTCCCATAAGTAGCAGATGCAGAAGTATTAAAACCCAACCTGCTTTTATCTGAAAAGGGCGGTTTTTATAGAGAAAAATAATCAGCAAGCTTCCACCTGCTGTTACAAGGGCAGTGAGTAGCAGGATGACAAAATTATTCGGGTAGAGCAATGTGCCGTCCGGACTTCTGAAAACCGGCAGAAACAACATCCCAACAAGTAAAATGGCTGAAAGCAGCCACCACACCGTCTGAATTCTCTGAATCATTCTTTTACTTTTGTGAACCAAAGATACATCTACAGTTCAGCAAGGAAGAGAGAAATGCGAAGAATGAGACAGTGGAGTTATTTATTTTCCAATTGCCAAACAAATTGCACATGACAAACGCATATGTTTTGGATGCTGTCCGAACTCCCATTGGAAAATATGGGGGCGTCCTTAGCTCAGTGCGGCCGGATGACCTTGCGGCTGAAGTCATCCGTGCCTTAATGAAGCGAAACGAAAAGATTCTCCCTTCAGAAGTGGAAGACGTAATTTTTGGTGCGGCCAATCAAGCTGGTGAAGACAATCGGAATGTAGCCAGGATAGCACTGCTCCTGGCAGGTCTGCCGGTTACTACAGCCGGGGTAACCGTGAATCGTTTATGTGCGTCAGGCTTGCAGGCCATTATGGATGCAGCACGGGCTGTCATGTTGGGTGAGGCGGACGTGTATATTGCCGGAGGAGCCGAGAGCATGAGTCGCGCACCATTTGTTATGGCAAAGGCCTATGAGGCTTTCTCGCGTTCGGCAGAAGTGTATGATACTACTCTGGGCTGGCGGTTCATCAATAAAAAATTTGCTCAGTTGTATTATCCTTTCTCCATGGGTGAAACGGCCGAAAATGTTGCACGCAAATGGAATATTTCTCGTCAGGAACAGGATGCATTTGCTCTGCAGTCGCAAGAAAAATATCAGCAGGCTTTTCAGGCTGGTAAATTTCAGGACGAGATTATTCCTGTGCTGGTCAATAAACCCACGGGAGATGTTGTAAGTGTTAACACAGATGAACATCCCCGGAAGACCTCTCTTGATAAACTGGCAGCACTAAAGCCTGTTTTTGCCAAGGATGGAACGGTGACAGCAGGCAATGCATCCGGTATCAATGACGGAGCAGCGGCACTGTTGATTGTTTCCGAAAAGGTGGTGCAGGAGCGGGGTCTTAAACCGCTGGCGCGGATAAAAGCTATGGCAGTGGCCGGTGTAGATCCGGATATCATGGGTATTGGTCCCGTGCCGGCAACACGCAAAGCTCTGCAAAGAGCCGGACTAAAGGTAGAAGATATAGGGCTGGTAGAGCTCAACGAAGCCTTTGCATCACAATCCCTGGCTTGCATACGTGAATTGCATTTCAATCCGGATATTGTGAATGTAAACGGGGGCGCCATTGCATTGGGGCACCCACTGGGTTGTTCCGGGGCACGTATTTCAGCTACACTTTTACATGAAATGAAGCGCAGGCCCAACGTACAATACGGGCTTGCAACCATGTGCATAGGAGTAGGACAGGGGGCTGCCGTGATTTACGAACGTGTTGGATAATATTTTTATGAAGCTTATCATTTTTACAGCTCCCTCCGGTGCCGGGAAAACCACCATTGTACATCGCCTGCTGGATATGGATTCCAGGCTGAAATTTTCGGTTTCTGCGACCACCCGAAAAAAACGCGACTATGAAGTAGATGGGAAGCATTACTACTTTCTCACGGAAGAAGAGTTCAAATCAAAAATCCAAAAAGGTGAATTCATTGAGTGGGAAGAGGTTTATCCGGGAGTATTTTACGGTACTCTTGCCAGTGAAGTGGAGCGTCTGACCCGTGCTGGAAAAGCAATTGTATTTGATATTGACGTTAAAGGAGCATTGCGTCTGAAAGAAAAATATGGGGATGCAGCTCTGACCATCTTTGTCAAGCCTCCTTCTTTGCAGGTGCTCAGGGAGCGACTTGCCAACCGCAATTCTGAAAATACCCAGTCCATGGTAAAACGCCTTGAACGCATAAAATTTGAAATGAGCTTTGAAGACCGCTTTGATCGGGTATTGGTCAATGATGACCTGGATAAGGCGGTTGCCGAGGCAAAAAAAATAATAGACGCTTTCCTGAGCCAACGATGAAAAACCTTTTTTTAAGACGGGCGTATAACCGTCTTATGATAACCCACGTCACTCACGGAATAAGAATAAGCGTAGAAACCTTTTACCAGCAGGATTATTCTAATCCGGTAAACTGGGAATACATGTTTGCCTATCGTATTACGATTGAAAATACCAGTTCCTTCACCGTAAAACTACTTAAGCGCTACTGGAAGATTTTTGACTCTATAGGCGAGCTTAAGGAAATAGAAGGTGTGGGGGTGGTTGGCAAACAACCGATATTGAAACCCGGAGAATCTCATCAATACGTTTCCGGGTGCAGCCTGAGAAGCGAAGTAGGCCGCATGTCGGGCAATTATCTGATGCAGCGGCTGGATGATGGTAAGTTGTTCCGGGTAATCATTCCCGAGTTTGAGTTGGTGGCTCCCCTGAAGCTGAACTAACTCCTGCACAACTTTGCCGTCATTTATATTCCTGCCGGCTCGTTTTCTCCATGCAGGACGTCATTTAATTCAATTTGCCAATGGACAGCGCGTATCCTGTTGCCGCCTGTAAAAGGCATTCAGTTGATTCTACTTCCATTAATTTTGGAGCCGATGCCCAAACCTTCCGGTGCTGTCAAGTGGTGGCTGCTCTGCGGAGTAGTGATGATTTACGTACAGATCATGCTGGGCGGCATTACCCGCCTTACGGGCTCGGGTCTGTCCATAACAGAATGGCAAATTATTACCGGAACTATTCCCCCACTCAATGAGCGCTCGTGGAATAATGAATTTGAAAAGTACCGTGAAACTCCGCAATACCATAAGCTGAATAAAGGAATGACCCTGGCCGAATTCAAACGCATATACTTTTGGGAATATCTTCATCGTTTGTGGGCGCGCCTGATGGGTTTTGTATTTGCCATTCCGTTTGCTGTTTTTTTACTCAGAAAGCAATTACCGAAACGTCTTATCCTGCAGTTAGTTGTGGTGATTTTCCTAAGTGCTCTTGCTGCATCTTTCGGATGGATCATGGTGAAAAGCGGCCTTGTTGAACGCCCCTGGGTGGATGCCTATAAGCTTACAATGCATCTGCTTATTGCGTTGCTCACTTTTTCCTATTTATTGCATGTAACCGTTCGTCAATGGGTTGCGGATGAGTATTATACTGTGAGTCCATTACTAAAGCGGTTTGCAGCCGTACTACTTGCAGTCATCACGGTGCAATTGTCATTGGGCGGAATGATGTCGGGAATGAAAGCCGGCTTTCTTTACCCTACATTTCCTGATATGAACGGACGCTTTATCCCGGATGTTCTGCTTTCGCCTTCATCCTGGACAATGGATGCTTTCAGGCATTATGATGCTGATCCTTTTGCTGCATCGTTGGTGCACTTTCTTCACCGGATGGTGGGTTATAGCTTTCTGCTTCTTGTGGTGATTTTTTATTGTAAATCAAAAAAAGTAAAAACCCGTCACCCTTTGCCGGCAGCGGCCGGAGCCTTGGCAGGCATCACCTTGATCCAGGTTGTGCTGGGTATCATTACCGTATTACACTTTAAAGGAGGGCTGCCGATAATGTGGGGAGTGCTGCATCAGGCAGTGGGTATTTTAGTGCTTGCTGATCTGGTTGTAGTTTTTGCCCTTATCCGCAAGCCTTATGTCTGAGTGCGCTGGCAGGGCAACCAGCCTTGTATAAAACACACTCATCAGGGCAGCAGCACTGAGCACAAACAAAGCCAGGATAAAGTAACTGTATGTTACATGATTTCCGCTCACAAAAAAGGGGCGTGAAATGACAAAAATTAAAATAAGACGCAGAATAACACTGACGGTCATAAATACTCCTCCCGTGCGCCCGATAACCTGGTTGGGTATATGGTGAAACAAATAGGTCATCCGCATGATCCGGGTGCCTGCATTACCAAACCCCTGCATCAGACCAATTAAATAAAATACCCCAAGATGTGTATTCCACATGCAAATAAAATAGAGGGCTGAAATTCCCAGTGACATGATGATGATGGCAGCCACCGTGTTGGATTTCCGAAACAAGGTCCGGATACCAATGCCGGCAAGCAGGCTTCCTACAGCAAAGTACATTTCATACGAAGCATATACCCCGGCTTCCTGCTGCAGGTGATTTTTGATGTAAATAGGATTTAAGTAAAAGCCGGTTATCAGAATAGTCACAAAGATGAAGAAAGAAGCAGTGCCGAAAATAAAGATCAGGCGATGCTTGTAGAGGTAATCAAAACCGGCTTTCAGCCTGGAAAGCACTCCGCTGATCTCTGCAGAGCGATGGGCTAGCGGTTGAAAGCGGATAAATGAAATCAACAATCCGGCCAGCAGAAAGGTAATAGCATTCAGGAGAAAAATTTCGTGCAGTTCCCAGGGGCGCAGAACGGTTGCCAGCTTTACCTGAAAGCCCAGCAAAGATATTTCCCCGCTACGTGCGCCTCCGTAAAGAACAGCTCCCAGAGCCATGGACGCTGCAGTGGTTGCCTGTCCCTGAATTTCAATCCAGGAAATAATGCGCCCGTAATCTTTCGGGTCGGTAATTTCCTGCGCAAAAGCAAAAAGATTCGGATAGTGTACTGTAAATATCAAAAACATGCTGCAGTAAATAAACGCCACCGACAGCATCGGCAACTGCCCTAGATAGAAGCCCAGCAGGGATACCAAAAGCATGATAATAAAACCTCCGGTGGTAATGGCCAGAAAGACATGTTTCCGGTTATAACGGTCTATCATTACGCCTGCATACAGCCCCCAGAGGAGGGAAAGAAAAGTTGCCACCATCGTAATGATTCCAAACCCGGAAGGCATATTCAGCACGTTGGTGAAATGCCAGGGAATAGCAATCATCGTAATGCCCTGTGCCAATCCAGAAATGGAATTTGCTGCAAACAGAATGTATATAGCCTGCCGGTTCTTCACGTATAGCTAAGCAAAGAAGTGAGGTTTACGGGTGAATATATAGCTTTGTGATTCAGATAGGCGAAGCTAATACAAATCAGGATGCCGGTCAGGCAGCAGGATATCAGCCAGATTGCAGGAAAAATAGAACGTTACTGTGCTTCAGCAGAGCGTTGCCGGCAGGACGTCATACGTAAGCTGAGCCAATCAGGTGTTGAGCCAGCCACTATTGAAAAACTCATCCGCAGGCTTGAGCGCAGGGGCTTCCTGGATGAAAAGCGGTATGCCCGTTTGTTTGCGCGGGAAAAATTTCACCTTTCCGCATGGGGGAAAATAAAAATTCGGCATGCACTGCGGCAGAAAGGCATTTCTGATGACCTGATAGAAGTTGCTCTGGAGGAAATCCCGCAGGAAGAATACCTTGCAACGCTCCGAAAGCTTTTTTCTCAAAAAATTCATGCATTGGCTGCAACCGATAAGGCCTCTCGTAAAGAGAAAGTATTCCGTTATCTTGCAGGGCGGGGCTTTGAGCCAGACCTGATAACCCGTTTAATGGAAAACGATGGTTAAGATGGTTGATGTCAGTCTTCTGTCGCTGTTATGCAGAGATTAACGTCTGCGGCCCTTTGAGCCGGTATTCAAGATATACTTAAAACCGATTTCAATGCCTCCAAGAAGATTATATGTAGTAGGTCTGCTGGCAGCTTCCAGGCTGTTATCAGAAGGATAGAAATAGTAATACCATGCCCTGTTGGTTGCGGCTTCGGTATCAATTACGAGTTGTCCGCCTGAATCCAGCAACTCAGGTTTTTTTTCTGCATCGGTAAAGCTGCCATCCAGCCTGATAAGCACGCTCATGCCCAGAAAGTCAGTGCCAAAATTTGTGCCTAAGCCAAAGGCAATCAGCCAGCCAATATTCGCTTTGGCATAAGAGCTTTTCACATTGTATTTTCCGGGCTCAGCCGGTATAAACGGGGCTACTTCCGGCACAAAGATGGCTGAAGGAGGCGTTTTTTGCCCTATTTCCAGCTCGGCCTTCGTAAGAAAACCAAACTGGGGACCTGTGTAGCCAATAAACTGCACCGGTAGCTCCGGACTTGAACTGAAGTGCAACAGCAACGGCAGTTTTACATATCTGAGTCGCAACTGATTGATTTGGGCATTGGTTTTCCTCTCCTCAAATTTTTGCCCCTGGTGTGATAGGATAACATCCATACCCACGCCTACTGAAGGTTTAAAGAAGTAGGCAAAGCTGGGACCGTAAGCTATTCCCCATGTGCTTACGTAGTTATAGTTGCTATTGTCAGAATTATCATCATTGATCATCCACGTAGATTGAGGAGTGACCTTAAAACCGGCATGGAAGCCTTCCTGAGCCATCAGCATACCGCTCATGCACAGGAAAAACATCATAAATGTCTTTCTCATGGGATCCAATTTTTGATTCAGACCGGGCAAATATAAAAAGGAATTCCCCAAACGGAGCATATTTCAGCAAATAGACCTTCGTACTCCGAAGCCGGGCAAAGGCATAATTTTACATACTGCTACAGAACCCAAAGTGCGCGGTAACTGTTTAACTGAAAAAAACTTGATATGCAGACCCCAAAAGTGGAAATTTATACCGAAGCAACCCCGAATCCTGAATCATTGAAATTTGTGGCTAACCGCATTTTTCTGAAGAATCACAGTATTGACTGCAGAAATATCACTGAGGCTAAAGAAGTGCCCTTGGCCAGGGAGTTGTTTAACACTTACGTGTATGTCAACGGGGTGTTTATTGCAGCCAACTTTGTTACGCTAACAAAAAAGGCCGGCTATGACTGGAATGAAATTATTCCGGAGATAAGGGATTTTCTGAAAAACTATCTGAGCAATAATCTCCCGGTGGTGAGTGAAAATTTTCAGCCACCTGTTTCCCATTCTGTTGAGACAGGGAAAGAGCAGGATATTAAAGAGCAGGAAATAGAAAAAAGAATTAAAGAGCTGCTGGAGCAATATGTGAAACCTGCCGTTGAAATGGATGGCGGGGCAATTCAGTTTAAATCGTTCAAGGATGGTCGCCTTACTTTGATGTTACAGGGCGCATGCAGTGGATGCCCTTCATCTATGATTACCTTGAAGGCGGGCATTGAAGGCATGATGAAACGCATGGTGCCGGAAGTGGTGGAAGTAATTGCCGAAGAGGCATAAGAATACGAAAGGCAGCTTCAAGCTGCCTTTCAGTAATTTTAAATTTTATAGCTACGCTGATATTGATCAGAATTCTATTTTAACTCCGGCATCTCCGTTATCCGGAAGTCCGATTTTTCCCACCACCTTTCCTTCCTGGTTTTTAAGCATTACAAGGCTGTCGCTGCCTTTGAACAACAGAAAGATGCCTGCTACACCGGAAAAGGCACCTGTAGCCAGCAGCGTACGACCTGCGCGGGTCTTGTTTTTTGTCTGGTAATCCCGTATTTCTGCAGCATTCAGCCCCTCATTGGCATTCAGCAATGTAGAGCCATAGCCGATCATTGCCATGCCTCCTGCAAGCAAAATACTGCCACCTGCAATTTGGGTACGGGCAATCTGCTTCTGAAAGCCGACTGTGCGGAGGTATTCATCATCCTTTTCCTTCCAGTATTTATAAAAGTGCTTTGGGTTCACAGCAGCTTCTTGTTGTTCATCTTCAGCAGATAAAGTAGCAACTGGGTTCCCGATATTCTGTTTCATTTCGGCATCTGCGGTGCTAATCTGAGCTCGCCCTATCAGACTCCATAAGAAAAAAACGCCTATCAGCAGAAATTCCTTCATCTTCATAGTAAATCGGTTTTTTTTAGCCCAATACAGTAATCACCTTTTTTACGGCTTCTTACCAGCTGATGTTACATCCTTCATACCATACGATGCCAGAGAAATGCTGAAGAGAAAAACTTTTTCTATCAAAAACCGGTTACTGTCCCTGCCAAATTGTCTTTTATCTTTGCAATGGCAGGAAAATTGCCACGTACGCCAAAATGAATTACAATAGTATGAACGAAGTAGTTAACCCGTCAGCCACAGAGGGTCAGGAAATTGTGCATCAGGAGCCGGAACGGGAGGCCGTGAGGCCCCTGAGGCGTTCTTCTGTCTTAAAATGGAAACAAAAAAACAACCAATTGAGGGAAAAAAATGAAGAGCTAAAAGATAAATATCTTAGGCTCTATGCAGACTTTGACAACTATAAGAAACGCTCCGCACGGGAGTGGCTGGAGAAAAGCAGGGAAGCCGGCAAAGAGCTGATTCTTCAGATTTTGCCGGTGATAGATGATTTTGAACGGGCCATAGCTACCATGGATAATGCCTCCGGAAATGCGGAAGCTGTTCGCGAGGGCACCATGCTGATTTATAACAAACTGAAAAAAATACTGGAACAAAACGGAGTGGAGCCGATGCAGGCCAAGGGTCAGCCCTTTGATCCTGACAAGCATGAAGCTATCTCGGAAATACCTGTTGAAAAGGACGAAGATAAAGGCATGGTGCTGGAAGAAATTCAAAAGGGTTACCTATTGAATGGAAAAATTCTCAGGCATGCCAAGGTAGTAGTGGGAAAGTAGAATAGCGTTTTTTCGGGAACCTGCCATAAATCATCTGGAGAAGTAACTAAATATGGCCAAGCGGGATTATTACGAAATCTTGGGCGTATCGCGAAATGCGGATATGGTGGAGATAAAAAAAGCCTACCGCAGGGTAGCGCTTAAGTATCATCCTGACAGGAATCCCGGTAATAAGGAAGCAGAGGAAAAATTTAAGGAAGCTGCAGAGGCCTATGAGGTACTGAGCAATAGCGAAAAAAGGGCATTGTATGACCGCTATGGGCATAATGGAGTCAAAGGCGGGGCATCGGGCTTTGGCGGTGCTGGAATGAATGTAGAAGACATCTTTGCGCATTTCAGAGACATTTTCGGAGAAAACATTGAGGACAGTCCCTTTCAATCCTTTTTCGGAGGCGGTGGACGTCCTCATAGATCCAGTGGACGCAGAGGCACCAACCTGCGCATAAAACTCAAGCTAACCTTACAGGAAATAGCATCGGGGGTCAATAAGTCGGTTAAGGTACGGAAAATGATTACCTGCGATGCCTGTGGAGGCAGTGGAGCAAAGGATGCACAGGCCTATAGCACCTGCCGTACTTGCCAGGGGTCAGGCTATGTGCGCAGAATCACCAGCACCTTTTTCGGGCATATGCAAACAACCTCTACCTGTCCGTCTTGTCATGGTGAAGGACAAACGATAACAACGCGCTGCAGCCAGTGCGATGGGGAAGGCCGGGTTTATGGGGAAGAAACCATTTCAATAGATGTACCTGCCGGAGTAAGTGAAGGCATGCAATTATCCCTAAGCGGTAAGGGCAATGCAGGCGAACGAGGTGGACAATCCGGAGACCTCATCATTCAGATTGAAGAGCAGCCTGATCCGCATCTTAAGCGCGTAAACAATATGGACGTGGCTTATAATCTGTATCTGAGTTTTTCGGATGCTGCCTTGGGGACTACCGTGGAAGTACCTACTCTTCAGGGTACTGCAAAAGTGAAAATACCGCCCGGCACTCAGTCAGGAAAAATTCTGCGCCTTAAAGGGAAAGGTATTCCTTCTGTAGATAATCCTTACCAAGTGGGAGATCAACTGATAGAGGTGAACATCTGGACACCCAAAAACCTGAGCAAAGAGGAAAGAGAGATATTGGAAAAGCTCCGGCATGCTCCCAACTTTCAACCCAGACCACAGGAAGGGGAAAAAAGCTTTTTTGAAAAAGTAAAAGATATTTTTAAGGGGTAATCACTTACCTTACCGGCTTGTATTTTCTCCTGATGGCAGTAGTTGCTCTTTATAACGTTTCCAAATCATTTAACGGCAAAAAAGTGAATGATGATTTGACCTTTGCGGTCAGAGAGCATTCGGTGTTCGGATTATTAGGGCCTAACGGAGCGGGAAAAACCACCTTGCTGAGAATCATCACTCAAATCCTGAAAGCAGATTCAGGCACTATCCTGTTCAACGGCCAGCCTCTGCATCCGGAACATCACTCACGGATTGGATATATGCCCGAAGAAAGAGGTCTTTATCGTCAGATGAAGGTAGGAGAGCAGTTGATATATCTGGCGCGTCTTAAAAACCTCTCCCGCAGTCAGGCCGTGCAGCAGGTTGACTACTGGCTGGATACATTCAACATCCGGCACTGGCGCAACAAAAAGATAGAAGAGCTGTCAAAAGGAATGCAGCAAAAAATTCAGTTTATTGCTACGGTAGCGCACAAACCTGAACTGCTCATTCTGGATGAGCCATTTTCCGGTCTGGATCCTCTGAATACCAATCAACTCAAGGCTATTATTTTACAGTTGAAAGAGCAGGGAACGGCTATCATTTTTTCCACCCATCGTATGGAGCAGGTAGAAGAAATCTGTGAGGACATTTTGCTTATTCACCACGGCCGCAATATTCTATTGGGCAGAGTGGATGCTATCAGACAACGATTTAAGGAAAACAAGTACCTCCTGAATTTTGCAGGGCAACTGCATCCCGAACTCGGGCAAAAGTTTTGCATTGAATCTGCACGTGATCATGAGCTGATAATCCGGCTACAGCCCGGTCAGTCTCCCAATGACCTTCTGCGCTTCTGTCTTGATTATAATACAGAGGTACATCAGTTTAAAGAAATACTGCCTACGCTGAATGAAATATTTATTAATCAGGTAGCCTCAATCGGTACAGATGATGGAAAAAATCTGGCTCATCATAACGCGTGAGTACCTCACGCGGGTGCGTAAACGCTCATTCCTCATTACCACACTTTTGGCGCCTGCCGGCTTTGCGCTGTTTTTTATCTCGGTTATTCTGCTGTCAAGTTATGGAGAGAGCAAAAAGCGCATTGTTGTAGTGGATGAAAGTGGTTATTTCAGAAACAAGTTTGCAGATAATGCATCGGTTTACTTTTTCTTCAGCGACTCCAGTTTGTCTTATCTGGAAGAAAATTTTCGCCTGCTAAACTATGATGGAATTCTGTACATCCCTCTTCTTGCTGATCTGGATAATCCACGTGGCATTCAATATCGTTCTGACCGGCAGCTGGGCATAAGAGCAACGCAATACATAGAAGAGCAGATGTCCAGGGTGCTCAGGGAATTAAAGATGCAGCGGGCTAATATAGATCGTCAGCTGTTAAAAAGCCTTGAAAAGGTGGAGGTAAGGCTCGAAAGCATCATCTATGGCACCGGAGGAAAGAAACAGGGCGACACTTTGGTTGCTACCTTGCTGGGCTACGCCATGGGATTTACTATCTATATGGTGCTTCTGATATACGGAGCCATGGTGATGAAAGGAGTGATGGAAGAAAAAACCAACCGAATAATAGAAGTTATTGCCTGCTCAGTACGGCCATTTCAGCTCATGATTGGCAAAATACTGGGTGTAGGTGCAGTAGGGCTAACCCAGTTTGTTTTGTGGTTTTTGCTCATAGGTGTCGTTTACCTTGTGTTGGGAATAGCGTTTGCCGGAAAACTTGCCGAAATACAAAACCTATCCATGCAACCGGAAATTGCTTCCACAGCCAAACAGTATGATCTGGCTATTACTTTCTCTGCCTTACAAAATGTGAACTTTGGACGCATCATCTTCTACTTCCTGTTTTATTTTCTTGGCGGATACTTCATTTACGGTGCTTTATATGCCGCCATCGGATCAGCCATTAATGAAGAGAGCGATTCACAGTCATTATCTGTTGTGGTATCGGTGCCCATTGTTATTTCCATTTTCATCATGATGTCAGCCATACAGGAGCCTGATAGCAGTCTTGCCGTAGGCGCCTCCATTTTCCCCTTTACTGCACCAGTGGTGATGCCTGCACGTATTCCCTTTGACCCGCAACCATGGGAGATCGTCCTTTCTATGATTTCCGTTGTTGTAGGTTTCATATGCACCACCTGGATTGCTGCCAGGATTTATCATACTGGTATTCTTATGTACGGAAAGAAAATAACCCTGAAAGAAGTCGGAAAATGGATTATTCAGTCCCGCGCGTTTTAATTCTTTTGGGTTTATCAGGCATTTCTTAAATTTATTCCATGCAGTACAAAAATGAGCATGATCCTTTCATCTTGAAAAAGACACCCATTCCGGATATTTTTTACTCTGACGATACCGGACAGCCAATGAAAACTTGTGTCATGTGTGATCGTAGTCTGTTGGAGCCTGGTGTAATCTATTTAATAGAAAAAGCCTTTACCTACAATCGTAAATTTAACGTGCGCGACACCATTTTTGAATATGCCATTTGTCTTAATTGCAATCAGAAAATAACGGTGCATATTTCCAACGAATCTCAGAGTCGTATTCAGGAATACTTTTGCACCAATAGCCATTTTACCTTCAGAAGTGAATACCTTTTAAAAAAAGAAACATTGAACCTGCAAGACTGGATTGGCCGTTGCTGCATTAAAGGAACCCAATGGAACGATATGGCTGAGTTTCAAATTTACGGTCAGTTTGAAGGAGAGCACATGATGCTGTCACATCTGCCGATCATGCTTGGCGATACGGCCCTTGATGAGCTGAATAATCTCCTGTCAGAAAAAACCAGAGAAGAAATGGATCGTTTTCGGGACCAGTTTCTCGGCCTTCCTCCTGAGTTACGTAATCTGCTGAAAGAGCGCTCTTCGGTTTTGGTTTAACGCGTGAGCAAATAGCTTTACTTGTGCACTCCGCCAAAGTGCTGCGCGGAATTAGTATACAACTTTATGCAAAAGCCCCCTGCCTTGCTTATTCGGCTGCCAGATACAATCTAAACTCATTGGATTGCAAAACCTGCTGTTTTTCTCCACTTATGACCAAGTCGCCATCATCTGATAAAAGCATAATCTCATCGGCCAGCAGCTCGGCATCGTGATGGTCATGCGTAACATAAACCAAGGTAATCCTAAACTGATCCTTCAGTGAACGGAAATATCGTAGCACTCTGGACTTCATTTTACTGTCCAGATTAGAAAGGGGTTCGTCCATTAATAGAATTTCAGGTTCCAGCACGAGTGCACGGGCTAGTGCTACCAGTTGCTTCTGCCCTCCTGACAGTTCATGGGGATAACGGTCTGCCAGTGCCTGCAAGTTGAATGCTTCCAGCATGTCCAGAGCCAGAGCGTCAGCATCAGGAATCTTTTTTTGTTTTAAGGCCCACACCACATTTCGGAAAACCGTGAAATGCGGCCATAAAGCAAGATCCTGAAAGATAAATCCCACACGTCTTTCAGAAGGCGAAACAAAAATTCCCGGGCCGGAAACCGTTTGTCCGTTCAGTACAATTCTTCCCTCCTTAGGCACTTCCAGACCTGCAACGAGTCTGAGAAGAGAGGTTTTGCCGCAACCGGTGCTACCCAGCAGGCAGGTGAGCTTGTTGGCAGCCACTGCGAAGCTCAGATCCCTGAACAGCGGTTTGCTGCCATAGCCGAAGGATACTTTGTCAAAAATTATACTGGAGTCCATGCATATTTTCTTGAAAGCATGTGATAAACGGCAAACAATAATCCCAGAAAACTCAGTGTAATTACCAGAGCAACAAACACCATTGCGCTCATCAGTCCTTCCGGAGTGCTATGCATGGCTGTGGCGATTTTTATGGGCAGCAGCGAACTGCCCGGAGGGTAAACTACAATAACTGCACCGGTTTCGCTCAGGCAGAAAACAAAGCTGATAATAAGCGCGACAAAAATGCCCGGAGCAATGAGAGGCAGCAAAATGTAATATATCCGTTTGTATAAGGGTATGCCACACAAGGCCGCTACCTCCTCAAGACCATGCGGCACTTTGCCTATGGCGTGCCGGATAATGTTTAATGCAATAAAGGTGAATCGTGCCATATAGACAATTGCAATAATCAGAAAAGAGGAGTAAACAACTTCCAAAACCGGGCGGTTATAAAATTGGATTAAACCGATGCCCAAAATAGTGGCCGGAATGGCAAAGAGGAGCAGTGTAAGCACCTGCGGAAGCTTTTGGCCATAACGTTGAACATGGTAGGCAAACACAAAGCCCAAAACCACCGTTATGATGCTGCCCAGCAGCGCATATATCACACTTTCTGCCAGTACCGGCTCAAGCATATCAATTGCCTGCTTTACGTAATAACCACGAATACCCGCACCCTCCGTTTTAAATACTTCATTACGTATCTGGACGAATTCAGGGGGAGGTTCAAAAGCCTGTATGCCCAGAACGCTTACGGGAAGCAATGTAATCAATGCCCAGCACCCCAGCAGCAAAGCAAAGAGGGGCATCCTCCGGTGCCCAAGTTTAATTTGGTCGGGCCTGTTGCCTTTTGATCCGGTAGCTAAAAAAGGAGCTTTAACCAAATAAGGATACTCTGCAATTATCAGAACCATACACAATACAACCAGTAAGAGAGAGTGTGCAATGGCTTCCGCGTGATTGTAAAATGCTGAAAACTGAATAAAAATTTCTGACATGAACGTAGAAACCAGAAAATAAGTAGCCACCGTCATTTCGGAAGCAGAAAGAATGAAAGTCAGCAACAGAGATGAGAAAATCGCATGCTTTATCAAAGGCAATTCCAGATGAATTCCCACCTTGAATCTATTTGTGTAAAGCAGCCCGGCTTCAATCATGCTGCGGTGAATCTGCGAGGATGCATGAGAGATAATGAGCATGGGTAGAGGAAAAAAACAAAGCACATGAATAAAAATAACTACCCATGTTTTGCCCTGCAGGTAGGTGATGCCGGCAGCCTGAAAAACATCTCTCCAGGCAACTGCAAAAAAATATGGGGATACAAACAAGGGAATCAGAAAAAGAAGCTTCAGCAAACGGCTGTAAGGAATATCTGTTTTACCAAGAAGGTAGCCAAGACCTCCGCCCAACAGGTTGGCGAGAAGAGAAACAATAAGACTTGAAAGGCAGGTGTGCCCCAGCAATGCCAGTTTGTCTTTACCCAGGACCGTAAGAAGATGTTCAGCAGTCAAATGTCCGTTATGAAAAAAAATGCTGCCGAGGGTAAATAATACAGGCACTGCTGCGGTAAGCAGGAAGGCGGTCATCAGAGCCACATATATAAAAGAGACCTTGCGTTTCAACACCAGGTTGAGTTTAGGCAGGACCAAACAAAACTACCAGTTCTCTATCCATTGTTTCAGAAACGGCTGAATAGCCTCAAGCTTTTGCGCTGCAGCATGATAGTTGATCTGCATTGCACGAATATCTTCAATACGTGGTACATGGACAGGCACATCCACTCCGGACCGAAGGGGAATCTGGGCGCAGGAATATGCCAGCTTGGATTCGGTATCCTTCTCCAGTAGATATTCAATCAGTTTCTTGCCGTTTTCCGGATGGGGTGAACCTGCTATAAGACTAACAGTATTTGGAATGATGAGTGAACCGATGCCCTGCTGGTCAAGAAAAATCATGTCTACCGGGTTGCCTTCCCGAACCGCAGCAAAAACATCATCCGTATCCGTAAGGCCGCAGGCCACAATGCCCTGGCTGACTTTTTTCTTGACATCACCATTACTGGAAAGCAACACGAGGCCGTTATTTTTCAGGCTGTCCAGAAAAGCTGCCGCTCTTTCTTCTCCGATCAGCTCAAAAAGTGCCGCAATATGAAAGGTAGTGGTTCCGAACAGAGGGTTGGCCATGGCCACTTTCCCCTTGTATTCCGGACGGGTTAGGTCAAAAATGGACTGAGGAGCGGTTGTACTTGTCATGAGCTCTGTGTTGTAAATCAGCACTCGGGAGCGGACAGAAAAACCCACCCAATAGCCGTCCTTGTCTTTAAAAGTTTCTGGAATGTCTGATGCATTTTGAGGATGGTACACGGAGAGAATATTTCTGGAGCGAAGCACTTCGGTGCGCATAGGATCCCCGCTCCAGAATACATCGCACTTCGGATTATTTTTTTCTGCAATCAGCCGATTCAGGATACCGGTTGATTTGGTTTCTTCGGTATCAAAAACGGCTTTCACCTTTATGCCGGTTCGTTTTTCAAAATCTCGTAATACCGGCTCGGCATAGGCCTGGTCCACTGTTACATACACCACCACTTCCTCAGCCGAATGATGGCAGGAATACCCTAATATGATAATTACCAGTAAGATGTATACATATTCAGTATGCATGGCGAATCATTTTTCAGTAAAAATGCAGATTTTATTTTTTAACGCGTATCCCTGAGTGCATCTGCCGAATGCACATTATTCTGGTGAAATTATTCTGAAGAACGTGAGATTGTCTGCTGGTTTATTACTTTTACAGGCCAACTAAGCGCACTCCCGGAAAGATGTTTCGCATTTCTGAAAAGCAGCTGAAAATCAGGCTTCAGGACAGCAGCACCCGTGCCGATGCTTTTAATGCCGTAGTGCGGCAATATAAGGAGCGTATTTACTGGTATGTGCGCAGAATAGTGGCTGATCATCATGATGCAAAAGATGTTACCCAGAATGTCTTTATGAAAGCGTGGGAAGGATTAGACCGATTTCAGTTTCAATGTGGAATTTTTACTTGGCTATACAGAATAGCAACCAACGAGTCTCTCAATCATTTGAGAAGAAAGTGCAGGCAGGCGAACATCCCATTGGATGAGGCCGGAGAGTTG
Source organism: Chitinophagales bacterium (assembly GCA_026003335.1). NCBI lineage: Bacteria > Pseudomonadati > Bacteroidota > Chitinophagia > Chitinophagales > Chitinophagales bacterium. The sequence goes on along the minus strand of BPHB01000001.1, from coordinate 1,858,244 downwards.
ATTGCTCAGGCTATTGACCGTGGACTTTATATTTCGGGTGATGAGATATATCTTAAACTGGAGAAAGCAGTGGCAAGACTGCCGGAAAAGCAGCGCATTGTGTTTATCTTGCGCTACTTTGAGGAAAGAGACTACAGCGAGATAGCCCAGATAACCAATACGGCTGAAGGCACACTCCACGCTACTTATCATATTGCAGTAAAAAAAATTGAGAAATACCTGTCTGAATGAGTTATCCGGAAATGCAGATGGCGTATGTTTTTATATAAAACGGATATCCTTATAAAAAGTAGAATATCACATGAATAGTAAAATACTTATGTGTGTTTGCGCTTTACTGCCGGCTGCGTGTTGGGGGCAGTTTTGGCCCGGTTATGAAACAGGCCGCTTTAGTGGCACCAGCAGTGCAAATGTGCGTCCGGCCAGCATGGCTCCCAATCCCTATAAAATTGACGCCACACTCGGAGCCGTGCATTTGTTCGCGCATCCACAAAGAGTGTTTTCACGCGATGCTGCTGCCATGATATTCACCGGAGGATTCCGACACTTGTATGATTTCAGTAAATTAAGCTCGCCCAACATGCTGGTAATAAGTAACCTGCAAGGGCCCTCAGTTCTGGCTACTGTCAATCCTAAAACGGCTATTGCATTCACCTGGAATATGCGTTTTTTATGGGCTTCCAGGTTGTCGGCACCCGGCCTATCGGCTTTGTTTGACACTGAGGCAGTACAACCGGACATAAACGAAAGCAACGCCCGAAGCCGGATATTTTTCAGCGGCTGGAACGAATACTGCCTTGGCGCCAGCGCCCAGATTTGGAAAAAAACCTATCACAGTCTGGCGATAGGCGGATTTGTCAAAATCATTACCGGCACCGCAGATATGCGGATGCATTTGAAGAATACCTCTGTACAAACAAGCGGCAGTAAAGTGAGTCAGCTCAACACAGATATGGAAATTACGGTAAGCGACCAGGTGATTTCGCTTGTGGATGACGGGCGCCCGAATATGACCGGGCATGTAGGTGTAGGCTTTGATGTGGGTATGGCGTATCGCTTTGAAAACCCGCGATCCTGTCCGGGGGCATCTAATCACCGCCTCAAGTTGGGGTTTTCACTCACCGATATAGGTTTTGCCCGATATACGCGGGCGCGCGCATATAAAGGGCAAGGCGCCTTGATGAGTGAAATACCGCTTGAGGCAATACGACAGACCTCATTGGAGCAGTCGCTGGATACAGTGGCTGCCCTTCTGCAGGTCAATTCTTCTGCAACTGGCGAAGAGTATCGCCTGTTGTTGCCTATGTCTCTGCGGGTGCATTCAGAAGTTAATCTGGGTAAGAGATTGTTGGTGTATGGAGAATTTCATTTTCTTTTTACTCAGCTTACCGATCCGCAGATGCCGCTGGTCTTTCGCTTTAATCTTACCCCGCGGTTTGAAGATTATCAGTGGGGGGTATATCTGCCTCTTACCTTCACCAACTATCTCCCGGCCAGTGCCGGGCTCGCCTTGCGCTGGAAGCCTTTCATCATCGGGTCTGGTAATTTGTTTTCGTTCTGGGCATATCCCGACCGCGATCGGGCGCTTGATATTTTTGTGGCCATAAAAATTCCCATCGTGCAGGATAACGAGCGGATCGACTATCGGGCATGGAAACGCTGACTCTTCCACATGGATTAAGACCACCAGAGAGGCCTTAGCCTGCATAGCTACGCAGCAGGCGCTTTTTACGCGTGCGAGAATAAGCAGTCAGGAGCTGTGCACAATCCTCTAAATAATTTTCATTTCTTTTGTTGATTTAGTTAGGATAACTAACTAAATTTAAAAACCACTTTTGTTCACCTTAAAAAACTCAGACGCTATGGAAACGATTAAAGGCTACGATTACGGAAAAACTACCATTGCAAAATCACCGGTATCCCTGCAGGATCTTGAGCTGCTCAAAAAGACCTTGCTCTGGAGCGAGGATGACAACCGGTATTTACGGATGGCTGGTGAGGTATTAAAAGACCAAATAGAGGCCGTGTTGGATTTATGGTATGGATATGTAGGCAGCCACCCGCATCTGGTTGCGTACTTTTCAAAAAACGGACAGCCAAACGCGGATTATTTGGCTGCCGTGCGCCAGCGGTTCGGACAATGGATACGAGATCTATGTAACAGGCCGTATAATCAGGAATGGCTTGATTATCAGTATGAAATTGCATTACGGCATCACAGTACAAAGAAAAATAAAACGGATGGAGTGGAAGCTGCGCCAATTGTCCATTATCGCTATATGGTAGCATTTATTTATCCGATTACGGCCACTATCCGCTCTTTTCTTGCGAAGAAAGGGCATGCTCCGGCTGATGTGGATGGCATGCACAATGCGTGGTTTAAAGCCGTAACACTTACGGTAGTATTATGGACTTATCCTTATGTCAATAAAGGGGAATTCTGACAGCCATGCAGGTAGCAGTGTGGGATACTTATGTAAAGACACCTACGGGAGATGTTTTGCATTTTGATATAGTGGTTCCTGAAAGTGATAGCAGGGAAGAAGTAGTCTATAATTATGGGAGACGCTATCTCCAAAGCCGGGGTATGGCGGAAGTGGAGCTCTCTGCCGGGGAGTGCCGCTTCTGCCATATGGAGCAACCGGAGGCAGCTATACAAAAAGCAATCAGGGAGCATGGATATTATATTTATGAGTTGGACACTATCCCGGCTGTGCTGCCTGATAAACCCGCACGCAGAGATTTGATTTTGCATTTACGGGGACACTTTCCGCAATACAGGTTTGCCGATTTTAAAGACAAAACCGAAGAGGAGCTTATGGCGATAATCCTGCGGGCGCGTGGTGAGCTGTGAAAACATACCGTTATATTTGAGAATATTTCCACATCCGGGATAATTGAATGAAATCTCCTTTTGACTTATCCTATCAGAATCAAAATGCCGATGCCCGCATTGTAGCAGCTCTGGAGCGTATTGCGCAGGCCTTTCGTGTGTTACTGTGGCAGGAAGGCGTTGAGCATGCACTTACACCAATTCAGCTGCAGGTATTGATTTTCCTTCATTATCATGCCGAAGCACAAAGAAAAATTACCATTGTATCTCAGGAACTGAATGTAACAAAAGCCACATTAAGCGAAACGGTAAAGATTTTGCAGCGCAAAGGGCTGATCAGAAAAGTGCTGGATCCGGAAGACTCTCGCAGCACCTTCATTCAGCTTACCGCAAAAGGCAGGCAACTGGCGGAACGCGCATCAAAGTTTGCTGCCGAAGTGCAGAAGCCGATAGCACAGATCACCGAGGAATCAAAGAAAGCAATATTGGGTGCTCTTTTGCAGATAATCCGTCATTTAAATGAGGCGGGCGTTATTACGGTGCAGAGAATGTGCTTTACCTGTCGCTACTATACTCAACCGCAGCCGAATAAACACTTTTGCCAGCTCCTAAATACTGCCCTGAAGGATGAACAGCTGCGCATAGATTGTCCTGAGCATCAATCTGCAGCGGTGTAATTAGTGCGGGACTCAGTTTCTGAATCGGACAGTCAGCATTGCAGCGACTCAGCATTTTTATAAGTAAGCACTACGGGTTCGTATTTTAGCGCCCAGCTTATGCAGCAGCATATAGAGGCCAAAGTAGGTTCTGTTGACATATATGGCATGTGGTGTCCCTCTTACAGATTTAGAATTCCGGAGCTCTTTCATCTGACTGAGTTGCCTGCCTTCCCTGAATACTTCTTCCATGTAGGCTGTGTCTCCGAAGTCAAACACATCATTGAGTACAGGTTTGCCCAGTAATTTATAGCCTTTATAAAAAAGAGATCTGTAGAAGTCGCGCTCAGGAGGAGAGTCATCCGGGAGGAGAATACGCAGGTCATACAGCAATTGCTCAACCCGTTGGGGGTCATTCAGCAGGTGACGGTCAAACAGAGCAGCCAGTGAACGATAATTCTCGTCCGGCAGTTTTTTGACACAGCCGAAGTCAAGGACACCCAGCTTGTTATCAGCCATAAACAGAAAATTGCCCGGGTGAGGATCGGCATGAAAGGTTCTTAGCACATGTGCCTGGTAGTCATAAAAATCCCATATTAGCTGTCCATAGTAATTGCGTTCCTCCTGAGATGGATTGGTATGCAGGTATTCATCCAGGTGCATGCCCTCCAGCCAGCTCATCGTTAAAACTTTGCGCGATGAAAATTCCGGGAAGTATGCAGGGAACTCCAGCCCTGCTAAACCGGCACATTGCCGGGCCATTTCCTGCGACTGCCGCATTTCATTTTCATAATCTGTTTCTTCCAGCAATTTGGTTTCCACTTCCCGGAAGAACTCTTCAGCTTCCTCAGCATTTACTTTAAGAATCCGGAGTGCCAAAGGTTTGAGCATTTTGAGATCAGACGTAACACTTTCAGCCACCCCGGGATATTGTATTTTAACAGCCAGTTGCTTTCCTTGCAGTGTAGCCCGGTGCACCTGACCTATGGATGCGGCATAGGTTGTCTGGCGATCAAAGGAGTCAAAAATCTTATCAGGGGTTTTACCCAATTCTTTTCTGAAGATTTTTACAATCAGCGGATAAGAAAGCGGAGGCGCTTTATGCTGTGCGCGCATGAGCTGATTTGCATATTCGGCAGGCAACACGCTGGTGTCTAAACTCAGCAATTGCGCTACTTTCAGAGCGCTGCCCTTGAGTTCACCCAATGCTTCAAACAGTGTGGTTGCGTTTTGTTGATGCAGGGCTGAAGAGTCAGAGGTCAGTTGGAAGGCCTTTTTGGTATAATGTTTTACATAGTTGAGGCTGATAGCTCCTCCGGCTTTAATCAGTCGCGATGCGCGCTCCACCTTGGATGTGGGTATTTTTCTGTGTTCACTCATGCGTTACCCGTGAATAGAAATTTCCCAAATTCGAATATGGCATCAGCCTGGGTGCGACCGGTTAATTCAAAAAAGAGATTTACGGAACGCTCAATGGCTTCATCCGTTTTGGCATGCTCAGCACTTTTGTCTCTTATGCGATAGTTCATAATGAAGAGAAATTGGTGCCAAAGCAGGTGTTTGTAGTAATCAGTGATGAAGGGCCTTTGCACAATTTCTCGGTTTTTAGTAGCCAGCTGAATGAGCTTTTCAGCATATTGCAGAAACTTTACTTCCAGATCGGTCAAGAACCAGTCCATGGCGGAATAGAGTGTAAGCACAGGAGCTATTCTCAGGTAAGAGTCGGCATCTTGAATTGTTTCCTGCCATGTGTAATAAAAGGCAAGTAGTTTTTCCCGGGCATTGTAGGTCTGGTATTCTGTACTGTTTTCCAGCACTGCCATAGTTTCTTCAAACCATCGATTCCAGAGGTCGCATTCCAATGATGCGAAGGTTTTGTAATGTGTTTTAAAATCTCTGGGTTCAATGCAGGTGAAGGCACAAAACTCTTTTATAGTTTTAGGACGTCTTCCCTTTTCTTTGATATAAGCAATAAAGATGTTTTGAAGTGTAACCCGGCTAGTATTATCGTTGTCCATTGCATTGAGATGTGAGGCTTGGAAATAAGCAGATATCCTCTTTCTTCACGCATTACTTCAGTGAAGCCACTGCAAAGATACGCTGTAGTTTGCACACTCAGGGTGACAGGAGATACCCCATATAGGCCAGATAGAGCGAAAACAGCATAGCGCCATTCCAGCGATCCAGTTGCCGGCCTTTCCCGCTGAAGATGAAAATAAAAAGCAGAAAACTGGCTACCAGATTTATGATCAGGTCCAATGCAGACCCGGCTTCCACCATAACAGGACTTACGACAGCCGATGAGCCGAGTATGAAAAAGACATTAAAGATATTGGATCCCACTATATTGCCGATAGCCATGTCCACATTGCGTTTCCTTACGGAAATGACTGAGGTAATTAGCTCCGGCAGGGAGGTGCCTATGGAAACGATAGTTAATCCGATGATGCGCTGAGACACGCCAAGCATTTCAGCTATTTGAGATGCACCATAAACAAAACTTTTCGCTCCACCGGTGAGCATGCCCAGTCCGATAACGATAAGGAGTAAAGCTTTTCCCAGAGAATAGTCTTTCGTTTCAAATTCCTCTTCATAGTTGCTTTGTTTGATGAGTTGCACGTTGTAACCCAGAAAGACCAGAAAAAACAGAATCAGAATTAGTCCATCCGCCCTTGAAACCACCGAATGCGAAACGTGATCAAACAATGTGTCACTGGCTACTACCCATACAGCCAGGGAGGATAATACGCAAAGAGGTATTTCAATCCATGTTGTGTTAGATTTTACTGTGAGAGGAAGCAGCATAGAGGCAATGCCCAGTGTGCAAAGGATATTGAATAGATTGCTGCCGATAACATTTCCCAACACGATGCCGGAGTTGTTATCCAGAGAAGCTACAAGATTGGCTGCCAGCTCGGGGGCTGAAGTGCCGAAAGCAACAATGGTCAAAGCAATGACCATGTTCGGAATGTTAAGACGCTTCGCCAGAGCCGATGCGCTGTCAACCAGAATGTTACCTCCGTATAGGAGGATAATTAAACCGCCAATTAGCAGCAGAACGTTAAACATGCGGCCGAAGTTAAGATGAAATCCATTATAACGGTGCTGGGGTATTAAAGGCAGGTTTCGCAGTTGGCCAACAAGATGTAATCAGGAGTGTCAGCAGCCGTATGATGGCGATAAGATTTTACTACGTTACCTTTATAAATAAGAAATACACCGGGCAATTGTGCCGGGTCGCCCTGGGGCATACCGGGTAGATTTTTACCTATAATGGCGGTCAGCAGCCCTCTGATTAAAACCTTTAGCCCGAGGAGCTGTCTGAAACTACCGCTTTCCAGGGCAAATGCCCTGTAGAGCTTTTTATCCGGGTCACTGATCCGATGCAGATCAGCCAGCCCGTATCGGGCAGTGACATTGTGAGCTTGTTTATCGCTGACCATGTGTACCAAAACGATTTTCGTTCCGAGAGCTTCAATAGTGCTTCTGTCGCGGGCCAGAGACCGGAGGGCTTCACGACAGAAAGAACAACCAAAGTGTCTCAAGAACACCAGCATCACCGGATTATTCTCTGACAAAAGCAAAAGGGATGCGCCTTTATTAGTGAGAGTGGGCAACTGTTCAATATTTACCCGTGAGGAGTAGAAGTAGTTCAATTGTTCATAAAAGCTGCGGTTATGTTCAAAAATGACAAGGAGGATAATGGTAAACGGAACAACCCAGATGACGCCATTTCCGGCAACAATTAACCAGTTATGCGATGAGATAGCTCCTTTAAGTATCAACAAGGTTAGTAATGCAGAGGAGATTATTTTGAATAACAATCCTATCACAACCGCTAACCAATGACGAAACGGATCAACGGCCGTAATAAAGTAGACTATGCCAAACATAATAACCGTTAAGCCAGCTCCCTGACGCAGTAAGGAAGATGGAATTGCACTCGCACTAACATCCAGAAGAGATTGCCGGGTCAGTAGCATGAAAATACCCCATAGGATGTTATAGGCTCCTGCCATTAACAGCGTATGCTTTATCCACGATGGATTATTCATCAATTTGTTAAGCATTGGTTAAAAAACCTTTCTAGTTATAACAGTTTGTCTTTTACTGTTGTTTTGCTTTCAGGCAAAATTCATTGTAGATAACTATAAAAAAAAAGAGGCTGCTTAGATTTGAAGCAGCCTCTTTCGGCCATAAAAATAGAGTTCTATTGTAGAATCACCTGTTGTACCACCGCTGCTTTTCCGGGTTCAGATATATGAATAAAATATGAACCGCGGGGCAGGTCCTCCATGTCTACCGCAATCCGGTAGCCGCCTTGCCCGTTTGTGAATGACTGAGGAGCTTTAACATCCCGTCCTGCCGCATCAAGCAGTCGTGCTGTAAGATCAGCCGATTCTTCAATGCTGAATTCAATAACCAATGTATTGGATGCAGGATTTGGATAAGCAGCTAAGCTGTGGATAGACGAGGGCAGTGATTGCAGTCCGGTTGGATTATACACGGGTAAAGCCACAAGCGGACCCCCTGAAGGGAGAGCGGCATAGAGCCCAAATGCGGGTCCATTGCTGTTATTAGCGGGGTTTAAAAATCCCGAAGCCAACACACACAGGGCGGCATCTGCCAGGTTCAGTGTGGATAGTGGGGCAGAAAAGGAGGCCACATTTGTAGTGCCTGTTGCATCTCGTATGGTAACAACGTAATCGTTCACACTCAACGTTAGATATCCCCGAAATTCGCCATAACTAATGTCATCCACCAAAGAGCCCGCACCGACTCCCGTTTCAGCTACATCCACGGTAGGGGCATCCGTTGAGCCATGATATATCAGGATATCGGTTTCATTGGCTCCCTGATTTGCCGCTGCCTCGCGCGCTCCTGAGAAGACGTGCAAGTTGAAAGCCGGGCTTGGGCTATAGCCAGTGGAGCTTAAAATGCCATTGGCTATTGCTATATATTTCTCATTAGTTGTCAAAGGTCCCACAGGAATGGTTGCCACAGCATCGGATATGGAGGAGCTGTTATCCGGAGCAAAGGCAAAGGAAAGCGGGATATTGGAGGGTAAATCCAGGAAGGCTGTGGCGGTACGGAAAGCTACGTCTTCAAGTTTAGCCAGTTCATTATTAGCGGCATCTGTTACATAAATATCCACGGAGGCAGCTGCGGCATCGGCTGAATTGTGAATAGCCTGTAGTCTTGCCGACTGAATAGGTGAAAGGGGGAGTGTGGTGCCATCAGCCAGAGCTACCCATAGACCAAATGGCTGCCCGTTATTATTATTTTGAGGATTAAGAAATCCGGAGGCAAACACCACAACAGAAGATCCTGCCAAGCCACTGAGATCAGCGTAGAAAGAAGCGACAGTCACTGATCCGGTAGCATCCCTCACATCCAAGATATAGGAGCCGGGGGTAACGCTCAGATAAGATGAGCTGAAATCGGAGTAGGCCAGATCATCTAAGATGTTTAATTCATTGTTGCTCACACGGGCAACTACATCAACTGTCGGGGCATCAGTAGCACCATGAAATACTAAAACATCCACTTCACCGGCATTTGCCGCTGCCTCGCGCGCTCCGCTGACAGCATATAAACCAAATGTGATGGAGCGACCATCTGGATTCGTAGCAAAACCACTGCCTACAACCCCGTTCGCAATCAGTACATAGGTTTCTCCCATCATTAAAGAGCCTAAAGGAATAGAAATCAGGGAATCGGCAACAGAAGAACTATTGGAAGGTGCAATGGCAACCGTCAAAGATACTCCTGCAGGAACATCCTGGAAGGCGGTAGCTTTCCGGAATTCAAAATCGTCTAAAAATAAATTGCCATTGACATAAACATCCACTGCCGAAGCGGCAGGGTCTGCTGCATTGTGAATGACCTGAAGACGGGCGGTTTGAGCAAAGGAAATAAGCCCGGCCGAAATGGCGGCTATAAGCAAAAAAAGTTTTCGTTTCATGGTTGTTTGGTTTTTGTTTAAGAATTGATTCAATTTGTTAAACAGTTTGTTTTTAAAATTGTTTTAACTGGTGGGTTTGCAAACACATGTTTTTTATTAAAAAAGCAAAAATTGAAAGGTATCCGTGACCATCTTATTCCTTACGGAGTTAAGGCATCAACGATGAGAGCAGGTATGGAAAACAAGCAGTGGCTATTATGAGTACTTATGCAATAAGTGATCTGGAGAAACTTCTTGGGGTAAAGGCGCATACTCTGCGCATGTGGGAGAAAAGATACGGATTGTTGAAATCCAAACGTACCTCTACCAACATACGCTATTATGATGATGACGACCTCAGATATATGCTCAATGTGGCGTTTCTGGTTAAGCACGGGTGGAAAATATCCCGTGTGGCATCTATGAGTCCTGAGGAGATCGCCAGTAAAATTCGGGAATTGAAAGAGCGCGTAGATACAGGGTATGAATTTGAAATTAATCGCCTGACGGCAGCGATGATTGAAATGGATGAAGAGCAGTTTGATAGGATTGTTTCCAGCGCTTTGTTACGGTATGGTTTGGAAACTGCGTTTCTCAAAGTCATCTATGCTTTCTTTGAAAGGGTTGGCGTGTTATGGCAAACGGGTTCTATTAATCCTGCACGTGAACATTTTGTCTCCAATCTTATCCGGCAAAAGTTAATTGTGGCCATAGACAGGCTCATGATACCGGATAAAGATACCAGTAGGCGTTACCTTCTCTTCCTCCCGGAGGAAGAATATCACGAGATCGGATTATTGTTTGCCCATTATCTCTTGCGGGCGCGGGGGTGTCATTCCCTTTATCTTGGCCAGTCAGTGCCGTTGGCAGATCTGACGGAGGTACAGCGTATATACAAGGCGCATTATTTTTTCACGATAATAACTACTGCATTCCGCGAACAGGAACTCGTGGATTATTTGCACCAGTTGGTAAGTCGGTTCCGCGAAATACTTCTGCTTGTTGCAGGTCGGCCGGTGAATGAACTCCCCACTGGAACGTTGCCTGAAGGAGTGATAGCGTTTTCTGGCCCACAGGCCGTGCTAGGCTTCCTGCATCAGCAGGATACGGCACCGCATAATTAACCTTGCCGGGAAGACTTTAGTCCTATTTTGTTTAAAAAATCTGGTAAAAACTTGAACATTATTTTTGTTTTCATAACTTTGTTTAAGTTTTAATCTCAAAAATGTAAACAAAATGGATAATTTTGAAAAAGAAGTCATCCAATCCCGGCCGATACTTTATCAACAGGCTCTTGGCCTCCTGCGGGATGCTGAAAAGGCACGTGACATTGTGCAGGACACAGTATTAAAGGCCCTGGCTAACCGTGACCGGTTCCGGAATGGCACTAACCTGCGTGGATGGCTTTACGTTATACTGAAAAATACTTTTATCAATCAATACAACCGGCAGTCCCGTCATCCTATACACTATAGCGATACCTACTCTGATGCATTTCAGCAAACCTATCAGAGAACCGACTGGAATCAGGGGGTGGGAAAACTTAAAATGGAATACATCCAGCAGGCTTTGGACAATCTGGAAGAGAAATTATCTGTCCCCTTCCGTATGCACTTTGAGGGCTATCGGTATGAGGAAATCGCAGAAGCCTTGAATCTTCCATTGGGAACCGTAAAAACGCGCATCCACAAAGCACGAGAGATGTTACAGAAAAAACTCGCAGAGCTGCGCTGAAAGCAAGTCTTTGGCATCAGTTGAAAATGCAATCACAGCTTTACAGCCCCTGAATTCCATAGTAATTATCCGGAGTGATTATCCGGTCTTGGTTGTTTGTGCGGTTCCATTATGGACTGTACTGAATAGTTCGGTGAGTCTTTTGCCACGAAAATTGAAAATGTATTGAATCTGTCGCCTGACCCAGAACCGGTGTATCCAATCACCCAAAAAGCCGAGAGGAAGTTCGTAGTACAGCACATCACGCATAAAGACCCCATCTTTCACTTCCTGAAAGTGATGCTCATGATGCCAGAATTTGTATGGGCCATGCAGTTGAGTGTCTATGAAATAATGGGGCTCATGTACGTGTGTGATTTCGGTGACCCAGTCCACAGCGATGCCCCAGATGGGCTTTACCCGATAGGTAATTATCTGGCCTGGATACACTTTCGGAGTAAGAGAGGAAGTGATCCTGAAGTCCATTTCCGGAGGAGTAATGAGGCTTAAATTCCGGGGGTCGGAAAAGAAATCCCAAGCCTTTGTCAAACTGACCGGAAGATGATGATCTGTAATCAGGTGATAATACATGGTAAACTTATTTTTTTAAATTGACTGAGATTACTTTGGATTTGCAACGAGGGCAACTTTACAGAAATAAAACAATGGAAGACGATTTCGGTTTTTACAATATGCCCGGTCAAGTTTTTCTGGCAAGTGCACTGGTTGTAATTGCTTACATGCATCTGTTGTTTGTTATCGCCTTATTGAAGAAAGATAACAGCATCGTAGATATCGGATGGGGAGTCGGATTTATCCTGATTGCTTTTACTGTATTGATATTGAGTAAAAACTTTAGCAATGAAAGTATATTGGTTGTGGTACTCACGCTCCTATGGGGATTGCGGCTGGCTGTTTATATTTTTCTGCGTAATTACAAACGGGGAGAAGATTATCGGTATCGTCAATGGCGAGAAGAGTGGGGTAAAAATGTGATCTGGCGGTCATACTTGCAGATTTTCGTTCTTCAGGGCTTCATTATGTGGTTGGTTGCGCTGCCCTTAATGAATACTATACCAAGCGGAAGCATTTTGGGAGTAGCCGAGTGGATAGGTTGTGCGTTCTGGATAACGGGTTTCCTCTTTGAGTCTGTCGGTGATATGCAGATGCATTTTTTCAAGAAAAAGCCCGAAAACAGAGGCAAAATCATGCGTCAGGGATTGTGGCGGTTTTCCCGGCATCCTAATTATTTCGGGGAATCACTTCTCTGGTGGGGCATTTTTATTATTTCTGTAAACAATCCGTTGCCCATTGTTTCTATCGTTTCCCCAATCCTACTTACCTATTTGTTGCTGAGAGTTTCCGGTGTTGCACTACTGGAGAAAAAGTATATTGATGACCCTGAGTATCAGGATTACAGGAAAAAAACCCGTGCTTTTGTACCTTGGCTGCCACGCAAAGGCTAACGATTAATCTCTTTTGTTAATTACTATTTCGTCTGCCAAAAATTTTCATGCTAATTAACTTTTTACATATTTGCGGGGAGGGCTTGTTTTTTTCGGGTATAGTTGTGATTGTACAGGTCGAGAATGATTTACCTCTAACCCTGGTACATTTTTTATTTATATCCTTCTTAGGATAAGCTTATCATTTTTTCTCTTGGAAAGGCAGGTGATCGTATCAGTAGTATTTTAAGCTGACAGTTTGGGTAAGTTTACTTTTTTCAGGTATAAAAAAGCTTGCTTGTGAAAAATTAGGCGGACCAAAGCCGCCCATGGCATTATTGGAAAAAGCAAACCCCTCCTTTGGTATTCCCAATACATTTTGATCCAGCTTGCCGTTTGCGTTTTCATCGTGAAAGACAGCAAAGGCATAGGTATCAGGCGGGATGCTGTCAAACTGAATCTCCATGTAGGAGGAGGTGATCTCAGCGATCATTGTGCGGAATGCTTTTTCCGTGTTAAATGTGGAGGCACTATTGAACAGAGCAACATTTATTACGCCTTTTACAGATTTTATACCGGTAATGTTAATTACAAGAATACTCCCTGAAGCGGAATCACCTGCCGTCTGCTCCAGCTCTTCTACTGTTTGTTTCGGATTTTCCTTTTGGCATGAAGCGGTTGCAATGGAAACCATTATGATTGCCATAACAGGAAAAAATGAAGATTGCATAAGATGATTCTTTACTCATTTCAACAATTCTTTTGGCAATTTGTTTTTATGGTCTCTATTGCAGTTTTGTGAAAGAGCGTGAAAGGATAGGTATGCTGCTGCTTCCAGAAAAATGCATTTGTTTCAACCCGGGACACAAGACGCATAGCACCCCTGTCTTAACCGGTAAGAATACCACTGAAGGGCATGCCTGGTTCATGAGGTATGTCTTATATATTAAGGTGTTGCTGTTCAGTCCTTAGAAACACCTGTTTCGCCCGCGCAGCTTCAACACAAGAAAACCGTGAATGGGAAGGGTAAGGCAAAAGTTGCAACAACGGGACAGGCAACAATATGTACACAATCCCGACTTCAAAAGTGAAGCATTCTTTAAAGGGGAAGGTAATTGTGGTGAGGGAGGGAATCGAACCCCCGACACAAGGATTTTCAGTCCTTTGCTCTACCGACTGAGCTACCTCACCGTAGTCTGAGGGTATGCAAAGCTATACATTTTTAGCTGACGATTGGAGCTCTCGCACAGGATTTTTGCGCAAATGAACAGAAGAGCGAACAGGAAGCTGCTTTACAGTGCTACAATCGGAGCAAACCGTATTTGAGAATGCAGTATATGGCGCGTACACCGTCTTTCCAGTTAATCTTTTTTCCCTCCGCATACGTGCGGCCATAGTAAGATATGCCGACCTCATAAATGCGGATGTTGGGTATGCGGGCTATCTTGGCGGTCACTTCAGGTTCAAAGCCGAATCTTTTCTCTTTCAGCTGAATGGATTTTAGGATATCTGCCCGAAATAATTTGTAGCAGGTTTCCATATCCGTGAGGTTCAGGTTAGTAAACATGTTACTGACGAAAGTAAGAAACTTGTTGCCTATGGAGTGCCAGAAGAACAGGATACGATGGGCATTACCTCCCATAAAGCGCGATCCGTATACGACATCAGCCCGGTCATCCAAAATAGGCTTAAGTAGCAGGTTAAACTCTTCGGGGTCATATTCCAGGTCGGCATCCTGCACGATGATGAGGTCTCCGGTAGCTTCCCTAAAACCCCTGTGCAGGGCTGCTCCTTTACCCTGATTGACGCCCTGCTCGTAAAGTTTTACCTCAATAGAAGGATTTTCAGCGATAAATTTTTTTACCACCGCCACGGTGTTGTCGCGCGAACCATCATCAACCACAATCAGTTCTTTCTGAAGACCATTGATAAGTTGCACCTTGGCTACAGTCTGAAGCACCTGTGTAATGGTTTTCTCTTCATTGTAGGCGGGCACAACCACGGAAATTTTTTGAAACTTCATTGGATGCTGACGAGGGTTTTGATGGATTTGCAATCTTAAGGCAAAAAGAGTTAACCGTGTTTACGGGAAAGTGCACTAAATGTTTTGTCTTCGTCAGTTGCAGGTAAGCGAACCTGATAAACCTTGCCTCTCTGCGTTTTAAGGTAGTTTTTGCGCAGCCAGGGATTTAACAGCCGCAGTGTTTTATAGTTGGTTTTATTTTCCTGAGCGAAAGCAGCAAGGTCAGCTATGTCATAGTCAACAAACACAACACGATATTTTAATGGCGGGTAAAGATCTTCCGGCTTTATGAAAAAACCATATTTTTGGGGATTGGAGAAGATTTCTTTTAAAGCAAGAACACGAAAGACGTAGCGAGCTGTCTCCTCATTGAGGTAGAGTTCGTAATAAGAAGTGACCTTTTGTTCTTCAAGCACGCTTTTCAGTCTCTTTTTACCCATGTTGAAGGCAGCTGCAGCAAGAGTCCAGCTGCCGAATTCCTGATAGGCATCATTAAGATAGCGGCATGCTGCGAGGGTACTGAGCAGGGGGTCATAGCGCTCGTCCACGGTAACACTGATTTCCAGTCCATAGTCTTTTGCAGCTCCTTCCAGAAATTGCCAGAAGCCAACGGCATCAGCCGGTGAAACCACATTTCGGAAACCACTTTCTGCCAGTGCCATGTATTTGAAATCATCAGGTATGCCGTTTTCCTGCAATATTTTTTCAATAAGCGACAGCCAGCGGGATGCCAGCTTGAACAGTTGCAGGGTATTGGAATGCCAGTAAGTATTTACCAGCAATTCCCGATCTAACCGTTCCCTGACATCGGTAATATCAAGTGGAACAGGCTCTCCGGCAAAATCAAGTTGTGCGGGGATTTCCACCGGTACTATTTGCTGCGGGGTGCCTGGTAAGGCAGTGGGTGATTCCCCGCTCTGTGGGCTTTGCTGGCTGGAACGAAATATGACAGACAAAGTGATCAGCAGACCCAGAAACAGCAATACCGGATAGGATGATCGGTGCATTAGGCTATGATGATTTGGGTTTTTTATATACGGGTACTGCAGAGCAGGGTTCGCCATACATCAGACTTTGCACCACAGGTTGCAGTTTGGCTGTGATAGCTACATAAGCTTGCGGTGGTATGGGTTTGTGGCCGCAACCTTTAATAACCACACGGGTTCCCGAAAAGTAGCTTGCGTCCATTTGCTGAATGTTTTCCAGTAAAAGCTGAAGCTCGGCCTCCTCAGGAGTTGCACAAAGCACACGTTTGGCGTGCGGCAATAAGCAGGAGGCGGCAAGCATATAAGCCCACATAGGGATGAGGGTATCTTTGGAGCAATGGATGGCTGCAATTTTTCCGGTAAAACGACTCCAGTCAAATGACTTCAGGGCTTCGCGATAAGGTTTTTCCATGAGCACCTGGTCCTGTACCAGGAACTGACGCAGGTCAAGGGATTCAATGATCTCTTTTGGGAAATGGTCTGCCAGATTCAGTGTTATTATACCACTTTGTTCTACCCGGTTGATTAAAGTTTGTTGTGTCATACGCTAAGAGCTGTAAGGATAAACAATGCCTATCGGCTGTAAATTCCGTTCAAAATAGCTGTTTACAGGCGAATGTCCTTAAAAGGTAAGCCTTTTGAAATTAATGAACAGCCTTCCTGGAAGGCAGTGGGGGTAGCAGAATGCTCAGTAAAACTTATATCGCTGGTCTTTAATCTCGGCTGCCTTGCGGATGGCTTCAGCCAGCGCTCCCTCCACACGCGATGCCACCTGACGGGTCATCATGGCCTTCTGGCGGCCGTAATCTTCTGCTTCCGGAGGTGTGTTTTTGTTCACTAATTGAATGGCAAACACCCCCCGTTCGCCTGCTACGGCAACAATACCATCATCCGGTGTGAGGGTAAGGGCTTTGCTGACTACGGCTGGCTCCTGACCAATGGGATCAATATAAGTGCTGGAAAATGTCATGCCGTAGGCGGTGTCCACTTGTATGCCCAGCGAGGCAGCCAGAGATGGCAGGTCTGTGTGATTTTTTATTTTGGTTTTCAGCATCTCGGCCTTTTTCTCTTTTTTCAGTTGTGCTTCCAGTTCCGGGCGTACTTCTTCAAAGGGGACATAGCCTTCCTCCTTTATTTTTGAAAGCAGAGCAATCACGTATTTGTCTTCCAGGGAAAAGACGTCCGATACTTCATTGATTTCTGCTGAATAAACCCATTTTACAAGCTCCCGGGATGTACCCAGCCCGGGAATGGTGTAATCGTTTTTGCGGATATTTTCAGCCTGCTGAAGGGTGTATTCACCTGCTGCTTCTTTAAAAGCTTTAGCGGTTTTATGGGAGGCTGCAAATTTGCTGGCTGCGGTATATGCCGCTCTTTCGGTTTCTGAGCCGGGGATAATATGTTTTTTCAGAAATGCTACCTGAACAGCGTCTTTCACTGGTTTTGCTTCCGTAATCTCAATGATGTGAAACCCTGCGTTTCCGGGCTCATCAGCGGGTATCATGAAAATATCGCCCTGCCTGTGGGCATAAAAAAGGGCATAATCTATCGGAAGAAACTTTTCTCCGGGTTTAATCCACCCCCAGTCTCCACCCTTAAATTTGGTCGCTTCATCATCGGAATATTGAAGTACCAGCGAGTTGAAGTCGGCTTGTTTATCCTGGAGTACTTTCATGAGGGAGTCGGCCTGGGTGCGTTTGAAGTTAACATCGTTTTGGCTTTTGGCTTCGGCTATGCTTAGGAAGATATGGCGGGCTTTCACCGAATCGGGTATCAGCTTACGATCAATGAGCTTGGCTATAACCCATGCACCCTCTTCCAGGTAGGGACCGATAACGGTGTTGGTATCTATGGAGAAGAAGGTGTCGCGCATGGAACTTTGCAGTTCCTCTTTACCATAATAGCGTGCATCAAAAGGCTCATCCGAATATAATTTCATGAAGGCAGAGTCACTTTTGGCTGTTTGAAATGCAGGGATGAGTTCTTCCAGTTTTGCTTTTATCCGCAAAGTATCCTCCCGTGTAGCCTGGATGGGAAAGGCAACATATTCAATGGTGCGTGATTCTTCTTGTTTGTATTTGCTTTTGTTTTTTTCATAGAGCTTTTTCAGCTCGCTATCACTCACCTGCACTTCTGCATCGGCAACATCTGTGTAGGGCAGGTAAACATAGGCGAAGTCAACGGTGGTGGCTGTGAGAGTATAATTTTCCTTTGCCATCCAGGTGGGGGTGTAAATGGCCTTTTTTACCAGGTTATTAAACTTGGCAGCAGTGCGTTCTTCTTTGAGAAATTTTTCAAAATTGAGCCACCGCCTGCGGGTGTTGCCGGTTTCATCATTATCCAGTTGCTGCAGGAAGAGTGCCACCTGGCCGGGGTCATATTGCCCGGTTTCCGGATTGGTGAAAGACTGTATAATAGCCGGATGCGGTTCGGGACCCTGAATCATGTCATACAACTCTTCCGGGGTAACACGCAGCCCCAGTTTTGAGTATTTATCGCCCATGACGATGTCGTTAATATATTGCGCCCAGATTTGTTCTCTTATACTCCAGATGGTTTGGTCATCCATGGTGGCCTGATTGGAGGTGGAACGATAGTTTTCAATCGCTTCCTGCACTTTGCGGTCATAATCCTGAATGCTGATTTCAGTGCCATTAATAACACCTGCATTCTGGCTGCCAAAATTGAGCAAGGAGGAATTGGAGCTGAGGGCATCCTGGATAAGAAAACCTGCTATAGCCAGCGCAATTACCACCACGATGACAATGCCGAAGCGATCGCGGATTTTCATTATAACTGCCATGCGGACAACGGTTTAAAAGGAACTGCAAAGTAAATTGTTTCACAGGGAAAAAACAAACCGCTCACCCGGCCGACTCACTGGCCTGGAGTATTTTCAGCCTGACAGACTCAATGCGGGTTTCGCTGGCGTTCAGTATTTTGATCTTAAAGCGGCCGATGATGAGCTCCTCGCCTTTTTGGGGAAGGTCTTCATAATGGGCAAGAATGAAGCCAGCCAGGGTCTCGTAGTCTCCATCGGGTATGGCAAGATCATACTTTTCGTTTAAATAGTCTATCTCAATACGTCCAGAGAAGATATATTCATCTTCTGCCACCTGCTTTTCAAGGAGGTATTCGGTGTCATGTTCATCTTTTATCTCTCCGAATATTTCTTCCAGCACGTCTTCCAGAGTAACAATGCCGGAAGTGCCCCCAAATTCATCTACTACCCATACTATGGTTTGATGGTCTTTCATAAAAAGACTGAGTATGTCTCGTGCGAGCATGGTTTCCGGTATCACCTTTATCGGGAATAAGATGTCGCGTATATGTTGTGGTTTTTTCAACAGGTCAAAGTGGTGCACATAACCGAGAATATTATCAATGGAGTCCTCATAGATGATGATGCGGGATAGTTTTGTTTCTATAAACTTTTGCCTGAGTTCTTCCACAGAGGCATTGACATCAAGGGCTTCAATTTCAGTACGTGGAACCATGCATTCCCGGGCTCTGACTTCTTTCAGATAGAGGGCTTTCTCCAAAAGGGTGGTATTGATTTCTTCTTCCGGGTTGTCGCTGCGGACGAACTGAGAAACAAAATGCTCCAGGTCGGTACGTGAAAACACCGGAGGGCTGCCCTGATCGGTGATGCCGAGGAATACCTTTAGCAGCAAATGGGCAATAACGACAATAAATTGCACCAGAGGGTAAAGCACAATGTAAGCCAGAAACAATGGAATGGCAAACGTCTGAAGCGACCATTCGGGATTTAATCGGAAAAGGTTTTTGGGAATAAACTCTCCGAAAATCAGCACCACAGCTGTAGTGATGAGGGTTTGGATGGTGAGGATGACAATTTCATGGTTCAGCAGGGGAGGCAAAAGTTCAGCCATACGGGGTTCCAGCATTTTGGCCATGATGATACCGAGGACGATGAGAGCAATATTGTTGCCCACCAGCATAGTGCCCAGAAACAAGGAAGGGTTAGCCGTAACGGTGCTGAGCAGTTGAGTACTGATTTGCTTTTGTTTGCGGAGCACTTCCATACGCAGTTTGTTGGAAGCAACATAGGCTATCTCCATTCCCGAAAAAAATGCTGAAAGAATCAGAGCAATGAAGATAAGATAAGTATCCATGATCAGTTGCTTGCGGACCGTCTCTCAAAGCTAAGCATTAGGGGGTATTCCCCGGGCTTTCTTCGGTGTATTGAATTACACCGGTGATGTTATTGATGCGATAGTCGGAGAAGTCCTGATTGGCTGTAAACCCGGTGCCATAGATAATTTCCTGCGGTGTGGTGATGCGTACAAACTTGTCGGAATAAATTTTTTTCTCCTTGCGTTTCCATGTAAGTTCTTCGGTATTCAACATTTCTCCTTTGGTGTTTACGATAACTACATTATCGCGCACAAAGACTTCTTCCCTGTCGGGATAATAGATGCCGTATTGAGCGCTCATTTTACTGGAAAGAGTCTGGTTTTCGTCATAGAAAAAAAGTTTCAGGTCATTGAGGAATTCGGTCTGTTGCTGGTTATCCATCCGTTTGGTAACCAGCTCATTGGCAAAAATTTTCACTTTCGTCTGTCCGCGGCTAGTGTATATCATTTCAATTTCCCGGCCTGTTTCCAGGACAGAATAATCTGCAACAGCTATTTTTTTAATTGCATCGGATGTGTCATGACATGCGGTAAGCGCAAGCAGGATACCGGCCCCTAAAAATCTTACTATCTGCCGGGAGGCATTTGTATAGCAATGGTGTTCATTGCTCCGGGCCATAGCGTACCGTAGTCATTTCATTGATCCAGCATTCCACCTTGAAAGGGTCGCCTTCTTTCAGATTACGGAAAAAACATTCCGTTTGAGAAGGCATGTATTGGCGGGTATCGTTTATTCGCTGAGTGGCTTCAGTTGCTACGGAGGGGTCAACGGCTTTTGCTTTTTCATACATGTCTATTGCCGGCCAGGTGACTACCTGGCTTTCCCAACCGGTGCCGGGGCCGCATTTTTTTCCGCTTGCCCGATAAAGATCTCCAATGAGCAGATAGGGCTTGCCCCAGTTGGGTTTCAGGGAGGCAGCCTGCTGAGCATAATTGCGGGCCGAAACGAAGTCGTCTTTGCGATAGTTTATTTCCGCCAGGGCCATATAGTATTCTGCTTTCTTCTCTTTATCTTCTTCCAGTTTTATTGCCTCCCGGTAATAGACTTCTGCCTGAGCATAGTTCCCTGCGTTGCTGTTGGTGATGGCGAGGATTCGGGCCATTTCGCTGTCGGGTTTTCGTTTAAACAGTTGCTCGGTAACCTTTAGAAACAAGGGATCCGTAATGCAGCGTGCCGATCGCATCTGATTGTAAATTTTGTTTAGCAGCTCCTCATCATTGGGGCTTGCGTCATATTGACGCTGAAGTACAGGTTTCATGGATTCGCAGTCAAGATAACCAGCGAGCACTGCATCTACATCGCGCTGCACGTCTTGCCATATTTGTTTATTGCCCTTTTTTAAATTTTTATCAATGATATCTGCTATAAGGGAGTAGGCTTCTACAACTTTATCTTTGGTCAGCTTTCCTGCTTTTTCCATATTTGCTATGGCAAGTGCATAAGGATAGAGCAGAAAAGATTTGGTTTTTTCTTTGTCCATCTGAATTGCCTTTTCAAATTTTTCATATATCAGGGCTACTTCCTGTGGCCTGTAGTTGAGCAGTTCAATAGCCTGACGACCAAGAACCTCTCCGCTTACGCCCATGCATTCCATGCGTTTGTCGTAAATGAGGATAAGCGTATCAATCAATTTTTCCTTTACAGCCGGGTCTTTCTCCTGGTCTATGAATTCCTTGTACATTTTAGCGCCATCTACAAAAGTGGAAAGCCTTGCTCCTGGCGCATTGCGAAATACATATCTCCAGTGTATCACTGCGTCTTTGTAGTTGCCCTGCTTGAAAAATTCGGAATACAGGGAAATCTGTTTTATGGTTTCAACGCTGTCAGGACCCCACTTTGGCAGACAGGCAGTTTTGTCATCCTGTGAGATGACGGGCTGTGTTTTTTCTTCATGTAGTATTGCAGGTGTAGGGGCTGCACAGCTTTCCATCAGCACAGCTCCGCCCAACAGCGTTATGAACATCAGATTCAGAAGGGTGCATGTTTTCATGTCAGTCATATTTGCGTTTGATAAACCATTTATCGTTTAATGTAAAGCCCACGTGGGCACGGTAATAGGTTTCTTTGATCAGGTTGTTTTTTAATGTACCGCGTTGTCCGATGTCCATGGTGATGTGTATCCGTGCAAATGCGGTTTTTATTGGCATACCTATGCCAAAAGTTATGCCATACTCGGCTATATTTTCTTTATAGAGCTGTAAATGCCCGCTATTATAGTAAATACCCATCCGGTAAGCTGTGCGTCTGAAGAAATTAAAAGACTGACTATTCGGGATAAACTCACCCCCCGCGTGAATTTCCCATGAGTTTTTTAATTCTGCTTTCGGAGAGAAGCTGGGAATGGCTGTCCATACTTTGTAGTAGAAGTCTGCCCCGGCAAGCCATTTTCCCGCTTTTCCCACCGTAAGGCCTGCTCCGACTTCC
Source organism: Chitinophagales bacterium (assembly GCA_026003335.1). NCBI lineage: Bacteria > Pseudomonadati > Bacteroidota > Chitinophagia > Chitinophagales > Chitinophagales bacterium. The sequence goes on along the minus strand of BPHB01000001.1, from coordinate 1,836,062 downwards.
ACCGGAGTCTTTACTGCTTTGTTGCGGGAGGAAGCGGAGGCAATCGTATCAATAGTCCGAAAAGTCAATACTCTTTCCCAGAGATCTTCCTGTCTGGAATTACTGTATGCAGGAAAAAGAGCATACACACCGGATGTAAGCTGAAGCTGCTTCTTCAGTTGCCGGGTGTATTGTATGCCCGTGCCCAAAGCCAGGTTATTCATGTGCACCAGAGTGGATACCTTGTTGTTGTAGGTAGCGGCATCCGGAAAGATGAATGTGTCAATACGGCTGATGGTGCCAAACACATACGCTGCATTCAGACCAATGGAAAAGCTATTGGTTGTAGTGTCTGCCTTGGGGAAACGAAAAGCTCCTCCGGCATAAAACTGATATAACCTGCCGTTGCCGGAATAGCTTTTCTGTATGTCACCAACACCGGTTACATTCTGGGTTTCGCGAAAGGCATAATTCATTTTGCTGTAGGGTATAAGCCCCACGCTAATGCCGCTTCTTTCGCTGACGGGGAAACCCAGAGCGATATAGTCAAGAAAGCCGTTGCCTGTTGAATATCTGCGGTCGCTGCTGGCATCGTGCATGTTTTTATGAATAAAATTTGCTCCTGCTTCAAGGGTGGTCAGGCGGATGGCGGAGTAAGAAGCCGGATTCAGGAAATTGATTTGCAGGGGCTCACGATAAGCAGCTACCAGTCCGCCCATTCCCTTTTGGGCAGTAAAATAAGGGGGTGTGATTTCTCCCAATCCATAACGGGAATAGGGGGCTGTTTCCTGTGATAGAACCGGCATATAAAAGAAGATCATCAGGTAAGATAACCACCGCTCAGCGGAGAGAGACATTATGTTCCAGTATTTTGTTGAGACCGATTAAAACCAAATTAGGGACTGCAAATATCTTATTTTTCAGAGTAGCTTCAAAAAAGGCGGCATCCCCTCCTGTAAGTAGCACGTGCGCCACGTTCAATTGGGCCTGATAGGCCTCAATAAAACCGTCAATTTCCATGCGAATACCGTTGATTACACCACTGAGAATAGATTCTTTGGTGCTTTTGCCGGTGATGTAGTCTACAGGCTCCGGATCAATGAGGGGCAGGTTAGTGGTAAAGGTATTAAGTGCGCGGAAGCGCAGCAGCATTCCTGGGGAAATGCCTCCTCCATGATATTCGCCCTGGGCGTTAATGAATTCGTAAGTGATTGCAGTGCCCACGTCTACTACGAGAATGTTTTCTCCCGGAAATAAGGCGAAGGCCCCTGCCGCTGCGGCTATGCGGTCTTTTCCCAGGGTAAGAGGTGTTTTATACAAATTTTTTATTGGCAGAGGAGTGCGGGAATCCAAAACAATACAAAACGAGTTTTTTCCCAGAAATGTCTTTAGACCGTCATCCTGAGCAGCCACGGTGGACAGAATCGTGTTTTTTATTCCGTATTTTTTAAAAAGGACAGGCCACTGGATTTTCGCAGAGCTATCCAGGATCTCGGCTTTCACCAGCTTGCCATCCTGGAAAACACCCAATTTGGTGCGGCTATTACCAATATCTATCGCCAGGTTCATAGGTTACAGCGTCTTTGGTATTTTATCATAAATGTCTTGAATCTGATCCGATTCATACACATGTATTCCAGGCTGGCGATGGCAAGCAACTGCCTCCATTGCGCGCGCCACCACTCGGCCTTCAATGGCACGATACCTTTTTAAAGGACCAATGAATATAGGGTTGAGCACCTTGAATACAATGTTGGCAGTTTGTTCGGCCAGGCGCAATTCATTTCTGTGCCCCTGGAGCAATGAGGGCCTGAAAATATGGATGCCTGAAAAAGGCAGTTGCTTTATAGCTTCTTCGGCAGCACCTTTTACGCGGTTATAGAAAAACAGGGAAGAAGGATGTGCGCCCATGGCCGTAACTATCAGATATTGCCCGGCTCCATTTTCAGCAAGAATCCTTGCTGTTTCCAGCGGATAGATAAAATCCACCTTTCTGAAATTTTCTTTTGAGCCTGCTTTTTTCAGAGTAGTGCCCAGGCAACAAAAACCATCATCCGCTTTTATGAGATGCCTGAAGCTTGCCAGACGATCAAAATCTATAATATGCTCCTGCAGTTTAGGATGGTTTACTTGAGTAGCTCTCCTTGTCAGAACAATGACTTTCTCATAGCATGTACTCTCCAGGAGAAAACGAAGGCAATGGCTCCCTATTAGGCCTGTGGCGCCAATCAGTAAAGCACTTTTCGGATTTGGGTTCAGCACGGTTAATAGTTTGCATTTCAGATGAAGGCAGCCGGGTTGTTTAACTTTGTCATTTTTACTCAAAATTATGAAAGTACTTGTTGGATGTAACGGATATCGCTTTTCTTAAAACCACGGCCATTCTAACTGCTACCGGGTTGGTTTCCGGCTTTATTAACACGGTTGCCGGAGGAGGCTCCCTGCTCACGCTGCCGGTGCTGATTTTTCTGGGTTTTGCATCTGATGTAGCCAATGGCACTAACCGGGTGGCGATTTTCTTCTCCAGCCTGTCAGCTACTTATGCTTTTCGGCAACAGGGTATCCGAGGATTGCGCTATGGCTCTATTCTTGGTCTATGTGCCATGGTCGGAGCTATCCCCGGTGCTTGGATTGCCCTGAAGATGGATGACCGCATGTTTGAACATGTGCTGGCCGCTATTATGTTTACTGTGGCTGTGTTTATAGCCCTGGAACCTTTATTTAGGAAAACATATGAAACGGAGCTACAGGGCACCGGACGTATGGTAGTCGCTTGTCTGGTGTTTTTTATCATAGGAATCTACGGAGGATTTTTGCAGGCCGGGGTAGGTTTTCTGATTATTGTAGCTCTGAGTGTAATTAATAAAATGAACCTGGTAAAAAGCAATAATATTAAAGTGATTGTTACTTTTTTCCTCACCATTGTAGCCTTATCCATTTTTGCTTTGAGTGGTAAAATTGACTGGAAGGCTGGTTTGATTCTTGCCGTATCCCAGAGTGCGGGCGGCTGGGCCGGCAGTCACTGGACGGTAAAAAAAGGTGAAAAATGGGTGAGGCGAGTGCTGCTTTTGATGATAATCATTATGGCATTGAAGCTGCTGGGAGTGCCTTTTTTAAATCCCCATCAGCATGAAATGCGCTATCAGAAATCACACTTTGCTCCGTGTGTTTTCAGCCAATGTTCGCTTTGTGCATAGTCAGGCAGGATGCGAGCTACTTTATCCCAGAACCGCTGGGAGTGATTGGGAACAAACAGGTGAACGAGCTCATGCACCAGCACGTAGTCAATTACGGAATCCGGTGCGAACAGAAGGCGGGTAGAAATAGTAATATTTCCGTCATGGGAGCAACTGCCCCATACCGAATGGAGATATTTGAGCCGTAATTGTTTGAAATGTTTTTCAGGCAGAAACCGGGCATTCAGATAGCGCAGACGATCCAGGAGCCAAGGATAAAAAACTTCCCCTATACATTTGTTTATAAGCCTTATGATTTGATTTTCCATTTGCGGTAGGGTAAGCGAGGAAGAAAGAGTGATGATGATTTTATTTTCTTTGAGCAGGGCGGAGGAGGTTTTGCGATCTGCAAAACGCAAATCCAGGATGAATGCTTTGTCACGCAGGGCGATCACCCTCCCCGTATAAAAATCACGCGAAGAAGATTTGTATATATATGGAGCTTCCTCCAGTTTTCGAACTGCCCATTGGCGAAATGATGTGATGTGATGGCCTGCTTCATTTCGGTTCATAAAACGGGGAATGCGGATGATCAGACCTTTTTTGGTTATGGAAGCGCGGGCATAGTTTCGTTTTTCCCGTATGATATACACCGGAACTTCCTGACCGCTGGTGAGCCGCAGAGGAGTGGCTTTTTGAAAAGGGGACACCTCCTTTTTCATCGCAGGTAAATTTATTAATTACTGTATTCCGGGAAGGAGAAAGCAGTAAAACGAAAAAAGACCTTACACGCACATGCAGGTCCGATAATTCCCTAATGTATGCCTTGTGTGCGGGGATAGAAAAGCGCTAATTACCTGGTTGCAGCTGTAACTTTTGTTCTCTCCCCCTTTCCGGCTTCTGTGTTGATGAAATGAAGAATTTGGGTATTGCGAAATCCTATGGAGTTAAACACAAAGAGTTCGGATTTATCTGGCGTCATAGTGATGCCTGTAATAAACCCTTCATGAGCCGATTGGGCAAGCACTACCGGAGTGCTGAAGGGGCTAAACAGATTCTCCCGTGTGGCGTAGTAGATTTTATCTCCCGAAAGGGCAAAAATTTCCAGTTCGTCAGCCGAGAGGATACAGCTCATGTTGTTGTGTGCCTTCGGGAGTGTAAGCTCCATTTTCTTGGCCTGACCGAAGGGCTCATGTATGCTGCTTCTGGAGGCAAAATAGAAATCTATGTTGCTCCCCTGCTGTTTTGTAAAGTAAATACGCAGTCCATCACCGGAAAGCCATGGATAGCTATCTGATATGCCGGAAGTGTTGATTTCGTCCAGGGTGCGTACAAGGGAGGTGTTGGCCGGGTCCTGCTTTTGCAGGAAGGCCATGTAAATGTCATTTCCCTTTTGTGTGCCATCGGCACTGCTTACGAACACCATCATAGACTCATCGGCTGATACCGATGGCATAATCATATCATAGGCATTATCCGGGAATGGAACATTTACCCTTTCCGGATTTTGAAAAGCATCTCCGGGTTTAAGACGTTTCATGACAAAAAGTTGCTTCTCGCCTTTATAGTTTTGAGATGTGAAATAGAGCTTAAGTCCGTCTTTGCTCAGTTGTCCTACCAGGGGCATTGCTTCGTTACCCGTGTTCAGTATACCGGCAAGCTTGAAATGAAAGCCCGATACATCCGGATTATGAATTAAGTCATCGTTACCTGCAGGATGAGCGCTAAGAGATAAGATTCCAGCCACTAAAAGTCCACTAAACGCCAATCTGTTCCTCACCATATTGTTTCCAATTGTTTTTTTCACCTCTCCGCATGTACTTTTTACGGAGGGAAGCCATAAAGGTTTATGAACACGTCAGCAGCTCTGCTGTTGCAGCAGAAGAAAGAAATCAGAATTTGGAGAAGATGGCGGTACACTCATAGGCTACACTGCCGCCAACATTGTATTGGTATTCCAGGCGGATGCGTCTGGTGGTTTCTTCATAGGTGCCCTGTCCGCCGTTAATGGTGGTAAGTCCTGCGTTTTGTCTGGATAGGTAAAGTCTTGTTGCATCCACAATAGTGGCATCAGCTGCAATACCTAAGCTGCCAAGGTTATTGATAGTAATAATGTCAATCCGCGATCCGGAACGGTAAATGCTTGCCGAGTAGGTTTTGTTTTGAGAACCTCCGGAAGAGGAAAGACAGTTTTCCGAAACCTGGTAAGAACCTTCAAATTTCACATAGCTCAACTGGTCGCAGTTGGCGCCTTCATAGCCGGCTATGCATACACAGCGCCCCTCTACACAGGTGGAGTTGGGGGCGCTGCATATCACATCAGAACAGCTATCATCACATGCCGGAAGCATGCATATCCCCACTGCCATTGCTAAAGCACAACGGAAGGAATAGTTCATAAAAACAAAGTTATTTGATTTTACGGATGCGCTCAAAGAGGGCAAACAGCACACGCAGCTCGCAAAAAGCGATTAATACCAGCAATGCCACCGAAAGGAGTAAGTATTCTTTTTTAAAAAAATTAAACTGCAGCAGCAGCTCATCAGCGGGCAGATGATTGCCTGAAAAGAAAAGCGATACATCATTGGATTCCAGCAGAAAAATCATGTTGTCCACGTTTTTCAGCGTTTGGACAAAAAGGAATATGTTGAAAAAGAAAAGACCGATCTGTATGGGGAGGAACCGCAGGTAAGGGATATCCCTGAAGAACATCCCTGCTCTGAAGTAGGGAGCTACCAGAAACCCCATTGCCGCGAGGGTGATTAAAAAATCTTCTGCCACCCAGCGATAGACAGGTGCAGCTGCCATGGCTGCACATAGCAGCGCTATCAGAAGCCAGAAGAGTTCCGTGCCAAGAGTGAGCCGGAAGGGTTTATTCATAAACGAGAGTCATCCACACGATCCAGCCATTGTGTTACTTCCTGCAGCACAACAGGAAGTGTGGTTTCACTGAACGGTGAGTTCAGGTCAGCCAGCTCTACCAGACTCAGGAAGGGTAAACTGCCTCCTGCCCTGCAAAGGCGGAGATAATCACTCCAGGCGGTTTCCTGATTACGGTGAGCTTTGATCCAGAACTGAAGCGCACAAACCTGAGCCAGTGTGTAGTCAATGTAATAAAAGGGTGTGTGGTAGATATGGCTTTGTTTTTGCCAGAATCCTCCTCCTTCAAGGTAGGCAAAGCCATCATAGTCGCGGTGCGGAAGGTAATTTTTTTCTATTTGACGCCAGGCTTTTCTGCGTTCGGCAGGACTTAATTCCGGAGTGGCATAAACTACATGCTGAAATTCGTCTACGGCAGCCCCGTAAGGAAGAAAACGGATGGCTCCGCTCAGATGGGCAAACCTGTATTTTTCAGCTTCCCCGTTAAAGAACAGCTCCATCCACGGCCATGTAAAGAATTCCATACTCATAGAATGAATTTCGCAGGCTTCATAGGTAGGCCATATATATTCCGACACTTCGTAATTGCGGCTCAGGTAAGCCTGGAAGGCATGACCGGCTTCGTGCGTCAGCACATCTACATCGTGGGCTGTGCCGTTGAAGTTGGAGAAAATAAACGGAGCTTTGTACTTCTGCAAAAAGGTACAATAGCCTCCCCCTGCTTTCCCCTTTTTATTGATGAGGTCCATCAATTCATTATCATACATGAAGGTGAAGAAAGCATCCGTTTCAGGGGAAAGTTCATGATACATTATCCTGCCCTGTTCAATAATCCAGTCCGGGCTGCCTTTCGGACGGGGGTTGCCGCTTTTGAAACGCAGAGGTTCATCATAATACTTCATCTTATCCATGCCAAGAAGTCTTGCTTGTCGTTCAATCAGCCTGCTTGCAATAGGCACCGCGTGTTTTAAAATCTGATTGCGGTAATGGTGCACTTCCTCCGGTCCGTATTGAGTGCGCAGCAGGCGGGCATATCCCAGCCCGATGAAATTTTCAAAACCCAGCTTACGGGCCATTGCGGTACGGGTATGCACCAGTTCATCGTATAGGGTATCCAGCTCTTGCTGATGGTCACTCAGAAAGCCGAATTTAGCCTCGGCCGCTTTTTTCCGGATGCTGCGGTCAGGTGACATTTCAAAGGGAGCCAGGCCGGTCAGATTCCTTTCTTCCCCTTCAAACCAGATTTTGGCCGAAGCGATGAGCCGGGTATAACTGCTTTTTAGTTCATTTTCGCGCTGCAGGTCGCTGACTATCTCAGGACTAAAGGTTTTGAGTGTGGTTGCGGCAATGTCAAAAAGCTGTTTTCCCCATTGCTGTTCCAGCTTGCTGCGAAATTTTGATTGGATTATGGACCGATATAGTCTATGGATGAGCCCCTCAAAGAGGGGAGTGGTTTTATCAAAGTATTTTTGTTCCTCCTTGTAAAAGGCGTCCTGCGTGTTGATGGTATATCTTATGGAAGCAATGCTGCGTGCGGTACTGAATTCGCTACGCAGCCGGTTGATCTCCGATAAAATTGTATGCTGTTCCTCAGGGTGTGTTGCCCGGTCAAACCTGTTCAGGAGGTCATTAAATTGATTCTCCAGGTAGGAGTAATCTGGCCTGTTGTAGGGGATTGTACTAAATTTCATATCTGCCAGGTTTATGCATTATGTACTTAACGGTCAGTTTTGCGCTTTACGTTATATACACCTTTTCCTTCAGCGATGGGCTCACCGGGGTCGTGATAGGCAACCATACGAGTAACGATGATCCGGTTACCGCTGCGAGTGAGTTCTCCTTCGGCAATAAATGCACGGGCTTGCCCCGGACGCAGGTAATCAATGCGAATATCTATAGTTGACAGCTTATCTTCATGGGAAACCAGTGTTGTCATAGCTGCAGCGCCTCCTACTGAATCAATGGCAGTAGAAATGATTCCCCCGTGTAAGACCTGTGAGCGGGGATCACCTATCAGCTCAGGCCTGAAGGGGATCAGTATTTTGGCATAGCCGGGTTTTATGTCCAGCAACTGAATGCCCAGCAGCTGATGCAGAGGAATCATATTTTCAATGACCTCTTTAAACAGACTTTTATCGATTATCATAGGTGTCTGCAGGCTGCAAAGGTATTAATTTTCACAGAGTGGTTTTCTTTTTGGCGGCTGCCTGCTGCCTGTCTGCTTCATTTAGCTTCATGATGTCATGTATTCGGTTTATGCACGGCAGTATAGTCGTAAAATCCCTTGCCGGTTTTCTGTCCCAGATGACCGGACTCTACTTTTTGTTGCTGTATGCGGCTGGGGCGAAATCTGGGCTCGTAATGAAAAGATGCATATAGGCTGGCCGTCACAGCATAGTTTATATCGTTGCCCACGAGGTCCATCAGACGAAAAGGACCAAGTTTAAATCCGGTAGCTTCCATTAAGACATCAATTGTATCATGGGGGGCGCAGTTTTCTTCCAGCGTACGGAGTGCTTCCACATAGTAGGGGCGGGCGACTCTGTTTACAATGAATCCCGGAGAATCTTTGGCTAATACAGGGGTTTTCCCCAGTTCTAAGGCAAGCTGGCGAATGGCTTCTGTCACCACCGGATGGGTGAAAGCTCCGGAAACAATTTCCACCAGCTTCATAATGTGTACGGGGTTGAAAAAGTGCAGGCCTACTACCCGCTCAGGATGGGGCACAGCCGAGGCGATCCGGGTGATAGGTATGGAGGAAGTGTTGGTGGCAAAAATACATGCGGGATCATTTTGAGATGCCAGTTGCCTGAACAATTCCTGTTTGACTTCCAGTTTTTCGGCAACGGCTTCAATGACTACGTCAGTGGTGAGGGCATGGATATCCTGTGTTATAGCCAGCTTTTGCAGGGCTTTTTCTTTTTGTTCAGCGGTGATCTTTTGTTTTTCCACTGCCTGATCCAGGATATGATTTATTTGTATCCATGCTCGGGAAAGTGCTTCTTCACTGATATCGTAAAGCAATGTGGGGTAGCCGGCAAGGGCACACTGACGGGCTATGCCTGAGCCCATGGCACCGGCTCCGGCAACCGCTATGGTTTTAATGTCGGAAAAGGATTTCATGGGCTGCTGTTTTGAGGGCTTGCGTCTGTAGAAATTAGGGTATTTTTAGTATGGCTATCATTTACCATGCTCCGGCAAACTGTTTAAGGAAGCGGATATCGTTATCAGAAAAGATACGGATGTCTTTTATCTGGTATTTGAGCATGGCAATACGCTCAATACCCATCCCAAAAGCAAATCCGGTGTAAACGTCACTATTAATGCCACAATTTTCCAGCACCTGAGGGTCCACCATGCCACAGCCCAGAATTTCTACCCAGCCCGAATTTTTGCACACCGCACAGCCTTGCCCTCCGCAGATGAAGCAACTTACATCCAGTTCAGCTGAAGGCTCTGTGAATGGGAAGTAAGACGGACGCAGCCGGATACGGGTATCCTTGCCGAAAAATTCGCGGGAAAAATACAGCAGAGTTTGTTTCAGGTCAGCAAAGGAGACGTTTTTATCTACATATAGACCTTCTACCTGGTGGAAGTAACAATGTGCTCGTGCGGAAATGGTTTCATTGCGGTAAACCCTTCCCGGGCATATCACTCGGATGGGAGGCTTCTGGTTTTCCATTACCCGCACCTGTACGGTGGAGGTATGGGTACGCAGCAGCCAGTTCTGGTTTTCGGAAAGAAAAAAGGTGTCCTGCATATCGCGGGCAGGATGGTCCGGCGGAAAATTGAGTGCCGAAAAGTTGTGCCAGTCATCTTCTATTTCCGGTCCATCGGCAAGGGTAAATCCTATGCGGGAAAAAATCTGGATAATGTTTTTTCTTACTATTGAAACCGGGTGGCGTGCGCCTGTTTCAATCGGGTCACCCGGCATGGACAGGTCGGGAATGTGCTGCTGACTGGAAGAGCGGGCAGCTTCCAATGTGGCTTTTGCCTGCTGATATTTCTTCTCGGCTTCTTGTTTGACGGTGTTCAGCAGTTGTCCGAAGACCTTCCGTTCTGCGGGTGGTATTTCCCGCAGGCGGGCGAAAAGGTTTTTTAATTGCCCTTTACTTCCCAGCACAGCTATGCGGAATTGTTCCAGCTTTTCGGCATCATTCAGCTGAGTTTGATGAATGTTATCCAGAAGTTTTTGGGCCTCCGCGAAAGCCGGATGTGAAGCGTATTCCATAGCACAAATCGGGACGCCTAATATAGGAAAAGGCTTTCGTTTTTGATGGAATCCGGAATGCCCGTGTGGGGGGATATATTGCTCGGAGGGCAGCTGATGCTCAATATTTGCGGCTGTAGTTAGGTGCTTCTTTAATGATGGCCACGTCATGCGGATGGCTTTCAGCAATACCAGCAGGAGAAACTTTGGTGAGGCGTGCTTTTTTCAGTGAAGGAATATCTTTTGCACCGCAGTAGCCCATGCCTGCACGAAGGCCTCCTATATACTGATACATCACTTCGGCCAGTGTACCTTTATAGGGCACGCGTCCTACAATGCCTTCAGGCACCAGCTTTTTGATATCATCTTCTACATCCTGGAAATACCGGTCTTTTGATCCTTCCTGCATAGCTTCCAGTGAACCCATGCCGCGATAGGATTTGAATTTGCGTCCTTCAAAGATGATGGTTTCACCGGGAGATTCTTCCACACCGGCAAAGAGCGAGCCTGCCATGATGGAGTCAGCCCCTACTGCAATGGCTTTCACGATATCACCCGTGTAACGGATGCCTCCATCAGCAATGAGCGGGATTTTACGCGGTCCAAGTACGGAGGCAGCTTCCGCAATGGCAGTTATTTGCGGTACTCCCACCCCTGTCACTACTCGGGTGGTGCATATGGAACCGGGTCCGATGCCCACTTTCACAGCATCGGCTCCAGCATCGGCAAGGGCCTGAGCACCTTCTCGGGTAGCCACGTTGCCGGCTATTACCTGCAGGTCTTTGAATTTCTTTTTTATTTGTTTGAGGGCCTGAATGACGCCCAGGGAATGACCGTGGGCGGTGTCCAGCGTTATCACATCTACCCCGACACTGACAAGGGCGCCTACTCTGTCCAGCATGTCACGGGTTACGCCTACGGCAGCTCCGGTCATCAGCCGGCCCAGGCTGTCTTTGCAGGCATTGGGGAAGCTTTGTACCTTGAGAATATCTTTATACGTGATGAGGCCAACAAGCCTGCCATCCTTATCTACGACAGGGAGTTTCTCAATGCGATATTGCTTCAGTATTTTTTCCGCTTTCTTCAGATCGGTGCCTTCTGGGGCGGTGATGAGGTTTTCTTTTGTCATCACCTGAGAGATGGGCCTGGCATAATTGGTTTCAAAGCGCAGATCGCGATTGGTAAGGATACCTACCAACTTGCCGTTTTTGTTTACGATAGGTATGCCTCCTATGCTGTGTTCACGCATGATGTTTAGAGCTTCTCCGATGGAGGCATCTTCGGTAAGGGTAATAGGGTCAATGATTAAGCCGCTTTCGGAACGTTTTACGCGTCTGACCTGCTCGGCTTGCTGGTCAATGGTCATATTTTTATGGATGATGCCGATGCCGCCTTCCTGAGCTATGGCTATAGCAAGCTGGAATTCGGTTACCGTGTCCATTGCGGCTGAAACAATAGGCACGTTAATCCGGATGCCACGGGTAAGCCACGTGGAAGTATCCACATCGCGTGGTAGTACTTCCGAGTAGGCCGGCAAAAGAAGCAGGTCATCAAAGGTGAGAGCTTCTCCGGCATATTTCCCCTTAGACAGCCGCATACAGGTAATATTTGGCGGCAAATATAGAAAGGATTGCCCGCATGGTTTATTTGGTTGGGAAAGAATAATGCCCTTGCGGAGCTTACGTATGAGATTTTGTTATCAGACCAGGCCGTGGCTGATGGCATAACGTATAAGGCCGGCAATGCTCCGGATGCCCAGTTTTTTGGATATGTTGTAGCGGTGGGTATCCACAGTTCTGCGGCTGATTTTCAGCTTCCGGGCAATTTCTTCATAGGAATAGTCATTACTCAGCAGACTGAGTATTTCCTCTTCCCGTTTGGAGAGCACTTTGTTTTGCGATGAACCTTCTTTTTCCGTGCCGGCAATGGCGCTGAAGATCACTTTATCAGCAAGATCTTTGGACACATACTTGCTCCCGTTCATCAATTTATGCACGGCTTCAATAATTTCATTGTGATCTGCTGCCTTCAGCAGGTAGCCGTCAGCACCTGCTTTCAGCATGTTGAGCACTTTGTAATGGTCATCGTAAATACTGAAGGCAAGAATTTTCACATCCGGGAAGTCAGCTTTAATGCGTTTGGTTGCCTCAATTCCGTCTATGCCGGGCATGTTTACGTCTAAAATAACCAAGTCAGCAGGGGTTTTACTGAGGATGTGCAGCAGATGGTCGCCATTTTCGGCTTCTCCCACAATCTGCAATGTGTTTTCCATCTGCAATATGGACTTAAGACCAAATCGTACTGCAGGATGATCATCACAAATGATAATAGAAATCGGACGGTTCATGCAGCAAATTTACGCGCTGCATTAGCTGTAGGTTTAGGGATGAGTACTCGTTATATTGTAAGAGTTGTCTTACATTTTACTTCGCAATTCTCGTAGCTTCATGCTTCAAGCAAGGCATGAGCATGCAGATAGGTCACCAGTTCATTGTAGGTATTTACTTTAAGTTTGGTAAGAATTCTTTTTTTATAGGTGCTGACAGTTTTGATGCTCAGGGAGAGCTCCTGTGCTATTTCTCCCACCCGTTTGCCCTGACCAAGTTTCAGGAGAACATCCATCTCCCGGTCGGACAGCAGCAGGTGAGGGGGATGGTTTTGGTGGGAAGCTCCAATTTCGGCAAATAGCAAAGGCATTAGATTAGGACTAACGTATTTTCCGCCAGCAGCAATCTGTTTAATGGCCAGGCTTAGCTCCTGTGGCGAACTGTCTTTATGCAGGTAGCCGTCAGCTCCTGCCTTTATAGTGCGGATGGCAAACTGCTCCTGGGGGTACATGCTTAGAACGAGTACGTGTAGCTGCGGTAAGGAAAGCTTGATCTGGTGGAGCGTGTCAATGCCGCTGCGTCCGGGCAAGGAAATGTCCAGAAGGATGACATCAGCCTCTAAGGTCTTCAGGGCGTGAAGGAGGTCTTCTCCGGAAGAGAATTCCGCTGTTACGGTGATGTCCTTGTCGTTTAGCAGGAGCTGACGCAAGCCTTGCCTGACAATCTGGTGATCATCACAGAGAACAACCTTTATCATGGTATGGTAATGGATTGCAAAGGGAAGGTGGCCTTGATGAGTGTACCCTTGCCGGGTGTGCCACGAATTGCCAAATTTCCATTCCAGTTAGCTGTGCGTTCTTTCATGCCAAACATACCACAGCCTTCAGAATATTGAATTTGTTCCTTGCGGATTCCTTTGCCATTGTCGTGTATTGTCAGGATCAGATGCCGGGCCTTGGTTCTCAGGTCAATAAGGATTTCTGAAGCTTCGGAATGTTTCATGGCGTTGGTAAGCGCTTCTTGGACGATGCGAAACAGGGCCACAATGAATTCCTGGTTGAACTTCAGGTGGGGTATACGATGAGTAAAGGTGCAGGAGATGTGGCTGGAGTCGGTGACATTTTTCACCTGCCATTCAATGGCGGGAATGAGGCCAAGCTTGTCCAGCACGATAGGACGGAGTTGGTGTGCAAGCCTGCGGGCAGAAGCCACCGTCTCCGCGTTAATTTCCAGGAGGGTCTTGATTTTTTCAATAACCTCAGGGTGGGTGACGGCCCAGTTGTCACGGTCAGCATATTGTTGCAGCCAGTAGAGACCTAAACGAATGGCGGTAAGCTGTTGTCCCAGCTCATCATGAATCTCCAGAGCTATGTTCCTTTTTTCTTCCTCCCGGATTTTATCCAGGCGCATGTACAGCATTTTCAGTTTTTCATGAGCCAGCTGAATTTCTTCCTGCGCTTTTTTCCGTTCGGTAATATCATATGCCATAAGGATGAGCTCATCGGATTTTTCTGAGCTCTTGAGGGGAGCCACCTTCAGGTCAAACCAAACCACGTCTCCTTTGGGAGTGATGGTTGAAAGTTCCATAGAGCCGGGCATGCTTTTTCTGGCACGTTTAAGCAGCTTGAGCAGCTCTTTGGTTTTTTCTTCTCCCGGATGAATAATCTGCAGCAGGTGTTTCCCCAACACCTGTTCAGGCTTTAACATATACAGATGATTGATAAAAGTGAAGCGGTCGTTTTTATCAATGGTGGCAATATACTGAGGTGCGCTGTTGACAAGCGAACGCCATTTTTCCTCCGACTCGCGCAGAGCTTTCTGTGCTTTTCTTTGCGCTGTGATATCGCGTACCAGAATAAGCAGTTCATCATCGGTGTAGGGGGTTATGCGCGCTTCAAAAAAAGTTTCTCCCTTAACGGGGTCGGTGAGGGCATATTCAAAGGCCTTGGTGTTTTTTGTCTGGAGTGCTTCGCGGATGAGCCGCATGGCCAGTTTGGAAATTTGCGGGGGCATAATATCCCGGATGTGTTTGCCAATGAACTGCTCCGGGCTAAGGATAGGTGGGAAGGATTCGGCAGGTTTAAAATCAAGGTAAATCCCTTTTTTGGATACCCGCAGGAGCATATCAGGTATAGCATGCAGGAGGGCACGGTTTTGTTGCTCGCTATACAGGAGGGCCTGCTCGGCAATGACACGTTCGGAGATGTCGGTTACGGAGCCCACAAAACCGGTAAACTTTCCTGTATCGTCAAAGTCAGGAACAGCCTGCCCGTAAACGTAGGTGATTTTGCCGTTCGGAGCTTTAAACCGGAACTCCACACGGGAAACAGATTTTTCCCTTATGGCTCTTTGCCATTCCAGGCGTATTTTTTTTCGGTCATCGGGATGAACCGCCTTGAGCCAGTTATGCCCCAGAGCATCTTCAGCGGGAATGCCGGCCATGAGGCACCAGTTTTTGTTGACATATACACATCGACCTTTCACGTCAGACTTAAAAATGCCTACCGGTGAGACAAGCGCAAGATGGAAATAATCTTTTTCCCGCCTGCGCATTTTTTGTTCCAGCTCTTTTCGCTGGGTGAGGTCAATAATGGTACAGCGAATCAGAGTCTTTTGTGGAGCCGGCAACAGGCTGAGATGTACTTCTGCAGGGAAGGTGGTGTTGTCTGCTCTTTTAAAGAGCCATTCAAAGGTCTGATTGTGGTTTTTAAGTACTTGCCGTGTTTTTTGCCTGGCCAGGTAGTCTGAAGGGCTACCATCCGGTTGGTGTTTAGGTAATAAGTCATAAGGGCTTAGGGAGAGGAGGATCTTTTTACTGTAGCCCAGCAGGCGGCAGGCGCTTCGGTTGCAGTCAACAATTCGGTTGTTGACGAAGTCAACGGTTAAGATTGCCTCAGGAGCTGTTTCAATCAGAGTGCGATAACGTTCTTCACTTTGTTGGAGCTTTCTTTCGGCTTCAAGACGGTCGGTGATGTCCCGGTAGTTGACGATAATGCCTGCAATAGCCGGATGATGCATGAGGTTACGGGCGCGGGCCTCCAGTGTTACCCAATAGCCAAGCTTGTGGCGGAAATGCACCAGACCCGCATAAAAAGCTCCAGGCCGGCTTTTTATGGATTCAAGGGCTTCCTGGATTTTTTTTGTACTGGAGGGATGCATGAGGGAAAAGATGCTCTGGCCTGTGCTTTGCTGCGGGTCATAACCTAAAATGGTTTGAAGCGCAGGACTGTGATATTTCACTATGCCTTGTGCATCAATAATGGTAATGCCGTCAAAAGCATTTTCAATCAGGCTGCGAAAGTGTTCTTCGTTCTGCCGCAATTGCTCATTGGCAGTATATTTTTCTGTAATGTCACGATAGCTGACAACCAGCCCTTTGATTTCGGGTATATGCAGGCACGGAGTTATGCGCAGGGCAACATGCTTCCATTTGTTGCCACAATGAATTTTCATGGTCATGGATGCGGTCTCTGCAGGAGCTCCTGATCTGCTGATCCGGCTGAGTGTATTTTTAAAAACAGGCAGGTCATCCGGGTGAATCAGATGCGTCAGGTTGTAAACTTTCTCCTCATCTTTTATACATAAAATCGTATTGGCCCTGGTGTTGTGGTATAAAATGTTTCCTTCGGAGTCAATCACTCCAATTCCATCGGCTACGTGCTCAATCAATGATTTAAGAAATGCACTTTGAGCAACTGCACGACCGAAAGTAGTTGCTTCTTGATAAGCGGATGCCATATAAGGATTCGTCAGGATTATACCCTGAATGGAAGCATGAAGTTATCGTATTTGTTTTTTTTCAGGAATATTTTTTTCCACCAGCTCCAGTTTTTTTCTGCACGCAGTCAGTTGCAGTTTGTTGTGCTCCAGTTTTCGGATGACATCCTGCAGCAAAGCATTGAGTTTGTCTGCATTGGAAAAAAAACCCATATTATTTTCAGTTTTCACGACCTCTTCTTCCAGCTGCCTGATTTTGTTGCGCAGAAATTTTCTTTCATCTTGCAACAGTTTAAAGGCATCGGGTCTGGATTTGAGGCGATCAATTTTGTTCTGGTATTTCAGCAGTTCTCTTTGAGCTTCATCCAGTCCCATTTTATCATAACAGGCATCCAGGGTTTGGGTAAAGCGTTTGAAAAGGTCTTCCCGGGCCGATGCCGGCACTTCGCCAGCCGATTCCCACTCTCTTACAAGTGCTTTGACAACAGGGAGGGCGTCCACGGAAGAGATAGAGGGCAGCAGCTCATTGAGGCGGGCAAGGATGGCTTCTCTGGACTTCAGGTTCTGATAGCGTTCAGCTTCCAGAGAAGCCATATATTGTTTTCGTGCTTCAAAGAAAGTGTCGCAGGCAGTGCGGAAGCGTTTCCATAGTTGACGGTCTTCTTTTGCCCCTGCAGGTCCGATTTTTTCCCATTTGCGCTGCAGGGATATGAGCTTTTTAGCCGTTTCCTCCCAGTTAGTATCGTGCTGCAAAGCTTCGGCTTGTGCACACAAGGTCTCTTTGGCTTTTTGATTTTCGGCATAGGTTGCTTTCAGCGTCTGGAAGAATGCATTTTTCTTTTCAAAAAAAGTGTTGCATGCTGCCCTGAAGCGTTCCCAGATCTGATCGGCATGCTCACGGGGCACGCGTCCGATTTTACGCCATTGTTCTTGTTTTCCCAGAAGTTCCTTGGTTTTCTGATACCATACTTTAAAGTGCCGGTAGTCTTCTGCAGCAAGGGCTTCAGCTTGTTCGCAGAGAGCCTCCTTGGCTTTCAGATTTTCCTGATATTTCTGAAGCAGCGCAGCATAGTGGTCGTTTATTTTTTGTCTGATTTGATGGGTTAATTCATTGAATCGGCTGATAATTTCTTCTTTTTTTGATTCAGGTACGGGGCCTATGTCAAACCATTCATCATGATATTTACGGAGCAGTTTTTCTACTTTCCGGATGGTTTTTTCCTGGAGCAAGGCTTCCATTTCCTGGAGGAGGGCGTTTTTGGCCTCATAGTGTTTTTCCAGGTCGTATTCCTTGAATCCTTGCGTGAGGCGTATCAGATTGTAAAACCGCTCAACCTGATAGCGATATTCGCTGTTGAGTTTTTCTTCAGCGGTTTCGGCTACATCACCGGTGTTTTTCCACTTTTCTCTTAGCTCACGGAATTGCTGAAAAGCTTTACCGATGCTCTCGCCTTTTTCAATGAGCATTTTCAGGTCTTCAATAATCTGCCTGCGGGTTTGCAGATTGGCTTCTTCTTCTTGCTTCTTTTTCTCCAGGTATTTTTCCTTGCGGCTGTGATAAATGTTGATGAGTTCTGTAAAACGGCTTTCGGTTTTGTCTTTCTGCCATTCAAAATACGGGGCATAGCCACCGTCTTCAATAAAAGACTGGCGTTCCTGTTCTATCAGTTCACGTGTACGATCGCGGTAGAGGGATTCCAGTTCTTCCACCACAGGCATAATTTCCTGCACCTCACTTTCGTGGAGCAATGTATCCAGTGTAGCCACCAGTTGTTCCCTGCTCATGGTGCTTAAATCCAGCGAGTCATCCTTTTTCTCCATACCTGGTAAAGTTTAAAGAATAAGAATATAGTGTGCGGGTAAAAATAGTTAAAAGCGAAAAAGAATGTCAGAAGATACGCGGACAATAGCGCACCGTGTTCACTGGTTGTTTTTTATCTATGATGTGGACTATGGAGATTTCAAAAGCGCCAATGGTATGGCTGCCGGGCACAAGCTTACTGAGGTTGGTGTCATAGGTCAGCAGCAGGCGCGTTTGCTGAAGCTGCCCCCCCAATAACGGGAAAATAGCATCTTTATGCCGATACCATATACCCGTTATGAGATAGAATTTGCGGGAGTATGTAAGCTTTTTTACGATGCTGAGATTGGTTCCGAAGATGATTTCCTGAGCTTTGCGCTGATACATATAAACGGCTCCCGGTTGCAGAGATAGTGATTTCTTTACGGCAATATCGGCATAAGCATGTGCAACAGGCCGTCTGTGTACCCGGTTGGTTCCATCCAAGAGGGACTCACGCGGAGACGTAATATGAATCATAGACACGCCTCCCTCTAAAGTCAATATACGGGGAATTTGGTAAGTCATGGAAATACCAGCATGCAGATCCGGATAACTTACCGAGCTGCTGATGAATTGTTCACCCGGATCAATCTGGCTGCTGAAGCCCACATCATTCCACTGCGAGTCAAAAAGAAGACGGGAGTAGTCAATTTTTTTATGTACGTAAATGCCCGAGAGGCCCACACTTAGGTAAAGTTTTCTCCACTTGGTAAGCCGGATGTGGTAGGCTGCTGACAGAGAAGCTTTATTTACAGTGAGGTTGCCATCACCGGCATGGTCGTTCACGGCACAAACGCCCATGCTGAACCAGTTTCCCCGGAGCTTGGCGCGGAGCATATTCACATCTGTATAAGCTGAAAATGTTTGATAGGGTATGGTCACACTGGCCCACTGGTTGCGATAGTTGGCGCCAAGACGGAGTAGTCCATCAAAATTTCCTGTCAGGGCAGGATTAAGTGTGAGCGGGGAGGCATAAAACTGCGAGAAGTGAATATCCTGAGTAAAACCGGATGGAGCAATAATCAACAGTACAGCATACAGAAATACTTTTGCCATTCGTCTTGCGCGTGTAAGATGCAGTGCAGGGTTGCATGGTTCAGGCATTTGCTGCCGATGGACTGATTCAGGGTGTAATGTCGCTGTAGGGCAGGTCTTGGGTTTGCGCATGGGTTGTTGTCTTATCTCAGCAAGGTTAAATTGCCTTTTCGGAAAATGTTTTTGCCGTTTTTCAGTGCTGCCTCCAGCAGCCACACGTACACGTCTACCTCCTGAGGTTCTTCTTTATAAGTGCCATCCCAGCCATAATCGGGGTCATTGCTTTCAAACACCAGTTCGCCCCATCGGTTAAATATTTTCAGGTTGAGCCGCTCAACACTTTGCTTATCATAGCGCACGCGGAAGATATCATTGTGATTATCACCATTGGGAGAGAAAGCCGTAGGTAGGTCAATGATTACCGACTCGTCTATTTGAATACGTTTGCAAGTGCTGTCTGGACATCCATGGGTATTGCTCAGATACAGGCAAATCTCATATTCTCCGGGTTGCTGATAGCTATGCTTGGGATGTGTGTCGGTGGAAAAGTTTCCATCACCGAAGCTCCAGTAGTAGGAATCCGGTGCGGCTCCAATGGAGGAATCAATGAATGCGATTTCCTGCATTACATGGGGTGTGGGAGGCTGCATGCCGAAAGCCGCAATCGGATAGCCATAAGGTTGGGGTATGGCGATTACTTCAGAGTGTATATCTTCGGACACGCAGGCCGTATTTCCGGAGGCTGTGAGGGTAACCTGCAGCATATCCGGCTCTGTAAACACAAAGGGGGCATTGGGCAGATATGCCCCTAGGTTTTGGGTGCCGATGGTCCACTGATAGGTGTAGTTACCCGTACTGAGATTTGCGATAGTAAGTTCCACAGCATTACATCCGGGATGTATTTGATATGTGAAAACGGCTTCTGCCGTATCAGGTTCGGGAGTAAAGAGCAGGGTCAGGTAGGCGGTGTCGCCCCGGGCGCATTGCCGATGGTCATTAACCTGAAGCATGACCTGGTAGCTGCCGGCTGCGTAAGTCATAACCGGAGCCGTATCTGTTGAGGTGAGTCCATTGCCAAAATCCCAGAAATAAGACGTCCCCCCGGAACTCAGGTTAATAAAGGCTACTATGAATGAATCGCAACGGTTTGAGTAAAGAAGGGAGTCGCGGAAGCGGGCGGTGGCGTTGTAAGAAACCGGATTGAAGAAAATGTTTTGGCTTACCGTGTCAGCAAGTGTGCAATTTAACAGGGGCGATGCAATGAGTGTCACCGGATAAGAGCCGCTATCAGCGTAGGTAACAGATACGGAGGGTCCGGTCGCGGTGAGCCCGTTACCAAAGTCCCACAGATAGATGGCCGGCTTGTCAGAGGTGGCCTGTAGAATTACGTGCAGGGAGTCGCATGCAGGAGAATAGGATGTGTTAAAAGAGAATGCAGCCTGTAAGGTGTCCAAAACAGATGAAAAAGTCAGCACGCGTTGGGTGGAGTCATCCGTGCCGCAGGCTCCGCTGTGAAGAGCCGTAAGGGTTACCGTGAAAGGGCCTCCGGAAGAGAACAATTGTGTAAGGCTGCTATCGGATGAAAAACTGCCGTTGCCAAAGTCCCAGTAATAGGCGGAAGCTCCGGTGGAAAGGTTTATGAACTCCACCATAAAAGAATCACAGTTATTGGTCCATACCAGATTGTAATCAAATTCCGCATGGGTATGGGTAAGGGGAGGGGCAAATACAATTTGTTCCGTGAAGGTATCCGGCAGCAGGCATGAGCTGGAGGGTATTACTATTAGAGAAACCTGATAGGTATCCGGCACGGTATAGGTCACCGTAGGACTGAGCAGTGTAGAAGTGACCCCATTGCCAAAGTCCCACAGCAGGTTAGCATTCTGGACGGTTTGCGTGGTAAAGGAAACGATCAGGGAGTCACAGGTGGGGGTTAACTGTGAAAAGAAACTGATAACCGCCTGAGCGGTATCAATTGCCGGAGTGAAGCTCAGCGTGTGTGTAACCGTATCATTATTGCCGCACCAGCCTGTATGAATGGCTGCCAGCATCACATCAAAGGGGCCGCCTCCGGTAAACAAATGAGTCAGGGAGGAATCGGTGGAAAAAGAACCATCGCCAAAATCCCAGTAATAATCAGTGGCTCCGGTAGTGTTGTTCACAAACTCCACCAGAAATGAATCACAGTTGTTAGACCATACCAGGTTGTAGCTAAAATCGGCAATCACGGTATCCAGGTCCACCGCATCAAACTGAATGCAGGTTTTTGCTGAACTTCCATTGCAGGGGTCCTGAGTAAGGATACACACCTCTACATCTTCTGACACTACAAAAGAGGCAAACTGATTATTTCCCACGTACTGCAGAGGCTGCCCTGTATTGGGGTCCACAATATTGTTGGCAAAAAAGATGTACCAGTCATCAGTATTCAGCCCCCAGTCAGAAGGATTATAAACTCCCGCACCGTAGGTATAAGTAGGACTGATTTGGAAGTAAGCTGCTACCGATTCCGTAAAATTGCAGCCGGGCGTTACCTGATAGGAAAACGAAAACGTGTCTGTGCAGTCAATGAGGATGCGGTTATTTACGCCCTGATAGACCCCATCACTGCTGGCCGAACCGGTGATGGTGATGAGCGGAGCAGCAATGGGCGCGATGAACCCCGGATAGGTGAAGGCGCTGGTGACTACCGCAGGGCTGGATTCATCCAGATAGAGGTCATTGCAGGCAATGGTCTGGGAAGTGACGTTTCCATTGGGAGGCACGTCAATCTCAATAGTCCACACCTTCACATCATAGGTAACGCCACTGCAGAAAGCATAAGCCGGAAATACGGCCTGCATGATGCCTGCTCCGTAGCCATAGGCGTTGTTGCAGATGTCTTGCAGGCTGAATGATTTTTCAAAGCCGGGGGTGAGCGGGTTGACATCCTGGCCCATGAGGGTCCACACACAGGGCGAGCGTTTGGGGTCAGCTGTAGAGGTAGGATCGCGGTAAAAGCCGTCCCACAATTCGGTATAAGGGCATCCAACTGCCACAAAGGTGGTGAAGCCGTATTCTCCGTCCAGCGAGTTCGGTGCAGCCGACTGCTGCGAATAAAAACCGATGAAAAAAAGTGTGGAGGTAGAGGCGCTGTTATTGCAAGGTGACGGACAGGGCACACGCCATTGCACGGTAACATTGCCGGTGAACGGATTCAATGTTGCCTGCAGGTTCTGAGGCTGAGGCGGTATGCACTGCGATTGCCCGCTAACGGATGCCAGTATGCAAAAGGGAAAGAAAAGGCATAACCTTCGGGTAAGCATACCACCAAAGACTATTTTGTTGCTGTGGCCGAGCAGTCGCCCTTAAACCCGCTCCAGATAAATGAAAGCGTATCACAGCCCGCATGCAGGCGACCGCTACCGGACATCACGATTCCCTGCACTGTTTGAGGCGGAATGGTGAAATCATTACCGCTAACAGTGGCGGTTACAGCACTATTGCTTCCACCTCCGCCAAGATTGCTGATAATGATACCTCCAGATTGCTCCGTAATGGTAATCTCGTTCTGGTAATTATTACCACTGCAGGTTTCCACTACATGCCATTTGCCGGTGAAAGCTGTTATTCCTACACAGGTGGGCTGATCGTGATTACCGTCAGCACAACCAGCTATCTGCAAGCATGCAATCCATAGCATTCCGCAGTGCAATAGTGTTTTCATCGTGAATGGCGGCAAATCAGCGTGTGGTACCATAAATATAGGAAACCGGCTAATTTTTACAAAAGAGACCCTAAACATTTAAGCCGGCCGCAAGGAGAGCACTCCTTTGAAAAAAATAGTGCCGCTTGCTTTGCCTGCCGTACGGGTGATTTAAAATATCTTTGCTGCACGGGCACATCACAGATGATTAAAATCGGAGTTTCTTCTTCCTTTTTTTATCCGGATCCGGAGCGAAAGGTGTTCGGACCCAAAACCCTCTGTTACATTGAGAAAGATATGGCCAACTTCCTGACACGCCCCGGAGTGATACCAGTGCTGATTCCTGACCTTCCGGCTGATAGTATGAAAGATTTTCTTGACCACATGGATGGGTTTGTCTTTCAGGGAGGCACAGACCTGGCACCGCAAACTTATGGAGAGCAACCCATCGGGCCATGGACAGGCGACAAGTACCGTGATGAATACGAAATGGCAATACTGGATTACGCCATCCGCCATCATAAGCCTGTGTTAGGTATATGTCGGGGACTGCAACTGATAAACGTGTATTTCGGAGGCACTCTATATCAGGATATCAAGACTCAGCGGCCCGATGCGCTGGTTCATCGCGATGCCGTGCAATACGACCAACTCTCACACGACATTGCTTTTCTGAAAGGCACATTGCTGGATCGGCTTTACCATGAGGAAACGGAGAAGGTAGTGAATTCGGCTCATCATCAGGCGGTAAAGGATTTGGGAAAAGATTTGGAAGTAATGGCGATTTCTCCTTTGGATCAGATTATTGAATCATTCATGTGGAAAGGAGCTGAAGAGGGAAGGGTGATGGCTATTCAGTGGCACCCTGAGTTTTTTTATAACTACAAAAGGGGCAGATTGATTGATGGGGATAAGGTGTATGAAAAGTTTTTATCCTTCTGCCGTGGTGATGAACCCTAACCTGTGTGGTGTTGTGCAAATAGATACCGCACAACGGCTTTTCTTAAATAGTTTTTTTACATAACCCAGCATAAAAATGAAGATTATCAATCCGGCAACCGGTGCCGTTATTCAGGAGATAGAGGAAGATTCGGCAGAAACCATTCATCAGAAGTATAAAAAAGCCAGGACGGCCCAGCCGCGATGGGCAGATGAGCCTCTGCGGAGACGCATTGCCATAATAGAACGGTTTGACGCCCTACTGGAGCAAAACCGAGATGAACTGGCACGCACGCTGACCCAGGAAGTAGGTAAACCAATCCGCCAGTCGTATAATGAAATCAAGGGTGCGCGCCAGCGAATCGGATTTTTCATAAAACACTCCGAAAGGTGGCTTTCCGAAGAAATAGTGCATCAGGAAGAGGGGCTCACCGAGAAAATTGTATATGAACCTTTGGGTGTGATTGCCAACATCTCGGCATGGAATTATCCTTATCTGGTGGGTGTAAACGTAATCATACCCGCGCTGATTGCCGGCAATGCTGTAATGTATAAACCTTCAGAATACAGCACACTCACGGGTGTTGCCATCGGAAGGCTGCTTGAGGAGGCGGGCGTGCCGGCTGATATTTTTCAGGTCATAATCGGTGGACGCCAGACAGGGGAAGCATTGCTGGACCTGCCACTGGACGGTTACTTTTTTACCGGCTCATATGCCACGGGGCGTTTTATCAGTCAGCGCGTAGCGGCCCGCATGGTGCCTTGCCAGCTTGAGCTGGGAGGCAAAGATCCGTTATATGTGCCGGATAATAACAGCAATCTGAAAGCAGTAGCCGCTGCTGCAGCGGACGGGGCCTTTTATAATACCGGTCAGAGCTGTTGCGCAGTGGAGCGCATCTATGTGCATGAAAAAGTGTATGATGCATTTGTGCGCTACTTTGTGGAGGAAGTGAAAAACTTTAAACTCGGTAATCCGGAAGAGGAGTCTACTTACATCGGGGCAATTACCCGGCCCCAGCACTTAGAGGTACTTCAACGACAGGTGGAAGATGCCATCAGCAAAGGAGCACGCCTGCTGATTGGTGGTAAGAAACTTCAGGGTCCCGGTAACTTTTTTGAGCCAACCGTGCTGACAGATGTCAGCCATGATATGCTTGTCATGAAGGAGGAGTCGTTTGGCCCGGTCATAGGCATTCAGAAAGTAAAAGATGATGCAGAAGCCGTTCAGCTGATGCTGGATACCGAATATGGTCTGACTGCATCGGTATACTGCGATGAACGGCAGCGGGCTGAGGCAATTCTCAAGCTGATGGATACCGGTACGGTTTACTGGAACTGTTGCGATAGGGTAAGCCCCTATCTGCCCTGGTCAGGCAGGAAACATTCGGGGTTGGGCTCTACCTTGTCTTATGCGGGCATACGTGCCTTCACTCGTCCGAAGGCATATCATCTTAGGGCATTGTCCTTCTAAGAGCACAGGATGGCACAAGCGCCTGGCGGCAGGGGATCCGCAGATAGGTTTTCATTTGCGGTCATGGTTTTTTATATCTTTAGCAGGTCTCGATACAGATGATGCCAGGCAAAATAATTTTAACCGTCAGTTTTCCGGATTTCACTCTTCCATTGAGTGATCCCGTGCTGGTATTTGCCTTGGTGTTGTTTATTATTTTGCTGGCACCTATCATTCTGCGCAAGTTCCGTATTCCCGGTATTATAGGACTGATTTTATCCGGAGTTGCTGTAGGGCCTTACGGCTTTAATTTGCTAGAGCGCAATGATGCTATCGTGCTTTTCGGCACGGTAGGATTGCTGTATATCATGTTTGTTGCAGGGCTGGAGCTGGACATGAGTGAATTTAGAAAAAACCGGAACAAGAGCATTTTATTCGGTTTCTTTTCCTTCAGCCTGCCTATTGCCATTGGTTTTCCCGTATGTCTTTACCTGCTGGGCTATGAAGTAAAGTCTTCTCTTCTTATTGCAAGCATGTTTGCCACGCACACGCTGGTAGCTTATCCTATAGTAAGCCGACTGGGCATATCGCGCAATGAGGCGGTAGCGATTACTGTGGGAGGCACCATCATCACAGATACCCTGGTGTTGATTATTCTGGCTATTATCACCGGGTCCGTGAGTGGAGAGCTTAATGTACAGTTCTGGTTGCGCATGGGTGTGTCTTTTGCAATATTTATGTTCATTGTTTTTTATGTCTTCCCACCGGTTGCCCGCTGGTTCTTCAGAAATGTGGAAGCAGAAAAGAGCTCGCAGTACATTTTTGTGCTGGCAATGCTTTTTCTGGCAGCGTTTCTGGCAAACCTTGCCGGTCTTGAAGCCATAATTGGGGCTTTTATGGCCGGACTGGCACTGAATCGTTTGATTCCGCATACCTCTCCGTTGATGAATCGCATTGAATTTGTCGGCAATGCTCTGTTTATCCCCTTTTTTCTCATCAGTGTGGGTATGCTGGTAGACCTGCGGATATTGCTCGAGGGATATCAGGCTATTGCGGTGGCAGCAAGCCTGACAGTGGTAGCCCTGGTTGGAAAATATGTTGCTGCATACATTACGCAAAAAGCTTTTGGCTATTCATCGGTGCAAAAGCAAATCATTTTCGGATTGAGTAGCGCACATGCAGCCGCTACCCTGGCGGTGATACTGGTAGGCTACAATA
This sequence comes from Chitinophagales bacterium, assembly GCA_026003335.1. Taxonomy (NCBI): domain Bacteria; kingdom Pseudomonadati; phylum Bacteroidota; class Chitinophagia; order Chitinophagales; species Chitinophagales bacterium. Next base: position 1,809,603 of record BPHB01000001.1, on the reverse strand, counting down.
TTGTTATCGGGGAAACGGCATCCGGGGAATCTATCCGCCTGATCAGCGAGGAAGTGTTGAACGGAACCATCATCCTGATACTGATTACATGCATGGTCAGCTCATTTGTTACGGAAACCTATGGTCGAAAACTGGCCGTTAGTGAAACCATCCGTCCCAGCTTGCCGAAGGCTTCTGAAAGGATTCTGGTGCCTATTTCCAATCCGGCAACGATAGAAACCCTCATTGACCTGGCCATTTTAATAAAGCGAAAAAACACATCCGATCCTATTTCAGTGTTGAAAGTAGTCAATGATGACGAGGAGGTGCAGGAAAAAGTAAAAGAAAGCAACCAGATGCTGGAAAAGGCTATTATTCACGCTGCGGCTACGGATACCAAGGTGCAGGTGCTGGTAAGAGTTGATCTTAATGTCGCCAGCGGCATTACGCGGGCTGTAAAGGAACTGGGGGCCACCATGGTCATTCTCGGATGGAGCGAAAAAGTAAAACCCATTGGCAAAATTCTGGGTACCACACTGGATAATCTGCTGGCCTCTTCCTCGCAAATGGTTTGGGTATGCCGCATTCAGCAGCCGCTGAATGTGTTGAAGCGTATCATTATCGCTGCCCCGGTGAATGCGGAATTTGAAAAGGGGTTTACCATATGGGTAGAAAAGATTCTTCAGCTGGCTGGTCAACTGAATGCTTCTGTTAAGGTATATTGCTCTGATAAAACTTTTGAGGCCTTTGTGCAGGTACAGAAAACGCTAAAGCAAACTGCAAGGATAGAACATGCTTCCAATGATTTTCTCTATAAATTCCTTACGCTGGCTCATGAGATTACCTCTGAAGATTTATTTATCGTTGTCAGCGCCCGCAAAAGCACCATTTCGCATACCAGTGTGCTGGATGAAATACCCGGTAAGCTGATGCGCTACTTTAAGAAGCATAACTTCATTATTATCTACCCGGAGCAGGTATCTCATTTACTGCGGGAAAGTATGATATCTGAAGAAGACCTGGAAGCTATGCCGCTGGAAGCAGGATTGGAGCAGATGAATCGCTTGGGAGAATCGCTGCGCAGAATATTTACCAATCCGGAACGGACGGATAAGCGGTGATCATTTCATATTGTGAAATACATGCTGTACGTCATCATCCTGCTCCAGGCTCTCAATAAGCCGGATCACATCATCCTGCTGCTCTTCCGGCAGCTCTATATAATTTTTTGGAATGCGCTGCACTTCGGCACGGATGACATGCAGACCCCGTTCTTCCAGTGCTTTGGTCATGGTGCCGAAATCTGAAAAAGCCGTGTAGATGTAAATTTCCTGTTCGTCAACTGCCAGGTCTTCCAGACCCGCATCAATCAGCTCCAGTTCCAGCTCTTCAATGTTGAAGTCCCCTTTTTGTACTTTGAAAACGCCTTTGCGATCAAACAGGAAATCCAGGGAGCCCGTTTTGCCCAGGGACCCATTATTCTTAGTGAAGTGCATGCGGATGTTAGCTACCGTACGGGTGGGGTTGTCAGTAGCCGTTTCCACAACGATAGCCACCCCGTGAGGGCCGTAGCCTTCATAGGTTACTTCCTGATAGTCTTTTTCTTCTTTGGAAGAAGCCCTTTTAATGGCCGCTTCAATACGGTCTTTGGGCATGTTGGCGCCTTTGGCGTTTTGAATAGCCAGCCTCAACCGCGGGTTGTATTCTGGGTTAGGCCCGCCCTGTTTCACCGCGATGGCGATTTCCTTTCCAATGCGGGTAAAGGCCTTTGCCATCCGGTCATAACGTGCAAACATTTTGTATTTGCGCTTTTCAAATATGCGTCCCATCGTCTCGTTTATCTCAATGAGTTAGTTGCTTGCGCAAAGTTCTTTAATTTTTCTTCTTTTCGGCTATCCAGGAGCTCAGATATACCCCAAAACTGGCAAAACAGCTCAGCGCTATTAGCGTTAGCACAATCATTTTTCTGGCTGAACTTTGGTCGGTACCTACACTTTTTATCAGCAGATAGAGCACAATTATTCCGAAAAGCAATGTCAGGAAGGAAACCAGTTTTCGGATGACTACGTTGCCGGCTCTCAAACCGGGAGTCATCACCAGGAGCAGTAAACCCAGCACAAGCGGAATTAGTGCTTCCTGTTGGTATTCGCCCAGCTTCAGGTAATGCGATGCAAATCCGAAAATGCCGCAGCTGATAAAGACCAGCGAGTTTATCAAATTGATTTTATAAGGAGACATCATAAGTTTAGTACATTCCGCTTGCCTCCGCCTGAAGGTCAGGCCAGACTAAGCTAAGTTTTTTTTGTTTAAGTTGAATTATCCGGGCCGAAAGGGCAACTCAGGAACACGCGTGTTCAGACTTTCAGTCCCTTAGTTTGAAAGGGAAGCAGAATGTCTCAGCTTTTGATGTTGCATTCCTGCTAAGGGTATGGACGGTTATCTTACCAGCGTGATGTTTCCGTTTTTCAAGATAATGTCCCCATCCCGCGTAAGAGCTTTTATATAAAAGGCATAAACCCCCATTTCCTGTTCACGTCCTTTGTAAGTGCCGTCCCAGCCGGCAGAAATATCCTGCGTGGCAAATACTATTTCTCCCCATCGGTTAAATATTTTAAAATCCAGCAGCTTTTCTACGTTCAGGGTTTTAATGATTTTGTACACATCATTTACTCCGTCCCCATTAGGGGAGAAAGCCGTAGGAATAAGCAGCAGATTAATTACCTGCACCGCTATTCTGACCGAATCTGTGGCTGTACATCCGTATGCGCTGATAGTGGTCAGCATATATGTGATCGTATTGAATGGACTGGCCCGAGTGCTCAACGAAAAGGGATCTTCCAGGCCATCAGGCGGGGTCCAGTAGGAGCGGATGCCGGATGCAGTGCCATTGAGATAAACAAACTCATCCCGCAGCATGCTGTCATCACTGCCTGCCTCTACAAAGGGCAGGTCATGCACTGTGACATGGATGAAGCCGGTGTCTGCAAAGCAGTCGTTTGAAACATATACGGTATAGGTAGTGGAATAGGGCGGTGATACTGTGTAGGAAGGCCCCTGATTATGAGGCTGGCCCCCGGCAGGGAGCCATTGGTAATACAATCCTCCTGAGGCAGTAATTGTAAGATATTCACCTCTGCATACATCTTGGTCTTCATCCAGATTCAGAAGTATTGGATGTTGTACCGATAGGGTTATGCTGTCTTTTTTTTGACAACCATATTGGTTAAAAGCCGTCATAACAAAAATTGTTGTGTCCGTTGGAGAAGCTACAGGGTTGGCAATGGCGGAATCGTTTAGCCAGATGCCGGGTGACCACAGATAGGTCGTGCCGCCAGCGCCATTGAGCTGATAGGAGTCCCCTTCACACAGATAGTCATCTGGTCCTGCATCTGCAGCGGGCAGAGGATAAACGGTAATCGTAACCCTTGCCCGGTCAGAGCACTGATTGGAGTCTGTTACGGTCACCTCATAAGTTGTGGATATAGCCGGTGTGGCCAGGGGATTGGCAATGGTTGGGTCATTCAAGCCGGTGGGGGGCTGCCACTGGTAGCGTGTGCCTCCCCGGGCCCAAAGTAAAACATTTTCACCTGCACAAAGGGCTGTGTCCGCACGTACAGTGGCTGTGGGTAACGGATGGATGGTTACTGGCTTCATGACGGTATCTGTGCAGCCGTCAGCCGATATACTAATCAGGGTAACCTGTATGGTGCTCAGGCTGGAAAAAGTGTGTGTAAATACAGCATCAGTATTGACGGGGGAGCCGTCAAAATACCAGTTGCGGGAGGCAATGCGGCCGAAAGTAATTGTGGAGTTATCTGAAAAAGTAACCGGAGTATTGATGCAGCTTGGAGTAAAGCTAAAGTCAGCCTGGGGCAGGGGTTTTACGCTTACCACCTTGGTTTGGCTGTCTGAGCAGCCTTTGTCGGAGCGAGCGCGCAAGGTAACCATAAATTGCCCCCCCTGCGTGTACAGGTGGGTCGGGTTAGGAAGAGTACTTTGCACACCGTCACCAAAATCCCAACTCCAGTCCACTATGCTGCCATAGGTTGTGCTGCTCTGGTCACTGAATACTACTGGTTCATTTGCACATCCTGCAAGGAAATTAAAATCTGCCTCAAAGGTGGGGTAAATTTTCACTAACACAGCGGTAGTGTCAGCGCAGGGGTAGCCCCTGTTTACAATAAGCTGTACACGATATACCCCCGAGTCAGGATAAGTATAGGACGGCTGAAAGGCAAGCGAGGTGTCTGCTGTAGTGGTGGGATCACCAAAATCCCAATAGTATGTAGTGGCATTAATGCTCTGGTTGATGAATTGCACAAAAAATCCCTGACACTGGTATATAAATACACCCGATGTTCTGCTTGCAGAGGCCCCGCTGGTGTCTACCACCGGAATTTTGGCCAGCACATTGGAGCCGCATTGCACCACATTGAACTGAAAGTCACGCTTGATTTCTCCTATCCTTACTCCATTGCGATATTCGGTGACACAAACCCCCACCACAAATTGCCCTTGCCGGGAGGGCAAGCCGGTAAGGCGGCCACTGGAGCTGATGGTAAGCGGAGGATTACCGCCCAGAGCATTAGAGGAGCTATAACCCGGATGATAGTTTACAAAACCGAGGGGTCCCCGAATGGTGGATGGATAAGGCTGTGGATCTGAAGAGCTGGCTCCGGAATAAGGAGTACATAAGCTATATACCAAACTGTCGCCATCCGGATCTATTGCTGAATGATTAAAATCAATAGGTTCGTTTACACAGATTACGATAGGGGGAAAGTTGGAGAAATATGGACTGCTGTTGCAAGCTACTCCGTTTGTACCGGGTATATGCACAGTGTAGGTGGCTCCCACCTCATCTGGAGTCTGTATGTTCAAAATAGTCGCATTGCGGCAACACCGGATATATACTACATCATAACCTCCGGCAGAGGGGGGCAGATAACGGTCAAAGGAATAGGTGCCCTCTTCCACGCAGACGTTGGCCGGAGCCTGCAGACAGGGGTTTTGTGTTTCAGGGGGTATGCGCACAGGCCCGGAAGTGAGAGAAGCTTCCACCACTTCAACTACAAAACCACTTGCATCGTAAATGGCGATGTAGGCCGGGTCGTCAAATCCGGCTACATTGGGCCCCGAGGCGTTGCAGTCGCGATAGATTTTCAGTGTGATACGGTAGGTGTTGTTGCCCAGGCAAGCATAGTACATGTCGCCTCCTACGATATGCGCTGCTTCCGTGTGGAACGCAAGACTACCAATAATGATCAGGCATAATAACCTCTGCAACATAATTCATATGCCCGTGCGAGTGCATGGGGGTGATTTACAAGTTAATAAATTCCCGGGTGACCTGCACTGCTTTATCCGGCTCCTCCAGCATGCCCATGTGGCCTGATTCTTCAAACAGGTGTACTTGTGAAACGCGGGCATACTGGCACTGTTGCAGGCTCTTTTCATACGGTATAGCTTTATCCTGCTTCCCGAGAATGAAAAGAATCGGTTTATGAAATGATTGCAGTACGTGGATGCGGTCGGGCCGCTGCATCATGGCTCGTAATCCGCCCGTAAGTGTTTCGGCAGGACACAGGTATGCCCGCTTTTTCATCTGTGTCACCTTGTCCGCATTTTGGACAACATATCGGGGGCTGAAAAGGTTATTGTAGAGTTCGTCAATAAACGGTTCTGTGCCCTTTTGCTGAATAAGTTCAATGGCTCTTTGGCGAGATTTCTTCTTTTCTTCGTCATCGGCAAAGGCATGGGAATGAAAAAGACCAATCTTAGAAGGTAAATCAGGGTGCTTTTCGGTGAGTGCCAGGGTGACATACCCTCCCATGGAATGCCCGATAATCACCGGATTAAAGAGCCGCTCGTTTTCAAGTATGGCAAACACAAAATCCGCCATCCATTCTATGCTCATCTGTTCGCTGGGTAGAGCGCTATGCCTGTAGCCGGGCAGGTCGGGGATAATCACCCGGCAATCGGATTGCAAATGTTCGGCTACATAGTCCCATACGGCTCCATCTTCTCCAAATCCGTGCAAAAGCACAACGGGCAACCCACTGCCCCTATCCTGATAGTATCCGGTAATCTTGTTGAAGGTAAAAGTCTTTTCCATAGCTTTGGACGGAGCTAAATTATGTAAATTCGGGCGCTGCTCAGGAATGAACAAGATATTCAGCATGGTTTTTCTGCTGCTACCCTGCTTGCTGGTGGCGCAGGAAATGTTTCCCGTTAATGATATCAGCGACAAGCGCCCTGAAAGTTTTGCCTTCACCCATGCGGTCATTCACCTGGATTATCAATCCACCCTCAATGCCTCTACCTTACTGATCAGTAAGGGCAAGGTAGTAGCTGCCGGCAACAATGTGCATATTCCTCCGGATGCCGTGGTGATTGATGTGCGGGGAGCACATATTTATCCGTCATTCATTGATTTATTTTCCGACTATGGTATACAGGCTCCTTCCATGCCGGCACGGGAAGAACGCTGGAGCAAGGCACGTTTTGAGTCTTCCCGGAAGGGAGCTTATGGTTGGAATGAAGCCATCCACCCTGAAACACGAGCCGATGAACTCTGGAGAACCGATGAAAAAACGGCAGCCGACTATCGCAAGCAGGGATTTGGGGCCGTGCTCACCCACTTGCACGATGGCATTGCCCGCGGATCAGGAGTACTTGTGACCTTGGGTAACAGACGCGAAAATGAAGAAATTGTAAAAGGGATTGCTTCAGCCCATTACGCCTTTGATAAAGGCTCATCCCTGCAGGATTATCCTACTTCTCTTATGGGAGCCATAGCATTATTGCGGCAAAGCTACCTGGATGCCCAATGGTATGCTGCTTCCCGAGGTGCGGTGCCCTATAATATTTCTCTGGATGCATGGAACAGAATACAGTCTGTTCCGCAGATTTTTGAAGTGGATGATGTGCTTTCCTTTACTAAGAGCCGACAAAATAGGCAATGAATTTGGAGTTCAATACATCATCAAGGGAGCAGGCGATGAGTATCAGCGCGTAGCTGAAGTGCGGGCCACCGGTGCCGCTCTTGTCATTCCGGTAAACTATCCGGAAGCCTATGACGTGGAAGACCCCTTTGATGCACTCAACGTAAATCTTGCCGATATGAAACACTGGGAGCTGGCCCCTTACAATCCTGCAATCCTGCATGCGGCCGGCATAACTTTTTCCCTTACGGCAACCGGACTAAAAGACAGGAATGATTTTCTTCCCCACGTGCGAAAAGCTGTCAAAAACGGATTGCCCAAAGAAGCAGCTTTGAAAGCACTTACTTACACACCGGCCCACCTGCTGGGGGTAAGCGATAAGCTGGGGTCGTTAACCGAAGGGAGTCTGGCAAATTTTATCATTACCAGCGGAGACATCTTTGACGAGGAAACCGCCATTCTTGAAAACTGGATTCAGGGCCGCAAATATGTTGTAAACGATACCCGCCCCGATAACATAGATGGCACTTATCGCCTGCAGGCCGGCAGCCTCCCGTTTAAAATGCTTATTGAAGGCAGTCCGTTTAAAACGAAGGCACAGGTGGTGATAAATGATTCGGTAAAAAATGAAGTACAGTTTTCCCGCAAAGACAACCTTGTAACGCTTGTATTCAACGCCTCCGCTTCAAAAGATTCCACCCGCATCATACGCCTCTCCGGATTAATGGAAGAAAAAAAGTGGTCGGGTAGGGGACAACTCCCTGACGGAAGCTGGGTGAACTGGGAAGCTACTCTGGAGAAAGCCCCGGAGAAAAAAGAGAAAAAATCGCCATCCCCCGCACCAGCGCAACCCGGAAAAGTTTTTTACCCCTTTACTGCCTATGGCTACACAGAATATCCCCGACAGGAAACCGTATTGATTAAGAATGCAACCGTATGGACGAACGAAAAGGAAGGTATATTGCAGCATGCAGATGTGCTGATAAAAGACGGTAAAATTGCTGCTGTCGGCATAGGTCTGTCGGATGCTGCTGTGCGCGTCATTGATGCCACCGGAAAACATGTTACTTCCGGCATTATAGACGAGCATTCCCATATTGCCATCAGCGGAGGAGTAAATGAAGGCTCGCATGCCAGCTCAGCTGAGGTACGCATTGGTGACGTGGTGAATTCCGAAGACATCAATATTTACCGTCAACTAGCAGGAGGAGTGGTAGTAGCGCAGCTGCTGCATGGCTCAGCCAACCCTATTGGCGGGCAATCGCAGATCATCAAACTGCGTTGGGGATTTCCCCCTGAAAAAATGAAGCTGGAAAACGCTCCGCAGTTTATCAAGTTTGCCCTGGGAGAAAATGTAAAGCGCTCCAACTGGGAACAGCCGTATCTGCGCTATCCGCAAAGCCGCATGGGTGTGGAGCAGATTTTTGAAGACTACTTCACCCGTGCCAAGGAATATCTGCGCCTGCAGGGTGCTCAGCCAGGCCGACCGTCAAAAACCAAAGCTGATATAATTACGCCCCGCAGAGATCTGGAAATGGAAGCCCTTGCTGAAGTGCTTGCAGGCAAGCGTTTTATAACCTGCCATTCATACGTGCAGTCTGAAATTGTTATGCTTATGCGTCTGGCTGAGCGGCTGGGTTTTCGGGTAAACACCTTTACGCATATTCTGGAAGGATATAAAGTAGCCGACAAAATGAAGGCACACGGAGCAAAAGCCTCCACCTTTTCTGACTGGTGGGCGTATAAATACGAGGTCATTGATGCCATTCCCTATAATGCAGCCCTGTTGATAAAAAGCGGAGTGGAAACCGCCATCAACTCCGATGATGCCGAGATGGGCCGCAGGCTGAATCAGGAAGCAGCTAAAACCATCAAATATGGCGGCCTGTCGGAAGAGGAGGCATGGAAAACCGTAACCCTCTATCCTGCCCGCATGCTGCATATTGATAACCGTACCGGCAGCATAAAACCCGGCAAAGATGCCGATATCGTGATATGGTCAGATCATCCGCTCTCGGTATATACAAAGGCGGAAAAAACCTTTGTGGATGGAATATGCTTTTATGATATTGAAAAAGATAAAATCCTTCGGCAAGAGATAGCGCAGGAGCGGGCCCGACTGATACAGAAAATGCTGGAAGTAAAAAAAGCGGGAGAAAAAACGCAAAAGGTAGCATCAGCGCAACAGCGCATTTATCATTGTGATGATTTGGAAGGTTATCGGGATTAAAGGAACGGCAAACATGCATGGCATTATACTCCCCTGGGTAAACAAAAAAAGGATGTTGGTTTTCAGTGGTAAGATGTTCTGCACCTGGTTATGGTCAGTGGGTGTATTCTTTTGTTCTGCCTTTCTGTTTTTATCCGGTTCTGCACAGGTGCCCACACCCGCACCACCCCAAAATAAACCGGTTGTCATCCGCGGAGCTACCATCCATACAGGCAACGGTGATGTTATTGAAAATGGAGTGTTGCGTTTTGAAAACGGTAAAATAACGGCTGTAGGTCAGGCCGGGCTTGTGATGCCCGATGATATTACAATAGAAATTGATGCTGCGGGTAAGCATGTGTATCCGGGCCTGATTGCGGTTAACACCACTCTTGGACTGACGGAAATTGATGCCGTAAGAGCTACCCGTGACTTTATGGAAACCGGTGAGTTTAATCCGAACGTACGCACGATTATCGCTTACAACACCGACTCGCGAATCATTCCTACGGTACGCTCCAATGGTATTCTGCTGGCGCAGATTACTCCATCCGGAGGACTCCTCTCCGGCATGTCTTCGGTGGTGCAGCTTGATGCCTGGAACTGGGAAGATGCGGCCTACAAAACAGACATAGGCATACATGTGCGCTGGCCCTCCAGACTGCTTACTACAGGCTGGTGGGGTGAGCCTGGCCCGCTCAAAGCCAATGAAAAATATGGAGAAGATATAAGGCGGCTACATGATTTTTTTGCTCAGGCAAAAGCCTATGCAGAAAACCATTCCCCATCGGAAAAGAATCTTCGCTTTGAGTCCATGCGTGGCCTGTTTAATCAGCAGAAAAAACTTTTTGTGCATGTGGACCGTGCATCTGAAATACTAGAAGCGATAGACTTCTGTAAGCGTTACGGAGTGAAGATGGTTATAGTGGGCGGTCGTGACACGCATCTGGTAGCTGAACGTCTGAGAGCTGAAAATATACCGGTGATTGTGCTGGCAGTATTTGAGTTGCCTGATCGTGCCGATGATGATACGGATGAAGGGTATCGTCTGCCTTTCCTGCTTCAGAATGCCGGTGTGGAGTTCTGTATCGGAGTTTATGGGAGTTGGGAGCAGCGCTCTCTGCCTTTTGTTGCGGGTGCAGCTGCGGCATATGGGCTGAGTAAAGAAGATGCGCTGGCAACTATTACCAGCCGGGCAGCAAAAATTCTGGGCATAGACGCAACAACCGGCACACTGCAGCCCGGTAAAGACGCAACCCTCATTATCGCATCGGGGGATATTCTGGATATAAAAAGCAGTAATGTGGAAATGGCTTTTATCCAGGGAAGACAGATTGATTTGGATGATCCGCATAAAGCCCTGTACCGCAAATTCAGGTCTCGCTACGAATAAAAATCTTACCCAATAAGGACTGTTTCATTCATTATGGCTTTGCTGAACGGTATTTTTCTTATTTTAAACGCATGATCGTTTCCCTTGAAAAGCAATTTAATGCTCTGGAGACTCAGCGAAAAAAGCTGCTGTCACGCATAGCCGGTTTTTCTCATGAGCAGCAAAACTACCGCCCTGCACCACAAGCCTGGAGCATGTTACAGGTGCTTAACCATCTCATTTATGCAGAAGCCAACACGGTAAAATATCTGGATAAAAAAATCCTTGCGGTAAATTCCATACCGAAATCCGGAGCAGGCTCCAGAATCCGCTTGTTTATTTTAAACAGCGCTTTGCGCTCCCCTTTCCGATTCAAAGCCCCGAAGGCTGCACTGCCCCATCAGGAAGAGGTCTACATTTTTGAAAATCTCCGTGCTGAATGGGACCAGGTGCGGCAGCAGATGCATGCATTTCTGAACCACCTCGATGCAGCAAGCGCCCGGAAGCTCATTTTCCGTCATCCGATAGCCGGTCGGTTTAATATCCATCAGACTCTCTCCTTCATAGAAGAACACATACGGCACCACGAAAAGCAGATAGACAGGATTGCAGCGTCATCCGGATTTCCGACCGGTAATACACGATAAGGTATATTGTACATGAAAAAAAAAGCATGGGTATTACCCATGCTTTTTGTGCTCCATACATGTCGCTTCAGGGCATGATGTGGATGTGCACGGTGTCTCTCCCGATATTGCCGCCATGATCTTCAGCCATGAAAATGACGTGCGCATTTGTGTGGTCACTTACCGATGATTTCCAGAAGAAATCAATGTTATAGGAGGTAAGGTCGTGCACACTCTGTGATAATGAAAAGAGGGTGCTGTCATTATCGGCATTTTTAATCAGGATTTCCAGATCATGCAGGCTTTTGTCATCCGTGAGTGTTCCTCTGAGAAAGACGGTATCTCCATTATTAAAAACCTGCATAGGTGTCGGAGATGTGATATTAAATACCGGAGCCTGCGTGTCAGGACCGCTATGATGGTCATCATCCTTTTTATCACACCCGGTGAAGGTCACCGCGGTAAAGCAAAAAATAGAAATCATCAGTAAAGTTGAAAAAAGCATTTTAATGTATTTCATGAGTTGTCTTTTTTGTGTGAATGAAAAAATCTCAGTTAAAAGAAAACAGTTAAAAGAAAACAGAAGCATGTAATTGCCAGCTTGCTTTGCTTTGTACTTCTCCGTACGCCTGTTTCTGAAAAACCGGCTGGCGGAAAGTAAATCCCAGGGCAATTCTGCCATAGTAAAGGTCTGCTCCGCTGGTTGCATAGATCATGCTGCCTCCGCTGTTGTATTTCAGCACATCCTTTTGCCGATCTTTTCTAAAGTATTCGGCAAATACACCGGCATTCGGCAAAATAGCCATGCGACCAGCCCGTATCCAGTAAAACAACTGTAGAGCGCTTCCCAGCCGATTGCCGTAGCGGTAGTCCAGACGGTTAGGGAGGTTGACCCTGTAGCTAAAATCAGCCTGCATTCCGAGCTGGCGGTACCGTATGGTATAGGTCGTGTTGACAGTGAAGTCAACACTTCCGCTGCCGGGTTGCAAGGCAGGACTGATCAGCTCTCCTCCGCTTTTAAGGTCATGGCGTCCGGTGGGCACCTTGATGCCTCCGCCAACCAGCAGAACATGCTTCCAGGGAGAGCAGGAGCTGTCTGAACTTCGGGCAAGCATATATCTTCCCTCCAGCAGAAGATCTCCTATGCCGTTAACACCTTCGGTAACGTCACGGTCTGTTTTCCGGTTGAATATAGCGGGTAGGGATAGCATCAACTGAAGCCGCCTGACCGGATAATAACGTACCCATAGTTCAACACTATTGTAATCATGCCGGGCAATTCTTCGGCCATCAGTCAATATGGTTACATCCGAACCCGCATGGTTCCACCGCAGACCTATCGTGTTTTGGTGAAACTGGGGTATTATGCCAGGGAAATTTCCGCCTCCACTGGCTGCACCGCAGGAGCAGGCATAAGCTGCATTTACCCACGTCCCCAGCAAGACCAGCACTACTGCTAGCAGACGCATAACAAAAAATTTTACAGTGAAAAAATAAAGCTCAATTCGGCAGGATGCAGGCTGCAGTTATGCCGGAGGATGAAAGATGTTCGGGGTGTATGAAAGTTCTTTGGCAAACGCAAAAGCCTTAAACATTACCTCAGATACTGAAAACAGTGAGAACCGGATAGGGGTGGGTTCAATGAAGGGCTGCAAATCATGCATGTTTTTCAATGAAAGCGGAAGCTGCCGGTTGTTTTCTTCTGCGGCATCAGACTTTTTGAGCTGCTTTTTCAGATAGCATTTTCCGTTACAGTGTAACTCTGGCTTCAGGCGGTTTTCACACAGCGTGGTGGCAATGTAGTTCTGATTAAGAACATAGTAGCCTATGATTCCTCCTTTCAGACATATTTGCCAATTTATTATCGCCAGCAGGAATATGGAAACTGCGCTTTTCATGGATCGGCACCAAAGTTACACGAGTGCCATTAGACTGCAAAATGATAAAAATCACTGTGTTCATTAAAAATAAAACGATTCATCACGCAGGTATTTGGAGTGCAGCAGGGGGCAGATTTTGTACCGCTCGTCTGTGGTTTCCTGATAAACGGCATGTAATACCTCAAAGACGTTTCTGATGCCTATGCGATCAGCCCATTCAAAGGGTCCATACGGATAATTGGTGCCCAGTTTCATAGCTGTATCTATATCTTCCATTGTAGCTGTGCCTTCCTGCAGTGTATAACAAGCTTCGTTGATAATCATGCAAAGAATTCGGGGAGTAACCATACCGGCGCGGTCCGTTACAATGCGATATTGCCATCCGAGTGCCTGCATCAGGGCTTCGGCGGGTTCGTGGTCTTTTCCGTAAAGGCTCAACTCGGCTACATTCCGGTCAAGAAAAGTGGGCAGGCAGTTTATCCCGATTAAATTACAATGCACCTCTTTGCCACAGTCATGCACCATGCGGGCAAGGCTTTTCTTTACGGCACAGGCTACCACAGGTGTATTGTCAAGCTCGGCATAATCAGCCAGGCGTTCAGGCTCCTCGTCCAGATTAAGGTCAAAAATGACATCGGCTTCAGCAAGAGATTTCTTATCGTGCAATGCACACAATAAAGAAGTGATGCGCACCTTTTCTTCAGGCAGATGCAACCGGAGTTCATCTAATCGTTTTTGCTCACCAACAACAACTATATTCATGGCCGCATTTAATATTTTTGATGCAATAAAGATAAGAACATGGCAGACAAGCATATTATCCGTACCGACCGCGCACCGCTTCCCATCGGACCCTACAATCAGGCTGTAATGTGGGATAATCTGCTTTTTATTTCCGGTCAGATTGCCCTGCATCCCGATACAGGCAAGCTGATGACTGATGACATTCACACCGAGACCAAACAGGTAATGGAAAATATTGGCGCCATACTGGAGGCAGCGGGTCTGAATTTTTCGCATGTGGTCAAGGCTACCATCTATCTTACGGACATGTCCAGTTTTCCGGTGGTCAACGAGGTGTATGGACAGTATTTTGATGAGACAACAGCACCGGCACGCGAAACCGTCCAGGTTGCCCATCTGCCTAAAGATGTGCATGTGGAAATATCGGCTATTGCCATCAAATAATCAGTGAAAGGGAAGGCGGGTGAGGTCCACATTACCACCGCTGAGAATGATTCCCACACGCTTCTTCTTAAAGAGGCTTTTGTTTTTCAGCACAGCAGCGAGCGCTACGGCTGCGGAAGGTTCAACAACGAGTTTCATACGCTCCCATATCAGCCGCAGGGCATGTATAATTTCTTCCTCGGAAACTACCAGGATTCCTGTGCTATATTTTTGAATTACGGCAAAGGTAATGTTGCCCAGGGTGGCGAGCAGGCCGTCTGCAATGGTTTGTGGTTGGCCAACCGGTTGAATGCTACCGGCCCGCAGCGACTGCCATGCATCATCAGCTCCTGCGGGCTCAGCCCCGTACACCCGTGTGTGCGGTGAGAAAAAATGTGCGGCCAGCGAAGTACCACTCAGCAAACCTCCGCCTCCTACCGGAGCAATCACCATGTCCAGGTCTGTAACGGTATGAAACAGCTCCTGTGCCACTGTAGACTGTCCAATGATAACCCGCTCGTCATTATAGGGCGGAATAAAAGCTGCCCCTGTCTGCTGAAGTATCTCAGCCAGTTTTTCCTCCCTGGCCTGCAGGGTGGGTTTGCAGAAATGAATGTGTCCTCCATATTCCGCAACAGCCTGTACTTTCACCGCGGTGGAGTTTTCCGGCATGACAATGTGGGCCGCTACACCCAGTCTTTTTGCTATCAGGGCTACAGCCTGCGCATGGTTACCCGAAGAATGTGTAGCCAGACCCCTTTGGCGCTGTTGGGGGCTGAGCTGTAATCCTGCATTTGTGGCACCCCGTATTTTGAAGGCTCCGCCTTTCTGAAAATGTTCACATTTGAAAAACAACTTGGCCTCGCTCATGTGGTTCAGGGATGAGCAGGTGAATACAGGTGTCTGATGGATAAAAGAGGCTATGCGGTTAGCTGCCTGCAGTAGTTTTTGCGGTGTAAATTCGGAGTGCATGTGATTTTGCTTCTGCCAAAATAAGCACAATCCCCCGGCAGGGCTTAATTTTATCCTAAAATGGCCAAAAGGAAAAAGACAGATACCTTTTTTGAGGAACAAGTCCAAATGATCAGGCATTTCATGCTGGGAGGTGTTGAAGTTAAAGACAGACATGCCTTTTCCGGTATAGCCGAAGTGGATCTGCATCTGGATGAAACGACAACCGCCAGTCCGCAAGCAGACGACACAGAGAAGCTTCTCGTCCAGCTTGATCATCTGAACCGTCAATTGGATCAGGCACTGGCAGCGGGATGCAGCAGGCTGATTGTCATACATGGGAAAGGCAAAAACCGGCTTAGAGAGGCAGTTTACCGGACGCTGGAAGGCCACCCGCATATAAAAAATATGCGGCTTCTTACAGACAGGAAATATCATGGCGGGGCAACAGAGATCACTTTCAAATAAAAGGAATCATAACGGAGGAATCCGCGTTAAATCAGGCAGATGTTCTTTAAAATCAGGGTTGCAGGCTGGTCTATCGCCTGCCACAAGGCAGGAGGAAAGTCCGGGCGGCACAGAGCATTGCACCTCCTAACGGGAGGGTCCTGCTTTCGGGCAGGAACAGAAAGTGCCACAGAAAATAACTGTCCGCCATTGGCGGATGAGGGTGAAAACGTGAGGTAAGAGCTCACGCTCCGATGGGGCAACTCATCGGTGGGGCAAACCTTGCAAGCCGAAAGGCCAAATATACCGGGGCCCTGAAAATGTTCAGGACAGGGTTGCTCGCTCAATCCGCAGGAATGCGGAGCCCCGGGGGGTTGGCTGAAAGATCCTGTTGGTGACAGCAGGACCAGATAAATGATAGACGTTTCGTCTTCGTGCGAAAAACAGAACCCGGCTTACAGGCCTGTAACCTTGCTTTTAAAGTATCTAAAAAATGAAGGGGAGGGGAGAAGCTATTTCACTTTGCAGGTCAAAACCTTTGTTCCTTCCAGATAGCCTTCAAACGTGTCATGTATGTGCGCTTCGCCCACTCCGGCAGGTGTTCCGGTAAAAAGAAGGTCGCCTTTCAGTAAAGTAAAGTAACGGGAGATGTAGCTAAGCAGCTGTGTAAAGCTAAAAAGCATATCTGCTGAGGTGCCTTTTTGTACCTCTTTGCCGTTTTGCAGCAAGGAAAAGTGAATGTTATTAAGATCGGGTAGCTGATGCAAAGGTACAAAGTTGCCTACTGCTGCGGAGCCATCAAATGCTTTGGCAGTTTCCCAGGGCAACCCCTTTGTTTTGCTCTGTGCCTGAATATCGCGTGCTGTAAAGTCAATGCCTACGGTGATTTCATCAAAATAGCGATGGGCAAACCGCTCCTCAATGCTTTTTCCGTTTTTACAGATTTTAAGTACCAGTTCCCCTTCATAATGAAGCTGCCGGGTAAATTGCGGATAAAAAAGCACTTTGTTGTTGCGGATGAGGGCAGTAGAAGGTTTCATGAAGATGACCGGTTCATCGGGAACAGCATTCTTCAGTTCCCGGGCATGCTCGGCATAATTTCTTCCGACACAAATGACTTTCATGTTGTGTTTAATTTCGCCCCTTAAAAAGAAAACAAATAAAATGACGACCTTTGAACAATTATATAATATTAAAAAAATGAAAGAAATCACAGTAGAAAAAGACACAAAAAATGCTAAGAAAGAAAACAAAAAACTTGGACTTAATTACAAAAAGACGTGTGATTGTGGCCCGACACATATCAACTGTATGACTGCTAAGGACTGGTTAAAATCACAATTAGGAGTTTGGGAGTTCTTTTATGAAAATAGAGACATCCGAGATAAAAATCTCCATCCTGCAACATTTCCAATTTCATTAGCACGGAAAGTCATTGAATTATTCACTCATGAGGGAGAGATTGTGCTTGACCCATTTGTCGGAAGTGGGACAACTCTTGTGGCAGCACAAGACACAAATAGAAATGCAGTAGGTTTTGACCTAAACCCTAACTATATCAAGCTCTGCAGTTCTCGACTAACTAATCAGAATATGTTTAACAATTCTAAGCAGTTAGCAATTCAAGACGATGCAAGAAATATTAAAGAATACTTGGACAAAGAAACTATAAGTTTAATATGGACTTCACCCCCTTATGCTAACTTGCTTAACAGAAAAAGAAAAAACAAATCAAGGCGAGATAGGAAAAATGACCAATATTTAAAAGTTGAGCAATATTCACAAGATGAAAGAGATTTAGGCACTTATGAAATTGACAAGTGGGAAGAGGCAATGGGAGACATTTTTGAAGATTTACTGCCATTACTCAAAGAAAAAGGACATTGTGTTATCAACGTATCGGACATGTGGTGGGAAAACCAAAGAATAACATTACACATTGCACTTGTAGAAGAATTAAGAAAAAGAGGTTATGAATTACGTAATATTATTATTTGGGACAGAAGAAATATTGTTAACAATATTGGAATTTTTGGATGGCCAAGCAACTATATAACAATGGGGACAACATTTGAGTATCTTTTGGATTTCTGGAAGCCCCCGATAAAGAAGAAATAAGAATGAAAATATACACAAAAGAACAACTCATTAACGAGTTAAAAAAGATAAGAGCAATGGGTTGGGTTAAAAATGCACGCCCAGGAAATTCTGGTGGTATTGGGAATACGCTTGAAGATTTGCTTGGCATAGAAGAAAACAATTTACCAATTCCAAATGCCGCAGAATGGGAATTAAAATGTCAAAGAGAAAACACATCTTCCCTCACTACATTGTTTCACATGGAGCCATCTCCAAGAGCATTAAAATTCGTACCTCAAATTTTTCTACTTAGATATGGTTGGACTCATCAAGAAGCTGGCTCAAAATATCCTGACAATGAAATGAGTTTCAGACAAACAATAGGCGGTCGAAATAGAAGCGATAGAGGATTTATGGTAATCGTTGACAGAAAACAAAAAAAGGTATTGATTTCATTTGATGCTTCAGCCGTAGCGGAGAGACATGCAAATTGGCTAAAAACAGTTAAAGAAAGAATAGGACTGGGAGAACTTGATCCTCAACCTTATTGGGGTTTTGATGACTTGTTACATAAAGCCGGAACCAAGCTACACAACTGTTTTTATGTACAAGCACAAGTGAAGCGAATAGAGGGAGAAGAATACTACCATTATAACAAAATTTTGATGCTTAAAAAGTTGTCCATTGAGAAGTTTGTAGAAGCTATAGAAAAAAATTACATTCTAGTGGACTTTGACGCGCGGACAGGTCATAATCATGGAACAAAATTCAGAATGAGGCAAGATAAGCTGCCGGTCTTATATGAAGAAGTGACAGAAATAAAATAAGAAAAAAGGGGCGCAACTAAAACACAACAAAGTATAAGCGTAATGCGGGCTGAAAAGGTAAAAGTGAGGCTTTTATCATTTAAAAAATCATTAGTGTCGGTGGATAGTGAACCGATCCGAAACCCGCACTACGCTTATACACACCGTTAGTTGAAAAGATTCATGGTGCGATCAATACCGAGGGTCGTAAAACTTCGGATGGCTTCACAGGCATAATCAATTTTTTCAGCAAGCATCTTTTGTTCTTCAGGCGTCCATGTGCCCAACACATATTCGGTTTGGTATCCTTTGGGGAAATTACTGCCGATGCCAAAACGCAGGCGGGGGAAGGCGTTGGTGCCTAAGGCTTCTATAATGCTTTTGAGGCCATTGTGCCCCCCATCGCTGCCGCTTTTTCTGATTCTCAGCTTGCCAAAGGGTAAGGCGATATCATCGGTAACTACCAAAAGGTGTTCAAGAGGCATTCTTAGATTGTCTAGCCAGTATTTGACTGCCTTGCCGCTCAGATTCATGTAGGTGGTGGGTTTAATCAGATAGAGGGTACGCCCTTTGTATTTGACGCTGCAATGATAAGCCAGCCTTCCGGAAGTAAAACCAGGGATTTCACCGGCCAGACGGTCCACAATCTGAAAACCTATGTTGTGACGGGTATTTACATATTCGTCACCAATGTTTCCCAGACCAGCAATGAGAAATTTCACGCAGAATTCAGGTCGTTAACCTACCGGCACATGGAAGAGACCATGGTCGCAGCTGGCAGGTACTTTATTTCTTTTCTGTTTTAACTTCTGCCTTTTTCTCCCCAGCAGCGGCATTAGCCGCACCAGCTGCCGGTGTGGCTGATGCGGGGGCCCCGGCCTTGTCAGCTGTGCGGGTAGCATAGACCGTTGCAACAGGCAGATATCCCGCATTGAGAATTTCTATATTGGGCATTTTAATATCCTGAACCCGGATGGATTTTCCCACTTCCAGCGGCTCCACGTTGACTTCGATATACTCTAACAGATGCTGAGGCAGAGCCCTGATTTTTAGTTTTCTCATTTTCTGGTCTAATTTGCCTCCTGCCTTTACCCCTGCCGGCTGTCCCACCAGCTTTACAGGGACTTCCGTGGTGACTTTTCTGGTTTGTTCCAGCTCCAGAAAATCCGCATGCAATAAGCGGTCAGTTACTGGGTGGAACTGAGCCTCCCGGAGTATGGTGTTGTACTCTTTAGCCCCGATTTTCACCGTAACGGTGAAAAATTCAGGGGTATAAATAATTTTCTGAAATGCATTGTATGGGGCGTAAAAATGTAACGTTTCACCACGCCCGTAAATGGCACAGGGAACGAAACCTTCTCTTCTGTATTTGCGGGCTTTTCTTGTGCCGGTTTCTTCGCGCAGCGTGCCTTCCAGAGTTAGTGATTTCATAATTCAAGATTGCTTTTAGTAAGGATTTATAAATAAAGAAGTGATGGATTTATGTTCATGGGTGCGCCTTATGGCCGTAGCAAAAATTTCGTCTACCGATAGCACCTTGATCTTATCATGAGGTTTTTCGTCTCTTATCGGAATAGTATCACACACCACCAGTTCGGTGAGCTTGGAGTTTTGTATTCTTTCATAGGCATTTCCTGAAAGCACCGGATGGGTGCAGAATGCTCTTACACTTTCAGCTCCTTTTTCTATAAGAATGGATGCTGCATTGCAGATGGTGCCGGCTGTGTCAATGATGTCGTCCACCAGGATTACATTTTTGCCGGTCACATCACCTATTACTGTCATTTGGGCTATTTCATTGGCGCGCACCCTATATTTATCGCAGATCACCAGATCGGCATTAAAGTGCTGGGCATACGAACGCGCACGAGCCGTGCTGCCCACATCCGGTGATGCAAACGTAATGTTGGAGAGGCCTAGGGTTTCAATGTAGGGTATGAAAATAGCTGAACTGTTAAGATGGTCAACGGGTATATCAAAGAAACCCTGAATCTGTCCGGCATGCAAATCCATGGTCATGACACGATTAGCCCCGGCAGCCGTAATCAGATTGGCAGCCAGTTTGGCTCCTATAGATACTCTGGGACGGTCTTTGCGATCCTGCCGGGCCAGCCCGAAATAAGGAATCACGGCTACGATGTAATCGGCTGAGGCCCGCTTGGCAGCGTCAATAATCATCAGCAACTCCATCAGATTGTCAAATGGGGCGAAGGTGGACTGAATGATGAAGAAGAAGGAGCCTCTCACATTTTCAGTAATGATAGGCTGAAACTCTCCGTCACTGAACCGCTGAATGGTGAGATTGCCCAGCGGCTGCCCGTAGCAGGCGGCAATTTTTTTGGCCAGGTAGCGCGATGCACTGCCGGAAAATATTTTGATTGAAGGGTCCACCCGGGGTTTTTAAGGGATTGCAAATTTATAGAAATTTCCCGGCAAGGCAATTGGCCGGAGACATATTTTCCGTAAAGTGCAATAGTGAAACTTTTATACGGTATTTAAGTTTTTAGATGGTCGCCTGAGGCGGGTTTCTGAGTTCTTCGGCTAATTTTAGTTTTACCGCGATGTTTTATTTCCTTCTGCCATCAGAAGTATCCGGGCTTGTAGCTTCCGGCTTATGAAAGAAAAAAGGTATGCCATGATCAAACATAGCCTTGCAATATTGCTGGCCTTGTGGGTATGTCCGGCAATTTCCCAGCCCGCCTCCTTGCTGTGGGAAATTCATGCTCCGCATTTATCGGCACCCTCCTATCTCTACGGCACTATACATACGCGTGATCAGCGGGTACATGATTTTCCGGACTCGGTAATGATAAAATTCCATGCCTGCAATGCTGTAGCCGTAGAAGTACTCACAAGTGCCCTTATGGACAACCCGTTTTCCTTAATTGAATTAATTACCATGCAAGACACCACTCTGGACATGCTTCTCAGCGAAGAAGATTATAAAAAAGTAAAGGATTATGCCTCCTCTCATCTGGGTATGTATGCGGGTGTGATAGATTACATCATGCCAGTTTTTACAGCTTCATTATTTATGAAACAGTCTATGCAAAGAGATGTACTATTCACCATGGATGCTTTTTTTGAACAACAGGCTACCGAAGAGGGTAAAAAATTGATTGGCCTGGAGTCGGTAGAAGAACAGTTGAATGCCCTTAAGGCCATCAGCCTGAAAGATCAGGCGAGGATGCTTGTTGCCCAGATGGATGACACAGGAGAAGATTCTCTTATGCTGGAGAAGCTTATGCGCTACTACCTGCAGCAGGATCTGGAAGCCTTGTATGAGCTTTATAGGGAAGCTGAATATCCTGATAGGTTTAATGAGGCGCTGGTGGTGCAGCGTAACCTGCGTATGGCTGAGCGCATTGACTCTATAATTTCTATGCAACCCACCTTTATAGCAGTGGGAGCCCTCCATCTGCCCGGTGAAAACGGGCTGATTGCACTGCTCAGGAAAATGGCTTATCAATTGCGACCTGTTTATACTCAACCCTGATATTTCAGAAAACCTAATTAGGTGTAAATACGTAGTATTATCTTTGCGCCTAAGAGTATATTTTCCCCAGGCTGGCGATGGCAAGCAAGAAGAAAAGATGCAAGATCATAACGGCTATAGCATGGAGCATTATTGTTTGTGGAATGCTGTATTCCTCCTGCAGTGCACCGGCACCGGAAGGGTTTACTTCCGAAGAGCTCTCGTGGCTGGTATATCGGGATAATGATACCCTTGTCTTTACGGACGAAGCCGGACAAGTACATCGTCTGTATGTGCGATATCATTCTGATTTTTCTGAGGGGCGCAGGCAATATCCCCTGGAGGCAGAGGTTGAGATAAAAAGTCCGGAACTCCAGGAGCACTTCCGCATTTACCTCATTAAAGACAAGCAGGACATCCGTAAGTTTTTTATGCTCAACGATGTTTATCGTTCCTTTGACCTTTCCCGCCCGCTGGATTCAGTACGTATAAATGGCAGAGTATATCAGCAGGTTTATGTCTTTAGGGAACCCAGCACTACCGCAGATTCAATCGTTTGTGAAGTATACTTTAGCAAACAATATGGTATATTGCGGTATTACAAATGTGACCGGGGTTATTTTGACCTTGTAGAGAGGTCAAATCCGGTTTAATGCACGGATGAAAAGGTTGATGTTAACGGGAGCCAGCGGATTGCTGGGGCGCCATATATGTAACCTTGCCGCTGGGAGATGGCGCATTCATGGAATCGTGCATAAGACAGCCTTTGACCACAAGGGTGTGGTGCTGCATAAAGCCGATCTGACCCGTCCGGCTGAAGTACAGTCCCTTTTCAATGCTATAAGTCCTCAGGCAGTCATCCACACTGCAGCCATATCAGAAGCAGGTTACTGCCAGCAGCACCCCGAAGAATCGTATAAGATAAACGTTGCGGCTGCTGTTTTGATAGCCGGTCTTTGTGCAGAAAAAGATATTCCTTTTGTTTTTACCTCCTCAGATTTGGTTTTTGACGGACAGAAGGGAAACTATATGGAAGAAGATGAGGTAAATCCGCTCAGTTATTATGGCGCACAAAAAGCTGAAGCAGAGAGGGCAATAAGGGAAAGATATCCGCAGGCAGCTATATGCCGGTTGCCACTGCTGATAGGGCTGGGCAATAGTAAGGGACATCTGCACGCCTTGTTGAATACGGTAAAGCAAGGAGGTTCTTTTAAGTTGTTTGTGGACGAGTTTCGCAGTCCGCTGGGATGTATTTCCGCAGCTGAAGGATTATTGTTGGCTGCTGAAAAGTTCAGAGGCATATATCATCTTGGAGGCCGGCAGCGGATGTCCCGCTATGCGTTAGGAGTAAAAATTGCTTCAGTAATGGGCATTCCGCTCACTAAGCTGGAGCCGGTGCGTCAGAGCGACCTGCAGTTGCTGGCGCCTCGTCCGGCTGATGTGTCTCTTAATTCGGATAAGGCTTGCGCAGCCGGTTTTATTCCTATGCCTATAGAGGAAGAGCTGCTGGCATTCCGCCAGTTGCAAGGCATCTCTGCAAAATAAAATTCAGGCCGGATATTCCACAAAATTGCGCTCTGTTTCGTAAAGCCTTATCTGAAGTTCAAATTTCTTATCCAGACGTTTACGAAGGAGATTGTATATAACTACTGCAATGTTTTCCACCGTAGGGATAAGCTGCTTAAATTCTTCAGTATCCAGATTGAGATTGCGGTGGTCAAAGCGTTCAATCACCTCTTCCTGGATAATGTCCTTGAGAATTTTCAGGTCTATGACATAGCCGGTTTCCGGATCAATTTCACCGGTAACTCTTACGATCAACTCATAATTATGTCCGTGAAAATTCGGATTGTTGCACAGGCCAAAAACCTTTTGGTTTTGCTCAAAACTCCAGCTTGTATTATACAGGCGATGAGCTGCATTAAAGCGGGCTTTCCGGAAAACGGATACTTTCATACATCCATAGTTTGACTGACAAATCTCGTAATTTCACCCCATCCGGTGCGTGCGGGAAAATCTGTGTGACATCATCGCAGGCCCGGGTGTTTAAAAGCACATATGCTCATGTTATTCGGGGAAGTTATAGGGCAGGAAACCCTGAAGCAAAAACTTGTTGCTGATGTGCGTAATCAGCACGTGCCTCATGCGCTGCTTTTTCTGGGGCAAGCCGGGTATGGGACTTTACCTCTGGCATTGGCTTTTAGCCAGTATCTGTTTTGTGAAAATCAGGGTGATACGGACTCCTGCGGGCAATGTGCTTCCTGCAACAAGACCCGTAAGCTTATTCATCCGGATGTACACTTCTCTTTTCCTTTTCCCCGCATAGATAAGAGGGAGCGCTGTGATGAATTTATCACCGACTGGCGGGAGGCGGTCTTGAGTAACCCTTATTTGGATTTGCCCGGCTGGATGGCGCGGTTTGATGCCGAAAATAAGCAGCCTAATATCACCATCCGTGAGTGTCATGATATACTTCGTAAACTCAGCCTGCGCGCTTTTGAGTCATCCTACAAAGTGGTGATTATTTGGTTGGCTGAATATCTGGGTAGGGAAGGCAACGCACTGCTGAAAATGATTGAAGAGCCTTCAGAAGGAACGGTCTTCATTCTCATTGCAGAAAACGCAGAGCTGCTTCTGCCCACGATAGTTTCCCGCACTCAGATTTTGAAGATACCGCCCCTGGATGCGCAAGCTCTTGCCCGAGCCTTGCAGCAATGCCATGAAGTAGATGCCGAAGAAGCACATCGTTTAGCCCATCAGGCACATGGCAACTACAATGATGCCCTGCACTTTCTTCAACGCCTGTCCGGGGAAACACAGCAGCTTTTTATCCAGTGGATGAAGCTGTGTTTACCTGGCAGCTATCCGGGAAAATCTCTGGATGTAGTGAACTGGATTGAGCGTCTGGCGGCCACAGGACGAGAGAATCAAAAAAATTTCTTTAAACACTTTATGCATTTTCTGCATGAGGTGCTGCTTATGCAAGCCACTGGAACTCCTGCACCTGTATGGAATGCGGAGGAAGCAGCGCTTGCCGGGCAATTGCTGCAAATAGCCGACCATCAAACCATAGCCGATCTGTATGCTATGGCCAATCAGGCACATTTCCATGCGGAAAGAAATGCGCATTCTAAAATACTCCTCATGAGTTTATCTCTGCGGGTAGCAAGACGGTTAAAACAGAATAAAGTAACTTTAGCCTGATGCAGGAAGCAAAGTTTTTGGATAAATCGGATAATAATTTTTTAAAGCTGATGCGCTATGGGCTGCTATGGATGTCAGGACAGCAACGGATTGCCGAGAGGATGTCGCAATAACGGATACTGCCGCACGGGCAGTTGCAATAAACTCAACACATTTGACTGGCTAGCCGATCTGCCTGTTTTGCCAGCCTTTGAAGAATATAACTACCACGAAGTGAGCTTTAAAAATGGCAGCCGCAAAGGTTTTTTTAAAAACGAAAAAGGCCTGCCTATAGAAACGGGCGATTTTGTTGTGGTAGAAACAGCTATGGGGACCGATGTGGGGGAGGTTACGCTCTCCGGTGAACTGGTAATGCTGCAGATGAAAAAGAAGCATGTGCGCGACCGCTCGGAGCTGAAGAACATTATCGCCAAAGCTTCCGAAAAGGATATGGACAATCTGAAGGCTGCCCGCAGCCGGGAACACGACATCATGATGCGCGCCCGCGCTATTGCCCGCAATATGAAGCTGGATATGAAAGTCTCCGATGTGGAAATACAGGCAGACCATAAAAAGGTTACCTTTTATTACACGGCAGGTGAACGGGTTGACTTTCGTGAGCTGATTAAGGTCTATGCCCGGGAATTCAAAATGAAAATAGAAATGCGGCAGATCGGAGCCCGCCAGGAAGCCGGTCGCCTAGGTGGTATTGGTGATTGTGGAAGAGAATTATGTTGCTCCACCTGGCTCACTGAGTTTAAGTCCGTATCCACGGCTGCTGCCCGTTATCAGAATCTTTCCCTTAACCTGGAAAAACTCTCCGGCCAGTGCGGACGTTTGAAATGCTGTTTGAATTATGAGCTAGACACCTATCTGGAAGCTCTTGATGAGTTTCCGAAAAATGCCGATCGCCTGGAAACCATTAAGGGCACTGCCTTTCTGCAAAAAACCGATATTCTGAAGCGGCTGATGATGTATGCCTATCGCGAGGATTCAAAGATATACACCCTTACCCTCGATCAGGTAAAGGAAATCCTGGCGATGAATGCCAGAGGCGAAAAACCGGAAGATCTGGTTACTGATACATCAGGCAAAGAAGACCTTTCCGGTGCCCAGGATGAATTGGTCGGGCATATTTCTCTGGAATCCTTGGAGCAAACAACTGGCAAAAGACGAAAGAAAAAACAAGCCCGCAAACAGCAGCGTCCGGCTAATCACGGGGAGAGAAACTCTCTGACAGGCAATAATCAGGGCGGGCATCGCAGGAAAGGCAAAAACAAAAGGAACAATCTCGGCTCATGACGCTTCCTGCGTTAAATATGCTTAAGAATACTTACAAAATAATACTTCCTGTGAAGCCCTTCCTTCGGGGAGTGCTCCCATTTTATATATGCTGCTCACTGTTTTGGGCATGTGATTCCAACCAGGTCTTTGACCAGAACCTGGATATTCCCAAATACACATGGAATGTGAAGTACGAACCGGAGTTTCATGTGACAATAACAGATACAACCCGGCTTTATAATGTCTATATCAACATCAGGCATACACGCTACTATCCTTACAGTAATCTGTGGGTAAATATCACTACGCGTTTTCCTGATGGTTTGGAATTGCAGAAAAGAGTAGAGCTGCCCCTTGCCGACAAGAATGGACGGTGGTATGGCACCTGTCTGGGAGATATCTGTGACCTGCAGGTGCCCATTCAGGAGAGAGCCTATTTCAATAAAACCGGAGAGTATATGTTCAGGATAAAGCAGATCATGCGCATGGATGAATTACCAGCGGTAATGAGTATTGGTTTGCGGTTGGAAACTTCAGGCGAAAGGCCGGTTAATTGATTTATGGGCAATGCAAAAAAGTTACACCTAAAAAATCATTGAAAAGACACGGGTTATGACAACTGCTTTTCAGAAAATATACCTTCTTGTCGCGGTGCTGCACCTGGCTTCTCTATTGCTGGTATATGACATACTCTCTTCTGTTACCAAGCCATTGCTCATGCCGGTGCTCATTCTGTGGTATTTATCGGCAACCCGTGGGCATCGCTCGCAATTACATTACATCATGACAGGTGCATTTGTATTTTCATGGGTGGGAGATGTTTTGCTCATGAAGAAAGATGAGTTGTTTTTGCTTGGCGGACTCGGTGCTTTTCTGATAACGCATCTGCTTTATATCGGTGTTTTCACCAAAGAAGTCAAAGAAGCTGGGCGCGACATGATTCTCAAGCGAAAGCCCTGGCTGGCTTTACCATTTATAGGTTTAACCGCTGGGATGATAATTTTAATCTTTAACCATCTGGAGGCTTCTATGAAACTGCCGGTGGTAGTGTATGCGCTGGTCATAACGGTTATGGTTATCATGGCCATTGCGCGTTATGGCAATGTGGATTACAGAAGTTTTCAGTCTGTGCTGCTCGGAGCAATGTTATTTATGATTTCAGACAGTTTGATTGCTTTGGACCGCTTTTACTTTAAAGGGCACCTGTGGCAGGCAGACTTTTTTATTATGACACTCTATATTTCCGGCCAGTTTTTGATTGCCAAAGGAAGTGCGCAAGCAATAAGATGACAAACCCACTGATAATAACATTACCCCTGATAGCTGCTATTATCGGATGGTTTACCAATTACATAGCGGTGAAAATGCTGTTCCGGCCATATCGCCCCGTGCGAATAGGGCCATTGGTAGTTCAGGGAATTTTCCCCAAAAGGCAGCAGCTTGTGGCTGAAAAAATCGGGAGGTTGGTATCAGAAGAGCTGCTTTCCCTGCATGATATTAAGGAGCAAATCAGTCATCCGGAGAATATTCAGATGATTAACAGAAAAATTGAATCCAAGATAGAAGATTATCTGAGCACCACCTTCCCTGCCAATTATCCCTGGATGGCACTTTTTATCAGAAAAAAAACAAAAGAAAAACTCAAAAATGATTTTCTGGAAGAGGTCGATGAGCTTGCTCCGCAAATCGTGGCTCAGTACATTGCCAATATGGAAGGTAAATTGGATATAGAAAAAATCATTGTAGAAAAAATTTCTAACCTTTCCCCGCAGCGGCTGGAACGCCTCATCATGCAAGTGCTGGAGAGGGAATTCCGTTTTATTGAATTAATCGGTGCGGCAATCGGCTTTGTGATTGGGTTGATACAGATCGGGCTGGTGCTTATTTGATTTATTTATATTTCCTTCTGCGCAGAATAGCATAGGCAAGCAGGATAAATAATCCGGCAGCAGAAAATAAGCCTATCAAGCTCATATAGGGATACCCCGATGGCGATATCAGCTGGGGCGGCAGGTCGGCTAGCATGATGATAGATGAGCCGATGATCAGCGCAACGATAATAAGCGTTATGGCAATGCGGTTGGTGATACTGTCAAGCTTCTTCAGCAGATAGCCATAGCCCTGATGTTCAATTTCAAAATGCAGCTTCCCACGATTGGTTTTTGTAACTATCTCTCTGATTTCGCCCGGAAATGTGTTGAGAAAAGACGTAATGGCAGAGATGCGATAATCCAGTTCCGAAAGAAGGTATTTGGGTTTAAGCCGCTCCCGGAGCAGCTTGGCGCCATAGGGCTTTATAAATTCGTAGGTATTAAAATGCGGATGTAGTTGCTTGCCAATGCCTTCCAGGATGGCAAAAGCCCGGAAAATTAAAAACACACCTCCGGGGAACCGCATTTTATAGTCATACATAATTTTCTGCAAGCGTGATATCATGTCAGCGATGTTGCTTTCGCTGACATCCAGCGTGGCGAAGTCATCAATCAGGTCGTTCAGGTCATATTCAAACTGGCGGTCATCAGTAATCTGGTCTTCCAGTGAAAGCCTGCGCATATACATGGCCATCTGGCGTGCATCCTGCTTGGCAAAGCTGATGAAGATGCCTGCAAAATTGAATTTATCTTGTGTGGTGAGCTGGCCCACCATGCCGAAATCTATCAGGGCAATGACGCCATCCTGACGAACAAAAACATTTCCCGGATGAGGGTCAGCATGAAAAAACCCGTGTTCAAAAATCATAGTCAGGTAAATGCTCATGCCGTTTTCAGCAACCTTTGCCGGATCAAGGCCCCATGCCCGCATCTGCTGTACATCGGATATTTTGCAGCCATCGGTAAATTCAATGACCAGCACCTTGTCGGTGGAGTACTCGCGGAAAGCCTTTGGGATGTAAAAATTTTTATAATTCTGGTAGAGCTGCCGGCAACGTTCAATGTTGCGGGCCTCGTTGCGATAATCCATCTCCTTGTGCATGCTGCGTTCAAAAGCGAGCACTACGTCCATCGCATTGATGATGCCCTGACGTTGCAAATAGCGCTCGGTGCGTGACACAATCTCTTTTATAATAGAGATATCCTGATCTACCGTTTCGCGCACGTCAGGGCGCTGTACTTTGACTACTACCTTCTGCCCGTTTTTCAGACTGGCCAGATGCACCTGCCCTATGGATGCCGAGGCTATGGGTTTTTGTGAAAAATTTTCAAAGAATTCTTCCAGCTCGCCTCCCATCTCTGTGTGAATGATTTCACGCACTTGTTCATAAGGGAAAGGCGGCACATTGTCCTGCAGCTTTTCCAGTTCCTTGATAAGGGCTTCCGGGAGCATGTCCGGCCGGTTGCTGAGCACCTGAGCCAGCTTAATAAAGGTGGGGCCAAGCTCTTCGGCAACCATGCGAATGCGTTCATACCGGGTATATTCCAGGGCGGGTTTGTCTTGCCGTATCCAGGACAGCCGCATCCGTTCGGGGACAAAATTGCGCAGCGTGGAATTGGCTATGATGTCTTCAAAGCCGTATTTGATCAATACGGCAATAATTTCACGTGTTCGGTTGATATTTCTGAAAGTCTGATTGAAAATCACAGCCTGGAAAACACCTGCTTACGGCATTGCAAAGGTATTTAAATAAGTTTCCCTGTAAAAATCATTTAGGGTAGACGAAAAAGATTAAAATAAAAATGCCGGGATCCTATACGAATACCCGGCATTTGTTTTCGGACCTGCGAGACCGGTCAGGCTGCAGAAGCTTTTTCTTTCTTACTGGAAGAAGTCGTTGTTTTACCCAGCTTGGCTTCCAGCTCGCTTACCCGTTTTCTGAGCTTTTCCAGCTCTTCTTCTTCGGATGTTTCGGTGAAGCCGAATTTCTGGGAGAGCTCTTTTACTCTTTGTTCAAACTCTTCCTTTGCATTTTCGGCTTTCTCAATCCACTCGTCAACGAGTTTTTTGCCTTCGGTGCTTGAAATCTTTCCTTTGTCTACCAGTTCATGTACGGTTTTGGTAAACTTTTCAGAAGTGTCAGCAACCAGGTCCACTCCTGCGTAAAGGAACTTCTTAAATGGATCCATTTGTAATGCGTTTTTGGGTTTTTAAAAAATGGTGCATATTTATGATCAGGAATCATGCCACAACCTTGCAAAGGGCGTATGGGGTTTTTTGTGCCTACTTTGCTGAAAAAATGTCGCCTGATGTGCTCCGGGTAGTGTAGTTCTGACATATCAGGCTGTCATTGTGTAAGCAAATAATGATTAACCTTGCCTGTCGGAAATCCGTATCAAAGCTGCACAATAAGGTTGTAATATGGTTTTAAAAGTTAAGGATAAAGTTTTTGGTTCTGCTCAGGAATACTTTGAGTTTATCACCCACGAGTTGAATTATCCTCCGATATACCGTTATTTCACGGAGGATTGGATTGAGTCGGATGGTCTGCGCCTGCACCTGGACATATATGAAGCAGGCAAGGATGCTCCTACTGTCGTGTTTTTACCAGGAACAGGCATCTATGCCCTATGCTACGGGCAGTTTCTGTACAAACTTGGCCTGGCGGGTTTTAACATAGTGGGCCTGGATCCCCGTGGGCATGGGCGCAGTGAAGGCCAGCGGGGCGATTACTCGGTTGAGGAGCTTATGCGGGATGCCGCACAGGCGGTTTCCTATGCCATTGATCGGTTTAATCGCGAGGTATCTCTGGTAGGCAGCAGTCAGGGTGGCATTATCGCTTTCTATATGGCGGCAAAAGACACCCGCCTCAGATCGGTGATCTGTCAGAATATCGCAGATCTGACTGCACCGGAAACCCTCAATCTGGTTAAATATCCCAATCTTACGCGGTTGCTGAAGCCCGTGCTGATGAAACTGGGCAGTGACAGCAGGCAGATACCGGTAACCTCCTATATTGATCTGGAGAAAATTAAAGTGAGTTATTTCGGGACGGCTCAGCGATTTTTGGAAATGGATCCGCTGGCATTGAAATCTATTTCTTTGAGGGCTTTACGGTCGCTGGCTTCTACGCCTATACCACGCCCGGTGGAAGAGATTCAGGTACCGGTGATGACTATTACAGGTACGGCTGATCATATCTTTCCGGTAAGTTACACCACATGGCTGCATGAGCGGCTTACCTGTAAGAAGAAGTTGCAGCTTTATGAGGGGTTAGACCATGCCATGCTGCACGAAAACGTAGATGAAGTGCTGCCTCCTGTTCTGGAGTGGCTTAAAGATATACACGGCCTTTGAACCGGAGGACTTCATATATGTTGCAGATGTGTCCGGATTGGCTTGGAGCAATCAGTTTCTCTGCAACTCGTACTTCTCAATTTTATTATAAAGGTGGCTGCGCTGAATGTCAATCTCTTCAGCGGTTTTGGAGACGTTCCAGTTGTTTTTTCTGAGCTTGTGTTCAATAAACAGTTTTTCCATGTAATCTTTAAAGCTCTGAAATTTACTAAACTGTTCAAAGAGGTCTGTGGGATCCAGCTTGGTTTGTACAGAGGGAACAAAATTTTTCACCTCCTCTTCAGTGATCTTGTTTTCACTGAGAATGACGAGCCTTTCAATGATGTTGCGCAGCTCGCGAATGTTGCCGGTCCACTTTATTTTTTGTAAGGCCTGCAGGGCTTTGGGCGTGATCGTCTTTTTGGGGATGCTATAGTCTTCGCAGATTTCCTTTACAAATATTTCTGCCAGCAGGGGTATGTCTTCAATACGCTCGTTTAGTGTGGGTACGTGAATAAGGATGACGCCAAGCCTGTGATAAAGGTCCATCCGAAAAGTGCCCTTTTCAATTTCCTTGACCAGATCTTTGTTGGTTGCGGCTATTACGCGTACATCAATCGGGATTTCTTTTTCACCGCCTACGCGGGTGATTTTATTTTCCTGAAGGGCACGCAACACTTTGGCCTGAGCCGAGAGACTCATATCGCCAATTTCATCCAGGAAGAGAGTTCCTCCATTGGCTTGCTCAAACTTACCGATGCGTTGTTTGATGGCGGAAGTGAAGGCTCCCTTCTCATGACCGAAGAGCTCACTTTCTATCAATTCGGAAGGAATGGCAGCACAGTTTACTTCCACCAGCGGATATTTTGCGCGCTGGCTTTTTTCGTGAATCCACCGCGCAACGAGCTCTTTGCCGGTGCCATTTTCACCGGTAATAAGCACCCGTGCATCCGTGGGGGCAACACGTTCTATGGTTTCTTTGATTCTTTTTATGGAGGGCGATTCACCGATGATTTCCCGGGTTTTAGATACCTTTCTGCGCAGCACTTTGGTTTCGGTAATCAGAGAAGATTTATCCAGAGCATTACGCAGGGTAATCAGCAGGCGGTTGAGATCGGGGGGTTTGGAGATGAAATCGTATGCGCCTTTTTTAACGGCTTCCACTGCGTTTTCAATGGTGCCGTGACCGGATATCATCACTACCGGAAGATCAGGCACCAGCTTCAACGCTTCTTCCAGCACTTCCATGCCGTCCATTTTGGGCATTTTGATGTCTAGCAACAGAATATCGTAATGGTCGTTCTGAAGCATTTTCAGGCCATCCATCCCGTTTTCGGCTTCATCAACCTGGTATCCTTCATATTCCAGTATTTCGCGAATCGTTTTGCGGATGGCTTTTTCGTCATCAATAATCAGAATGCGGGCCATATTGAATTTTTATTGCTTTAAAGGCGAAAGTAGAAAAAGTATTTTAAAGTCTTTTGGGGTTTGCTGTTGCGCCTTTATAATATAGTACTAAATGCAGAAAAACAGCCGGGAAAATTTATTGTTCGGCTTCTTTCAGTTCAGGTGGCACACTCTGATAGTGTGATTTTGCAAAGTTACACCATTCGCAGGACGGGTCATTGCAGCCGGTGTTAAACTGCAATTGCATGATATTGTTGTAGACCGTTTTTATCTGCCCGGTGAGTATCTGTACATCTTCATCACTGACAGTGAAGGGTATTTTCAGGAAAGTGCCTTTATCATCGGGTTCCAAAAATTCAATTACTGCGGATGCAAAGATCCAGTCTTGCTTGCGTGAGCGTTCGATGAGGATGCGGTAAAAGACGGCCTGCCTCCAGTATTCCCCGTCAGGGGGTAAAAGTTTTTTTTGCGCATTTTGTGGCTTTCCGGTTTTGTAATCTATCACCGTTACCCTTTTCCCTTCAAACTCCATTTTGTCTATGCGCCCGTTGAGGGGAATGCCATCCAGTTCAACCTGATTGATTCTGGTTTCGGTGAGCACATTGCGATTCCAGTTGACGATATGTTGATGGTAATAATCAGTTAGTATTTTTCTGCCGTACTCCAGTCTGCGTTGATACTGACTGATAGTAAATGCTTCTTCCTGGGTCTTAAGAGCGTGATCAAAGTAATGCAGCAGGGTTTCCGGTGGTGGCAGGGTTTTCTCATTGAGCAGGGTCTTGGTGAACCGTTCAAGAGCTTCATGCATGGCATTGCCAAAGGCAAGATATTCGTTTTTGGCTGTGGGTATGGATAGAATATATTTAAAATAGAAGCTGATGGGGCAGCGCAGATATTCGTTGAGGTGGGTTACACTAAGGGAGTAGTTTTCCAGTGATTTTCTTATGAGGGTATCCTCAATCATAGTCAGTTGGGGAAGGGTTATTTCAGTCATCATTTGTTGATGGTAAAGCATCAGGTCTTCCTCACTTAGGGTAATGCGCTGAGGTTGGATGCCTGTGGCTGCAGTGATTTCACCGATGAATCTGCATTCCTGCTGTTCTTTCATTTTCTTATCGGAGAGGGAATAGCTCAAGCAAAGACTTTTTCTGGCACGGGTCATGGCTACATAGAATAATCGTCTGGCTTCTTCCAGATCGTTGTTTTCAGCAGGCACAATGTGCCTTACCAGATTGTCCGGGAGACGATAGTCATTGCCTGTGACTTTGGTTTCCCATACATCTCGGTTGCACCCCATAAGAAAGACATAATCAAACTCCAGTCCTTTGGCTGAATGGGCAGTAATCAGTCTGACACCATTTTCCATACTGGATATTTTGTTTACCGGTAGTTCAATACGGTCCTGCTCCATGGTTTGCAGAATAGCGAGTAGTCCGCCCACATCCAGCCGGGGGTTCTTGGCCGTTTCGCTTTTAACGAAGTCAAAAAACGTGGATAGCTCTTCCAGCAACCACATTTTTTCCGGTGATTGCAGGATATTGTTCAGTATGCCTCCGCGGGTAACAATTTTTTCCAGCAGGTTTTGCAAGGTGATGTTTCCGGCTTCTGCTATCCAATATTCCAGATCTTCGCCCAGTTTTTTCAGGGCAAGGTAACTGTGTTGTTCATCAGGATTGTGCTCAAACAAGTCTCTTTGTATGGTTCGCCAGGCATTGCGTAGTTCTTCACGCCAGAAGATGTTTTTATTATTCTTACGCCTGCGGTTTTTGATGTCCATTGCCAGACGGGCGATCACCAGCGGTTGAATTTTAAACCAGTCAAAATGCAGGATTTCAAAAAGCAGGTGTTCTCCGCTGCCCGGAGAGGAGGTTTCCGCATGGATGTATGCAAAAATTTTAATCAGATGCCGGATCAGCGTTGCATCCAGTACGTTAGCGCGCCTTTTGATATCTATGGGGATGTTTAGGATGGTCAGGTAGCGATAAAGGTCTTCCACCTGGCTATGTCTGCGATACAGCACAGCTACTTCATTCAGTTGTATCCCCTGATCCCTAAGACGCATGATTTCCTTTGCGATATGCAGCGTTTCGCAATCAGGATTCAGATATTCTCTGATTTGCGGGTCTTCCGATACAGAGGCATTTTCTCCTTTAGCGATCAGATTCTTGCGGAGGTCTTGAAAGGCGTAAATGAGCCGCTCACGGTTATTTTCAATCAATGCCTTTGCTGCGTCCAGTATTTTCTGGCTGGAACGATAGTTTTCTTCCAATACCACCACGTGTAAACTTTTTGCATACTTTTCTTTGAACTCCAGGAGGTTTTCTACGTTGGCGCCCTGAAACCTGTAGATGGATTGATCATCATCGCCCACCACAAATACGTTGGGATTTTCCCAGTATCCTGTTAGTTGGTGGAGTAATTTGTTTTGAATACCGTTGGTATCCTGGTATTCGTCTACCAGAACATAAAGAAATTGCTCCTGATAGTTCAGCAGTAAGTCGGGATGTTTCTCAAAGGCATCATGTACCCATAGCAGCATATCGTCAAAATCATATCTTTTTCGCTGCCGCATGAGTTCCAAGTATCGGGGGAATTGGCGGGCTGCTGCTTTCAGCTGTTCCATCCGGTCGGTTTCTTTCTGAATATCCAGGATTTTGGGGTCCCCCTTTTTTATGCCTTTTGTGCTGTTGTCTCTTTTATATTGAAAATTTTCCCGGTCGGGGAGAGACTGAATGTAGGCATCGGCCTGAGCACAGAGATAGTCGGGTGTCCAGCCTTCATTTTTCATTAGGCGGAAGAGGTTATACATGGGGCGTCTGGCCAGGTAGGGGTCATAGGAGATGCGTTTCAGTGGATGTTCGATGGGCAAACTGTCAATCATTTCGCGAAGCAGTTCATTTACTTCCAGCTCGGAGATCAGTTGGAGTTCATCCATGCCGAAATAGTCCAGGTTAGCCTGAATGACGTTATTGCAGAAGGAGTGGAACGTGCTAATGTTCAGACGATAGGCGTCCGCTCCGATTAATTGCAGAAGCCGCTTTCTCATGGCAAGGGCTCCTGAATCGGTGTAGGTAAGGCACAAAATATTTTCTGCCCGGGCGTCTGTATTTTCCAGAATATAGCCTATGCGTGCGCTGAGCACTTGGGTTTTTCCTGTACCGGGACCTGCAATTACCATTACCGGCCCTTCAATGGTTTGAACCGCCTGAAGTTGGGCTTTATTGAGCTTTCTGAGTTCAAGCTGAAAATTCTGGCGGTAATCAGGTGCGGGTTGCTGATCGGAGGGTGTTTGCATTATTCTGAATTCCTGTGAAAATAATTCCATACGATCTGGTTTCAAAATCATCCGGTCTTGCTTCCGGGATGTTTTTCAATTTAGGAAAATAGAAAGAGTTGTCATTTTCCTACGGGGAACTTTTAATGAACAGGTTTTTTCGGGATGAGAATACAGCAAGGTTTTTTAGGGTGATTTATCTCATAGATGAGAATAACAAAAATCATCATTGCAACCTTACACAGGGCATATTTTGGATGCACTTTTTTCACTCCATAAATACGACACATATGAAATGCGCATTGTGCACACTTCCCGCAGTCCTCATTGTTTTGTTTCTCTGCGGATGCAGCGGGTCTGAGCAGCCTGCATCTAAAGCCGACACCGAAACAGTCAGGCCAACAACTGCTGCACCTGCGAGTGCGGGCCAGGCAAGTGTGGCTGATAACGAGTCGCAGGCAAATATTGTAAAGATTGCCAGCGGTTCTTCAGACCATACTACTTTGGTAACGGCACTCAAAGCAGCGGGCCTGGTTGATGCGCTGGCCAATGCGGGACCCTTTACGGTGTTTGCCCCTTCCAACGCAGCTTTTGATAAGTTGCCGGCCGGAACAGTGGATGATTTGCTAAAACCTGAAAATGCCGATAGGCTGAAAAACATTCTTCAGTACCACGTCACCCCCGGGGTTTATAAAGCTGCTGCATTAAAAAACGGACAGCAACTGGGTATGGTGAACGGGCAGAATGCCCACATAAGCGTGGAAGGCGAAGTAGTAAAAATCAATGACGCTACTGTGGTTGCTTCCGTACCTGCTTCAAACGGCATCATCCACGTAATAGACCGGGTATTGATGCCACCTCAATAATGAGGACAGTGTGCTCAGGCAGAGGAAGTAGGGATTGCTGAGTCCTGCGGCACGCGGAGTTTATACCCAATGCCGTGTATATTCATGATTTCAAGAGTGGGGTCGTCTTTGAGGTATTTGCGCAGTTTGGTTATATAAACATCCATGCTTCTGCCGGTGAAGTAATTATCGTTTCCCCATACCAGTTTGAGTGCAATTTCACGTTCAAGAATTTGATTAGCGTTCAGGCAAAGGAGTTTCAGAAGTTCCGCTTCTTTGGTGGTTAGTTTTTTTGTATTGCCGTTGAAGGTAAGGGTTTGAGTGGGGTAATCAAAGGTGAATTTGCCGATGGTAAATGTATTTTTGGCAGATTCATTGCCTTTTGTCTTACCTGTTCGTTTCAGCACGGCTTCCACACGGGCCTCCAGCTCCTCCATACTGAAGGGCTTGGTGATGTAATCATCACCTCCCAGCCGAAATCCTTCAATTTTATCTTCCTTCATGGATTTGGCGGTGAGAAAGATGATGGGTGTTTTCTGGTCGGTTTTTCTGACCTGGCGGGTAAACGTAAAGCCATCCATTTTGGGCATCATCACGTCCACGATGCAAATGTCAAACGGCTCTTTATGAAAGGCCTTGAGCCCTTCCTCGCCATCTTCACGATGAATGACCTGGTAGCCCTTATGCTCCAGAAATTCGGTCAGTACGAAACCCAGATTAGGGTCATCTTCCAGGAGCAGGATTTTCGAGGTTTGACTGTTGTTCATAAGTGTTGAATATGTTTGTTCCCAAATAAAAAGCTATGCTTCTGCATGCGGAATAAATATCTCAAAAGTTGTGCCTTTTTGTGGTTCACTTTTCAGCCGTATGGTGCCGCCATGGGCATCCACCATGGCTTTCACGTAGCTGAGTCCCAGACCGAACCCTTTTACATTATGTACATTGCCGGTGGGTACGCGATAAAATTTATCAAACACTTTTTTCTGTACATCCCTGGACATGCCTATGCCTTTGTCAGAAACGAGGATAATGACCCCTCCGTCTGTATCGTGGGTGGCAATGAGTATTTCGGGTTTGCCGGAGGAGTATTTGATTGCATTATCCAGCAGATTAGTAATGATATTGATGAAATGGGTCTCATCTACTGAAACTTCCGGGTAGGAGGCCTGGAGCTGTGTGTGCAGAATGCCGTTGCGCTCCTCCATCTGCAAAGCCATCTTATCTATGGCCTTCTGTATCAGATTATGGATATTCAGCTTTGACTTTTTGAGTTTCAGCTCCCCACGGTCCAGCACAGCCATTTGCAGAACCTTTTCCACATGAGCGCCCAGACGTTTGTTTTCTTCATGAATTACTGCGGCATATTTCTGTATTTTCCTGGGGTCTTCGCTTATTCTGCTATCCCGCAGCATTTCGCTGGCCAGGGAAATGGTAGATATAGGGGTTTTCAGCTCATGGGTCATGTTGTTGACAAAATCCGTTTTCATATCGGAGAGCTTCTTTTGCTGCAAAATCACAAAAATGGTGTATGCAAATCCCAGAGATACAGCAAGAATCAAACCAATGGAGGAAAGCGACATGACTCCCAGGCTCCTGAGAATATATTTTTGTTTGGAAGGAAACTGCACCAGCAGGTAATTGGGCTCGGAAAAAAGGTCGTTGGGGAACAGCACTACCCGGTGCGCGTCCTGTATGCGGGAGGTTTCAAAATTGCGGCTTGCAGCTATTCTTGTGCCAAACTGATTGGTTACCAGATATTCAAATGGTGCGTCAATGCCCTCGTTATTGAGGGCATCGCGGATGATTTCTTCCATCTTGTCGGCTGGTATCCGTTCGTGGATAGAACGATCGTTGCTGAAAAACTGAAAGAAGATGTCGTTGATTAAGCTTTTGCGCTGATTCAATTTCTGAATCTGTTCGTTCACTGACCGGAGCAGCTGCTCTTTGCTACGCGCGCTGAGATGGATCTTACACACCGAGTCGGCCACCTGAATGCTGATGGTTCCGCTGTACGAGCCTTTTGGGGCAGTATCTACAATGACTACGCTTGAATCGGGAATAATCTGCAGTCCTGACTCGTTATGAGAAGCATGTTCCAGGGCTACCCAAAAAGCAGAAGATCTGCTTTCAAATAATAAATCGGGGTGGGGATCAAGGGTTTGGTTCAGCCGGCTTTGCAATAGCTGGATTTTTCGTTCAAAATTTTTATCATGCGCGATGCCGCTGAAAAAATCATTGAAAAGAAAACTGGCGGCATCTTGTCTTTCCAGATTTTTGGCCACAAGGTTGAGTGCCTCGGTGACGTTTTGGTCAAACTGCTGCTCTCTGAGTGCAAGGGCATTTCTGATCCAGTAGAACTGAATAGAGACCAATCCTGCAAGAATCGCGGTCATCACCGCCACCAGAAGGATAACCAGCTTTTTGTTCATCATTTCAAATTTACTTCCCGGCAGTGCGCGGCATTGCCGGTTTAACATTATTTAACTGGCAGTGGTATGAAACGAAAATGAGGTATGGAAGTTTGCGTTGGCTCTCAGGTTTAACAATTTTTAGGCGGTGAGCCGTTGCAGTTTTACCAACCGGGAGGCAGCAGCCGGCACGCTGATTTTGCCCTCTACGGCCAGTTGTTGCAGCGCTTCATAGCTTTTCCTCACTTTACGGTTTGCATAAAACTTTCGGATGATAAGGGTGGTGAGTAATTGCTGAAGCCAGCTTTTACGTTGAAGTTGCCTTTGCCTGTCAAAGAAGCCGTTGTTTCGGGTAAGATTTTCAAAAGACTCCACTTGCTTCCAGATGTTTTCAATACCCTTGCCGGTAAGAGCCGAGCAGGTGAGCACGGGAGGTTTCCAACCGCTTTCGTGAGAGGGAAATAATTGCATGGCACGAAAATAGGCTACCTGTGCCTGGTGCGCCCTATCCTCATTGTCGCCATCGGCTTTGTTTACTGCCAGCAGGTCAGCAAGTTCAATAATGCCACGCTTAATGCCTTGTAGTTCATCCCCGGCACCCGGCAGCAGAAGCAGCAAGAGGAAGTCCACCAGGTCATGCACCGCAGTTTCCGACTGACCTACGCCTATGGTTTCAACTATAACTATGTCGTAGCCGGCAGCTTCGCAAAGCAATATGGCTTCACGGGTGTGTAGGCCTACACCGCCGGAGACCGCAGAGGCCGGTGATGGCCGGATGAAAGCATGCTGATTGCGAGCAAGTGTATGCATGCGGGTTTTATCGCCCAAGATGCTGCCACCGCTTACCGGACTGGAGGGGTCCACGGCCAGTACAGCCACTTTTTTGTTTTTTTTTCGGATGAGATAATTGCCTAAGGTTTCTATGAAGGTGCTTTTTCCGGCACCGGGCACTCCGGTAATTCCTATGCGCAGGGATTTACCCGTGTGGGGCAGTATGGTATCCAGAATTTTTTGCGCTTCCTTCTGATGGCGTGGCGAGGTGCTTTCTGCCAGGGTAATGGCTTTGGCAAGCGCTATGCGGTCGCCTGCAAGAAGCTGCTGCGCCAGGGATGGGCTTTTCCCTTTTTTCATTCGGTGGAGAGCAGTTGTTTGAGAATTGTGCGGGCGGCTTCCGGGATTTTTGTACCCGGTCCGAAAATGGCAAAGACGCCTTTCTTCTTCAGGAAAGCATAATCCTGCGGTGGAATAATGCCTCCTACCGTTACCAATATGTCGGGCCGTCCTAGTTTTTGCAGTTCTTCAATAACTTCCGGCACCAGTGTTTTATGGCCTCCTGCTAGGCTGGAGATACCTAATACATGTGCATCATTTTCGGCAGCCTGTTGAGCCACTTCTGCCGGGGTTTGAAACATAGGGGCAATATCTACATCAAAGCCCAGGTCTGCAAAACCGGTGGCAATTACTTTTGCCCCCCGGTCGTGTCCGTCTTGTCCCAGTTTGGCAATAAGAATGCGTGCGCGTCTGCCTTCCTTTTTGGCAAAGCGGTCTGAAAGTTTTTTTACTTCCTGAAAGGATTTGTTCTGCATGATTTCGCCTGAATATACGCCACTTATGGCACGGGTAGGTACCTGATAGCGTGTAAATACTTTTTCCAGGGCATCAGAAATTTCACCCAGTGTGGCACGGTGGCGGGCTGCCTCAATGGCCACCTCCAGCAAATTTTCATGGCCGCTTGCCGCTTTAGTCAATGCCTGCAGTGTCTGTTCTACCATCAGCTGGTTTCTTGAAGCTTTTATTTTGCGAAGCCTTTTAATCTGCCTTTCGCGCACAGCCGTATTATCCACTTCCAGAATGTGGAGGGGTTCTTCTTTTTCCGGCTGGAAGCGATTCATACCCACTACTATTTCCAGGCCGGCATCAATGCGTGCCTGACGTCTGGCGGCTGCCTCTTCAATGCGCATTTTGGGAATGCCGCTTTCTATGGCCCTGGCCATGCCACCTAATTTTTCAATCTCATCCATTAATTCCAATGCCTTGACAGCAAGCTCAGCGGTGAGTTGCTCTATGTAATGTGATCCTCCCCAAGGGTCAATCACTTTTGTAATGCGGGTTTCTTTCTGCAGATAAATTTGTGTGTCACGCGCAATTTTGGCCGAGTATTCGGAAGGTAAGGCGAGGGCTTCGTCCATGGAGTTGGTATGCAGCGATTGTGTGCCGCCCAGAGCGGCTGCAAGGGCTTCAATACATGTGCGGGCGATATTGTTGTAAGGGTCTTGTGCGGTCAGGCTCCAGCCTGACGTCTGGCAATGCGTGCGCAATGCCATAGAGCGGCTGTCTTTGGGATTAAACTGCTTCATGAGTCTTGCCCAGAGCAGGCGGCCTGCCCGCATCTTGGCGATTTCGGTAAAATGGTGCATGCCGATGCCCCAGAAAAAGGAAATGCGGGGAGCAAAATCATCTATGTCTAACCCGGCCTTTAATCCAGCACGTACATACTCTAATCCATCTGCAAGTGTATAGGCAAGTTCAATTTCCGGAGTTGCTCCTGCTTCGTGCATATGATAGCCGCTTACGCTGATAGAGTTGAAATGCGGCATTTTAGCGGAAGTGAACTTGAATATATCGGTGACGATACGCATTGAAGGCTGGGGCGGATAAATATAGGTGTTGCGCACCATGAATTCTTTGAGAATGTCGTTTTGAATGGTGCCCCGGAGTTTATGCATGGCAACGCCCTGTTCCTCGGCTGCTACAATAAAGAATGCCATAATTGGTATCACAGCCCCGTTCATAGTCATGGAGACCGACATTTTATCCAGGGGAATTCCCCGGAAAAGAATCTTCATGTCTTCCACCGTATCTATGGCTACTCCCGCCTTACCTAC
Source organism: Chitinophagales bacterium (assembly GCA_026003335.1). Lineage (NCBI taxonomy): Bacteria > Pseudomonadati > Bacteroidota > Chitinophagia > Chitinophagales > Chitinophagales bacterium. The sequence continues at coordinate 1,767,174 of BPHB01000001.1, read as the reverse complement.
ATCACCTTTCACGCGAGGATTATCGGAGTCGTAACCGCGATGGGTAGGCAGGTCAAAAGCTACGGATAAGCCTGTTTGGCCGGCAGCGAGATTTTTGCGGTAAAAAGCGTTGGACTCTTCTGCTGTGGAAAATCCTGCATATTGCCGGATCGTCCATGGGCGTACTGCATACATGCTGGCATACGGCCCACGCAGAAAGGGCGGAAAACCTGCTGCGTGTTGAAATGATGCAAGAGCGGGTTTGGGGGTTGAAGAAGGTTTTTTCATGGTTCCAGCCACGATAAGGTTATTCTGTTTCCTGTTCCTAAAATTATAGGAAAACTTATCCTGCGTGCCGGAGAACCGTTACACAAAGGAAAAACAAAACCTCTTTTAAGCATCCGCCTGGCCACTTAATTCTTAAACAGATTTCCTTTTTAAAGTAAAGTAAAATTGACGCTGCATAGACGGCTTTTTTAGAAAGATACTATTGCACTATCAGCTTTTTGCACGATATGGTTTTTGGAGTAGTGATGCAATAAATATACATGCCACGTTGCAGGTTGCCGCGATGCATAACAACTGCGTGTTGCTGACGCTGCAGCGATATAGCCATGTTTCTTCCATTGATGTCATAAAGCTGAACCTGCACCTCCTGTGTCGGTAAATCAGAAAGAGGAATGGTGGTATAGTCTGTAAATGGGTTTGGAAAAGCTTGTAATGCGTAGTGCACGTTCCTATCGTTCAGCGTTACGGTGGAAAGGGATGAAGTGGTTGTATCCAGTTCCAATGCTCCGGCATTGGTATAAGCAGGGAAGCGTGCGGTATGGTTAAAATCATCGTCCACAAAATCCACGCGGGGCACTGCAAAAACAAAGGCAGTATTGCTGTCGGCATGCGGCACTAACGACTCAATTTTTAGCGGATCAGCAAAGGATGGTAAAAGGGAATTTACGCTATTAGTACTGTCAAAGCCTGAGGCGGGAAGAATGTTCCAGAGATTATATTCGGTGGTAAGTGCGGGCTGCGGATTCAGGGGAGCATCTATCAGGTTATTGTTCTGAATGCTGTCAGGATGCCCGCTGAGGATATTGTTTTTTATTACCAGATTTGAGAAAAAAACATTAGGAGCAGGTTGCCCGAGAGAGGTGACATAGGAAAATCCGATAAGTCCACCGGTACTGGAAGATTTACCGATAAGGGTGTTGTGCAGAATTTGAATATCTGAAAAGTATCCGTTTTGCAGACCGGAGTAAGAGCCCTGCCAGATGGAAATAGCCATTGGGGTATTCAGGATGATATTATTGGCAATAAAAACATGCCGCACATAGTGATTGGTCATCAGGCTTGAAAAGGGTTCAATACCAAGCAGGATGCCTACTTTTCTGCGATGAGTTGTGTAGATGAAATTGTTGCGTATGGCAATATATTCTCCCTTGTCCACATAGATATTGGCATAATTATCAAACAGCGTATTTCCCGAAATAGCGATGTATTCACCAAAATCTATATCAATACCCTCCCCTGCATTGTCGTGTACGAGGCAGCCGGTAACTGTGCCATGCCGAACATTGTGCAGTTTAATGGCCGACCCCCACTGTGGTTGGGGCTGATTAAAGTTTACAGTATGGTGGACGTAGCAGTTTTTTACCAGAAATCTTTCCGCAAAGGGAGTAATTGCCAGCGGGTTGGCCGTGTTTAAAGGTCCGATGCCGCATAAAATACCATGCCCGGCGGTTTGTGATACTTCAACGTTTTCTATCAGAATATCATGCGGGTTAATCACAGTGCCCATGTAGTCAAATCCAAACCGAATACCATCGGAAGGGCTATAAAGAATGTGTATGTTTTTAACATAGATGTGGTTACCCATAAGTCTTACCATGCCCTCTCCTCCTGTCAGAGAAAGTCCGGTTCCGTCCAGAATTACATTCCCAATACCACGTACGCTTACGTGGAGCTTCTTCGGTCCGATTTGAAATTGATTCACACGTTGCAGGAGTGCAAAGCGGTAGGTTCCGGGATAAATTACCACTTCAGCATATACATCACCGTTTTGCCCGGAGCTCAGCGAGTCTATTCTGTTCAGGGCCGTGGAGAAAGTTGCAACCGGCAGCAGGCTGTCGCCCGGGCCAGAGTCGTTGCCCGTTTCGCTGAGATAAACTGAGTAGGAGGTAGGCATAATAAGTGGCAGCTGAACGGTATCGCTCCATTGCGCATTGCTGCCCCGCGGCAGCAGGACAATCAATAGCGCAAACACCACGGTATTACTGAAATTTGATTTGCGATGTAAAAAAATCATAAAACTTTTGCGTGAGTAGTTCCAGATAATAGCTACCTGCTGCAACATCCGTCAGGTTGTCAAAATGCGATTCATATTTCAGGATAAGCTGAATGTTGCGGAAAATTCTTTCCGATGAAGCGTTGGATTTACCCGCAAGGGGGTGGGCATGCAGGCTCAGGCTGTCGCATCCGCCCGCTATGGCTGCCATGGCGCTGGTTGTGGCGCGCAGGATGGCATAATGCTCTTCCCCGCTAGCAATCTTTTGGGGCCGGTATTCCGCGTGAAGATGTAAAGGAATGTGTTTTTCTGAAAAGAGAGCACGCAGCGCGCGCAGTCGGGCTATTTCGGAAAAAAAATCTGCCGAAAGAGAAACAACCAGCCTGATTTTGTTGCCTGAAGTACGGGGTATTGGAAAAAATTGCAGGACATCGGTGAGGTGAAAAGTGAGCAAACAAATAGCAGGGAAATGCTTGGAGCGGGAAATGAGTTCAGGCAGATGCTGTGGTTGCATATCCTGGAATGCAACCGAGCCGGATATTTTTCCGGGGATCACTGACAGCAGCTGATCTGCACATTGTAGAGGTATGCCGCTAAAGTGAAGCGGATGGTCTCCTGTTGCTATGTCGTTGAGTAAATGATGTAAGCTGTTAGCAGACGGACAACGTCCCGCCAGAAGCAAGCCGATACTTTCTGCACCGCCGGCCAACGCTTCTTTCGCTTTCCGGTTGGCCTCCTTTGTATTTTTTACTGTGATATCCTGCTGGATTTCCCAGCCTGCTTCTTTACTTGTGAAATCCGGAAGGTGTACCTCCTCCAGATCTTCGGCCGTGTAAAACGGTTTTATTTCAAATCCTTCTTCGCTATGCCAGATTAACTCGTCATAAGGTCTTCCTTTGAGCTCTTGTATAATTTTTTGCTTCCATTGTGCAGGGGTTACGGGGGCAAAGCCGCTGCAAAGGTTTTCTTTTTGCTTACCGGTCATGGGGATGATACAGGAAACTGTAGCGTAAAGTTGAGATTAACAATTAAGAATACAAAAAAAGGAACAGCCTGCAGAATAAGCTTAAGGCTGATCAGATTACCGATAGTTTTAAAAACAGTTATCCTGCTGTATGATTTGTTGGCAGTTTTTCTGCCGGAGCTGTATAGGGTAAAAACACGTTATGCCCCGAACATCATGTCAACGGTTAGGGATGCTATATCATGCAAAGGAAGCGAAACCACAAAGGCTTATGGCTGTACAGGGGCAACCTGTTTTGTCTGAGGAGCGAAGGAGTCAGATAGATGAAGCCTTGAGCTGTGCTTTAATCCAGCGCTCCGGGAGCTCGCCACTGGAAGCAAGCTTGTAGTCGGCATACGAACAGGGTACTAATATCGGTTTGTTTTTCTTTTTACCCAGTTGCGGCACGGATACTTCAAGCCACCAGCGGTCGCTTTTACGGCTTTTCCAGAAATACAGATCGTGCTGCCCTTCTTCCAGGTGGACGATGTAGCGGTAAAAATCCTTTTCGTTTAACGTGAGACGATCATCTTTCCGGTTGTAAAATCCATCGGTGAAGTACCAGATCATCTGGGCAATGAGCTGGGCAGTTTGATCATTACGGTCAAAAACCGGATTATAGCTGTAAATGCCAAAAGAGGAGAGGCGGTCACTGAGTCCGCTATAGCGGCAGATCTGACAGATTTCTTCACCGATCAAACCGTTGGGAGTGGCGCCCTTCACGGCCGGAGCATCCGCAAGGCGGATGCTGGAGATGTCTATACTTACCAGGTCTGAATCGCGCAAATAAGGCTCGGCTTCGCTCAGGTCGTTGCGTAGTGCTCCGAGGCGCATGCAGTCAAAACCAAGTTTTTCCAGAGTTTCAATGGCGCGGGGATCGCTGAAGTGTGATTGATACCCTAACATGGTTAAGTTGCCAAGAAAGGGTGGGTTGCCGGTGATGATTCTTGACAGAAAATTGAAGTCAGACATTTCACCGTTCATATCGTCCAGATCTACCCGTTCATCTACGATGGTCATGTTAATATCGTTTTCAAAACTGCTATAGCCCTTAAATTGCGCATAGCACAGGTCATGGCTGCCTCCAATAATTATGGGAATCACCTTTTCTTTGAGCAGCTTTTCGGTTACCGTAGTTACAGCAAAATAGGTGTCTGAAAGCTGACTGCCTTTTTGGATATCACCCAGGTCAATGATTTTAAGGGATTGATGATGACTTACCAGATTATAGAGTTGATTTCTGATGGCATGGGTAGCATCATAGCAGCCCTCGTTGTCTTTAGCGCCACGGTCTTCTTTTACAAAAAGGAGGGCGAGGTGAAAATTATCCAGTGGCGGGAGGTCACCGGTAAAGAATTCAACACGATGACCCCAGCGATTGGCGGGCAGGGATTTGTATCCTTCTATCTGGCTCCACGGAAGGGGAGTTAAAAGGTCTTCAATCATGTTTTTATTTTTTGGGAAAAATTAGACCTGCCCGCCAGAGGGAAGATAGCTTGCTTTTGAACATTTCAACAGAAAGTTGTCCGGGCTGTCAAATATTTTTTCTTTTCCGAGACGGTCTGAGCAAGAGAATGTTAAAGCCCTGCCGGAATCATTTTATAGTTAAATGGAGTTGCTACCTTTACGGCTGTTTTAAAAAAACGTATCTGCCAGTTGCCCTAAAAAGAGAGCTTCTCATGAATGAACTCCTGGAGCGATTTAAAAGCAAACCTCCGGAAATAGTTTTCAGGTGGCGAGATACACTTACGGAAGCGGAAGGATGGGTGGTGATTAATTCTCTGCGTAACGGAGCTGCCGGAGGGGGCACACGGATGCGTCAGGGGCTTGATGAGCGGGAGGTGGAGACACTTGCAAAAATCATGGAAATCAAATTTACCGTGTCGGGTCCGGCCATAGGCGGAGCCAAGTCAGGTATCAACTTTGACCCGAATGACCCGCGTAAAGAACAGGTGCTGGATCGCTGGTTTCGCGTGGTTTCTCCCTTGCTGAAGCGATATTACGGAACCGGTGGTGACCTGAATGTAGATGAAGTAAAAGAAGTTATTCCGCTTACTGAAAACTATGGTATCTGGCACCCTCAGGAGGGCATAGTAAACGGACACTTTCAGCCTACCGAAAGAGAAAAGATTCTGCGTATCGGACAATTACGCCAGGGCGTTGCCAAAAAGCTGGAGGACCCGCGCTATTCTCCCGATATCACCCGCAAATATGCCGTGGCAGATATGGCTACCGGCTATGGCACGGCTGTGGCTGTAAAACATTTCTATGCTCTTTTCAGAAAAGAAACTCTGGAAAACAAAACAGCCATCATTCAAGGCTGGGGTAATGTAGCTGCCGCTGCAGCTTTTTATTTAGCGCAGGAAGGCGTACGGATCATTGCCATCAAAGACCGCCATGGAGGGCTCATCCGGCGGGAGGGCTTTGGCTTTGATGAGATAAAGCAGCTTTTTCTTCATAGGGAAGCCAATCACCTGCCACGGAAAAACCTGTTGTCCAATGATCAAATGGAAGAAAAATTCTGGGATATTTCAAGCGATATCTTCATACCGGGGGCTGCCTCCAGACTGGTTTCCTGTGCTAATATGGAAAAACTCATCGGCAAGGGATTAAAGGTAGTGGCGTGCGGGGCTAATGCTCCGTTTATTGAGGACGATGTGTTTTTTGGTAAGACAACCCGTTATGTGGATGAACGCATCAGTCTGATACCTGATTTTATTGCCAATTGCGGGATGGCGCGGGTTTTTGCTTATCTGATGAATGCTGCCAAAGTAGAAATCAGTGATGAAGCCATCTTTAATGATATCTCTGACACCATTCATCGGGCGCTGTGCGAAGTGCAGCGGCTTTCCGGTAGTTTGACGCACATTACCCGTAACGCCCTGGATATTGCTTTGAAAAAACTAATTTCCTGATACCCTTGGCTCCCCAGTTTCCGTTGACCGGTGTTTTGCGTTTTCTCATCAGCGCAGCTTTTGTCTTTTATAGTCTTGTGTGCAGTAGTAATGCTTGTGCTAGCCCGGCTGAGGCAGTACAGGACGATACATTGGCTGCTGCGGTTCACTTTGACGTAGAAGCACATGGTGGTGCCGGAGAGCATGTTTCTGGTGAGCCGGCTATCTGGTCGGTTGCACCGTTTGTCATCCTGCTGCTGATGATTGCCACCGGACCGCTTTTTTATCCACACTTCTGGCATCGTTTCTATCCCTTGATAGCCATTGCGCTGGGAAGCATTGTTGTGGTGTATTATCTGGCTTTTCTGCACGACTATCATCATCCGGTGCATTCGCTGGCTGAATACGTTTCATTTATCTCCCTGCTGACGGCTTTATTTGTCGCTTCCGGAGGTATATTGATTGAGATTGATTACAAGGGTGTGCCCTGGGTTAATGTGATTATACTGGTAACGGGAGCTGCTATTGCCAACATCATCGGTACCACCGGAGCTTCCATGCTGCTGATTCGTCCATACATCCGCCTGAACAAAGACCACATCAGAGCTTATCATATTGTCTTTTTCATCTTCATGGTAAGCAACGTGGGGGGCTGCCTTACTCCTATCGGTGATCCGCCTTTGTTTCTTGGCTTCCTCAAAGGAGTGCCCTTTTTCTGGACGCTTCAGCATTTGTGGATCAAATGGTTTTTTGGTATAGGATTGCTGGCTGTGGTTTTTTATTTTCTGGATCGCTACCATTACAGCAAATCCGGAAGTAGTGAAGAAAATTTTACAGGGAGGATAGTCTTCAAGGGGAGTAAAAACATTTTCTGGCTGGTCGTTACTATAGGGGCCGTATTTCTGGATCCGGGTATTTTTCCCTGGCTGCCGGCCATCCCTTATCATGGCGACAGGATTTCATTCCTCCGGGAAGCCATTATGCTGTTGACAGCTTATCTGGCCTATCGCACTTCTGATGCTGTGTGTCTGAAGAAGAATGAATTCAACTTTGAACCCATCCGTGAAGTGGCATATTTGTTCATAGGCATTTTCGCCACTATGATGCCTGCCCTGCAGCTCATCAGTACATATGCACAAGGCCACCAGGCTGCAGTAACAGAAGACACTTTGTACTGGGCTACCGGCCTGTTATCCAGCGTGCTGGATAATGCCCCCACGTATCTGAATTTTCTGGCAGCCGGGTTAGGTGATTCCGGTCTGAGTATTATGAACAAGGCAGACGTGCGACTCTTTGCCAGCTCAGCAGAAACTATCCGCGAGCTGATTGCCATTTCCATATCGGCTGTATTTTTCGGTGCCTGCACCTACATTGGCAATGCACCCAACTTCATGGTGAAATCTATTGCCGAGCAAGCAGGTATTGAGATGCCTTCCTTTGTTGGCTATGTAATACGTTATACCATACCTTTTCTCTTTCCTGTTTTAATTTTAACATGGCTCATATTCATTCACTGGGGAATAGCCGTTTAACTCGCCTGAAGTGAAAAAGGAAAAAAAGCCGGAACATTTTATACGCCATCCCGGCTATCCCGGAGGTAACCATGCTATGCGAAAATTTATCCGTGAAAATCTGCGCTATCCTGAGGAAGCCTTGAAAAACGGAATCGAAGGAGTAGTGGCTGTAAAGTATGAGGTGGATCAGAACGGAAATGTGATCCATGCGGCAGTGAAAAACGGCATCGGCTACGGTTGTGATGAAGAGGCTCTGCGGCTGGTGCGCCTGCTGAAGTTCGGTAAGGTACGGCATCGCGGCTTGCGTGTGACATTCCATAAAACAATAAACATCCGGTTCAGCCTGCCGGGTAGTCGTTCTGCTGAAGAACCGCCAACACAACTGGTTTATACTTACGTGGAGAAAAAGAACGATGCTGCGTCTTACACCTATACCATAAGCCCCCGATAGCCGGAGGGCTGAATTTTTCATTCCATTTCTAAATAAATAATCAGCGGATCATGATCCGAACTACGGTAGGCATCCGGCTGATAGAGGGCAGGTGGATTTTCCAATCGGTAATTGAGCACCGCAGGCTCATCAGCATTGATATGCCAAACATGTACACCTGTTACGTTCGGTAATAAATCTGGCGAGACAAGCACATGATCCAGACTGCCGGCTTCACCACTCTGGCCGATAAAGGTGTAGTCATGGGGTGTAAGAAGCCTGAATCCCGAGGCTTTAAGTAAATCTAGCGGATCCTCTTCGTGATAGCTGTTGAAATCGCCTATGAGCAACAGGCCTGTAAGCTCTTTTGACAGATGATGGGCAAAATGGGCAAGCGCCTCCGCCTGTTTGGTTCGGAGGGCGTTATAGCAGCCCTGTCCGTCACCCTGATCTGCATTCGGGCCGGTAGCCTCATTGCACCTCTTAGACTTGAAATGATTGACGATAACTGTCAGAGGCTTTCCGGTAGCACGTATTGTAAATGTTTGAGCCAGAGGTAATCGTTGAAAAACAGCACTGGTGTCAGCACGCGGGGTTCCGACAGGTGTTACTTTATCTTTCTTGTATATGATAGCTACTTTGATTTCATCCCGGGGTGGGAATAACTTTCCTTCTGCCGGGTCACGAATGTAATCATAGACAGGTGCTCCCAGAACATGGTTGAGACCCCGCACGAGTGTGGCAATGGCTGAATAGGCATCATCCCCGTCATTTTCTATTTCCATCAGGCCTACAATATCTGCATCTAAAGCCTGCAAGGCGGCATATAGTTTTTCTGCCTGCCGGTTCAACTCCTGCAGAGATTGAGCTCCGCGGGGTGTGGGGAAGCCTCCTCCTTGACCATCGCCATTAAAAAAATTCCACACATTGAAACTGGCAATCACCAGGTCTTTGGGGTTAGAGGGAGGGAGGGAGAGGCGTTCGGCATATTTAAAAACAACTGCCTCTGTAGGATGTACACGATATTGCCCGAAGGCATAGGTCAATATTCCGGTGACGCTTTCGGTAAGCGACCCGTTGCGGAGCGTAGGCTGTCCGGGTTCCAGATAAGGTATCGGACGAGGATTTTTTTCCAGCTTTCCGTCATCCAGAATAAGGCGGCTTCTTTTATTCAGATCTTCCTGCCGTGTCACAGCGGCAGTATTGAATGCTCCTTTAAACGTATTGCCGGAGGCATCTGCATCATTGGGGTCAATAGTTGTGGTGGGGTGAAATAAACGGGATGTGCCAAGCATCAGCTCTCCGTATGTTCCGAGATTTTCATTGCTGATGACCATAAGGGGTTGCCGTATTGTAATCAGCATTCCTTCATGTTGCTCCAGTATCGCCATGGAGCTTACCGGCAGTTTCAGAGGCGTGGGTTGTATGTTTTTGCCCGAATCCAGTATTTCCACAGCGGTGACCTTTGTGATTTCCGTAAGGCCTTTGTACTCATCGGCTGTTCCGCTCACACGCACAAGAAAGCCGGCTTTAACTTGAGGCGGGGCAGTGTGATGGATAAAGAGGCCGTCAGAAGTGAACGGATTGCTATCTCCTGTGGGGTCCTGAATGAAAAATCCCCCCAGCTGGCCCTTCTCCTGAAAGGAGGCGGTGACTACCCCCACTACACGCACAGTTTGTTTTTGCAGGGGGCTTTTCCATTCGCTTCCCTGAATCTGGGGTATCGTATAATCAGAGACGGCCTGACCGATGGCTGAAAGCGGCAATCCCCACAGGAGCAGCCGTGCAGTCAACCTGAAGAAAACACCGGGGTACATTGGAGGGGATTAATAAAGTATGCGCGTTTTTATGGTATGACGCGCTTTTTTAATTTCCTGGAATGCCTTTAGAGAAGCCGACTTGTCCACATCCAGCACAACGTATCCGATACGTTCATTGGTTTTAAGATACTGACCGAGGATGTTGACATTGAGAGCCGAGAGGATGCCGTTGATTTCGGATAATACACCCGGCATGTTTTTATGGATGTGCAGCAGGCGGTGTGTATTTTGTTGCACGGGCAACGAAAGCGGGGGTACCGTGTGCGAGCCTACCGTGCTGCCAGTATCCATTAGGTTTATCAGTTTTCTTGCTACATCCACACCGATATTTTCCTGAGCTTCTACTGTAGAGCCCCCGATATGAGGGGTAAGAATGACGTTGGGTAGTCCCTGTAAGGGGCAAACAAATTTTTCTCCTTTTGATTTAGGTTCCACCGGGAATACGTCAATAGCCGCACCGGCAATATGGCCACTCATGATGGCATCACGCAGCGCCTTCAGATCAACAACATGCCCCCTGCTGAGGTTAAGCAGAATGCTGCCCTTTTTCATTTGATGGATTCTGGCGCGGTTTATCATGTTGCGTGTTTGCGGGGTGTCGGGCACATGCAGGGTAACCACATCGGCTTCCTTCAGCAGGCGTGTACAGGAATCAACGGCCCGGGCATTGCCCAGAGGTAGCTTGGGTTCAATATCATAAAACAGTATCTGCATGCCCAGTGCTTCAGCCAGCACCGAAACCTGTGAGCCTATATGACCGTAGCCGATGATGCCCAGTGTTTTCCCCCTTATTTCGTGGCTGCCTTTGGCATCCTTAAGCCATTCTCCCTGGTGGGTGGCCATATTTCTTTCCGGTATGCGTCTCATAAGCATGATGATATCCGCAAGCACCAGTTCAGCTACCGAGCGGGTGTTGGAGTATGGAGAGTTGAACACGGTAATCCCGGCATCCGTGGCTGCTGTAAGGTCAACCTGGTCGGTACCGATGCAGAAGCAGCCTATACCTATCAGCTTCTCAGCCTTTTCTATTACGCGGGAGCTGATTTTGGTTTTGGAGCGTATGCCAAGCAGGTGCACGTTTTTTATCCGCTCCAGCAGCTCTGATTCAGAAAGCGCCCTGTCTTCTGTGGTTATGTTGGTATAACCGGACTTGCGCAACTCGGAAACGGCAGTTTTGCTGATACCTTCCAGCAAGAGAATATGGATTTTGGATTTCGGATAAGAAGTAGCAGAGGATGTATTTTTCACGGTAATATCAGGTGAGTGCCAAAGTTAAAGCGTTAATAGCTATCTGCGTGTCGTTTGTAAGCTAATTCCTCAGGGACAATTAACATTTGCCTGCCGATTGCGTATATTGAACGGCCTGCGGGTGTAGAGTGATGATTACGAAAAAACCTCTGCTGCTGTTATTGCTGGCAGTATTGCCCTTGTTTGTGTTTTCTCAGTCGTGGAAACAGAAAAAGGTCCTGAAGCCTGCTTCTTTTTACACCAGACCGGGAACAATAGCATTGAGTGTGCACAACACCATGTTTTCCACCCGGAAAACGGCAATGCCGCCTGTCAGTATTATGTCACAGGTTACGGCCACAAGGAATTTTACCTTGGGTCCCGTTCTGACATACTTCAACTTCAGGCAATATGCCTATGAGTCGGTCCAGGCTACGCGGTGGATCAATCAGGACGTACGGTATCATGAATGCATGATTGGGCTGCGTGCTGAGTACCATATACCCGATTTACTGCAGCGATGTATTTCTCGCCCCATCCCGGTACACTACATTGACGTGTATATATTTGCCTGGAGCGGATACTCTTTTGTCAGGTCATCTCATGCAAGGGCATCCGCTGAGGTGATAGCAGAACATCAGCAGGTGCGGGTGGGGGCAGGCCTGGGGGCAAGAAGTTTGTTTCTGCGTTGGATGGGTCTTTCCCTTGAAGGGGGTTACGGTTCTTATGGTTATTGCTCTTTTGGTTTTTTCTTTATTGTGCGTTAGCGGTCTTGAGAAAGACATGTGTAAACGAAACAACATAAATGAAGAAGATTCTGATAATAAACGACCATCCGGATAAGGAAAGTTATGGCTTTGCACTTGCGGGCGCATATAAAAAAGGGGCAATGTTGTCAGGAGCCCATCTTAAAGAAATAATCATCAGAGAATTGCATTTTAATCCGAACTTGCAATTCGGGTATCGTAAGCGAACAGCGCTTGAACCGGATTTAATAGAAGCCCAGGAAAAAATAAAATGGGCCGAACATCTGGTGTTTATATATCCGGTGTGGTGGGGTTCTGTTCCTGCAATAATGAAGGGGTTTGTTGATAGAGTATTTTTGCCGGGATTTGCATTTAAAAGAAGAGAAAATTCAATGTATTGGGACAAATTACTGAAAAATAAATCAGCAAGGATTATTTCAACCCTTGACCAACCTGCATGGTATTATTGGCTTGTGTATAGATAACCGAGTAATAATGCAATGAAAAAGCTGACTTTGGAATTTTGTGGAATAAATCCGGTTCGTGTTACAACAATAGGCTCCATAAGGCTTTCACAGGAGCGCTACCGGCAAAACTGGTTAAACAAAATAGAGCGGCTCGGGAAACAAAATATCTGAGCACAGGCCACTGAAAGACTTGCATCCGGGCGATGCGCCCATCAGAGCTAAACACCTGTGGTTCTGTCGGCTTCAGTGCAATCGGATAGTTTGCCATACCGGATTGAGTTCTTCAATAAGCCTTCACACGCAAAGTGCACTTATTTACTCTGCAACAATAACCCTGTTTTGATTTTGAAATACCCTTTAATGATAACGGCAGGTAAGCAAAGTCACATCATCCAAAAAGGAGCCGCCTGTTCCTTTGAAGGTTTTGATTTCGTTTATGAGAGTACGATTAAACTCAGTGGCCGATAAATGATGATTTCGGATGACAAATTCCTTTAATCGCTCCACACCATAAAATTCTCCGGCTTCATTTTCAAAATCAATCAGTCCGTCTGTATAATTAATCAAAAGCGCCTCCCGCGAAAGAATTATCTCTTCTGTTCTGACGAAAGGCAGGTCAGGAAACATGCCCAGGATTGTGCACCCTTTGGTGAGTTCAATAAGTTTACCCTCCTGATATAGGAGCGAAGGATTGTGGCCGGCATTGATATAGTTGAGCTGGCGTGTAGCGGGGTTGAAGACACCCAGCAAAAGGGTGATAAATTTTTCTCCGCGGGTGATCTGACTTACCAGGTCATTGAGTGTTTCGGCAAACGTGGTAAGGTTGCGGTGTGTTTTGATAAGGGAGCGCAGGTTAGCCTGAAAGTTGGCCATCAGAAGTGCGGCAGCTATGCCTTTGCCGGATATGTCGCCCACACAAAACATATGGTGCCCGTCTGGAAGCTCCAAATAATCATAATAATCGCCCCCGATATCATGATGGGGATAATAAAAAGCGGCCATTTCACACATGTCATTATCGGGCAGCTGTTCGGGGAAAAGCATAGCCTGCATCTGGGCAGCCAGCTCCAGTTCCTTTTTAAGCACTTCCTGTTCAATTTGGGCACGCAGGAGTTTGCGGTTTTCCACGGCAACCAGAACGATGTTCGTCAGTGTTTGGATAAAACGCAATTGCTCATCGGAAGAAAACCGCTTATCCAGATCGCCAATGAGCACATAGGCCAGGGGCCTGTCCTGATGCTGTACAGGAATAACCACTTCAAAGTCGGCAAGTACCGGATGCTTGCTGCTGCTTACGCGGGTAAGTTTGTCTATCCATATCAAATCTTTCGGCACATCAATGTTTCGGGCTTCGGGGCCCACTCCATAGGCGCAAACGCACTCCCACACTTCGTTTTTCAGAAAAACCATCATCCTTGGCACGCTGAACTGCGCCCGCAGCGTAAACTCATAAATACGCAGCAGAGAAGCAATGGACAAATTATTGTTGATGGCCTGCGATATATCTAGCAAAGCATCAATCTGGGTTTGTTTAAGCTTTACCAGACGCTCATAATCGGCAGCAATTTTTTCGGCTGATGCTTGCAGTTCGTTCATCGCTCACGTAAGGGTGAATATCGTTACTACAGCAGGTTGATTGCAAAACCAACAACTAAAAGTTCTGCACAACCCCAGAAAGAGTGTTATAAATACTGTTCAGAGTAAGTTTGTTAGCAAATCACCCGGCAAGCAAAGCTTTGCCGACAGCTTTCACTGCCTGCTGAAGGCGATGTGTGCCGCAAATGATGATGTAGGGAAAGCTGAGAGTCTTCAACAGTGTCTCATACTGGGCAAAGAAATATGTACCCAGTTCGGGGTTTTCACGCAGCGGGTCTTCTTCATAAGGGATGTCAGGTGCCGTAAGCAGATGCAGGTGATAGTGCCTTGTCCTGATTTCTGCATCAATCCAGGGCGGCACATACCCAAACTTATGTTCCATCCAGACTTTAATTACCAGCAGATTTGTATCGCAGATCAGCAGCGAGTCGGCCTCAGATACGAGCCGGTTTTCCAGCGCGAGCTGTCCGCGGGCAATCTGTTCTACATCGGCTGCTGTGTATGGCTTGCCGGGTGTTAAGTATGTGCGGGCATATTCAGGAACCCATGGGCAGCTGTAATGCGCAGCCAGAGCTTGGGCAAGAAAGGTTTTTCCCGATGACTCAGGGCCCACGATAGCAATTTTTTTCAGCGCAGCCATTGCAGATAACCATTCACTGCCAGTATAGTGTAAATGACATACAGCAGAGCGCCCAGATGCAGGTCGCGCCTGGCATACATAAAAACAGATATGCTGTCAATAACTATCCAGTAGAGCCAATTTTCCAGTATGCGATGTGCCATCATATAGGTTGCTAAGATGCTGAATACGGTAGTAAATGCATCAACATAGGGCAGCGCGGCAGGGGAGTAGCGCTTGAGAGTAAATCCTGTTATGCCGGTCAACAGGAAACCGCAGCCTAGCACAAGCAGATTGTTTTTTATTCCCCACGATTGGATGCTGCCTCCGTCAGCCGAGCCCCATGTTACCCAGCCGTAAACGGCAGCCAGCAGATAGAAGATATGCAGAACAGTCTCTGCCAGTAGTTTTTTACGGTACACCAGATAAATGAAAAGAATGGAAGCAATGATGGCAAACGACCAGCACCAGATGATTTCATAGGTAATCAGCACCGTGTAGAGGATACTGCATATAACAGCCACAGCCTCCAGCAAACGCTCCCGAGTAAAATAGCCTGCCATTCAGGTAAAACTAATAAGGGCAGCCTTCCTGGTTGCCTGCAATTGGACGGTGGCACCGAATATTATCGGGCAGTTATTGCGGAGGTGACCTGCCGGAAAACCAAATACAACCGGAAAATCGTAATCTCTGATGTGTTCGTGAATAATTTCGTAGGCGTTATTTCCGTAGGGAATCTTATTGTCTTTCATTTTCGTGAAGCCGCCAATAATCATGCCGGCCAGTTTTTCCAGCTTGCCGCTACGTTTTAGTTGCATGAGCATGCGGTCAATGTGATAGAGATATTCGTCTATGTCTTCCAGGAATAAAATTTTCCCACGTGTGTCGGGGTCAGAAACGGAGCCGGCAAGACTGTAGAGCACAGAAAGATTACCGCCTATGAGGATACCGGAAGCAGATCCCTTTACGTTGAGCGGATGTGGTTGTATTTGGTAATGCGGTGTTTGGCCGAAAAGTATCATCCGGAGGTTGTTCAGTGCAGAGCGGGTATTTTGGCTGAAGCTCACCGGCATAGAGGCGTGCAGGGTTGCGATATGCAGGCACTGATGCACATGAGCATGCAGCACAGTAATATCACTGAAGCCGATAATCCATTTGGGTTTTTGCAGGAAACGGGTAAAGTCCAGCCGGTCAATGATGCGCACAGTGCCATAGCCACCGCGGGCGCAAAAGATGGCACGTACGGAATCATCGTCCAGCATGCGCTGAAAATCAGCTGCCCGCAAAGAATCATCCCCGGCAAACTGGTTATAGGATTTCCCTATGGTTTTACCCAACATGGTTTTCAGTTTCCATGCTTTCAGGGTTTGCAGGGCAAAAGCGATTTCGCTACGGCTGATTTTTCGGGCCGGACTGACCAATGCTACCTTGTCGCCCGGCTGAAGCGGTGGTGGTATTTTCATACTTCATGCATTCGGATATTCCCGCAAAAAACGGATAAACTCAAGGGTGCGGTATCCTTTCTATCTTTGTCGTGCATTCAAAAATAAACCGCCTCTTGAATAAGCCAAAGCGATACTTAATAACGGCAGCCCTGCCATATGCAAACGGCCCTTTGCATATCGGACATATAGCCGGAGCCTACCTTCCGGCCGATATTTTTGTGCGTTATCTGCGCCTTAAGGGTGAAGATGTAAAATTTGTGTGCGGCTCAGATGAACATGGCATCCCCATCACCCTCCGTGCCTTAAAAGAACATCGCACACCTCAGCAGGTTGTAGATACCTATCATCATCTCAACAGCACAACTTTTGCACGCTTTGGAATCAGCTTTGACATATTCCACCGAACCTCAGACCCTCTGCATCATGAAACAGCCTCTGCTTTTTTTAAAAGACTTTACGACAAGGGCGAATTAATGGAATTGGAAACCGATCAGTTTTATGATGAAGAGGCGAAACAATTTCTTGCCGATCGCTACATTGAAGGCACATGCCCTAATTGTGGCAATGAACGGGCATATGGCGACCAGTGTGAAAAATGCGGTAAAAGCCTGAGCCCTGATGAGCTGCTTCATCCAAGGTCTATGCTATCGGGGAAGCCTCCGGTGAAACGCAAAACCGTGCATTGGTTTCTTCCGCTGGATAAGTATCAAAAACAATGGCTGGAAGCGTGGATTGAAGGCCGGAAGGACCACTGGAAGCCCAATGTTTACGGCCAGTGTCGCTCCTGGCTGGATCAAGGCTTGCAGCCGCGCGCTATCACCCGCGACCTAGACTGGGGTGTATCTGTTCCCCTGCCACAGGCAAAAGGAAAGGTTTTGTATGTGTGGTTTGATGCCCCCATCGGCTATATTTCTGCAACGCGGGCCCTTACCGATGACTGGGAAAAATATTGGAAACACCCCGATACCCGCCTGATACATTTTATCGGTAAGGATAATATTGTGTTTCATTGTATCATCTTTCCGGCCATGCTAAAAGCTCATGGGGAATATATTCTGCCGGACGATGTCCCCGCTAATGAGTTTTTGAATTTGGAAGGAAATAAATTATCTACCTCCCGCAACTGGGCAGTCTGGCTTCACGAATATCTGGATGAAAATCCGGGTAAAGAGGACGTATTGCGCTATGTGTTGTGCTCCATTATGCCTGAAACCAAAGACAGCGAATTCACCTGGAAGGATTATCAGGCAAGAAACAATAATGAGCTGGTAGCCATTCTCGGTAACTTCGTAAATCGGGTGATGGTGCTTACCGGAAAATTTTTTGAAAACAGAGTGCCACCCGCTGATGCGTGTGACGAGCTCAAACAGCTGCTGTTGCAACAACAAACACGTGTTGAAGAATCACTGGAGCACTTCCGCTTCAGAGAAGCGCTGCAGGAGGTAATGCAGGTGGTCAGGCATGGAAACAAACTGCTCACCGAAAACGAACCCTGGAAACTCATAAAAACCCATCCACAGCAGGCCGGTATCGTATTGCACGATTGTTTGCAACTGATTGCCAACATCGCCATACTGATTGAGCCTTTTCTGCCTTTCACTGCACGCACAATCCTGAAGATGCTGAATCTGGATATTTCCGTGCTCAGGTGGGAAAATATCGGCAGGCTGAATCTGCTCACAGCGGGTCATCGGTTGGGCGCTGCGGAATTGCTTTTTGAAAAAATTGAAGACCAATTTGTCGTGCGTCAAACCCAAAAACTTTACGGCAATGCACAGCCGAAAGCTGCTGCCTCAGAGGCTGAGAAGCGAAAGCCGCTTATCAGCTATGACGATTTCGCAAAGCTGGACCTGCGCGTAGGAAAAATTCTCTCAGCCGAAAAGGTGGAAAAAGCTGATAAGTTACTCCGGCTGCTGGTTGATCTGGGCAATGAACAGCGCACCATTGTTTCGGGAATAGCTCCGTATTTTCATCCCGAAGATATCATTGGAAAAAAAGTGAGCGTAGTGGCTAATCTGGCTCCTAAAAAAATAAGGGGCATTGAGTCGCATGGTATGATTCTGCTGGCCGAAAATAAAGACGGTCGCCTGGCTTTTGTTTCTCCGGCAGAAGAAGCACAGGAGGGCAGTGAAATAAAATAAGTCTCTGTCAGCAGCGGGCTCAGTGTTATAGTATGAACTCTCTTCATGAAAAGAGCATGCCCGGGGATCAATCTTTTCCATTTCCGGAAGGCGGCACACGCACCAATGACCTGAAGAGAAAGAAAAGAAACTCGCCTTTTGATCAGCTCAGAAGAGCGCTTACTTCCGCTGCATTGCTTATACCGGCTTATATCATTGCCTATGCCCTCCAGCAATATGTAACCGGAGTATTGTGTCTGCTTTTCGGTTATGAGCCGATAATAAACTACAACCGGCTGGATAATCTTCCCTTTGATTACCGGCAATGGAGCGTCATGCGGGTTACTCTGATTTTTTCTGCCGGACCTCTGGCCTGTTTCATTGCCGGTCTGTTTTTTCTGGATTTATTTAATTCGTTAAAGGGGCAAATACATCTGTCCCGGCTTTTTGTGCTATGGTTGGGTATTTGTAACCTGAATGTGTTTTTAGGCTTTCTGCTGTTCAGCCCTTTTGGAGTGGGGCAATACCATTCTCCCCTCTATCAGGGCTTTGCCATTGTGGGCACCTGGTGGCGGTTGAATACCTTGCTGATGACCCCATTGGCTGCACTTTCGGGGGGCGCCTCCTTGCTGGTAGGACATAAGATCGTTCCTGCTTTTCTGAAATTTTCCTTTTCCTATTCATTCATTCACGGCTCCGGGGGAAGAAGAAAAATGCTGCTGCAACTGTATCTGGTTCCTCTGGCTATGGCAATACCTGCTCTGCTCTTGTTGCCAGACAAGAATAGCTTTGCCGTGCATGCTGCTTTACTGATGAATCTGCTGCTGATAGGGGTGGGTGCATTCATCCAGTCCGGAATGCGGGTGCAAGATACGCGTGTCTCCGGAGCAGATGTGTTAAATACTTTTCCCTGGCTTTGGTTTATTCTGGCTTCAATGGTGTATTCTGCTGTCTGGCTGTTTCTCCGGTAGGGCGATGCCTCCCGGAGGAGTTATCTTTCACTGAAAAACCGGGCACTGGACTTCTTTTCCGGTAATTTTATCTTTGCAGAGAATAAAGATATCCTCTCTGCGGTTGTCTAACTCTCAAATAAGAGTAGATGAACAATTCTGACGCCAGCAAAAAAAAATTTTATCTCAGCCACCTGCCCAAAAAAAATATCTATCAGGTGCCAGAAGGGTTTTTCAGTCAGCTGGAAACAGATATTTTCAAAAAACTCAATCGCAGGCCGGATCGGCACAAAACCCTCTTCCGCTGGATGGAATATTCAGCTGCCGCGGCTTTATTAGGATTTCTGCTCGTATCAGGCTTGCGGATGCTGACCAGCAAAAACTACCTTCCTGTGGAAACCCAGCGAACCATCTACAATATTGCCGATGGCGATATGGATGGAGAACAAATCCTTATGCTTCCTGACGAGTAATGAACGGCATCTACCTGTTTTCACTCATTATTTGGCTTTTCATGGTGGCAGGCTGCTCTGCCCCCGCACAGCGCCTTTCATTTGACTTTGAACAGGAAACGGTAGAGGCGATTCCCGAAGGATGGTCTGAGCATCACTACGGTGAAGGCCGTTCGCGGTGGAGAATTGTAGATGATAAGGGCAATAAGGTTCTTGCACAGTTGCAGCATGATAACCCGCGCGCACATTTTAACATTGTTGTGTATGATGATGTACTGCTTTCCGATGTGATGATGCAGGTGCGGTTCAGGGCTGTAAAGGGAAGTATTGACCGGGGCGGGGGCCTTTTATGGCGCTATCAGGATAGCTGCAACCATTACATTGTAAGAGCCAACCCGTTGGAGAACAATGTTGTGCTTTATAAAATGGCACAATGTGAACGTACTGACCTGCCTCTGATAGATAAGGGCAGAACCTATGGTCTGCATGTGCGACCCATGCATGATGGCTGGCATACATTGCGCCTCATAGCCAAAGGCGACTTGTTTACGGTTTTTTTGGATGGCAACGAATTATTTCAGGTTAAGGACTCCACCTTCAGGGCGCCCGGAAAAATTGGGTTGTGGACGAAGGCCGATGCCGTGACGTATTTTGACCAGCTTCAGGTAGAAGAATTGCACTGAACACGTTATGCAATTCGCACTGTTGCAGCTTTCTGGCCAAGCCAGCTTACCAGAAACAGGCAACCGGTCAGGATAGCCAATGCGGAGCTCACCGTTCCTCCTACATGAGTATCGTAGCCATTGGGATGCACACCCGCAATGCAGGCAATAATCAGCATCAGGATTGCAATGAAGAGCAGAATATAGCTTCCCGAAACAGTAGCAGGAGTTGGTCTTTTACCGGAATGGGCAGCCGGAGATAGTAGCCCCGAAATACCCATGGTATGTCCGGCATCTATACATAATAACCCGAGACAGTAACCTAATAAAAAGGGCGCATAGCGGGTAAAGCCAAGTATCACATACATGCACAAAACAACCGTAGCTATCCGAAGGGCCAAACGAGGCTGCCACCCTGTTATCAGCATGACGGCTGCACCCACCTGCAATAATCCAAACATCGTGGACCAGAACTCCGCATAAGGCTCAAACAAGACCTGTATCACAGGCTGCATCACGTGAACATGTGAAGCTGCTGATTTATTAAAAAGCAAGGCAAGAGCGTCCTCCGGTAAACATCCGGGCAGGGTTGCGAGGTCTTTTTTATGAGGATTGGTGATGACAAACCAGAGCATTTTATAGCCGGTATACATGCGCAGCAAGCCGGCTCCTGTTTCCAGAAGGGAAAAATTGGTTTTCAGGCTGCGCAAAAAGCCAACAGCTATCAGAGAAAGCCATACGGCCATATCAATGCTTACATACCGAATCAGATTATCCGGCAAACGGGTAACCTGCATAATCAGCCACAGCGCAATCAGTGCCCCCAAGCTCGCTATGCCTGCCCGCATGCGGTAGGAAAAATGCGGATTGCCCAGATTAATCACCTGCCTGAGCAGTTGGCTGGAGGGAAAGCGATTCAACAAATAAGCGTCCAGTCCGAAATACAGACCACTATGGATAAACAGCAGAAACCAGTGCCCTCCAATCATAATCGGACTGGTGGAAACCGAACCAATCATATTAATAGCTGCCAGCATGACGATGGCGCCTGTCAGCGCTATGCGGGTAAGTAATCCTAAAATCATAGCTGATCCTATCATCAGTTGGGTTATTATGATGATGGTAGCCCAGGTGGCAGCATAAGGTTCAACGCAATGAAGCAGAAACCATTCATACCACCACCAAATACCGCCTTCAATGGTTTTGTGTATATGATTGATAATTTCTTCACCGGCACGAGGGCCTACCCATTTCGGATTGGGTCCTGACGATAAACTACCCAGTTTCCAGAATTTACCCAGCGTAACTTCATAAAGCCACCAGCAACCGAAAACAATCCGGATATAAGCTATGCCCGTTGCGGCTCTTACTCCATAAGCGTCATTCAGGAGCAGTTTACTGAAAAAAGACATTTAGCGGCATTGTGTTGTGTTGTTAGACTTGCCGTATAGCAAAATCTTTATTCAAAGTCATGAGAGTATCACATTTTTTTAAACAGAAGGGCTGATAAGAAAACTTGCCAACAAATCAGAGCAAGAAAAAAATCATCTGGTATTAAAGATTTGTCTGCTCATATTGTCTAAACAGGCATAAATCAACCCCCAATCCGCTTGCAGATTCTGAGATTCTTTTATAGCTGGGCAACAGATCACACTGCGCTGTATTTCCGAATGGTTTTATTTCTGACGTTCTTCGGGCATGGTCTGGCCTCCTTAGGATTTAGTGAAGCTTCCTATAATCTTCATAGGCAGTTATTTGAAAGCGTGAACTTCTTCAACTGGAATGCGGAGGGCTTTCTGGTGGTACAGGGCTGGTGGGATGTGTTGATGGCTATTGCTTTGCTTTCGGGAATATTTCCGCGTATAGTCTTGCCGATGGCCATAGTATATCTGCTTATGGTTTCAGGGGTTGCTTATGTGTACTACTTTACAAAAAGTGGTTCATGGTGGGGGCTTGCCGAGATAGGACGCAGAATGGCATGGATACTATATGCCGCATTTTTATACTTTCACGCTACGGCTCAGGTATCGCGCTATAGCCTTTTGCGCGTGGGAATTTCCTTCGGCTTTTTATCACATGGCATAACTTCTCTGGGTTACTTCGGAGGACGTGCAGGTCAGTTAGCCCTTGCTGCGCAGATATTTCCGCAGGAAACAGCCCAGACGATAATTTTTTTCAGTGGATTCAGCGATCTTATCCTCGGCAGCATGCTTTTCACCGGATGGGGGTCACGTCCTGCTGCCATAGCCGGTACTTTATGGCTGGTTGCGGTAGTGTTTCTGTCGTTTATGATGGGTATCCCGGATGGTATATTCCGGTCAGGCTTTCTGTTTTCGTGTTTATACGTAGCCATGGATAACCGGTGCCACACGCCTTTACTGAACGGGGTGGCACAGAGAAAAAGTGTTGTGCTTAATCCAAAATAAACATGAGAGATTTCGGACTGTCAGAACACATAATAGCGGGCATGTTGCTGGTCGTTGGTTTTCTGAGTGTCGCCGGGAATGCATGGGGGCAGGGTCAGGTCGCGTCAGGCAAAGAGACTACCACTTCTCGTCTGGTGTGGGTGGATGTGGTGGAATCTGTGAAATTTCATAAAAGGTGGTCTTTACAAGCTGAGGTGAGCGAGCGTTTTTTCTTTGATCCGGTGCAGCAGTCTCAGGCCATGATGCGGGTTTACGGTTTTTATAATGCAGGAGAGGGCTGGAGCCTGGGTCCGGTTTTTTCAGCGTGGGTAAATCGCACTGGCTCAGCATACACCTATGAACTGCGGCCGGCACAGGCCTTTGTGTACAGAGCAGAAAATGGAAAAGGTCAAAAAGCTGGGAATACAGCATCGCATAATCGTAGAAGAACGCTGGACAAGAAATGTGGCGGGAGACAAGTTGGCGGAAGGGCATACTTTTTCTTTGCGTTTCAGATATCGCTTCTGGATAGAATATACCCTGGCAACGTTGGGTAAAAATGCATTACCACTTAAGCTATTTGCCAATGACGAAGTTTTTTTGCAGGCCGGAAAGGATATTGTCTATAATACCTTTCAGCAGAACCGTTTTTTCACAGGCTTAAGTATTAGTCCGGTCAAGACTCTGACTATTTCAGCCGGCTATCTCAACCAATACGCACAGGGGCGCGCGGGATATAAATATGAACAAACTCACACACTTCGGATAGCCATTCAGCATACCTTGGACTTAAGCCAACGGGATTAAATCCATATCGGTTGGTTGTATATCTTTAATGGGCGGGCTGAGCACATGCGTATTGTTGGCGGTATGCAGGTGCGAAGAGATGTCAGAACCTATCTCAAATACTCTGATGGCAACATCATCAAGCAAATCCAATCTGCGAAGACCATCCTACTCCGCATGAAATTTTTCCTGCTGACGACACAGTGATGCGCAGATTTTAATTTTTCAGAGAGCTTGAAATCTAAATGTCCAGCACCGCATAGGGTGTGCGCGTTTCCAGGCTTTTTCTGAGTTGCGCTACCGTTTCGGCTATGGACTGTTTCACCGGAATAAACTCGTAATGCAGTAGTGTACGTATTTTCCGGTTATCATATTTCAGGTGTGCAGTGGTAATGCCGGCAACTTCAGCGTTAAAAAGCGGCTTGGTGCCGGTGAGCGATGCACGGAGCCAGTCAACGCTGCGTGCCAAGGGAATCCAGAAGTGATTCAGGGGCCAGAGGGGAGGTTTTTTACCCAGTTGATGTGCAATTTCCCGGATTACTTCAGCAAAAGAGAGATTTTCCGCATTGAGGATAAATTTTTCTCCGCTCACCTGGCTTTCCATAAGCAGATGCATGATGCGTGCAACATCCCGCACATCCACAAAGCCGGTAGAACCGATAGGGTAGAAGGGCTGCCAGGAGGTCATTGCTCCGAACAGACGCGTAGAGCTGTCGCTCCATTTACCGGCCCCCAGTACTAGCGTAGGATTGACAATGACGGCCTGTAATCCTTCTGCGATGCCGCGCCAGACCTCCCGCTCGGCCTGCAGCTTGCTGAAACTGTAGAATGAGTCATGCGGGTTTTTGTTCCATCCGGTATCCTCGTGGATGGGATCATGGTTTTCAGGCGTGCCCAATGAAGAATAGGAACCGGCAAAGACCAGTTTTTCTATACCAAAAACCAGGCAAAGGTTTACCACATTCGCTGTGCCTTCTACATTAATTTTCATCATGCGATCCCGGTCGGCCGGGTCAAAGGAAATCAGAGAAGCCAGATGAAAAACCTTTTTCACTCCGCGGAAGGCATCTTCCAGTGCCGGGATATCCAGTACATCCGCTTCCACCCATTCCACTTTATCCCGTGCTTCAGCCAGCAGGCTAAGGTCGCTGTTTTTACGTCTTAAAGCCCGCACCGGGTATCCCTGATTCACAAGGTGGCGGGTTAAATAGGAACCGATGAACCCCGTTGCTCCGGTGATCAGCACCATCAGAAATGTGTTTTCAGCAGCTTGCGGTGTCCCTGATAAATCGTGCCGCCAATGCTGTCGCGGCTGGCCCCGGTCACCGAGCTGAAGCAGTTTAATTCATCGCGTACACGCAATATACCCATCAGTGCTATCATAAGTGCTTCTTTGTATTTTACGGTCTGCTCATCAGGCACATCCACGGTCATGGGCACTTTTTCGCTTATCCGTTCTATGAGAAATTTGTTGAGCGCCCCGCCCCCGGTGGTGAGCATAGTGTCAGCCTTTGAGATGGTTAATTTTTCTTTATCCATTATCCGCTCCACAGCCCGGCTTAGCTGATACGCTATATGTTCACATAGAGTGCGGAGCTTGTCAGCCGCCGGGATATTATGACGGCTCACAACCGGCCACATTACCTTGCTGACCCAGCCTCCGCTCATGGACTTGGGATAGTCTTTATCATAATACCACGAGGCATTGAGCTCATCCAGCAGATGTTGGTTCAGGGAGCCTGAGCGGGCCATATCTCCGTTATGGTCATAGTCTTTGCCCACAGTTTTAGCTACTTTATTCAAAATGAGATTAACCGGGGTTACGTCAAAGGCAATGTATTTTTCACCGATGTGGGCGGTGATGTTGGCAATGCCACCGAGGTTGAGCAGGTATGTGTAGTTATGGAAAAGCAACTTGTCGGCAACCGGCACGATGGGTGTTCCCTGTCCGCCAAGGGCAACGTCAACAGATCTGAAATCGCAGATTACCGGAAAGCCGGTAAGGGCAGCAATAGCGGAGCCTGCGCCTATCTGGCTGGTAAAGCGGTTTTCCGGCTGGTGAAATATGGTTTGGCCGTGTGAGCAGATGAAATCCAGCTCATCCTGCAAATGGTGTCGCTCAATAAATGTGTTTACCTCATTGCCGAAGTAATGCCCCAGATAGGCATCTGTTTTCAGATAAGTCACAGCGTTCTGAAGCACCAGTTGCTCCAGGCGTAATTTCCACTTTGGCGGATACGGGATTGTCTCGGCAATGGGAATGGTGTAACTCCACTTCCCGTTATCCTCGGTAATATGACAATAGGCGATATCCAGCCCGTCCATTGAGGTTCCTGACATCAGCCCGATAACTTTATATGTCTTCATAGTCTGCGGTTTTTTCAGGAGTTTAAAGAACTGAAATAAAGTTAATCACAAATTCATAACCGGTTTGTTTGATCCGAAGAGATGACCGGCTAATGACGCAGGGTAAACACATAGCGGGCAACAGCTTGTATTTCCTCCTCACTGAGTTTGGATTGAAAGGCGGGCATGCGATGCTTTCCGTATGCAATGACGTGCGCCACTTCCGCTTCTGTAAGCAGCGAACGGGCAAGGTCAGAGGCGCCCCTTGCACCCAGCGATCCATCGCTTCCGTGGCAGGAAATGCAGTGCCTGACATACACTGCACTGCCGTTTTTCGGTGCGCTCTCCGATACTGCGGATGCCCGGTTACAGCCCGTTCCGAAAAGGGTAGATAAGATCATACTTGCGATTACCAGAATACTCAATTGGTTCATGGTCGGCTTCTGATGAAGTGAAGATAGTTATTACAGGCTGATATAGCCATGCGCTCTGGTTGGGGAGCTCGTCTATTATCTGGCGAAGGAGATTTTGCTTATTCCGTGCCGCAGGTTGGGGAAAGAGGTTAGAAAAATACTATACAAGAAAGTAGTATTAAATACAACCATGCTGTATATTGATGGCTTAAATCATACGTGAATGACACTTACCGATGATCTGCGTCTGAAGATTGCCAGAATTACCGTAGCCCTTGTGTTTATCGGCATTATACTGATTTCCTTCAATCTGTGGCTTACGGATAGGCACTATCCGCTTGCACCGGTTTTTGATTTTTTTCCTCAGATACCCTCGCCTTATGATTATGTACAGCCTGTGGTGCTGCTGGTATTGTTGGTTTTAATCATTTTCAATGCGGCTCCACATATAGTGGTAAGGGTTTTTATAGTTGTGTTCTGGTTGCTTGTGCTTTGTGATCAGAATCGTCTGCAAACCTTTAATTACATTCTTTCTTTCCTGTTGCTGCCGTTTGCTTTTTACCGAAAGGAAGATTCATCCGCGCGTGAGCTTATTCTGCATTGCATGCGTCTGATTTTGATAGGCACTTATTTCTGGTCCGGGGTTCAAAAGCTGAATATTGGCTTTGTGGATCGCATGTATCCTTACTTTGCCGGCAAGGTACATATTCCGGGTTTTGAGCCTGATGACCTGCTGAGGAAGTATGTGATTTTGATTATACCGTTTTATGAAATCCTGCTTTCTTTTTTGTTTATGATAGGGCCACTGCGTTCTATGGCGGTGGTGCTTGCAGCGGTGATGCATCTGAGCATAGCTGTGTTTATGAGCCCGGCCGGTTTCGGGTGGAATCTAGTGGTCATTCCCTGGAATGTCGGACTGGTGCCGCTGGTTTTTGCTTTATTCTGGAAGGCTGAATTTTCATTGCGTGAGCTTTGGAGCCCGCGTGGATATCTGCTGAAGGGTGTAGTGATATTGCTGTTTATCGTGATGCCGGTGTTTAATTTCTTTGGCTTATGGGATCATAACCTGTCAGCCAGTATTTTTTCCACCAGGCCCAAATATGCCGGTGTGGTGATAAATAAAGAGCTGGAAGCCGATCTGCCTGATTATCTGCGTCCCTATCTGCGTAGCATGGGGGATACGGTCTTTATTGAATGCACCTACTGGATGCTGGGCGAGCTGAATGTTACTCCCTATCCGGAGGAGCGGGTGTATCAGAAAAATCTGGAATATGTATGCAAATTTTCCAGCCAGCAACCCTGCCAGGCACGCCTGATGTATTACTGATGAACAGTTCCTTAAAAAAGTTGGTGTTGCCGTGCAGGCAGTAAGTGCGGGATATGCGCGTGGCTCGTAATCTATGTAAAAAGAGGCGCTTTTTTGAAAAGGAATTTCAGGTATGCTTTTTTACTGCATCTGATGCGCAGATGCTTAATTTTTCGTCACCTCCGGTTTTCTAAGAATGTGCTGGTCCTGTCTTTTTCTTATTACTTCATATACATCCTTTCTTCTGTCTTTTAAGTTTCTTACACTTCCAAATTGATGTAATTCCCTGAGTAATTCTATATCCACATCCGCTATCAGAATCATCTCTGTATTAGGTGTTGTCTCTGCCTTTATTCCGATAGTAGGAAAAGCAAAGTCACAGGGGGTAAAAACCATGGACTGAGCATATTGAATGTCCATATTATGCACATTGGGTAAGTTTCCTACACTTCCGGCAATAGCTACATAGCATTCATTTTCAATTGCCCGTGCCTGTGCGCAGTATCGTACTCTGGAAAATCCGTTTTGAGTGTCAGTTAAGAAGGGTACAAACAATATATCCATTCCAGCATCGGCAAGTATTCTGCAGAGCTCCGGAAATTCTGCATCATAACAGATTAATATTCCGATTTTGCCACAATCAGTATCAAAAACTTTTATTTCATTTCCTCCCTGCATTCCCCATACTCTTGCCTCATCGGGAGTCACGTGTATTTTTTCGTACCTTTCTATTGTGCCGTCTCGTTTGCACAGATACCCTGCATTATAGAGCATACCCTCTTTTAGTTCCGGCATGCTTCCTGCAATAATATTTATGTTGTAGGAAATGGATAAGTTGGAAATGCTTTTAACTATCTCTTCTGTATACTTTGCCAGCTCTCTTATGGCTTTGGGTTCGCTTAAATGGTTATACCGTGCCATTAAAGGGGCATTGAAAAACTCAGGTAGCAAAGCAAAATCAGATCTGTAACCGGCCAGGGCATCTATAAAATATTCTATCTGTTGAAGCAGGGAGTCGGTATTGGGATAGGGCCTCATTTGCCATTGAATCAATCCTAATCTTACCACTGTTTTCCTGACCGTGGCCTTCTTGCTGGGTTTTTTATAATAAATGTTGTCCCAGGTTAAAAGCACTGCATATTCCTCAGAATCCTGATCACCTTCTAAATATTGGTTTAGAATCCGTGAGGGATGAAAGTCGTTGGACAATTGAAAATTCAGAACAGGATCGTGAATTTCCTTTCTTTTCACCTTTTCAATGTATTCTTTGGGGGTAAGCTCTTTTGAGTATTTATGGTAATTGGGGATTCTCCCTCCCAGCACAATTCCTTTAAGATTTAATTTCTCGCATAGCTCTTTTCTGTAGTCATAAAGCCTTCTGCCAATTCTCATACCTCTGAATTCAGGTTTGATGAAAACATCAATGCCATACAATATGTCTCCATCATAGGTGTGTGACTCAAATGTGTAATTGGCGGTTATTTCCTTATAGGTGTGATTGTCATCATATTTGTCATAGTCCACAATAATGGATAATGCGCAGCCTGCAATTTGACCATTCACCTTTATTACCGCTTGCCCTTCGGGAAACTTTTCAATCAGGGTTTTAATATGGGTTTCTTTCCAGAATGCGTTTGGCATGGAGGCATAAGCTGATTGCATGGCTGCCTTTAACTCCGAATAGTCTTCCATGCTGAGATGCAATAGTTCAATTTTATCCATTTTGGTGGTTTATAGTTTTCTTTAAATGATAGCAAAATTTTGCGGTTTTGCAAAGATTGAGATTTTCAACATATAGGTTTTAACAAAAAAATACCCTTGTTGAACTGTGCAATAGGAACTGCGCCATCGCTTTTGTTAACTGACTCAACTATAGGGAATCCGACACAACGACAATAGCATCAGCATGGGTTAAAGCAGAGCAGCTTACACAGGCGGAAGCTTCCTGATAGTATGCCGTTACACAAGGGCATTGCTCTGCTCATCGCTACATAAAAGTCACCGGACGCGCTTGGGCAACGGTATGCTATTTTGGTTTTTCCATCAGAGGCGAGCATACCGCGAGTGGATTTCTATTCCTGAGACTTTCCGTTCATGGCTTCCATCACCGCTTTAAAACTCTCCAATCCGGCTTCAATATTCTCAATGATTTCATTGGCAAGCATGTCGGGATCAGGCAGGTTGTCAAGGTCTGCCAGGCTTTTGTCTTTGAGCCAGAAGATGTCAAGATTGGTTTTGTCCCGTGCTATGATTTCTTCATAGGTGAATTTTCGCCAACGGCCTTCCGGGTTTTCTTCCGACCATGTTTCTTTCCGGTTGTTCCGGTTGCCGGGATTGTAGCAGTTGATGAAGTCCTGCAGGTCTTCAAACTTCAATGGGTTTTTCTTCAGGGTGTGATGCACGTTGGTGCGATAGTCATAGATCCACACTGCTTTGGTCCAGGGTTCTTTGGCGCCCGGGCGGTTGTCAAAAAACAGCACATTGGCTTTGACGCCATGCGCATAAAAAATGCCGGTAGGCAGGCGCAGAATTGTGTGCAGGTCGGTGGTTTTGAGCAGTTCTTTACGCACGGTTTCGCCCGCTCCTCCTTCAAACAGGACGTTGTCGGGCAGTACAACGGCCGCACGCCCGTTTTCCTTGAGCATGGTGCGGATGTGTTGCAAGAAGTTGAGTTGCTTGTTGCTGGTGGTAGCCCAGAAATCCTGACGGTTGTAAGTAAGGTCCTGCTTTTCCTGTTCTCCCGCCTCATTGGTGATGGTCATGCTGCTTTTTTTGCCGAAGGGCGGATTGGCCAGCACGTAATCAAAGCGTTTGCCTTCATCTGCCACCAGCGCATCGGCCGATGAGATGAAGGTTTCGCCATCAATGTCTCCGATGTTGTGCAAAAACATGTTCATCAGGCACATTCTGCGCGTATTGGCGACAATTTCATTTCCGTAAAAAGTTTTGTTTTTCAGGAATTCCTTTTGTTCGCGGTTCAGGTCGTGGTGTTCCACTATCCAGTCGTAGGCGGCCAGAAAGAAACCGCCCGTGCCGCAGGCAGGGTCGGCAATGGTCTTCATGGGTTCGGGCTGTACGCAGGCCACCATGGCCTTGATCAGGGCTCGTGGAGTAAAATACTGCCCGGCTCCCGATTTGGTGTCTTCGGCATTTTTCTCCAAAAGACCTTCATAAATTTTGCCCTTCAGGTCGGCACCCATCAGGCTCCATTTTTCCTTGTCTATCAGGTCGATGAGCTTGTAGAGCTTGGCGGGGTCCTGTATTTTATTTTGCGACTTCACAAAGATCTGCCCCAGCATGCCGGGCGCCTGAGCCAGCGTGCGCAGCACATGCACATAATGGCTTTCCAGCTCTGCTCCCCGTTTGCTTTTCAGGGTCTGCCAGTCGCAGCCTTCGGGCACGGTGATGTTCCGGTTGTAAGGCGGTTTGGCGTATTCGTCCACCATTTTCAGGAAGAGCAGGTAGGTGAGCTGCTCCAGGTAATCGCCATAGCTTACGCCATCATCGCGCAGTACATTGGCAAAACTCCACACTTTGGATACGATGCTTGATTCGTTGCTCATGGTTTATTTCTATTTAAGATGCTGATGATCAATTTCTTTACGGTTTCCATTTCTTCGGGCTTGCTGGCTGCTGTAAACAGGGTAAGCCCGGCCAGCGCTTCATTGCTGATGATTGGCTGCCCATTTGCATTGAATAACATGTTGTTTTCTTCCAAAAAGAGTAAAAAACAGGCGGCTGCAATTCGTTTATTGCCATCGGCAAACGCATGATTCTTTGTGATGAGGTACAAGAGCATAGCGGCTTTTTCCTCCAGCGATGGGTAGGCGTCTTCTTCGCCAAATCCCTGGGCTATTTGTGCGATGGCACTATCGAACCCCTTGTCTTTTTCCACACCGAACACATCTGAATTGAATTCGGCTTTCATTTGGTTGATGAGGCGCTGATATTGTTCTCTGCCGGGATAAACAGCCTTGGTGCATGTCTTGCCCCGGGTGTCGAGTTGTTCATGGTCGTAATCATCCAGCAGTTGCAGGCCTTTGGCAAAATCGTTCAACCAATGGATGCCCTGTTCCTGTGCTTTTTCTTCAATAGCCCGGCTTAGGATACGGATGCCGGTTTTCAGTTGCTCTACCTGCATGTTGCGCTGTTGCAGGCGTTTTTCGTTGATGGCATAGCCCTGCACCAGATAATCTTTGAGACGCTGAGTGGCCCATTGGCGGAATTGTGTTGCCTGAATAGAGTTTACCCGGTAGCCGACAGAGATGATCATGTCCAGATTGTAAAGTTTCATCTTTCGAATCTTGCCATCTGAAGCAACCTGTTCCAAAATGGAACAAGTTGCCCTTTCATCCAATTCGCGAGATTTGTAAATATTTCCAATATGCTTGACCACAGCAGGCCGCTGAACGCCAAATAATTTAGCCATTAAGTGCGCGTCAAGCCATACGGTATCTTGTTCAAGTTTTACTTGAATTTTCGTGCCATCACTGGTTTGATATATTTCTATTTCGCCTTTATGCATGTCCTTGGATAACTGTCAAGTATTTCTTGACGGTTGTTATCGTTTCCTTGTTTGTTTTTCCGTCTATTTTAACTTCATCCGTTCAATTCTGTTTCGTTCAATGCGCTCCAACAACTTCTCCGCTGGCTTCCGATCGGTTTTTTCTGCAGGCTTCCAATTCTGCTTCACTGAGCAACGGGCCACGTGCCAGTCGGGAATTGGCAAAACTCCCAACCTGTGATTCGTTGCTCATTCGTTGATGATCTTTAATAGTTTTCTGAATACAAACACGCTGGGGCGCCTTCCGGCACCTCTATGAATACATTCAATGATCTCGCTCGCTTCCATGGCCTTGAGCAAGCGGGCCGAACTGGTCTTGGGCACCTGTGCCTTCCGGTTGAAATCGCTTGTATTGAAGATGGGTTGTGAGAAAATGTAATCCAGGCAGTGGATGGCCCATTGCGAGTGGGTCTTTTCGGCCATCACCCCTTTCATGTTATCGTAAAGCTCAATGACCTGGCGTGTTTGAGTTATATTCTTCTCTGCTTGCTGCACGATGCCCTGAAGAAAAAACTGGATCCAATGTGTCCAATGCCCGGTATCGGTGATGCTTTTCAATGCATCGTAGTAAGCCTGCCGGTTGCTTTCCAGGTATTGGCTCATGTAAAACACCGGCTGGTGAATGATACCTTTGTGATACAGAAACAACGGGATAAGTATGCGGCCGATGCGGCCATTCCCATCCAGAAAAGGGTGCAGGATTTCAAATTGGGCATGCACAATGGCGAGTTGCACCATTACGTCTTTTTCCTCCTCATGCAGATACTTCTCCCAGTTGTATAATCCTTCCATCATGTTCGGCACCGAAGGCGGAACAAACCGGGCCTGTTCCAAGGTGCTTCCGGGTGGACCTATCCAGTTCTGAATTTTACGAAAGTTGCCGCGGTCCTTGCCCGCTCCCCGTACCCCATCCAGCAGGATTTCGTGAAGTTGTCTGATCACATTCAGACTCAACGGACGACCTTCCATACGCTTTCGCCCTTCCATCAGGGCAATCCGGTAATTGATCACCTCATCAATATCATCTTTCCTGTTTTCGGAACGCAGTGCATTGGCGTCAAACTCCATCACTTCTTCCAGAGTGGCCTGGGTTCCTTCAATTTTGGAGGACAGCACCGCTTCTCGGGTCCTCAATGGAGACAGCAACACATCGGGGTTGACGATGGATTGCAGCAGCCCGTCATAGCGGGCGATGAGCCGGTTGGCCTTCCCCATCAAGTCTATGAACGCCTCC
This sequence comes from Chitinophagales bacterium, assembly GCA_026003335.1. NCBI lineage: Bacteria > Pseudomonadati > Bacteroidota > Chitinophagia > Chitinophagales > Chitinophagales bacterium. Next base: position 1,733,915 of record BPHB01000001.1, on the reverse strand, counting down.
CATTCCAGATTTTTGAGGGGTAGTGTATGGGGTTTAAAGGGCATGTTCTTTTGTGTTCCACTCATGAGCAATAAAGCCGTTTGTGTTTCAAAATTACAGAAATATGGAACACAAGGTCATTAGCTTGTTTTCTGTGGTTCAGAAATCCGAGCTTGTTTCATGCTCTTTATTCGTTCCAACAACTTCTCCGCTGGCTCCCAATCCGGTTCTTTTCTGCACGCTTTCAGTTCTTCTTCGCTCAGCAGCTTGCCTTCAAAGGCTTGGTTGAGGATGCTCTGCCGTAGGGCTTCACTTTTTTCCAGGGCCTCATCTATCTGCTGCTGCACATGGTCGCATACCGAAAGGCGGGATTCGATTTCCTGGACGATTTGGGTTTGTTCTTTGGGTGGGGGGAGGGGAAATAGTATTTCTCCAAGTTTTTTTCCATTGACATTTGGTTGACCAGTTCCTACTGATTTCTTCTTTATTTGAGCCCAATAGGAATATGATTGAAAGAAGTTCCAAACATATTTATCAAGTACATTTTTTTTAGGGAACCTTAATCGTATTAAATATGATGCAAATACCGATTTAGGTATATTACCTTTTATCAAGAAACTTTTGCCAACAGTTGCTCCTGTTCTGGCAAAAACCAAATCTCCATCTTGTAATATGTACTTTTTGACTTCATCATCATCAATTTTGCAATAAGGCACTGTATTCCAGTTTACCTTATTGTTTTGAATATCGGTTATTCTTAAAAACTTTGGCCCAATAATTTCATGAGATGATGATTCAGTATATCCATATTGAATCTTTTCAGCGATTTCTTTTACAGAAACCCATTTCCATCCTGCCGGCAATGTTGGGAGGTGGTTATTGGATAAACCGGTCATTTCGACAGGCTCAATGTCCGGTTTATTTTGCGTACCCTGAGCTTGTCGAAGGGCACGCCACTCCTTGGTCAACTCCCCCTCAAACGCCTTTTTCAGCACGGCCTGGCGATAGATTTCCAGTTTGTCTTTGGCGGCTTTGAGGTTGGCGATGCCGTTGTCCAGCTCGCTGAAAAGCTGCTCTATTTTGGCTACTATGGCGCGTTGCTCGGGGAGGGGGGCGAGGGGTACAGGAAGCCTTTTTAGAATGGTTTGGCTTATGTTGGGTTGTGCTCCACCCGCACCTTGTTCAATCAGTTTTTGCTTTTTGTGAAACAGATAATTGAAGAGAAACTTGGTTTCAAATATCTCGCTTTTGAAAATTCCACAAACAGCTTGATTGGTTGCAGCAGGAATACCGAGAATAGCCAATTTGCCAATTGTAGCGCCATAAAGCGCAATCAATAAAGTGCCTTCAGGAAAAATCTTAGCACTTGAATTTTTGACCGCCTCTTCGGAAATATGTTCTTCTGTGTCACGAATAACATTGTGATTCAATTCGCCAGACTTTACCCAAGGAATATTGCCTTGATAGTACTCGGGTATTTTTCTACTGGGCGTACCACCTGAGGTAGTAAAACACACCTTTCCCAATTCTATTTCAATCCAATCTTCTCTCATTTGCTGCCTTTTTTGTCTGCATTTGGTTTTTTAGGATGAAATGAATCCTCCTGCCATTGGGCAGGGTTGTTCTGGATGTACCGGGCAATGCGTTGGTGGGAGGCATCATCGCGTATGACATGGTCGTGATAGCGGGATTGCCAGGCAAAATCTGGGTTTATTAAACGTGCATGTTTGGTCACCCCGATTTTAAATCCCCGGATGATGGATGCCAGGTTTTTGGATTGGGGCCCGAATCGGTTTTTTGTGGTGGATGGCGGTTTGGGGTGGGGTTGTTGTTGTGGTGGTCGTTGTTGTTGTGGTGGTGGTCGTTGTTGTTGTTGTTGTTGTTGTTGTTGTTGCGGTTGTTGCGGTTGTTGTAGAGGCGCAAAATTTTGCGCCTCCACCATATCATGGTCATCCATGTGGCCGTCATCCGGTTTGTCAATGATGATGATGCCGTGCACATGGTTCGGCATGATCACATGGTCGCCCAATTGAACGAACGGGAAATGGTGCGGTATATGCAACCAACAATCATGGGCAATTTTGCCTATATCATTCAAGATCATTTTGCCATTCGCCACCTTGCCAAACCAACATTCCCTGTTTTTTGTGCAGATGGTGACAAAATAGGCGGCATTCCATCCGTAATCCCAATGGCGCCACCGGGTGGTCTGGGTTCGGTATTTGTTTTTGAATTTATTTGTCATGGTTCAGATACTCACGCGGCCAATTGTTCATTCAATTCCTCCAATAGTTTCAGGTATTCATCCCCAAACAACTGGTAAAATTTGCCTATCCCTCCATCTTTGTCAAACGGACTGTAGTTAAAATCATCAGGGTCAATATGAAAACTGGTTGCTATGTGGTCCTTGATATTCCGCAGCCATTGCATCTGCTCTTCGGTGAATTTTAACGGCCCGGCCTGCTTGCCGAACACCCAATCCTGAAAATTCTTGTCCACCGTTTTGGAGTAGTTGGTCAGTTGCGGGTCTATGCCGCATACCCTGCGTATGAGCGAGACCAGAGCCACCAGTTCGTTTTTCGGGCTGTTGTCAGTCACTTCTTCCAATTGGGCATAGGCATCCCACACATAATGTGGGGCAAGCAGGGGTTTTTCGCGTTTTAGTTTTTCGAGCAGGTCTTTGATCATCTTGAAGGTGATTTCCCGCCTGCGGTAAGGCTGGTCGTAGAAAATACTCAAAGCCGTGATCTCATCTTTGTTGGCTTCAATGTATTCCTTGAAGTTCTTCACCACTTCCTCGGCCTTTTCTTGGGTAAAGCTGTCCCACTCCGAGCGCAGGATCCTGTCGGTGTTCACCGTATCAATGATCTGCTCGTGCACCTTGCGCACATTTTCCAGGTATTCGTTCAGTTCCCCATTAAAGGTGGAAGCCGCCTGGGTGGCCAGTTGGTGCTGTGCCTGTTTGCGGCATTCTTCTTCTTTGGCAGGAGTGCGGTCTTGTGCGGGAATTTCATTGAGCAATGCTTGTGTCCTGCTTTCGATCACATCCGGGTCGTAGGCATTGAGGAGGTCTTTGGCGGTCTGGCTGAGTGTTTTGCCTCCTGTAAGTTCTGTGTAGCCGGCTTTTTCATCTGCTGTTAACAGCTTTTCCAAACGGATGAGGCGGTTTGCCAGGGAGAGGAAGAGGTCTTCATCCTGCACACCCATGGTCACGGCCCCCAAAAGGTCTTTGAGTGGAACGCTTCGTTTGCGTTCCAATGGCCGGCTGTCGGTTTTTTTGGATTTGGTGGCGCCCACGGCATCCACGATCACGAAATGCGTTTTGGTGTGTTTGGCGGTACGGCTTACCCGTTTCAGGTCATCGAAACTGAGGGTTCGGGTTCCCCTGCCTTTCATCTGCTCAAAGTAGTTGATGCTTTTCACATCGCGCATGAACAGCAGCACTTCCAGGGGTTTCACGTCTGTTCCCGTTGCGATCATGTCCACCGTTACAGCTATGCGCGGGTTCCATGAATTACGGAATCGATTCAGCACCGATTTGGGGTCTTCGTCAATTTTATAGGTCAGCTTCTTGCAAAAATCATTGCCTTCGCCAAATTCTTCACGAATGATCTGAATGATATCGTCTGCATGGCTGTCGGTCTTGGCAAAGACCAGTGTTTTGGGGACTTCGAACTGGCCTTTTTCATCAAAACGGTCGGGAAACATTTTTGGCAGAGCATCTTTAAAGGCTTTAATAATGTTTCGTATCTGACTTGGATTAACTACTTCTCTGTCCAGTTGATTGGCAGTGTATTCAAAATCATCATCCAGTTGTTCCCAGCGTTTTTTACGGGTGAGCTTCTCCCGTTTGTCCACATATTCCTTCGCCTTGATCCTGGCTCCGGACCTCGTGATCTCCGTTTCAATGGTGTACACGTCATAGGGCACGTTCACCCCGTCAATCACGGATTCTTCGTAGGTGTATTCGCTCACCACATTCTCATTGAAGAAGCCAAAAGTGCGCTTGTCGGGCGTGGCGGTCAACCCGATCAGAAATGCATCGAAGTAGTCGAGCACCTGTTTCCACAGATTGTAAATGGAGCGGTGGCATTCGTCAATGATGATGAAGTCGAACATTTCGATGGGCACAGTCGGATTGTACTCCACCGGGAGGGGTTCTTTCTTCTTCCACCAATCGGACGATTCGTTGGGGTTTTCCAGCTCGGTATCTTCATCCAGCTCCTCACCCTTCAAAATAGAATAAAGACGCTGAATGGTTGAGATGCACACCTGGCTGTCTGATGAGATGTAACCCGAACTCAATCGCTGCACATTGTACAGTTCGGTGAATTTGCGGTTGTCATCGGTCGGTTGATATTTCAGAAATTCCTGTTCGGCCTGTTCGCCCAGGTTTTTGGTGTCCACCAGAAACAGGATGCGCTTAACATCGGCATGTTTCAGTAGGCGATAAACGAAAGTGCAGGCGGTGAAGGTCTTTCCGGCACCGGTGGCCATTTGGATCAAGGCCTTGGGGCGGTTGTCCTTGAACGAAATTTCAAGATTGCGAATGGCCTTGATCTGTGCAGGCCGCAGACCGGTCTCGTCCAGGTCGGGCAGGTCTTTCAGTCTTGCTCGCAATGTTTTTTCTTGGCTGAACCATTCCAACAAGGTTTCGGGCCGGTGAAAATGAAACACCGGTCTCGATCTTGGTTTCGGGTCGCGGTAATCGGTGAAGCGCGTCAGCACTCCGGTGCTTTCATACACGAACGGAAGCGGGTCGTTATTCAGGTATTTCAATTTGCTTCGGGCGTATGTGCTGCTTTGGTCTTCCACCATTGTCAGTCGTTCTCCTTCCTCTTCCCTTTTTGCTTCAATAACACCTACTGGTTTTCTGTCCACGAAGAGGACATAGTCGGCCGGGCCGGCATCGGTCTGGTATTCGCGCACGGCAATGCCTTTTCCTGCGGATAGGTCAACCTTGTTCTTAACCTGTACTTGCCATCCGGCATCGACCAACATCCGGTCTATGTTATCGCGAGCTTTCTGCTCCGGATTCTGGTTGATGTTTTCAGTCATTCAGTTTTTATTGTTTGTGTGGAGAGAACTGTTTCGGTCAGGCAAACACATCGTGTGCTGTCGGGATGATGGTTCATTATGTTTAACCGAATATGTAGCTACCCGAAAGATATTTGTTTCATCATGGGCTGCCTCCAAAATACCTTTCCGGTCAATATTTCTAATGGGTTAAAATAGAAATTGCAACTCAAAAAACGGATGCAAAAACATTTATAAATAATCAGCATACAGAGAAGTTGCCGGTGGCGGCAGGTCTGTAACAGCGTGGTGTTGCATTAATGCGTAAAAGCATATTGCACGATGTTAGCCCCCATCTTGAGGGCTTCCTGTCGTTTTTCCTCCGGGTCGTGATGCACTTCCGGATCTTCCCACCCGTCTCCAATATCCGACTCGTAATTAAAAAAGCACACCAGCCTGCCTTCATAGATTAACCCGAATCCTTGCGGAGGCTTGCCGTCATGTTCGTGAATTTTCGGAAGGCCGTTCGGGAAATTAAATTTCTGATGGTAGATAGGGTGCTCAAAAGGCAGCTCCACCCATTCCAGTTCGGGGAATACCTTTTTCATCTGATTCATGATATACGGTTTCATGCCATAGCTGTCATTGATGTTCAAAAAGCCGCCTCCTATTAAGTAGGCTCTGATGTTTTCTGCTTCCTGGTCATTGAAGATCACGTTACCGTGACCGGTCATGTGTACCAGCGGGTAATTAAAAATTTCAGGACTGCCGGCCTCCACAATATCTTCCTGTGGTTTAATGTTTGTGCCCAGTTGCTCATTGCAGAATTTAATCAGGTTAGGCAAAGAAGTAGGGCTCACATACCAGTCTCCACCGCCCCGGTATTTGAGGCGGGCAATTTTAATGGTATAGTCCTGAGCGGTCAGCATGACCGGCAGGAGGAGCAACAGGATACATAATTTCTTTTTCATATTGTAACAGGCTTTTAGACCGGTTCAGACCTGAGGTGACTACCATCGTCCACCGGCACCGCCACCGCCAAAGCTGCCACCGCCAAAACCGCCAAAGCCCCCTCCTCCCCAGCGACCTCCGCCACTGCCAAAGCCCCCTCCGTGGAAAGGCCCCCAGTATATATTTCTTGAGCGTCCTTTGCCGCTATAGGTATAGTGTTTATGACGCATCCGGGAAGAAATAACGATGAGCAGGATAATCGCCAATATTAGTAGAATCAGGATTTTTTTTCCTGAGTAATACTCTTGCTGTTCCAGGTCGGCAGCGGTAAATTCACCCGAGGCAAGCTGCATAATCACCTGCACAGCCGCATCAAATCCCTCATAGAATCTGCCCTGACGGAACTGAGGAATCATGTACTGTTCTATAATGCGCTTGGCAAGGGCATCGGGGATTATCGGTTCCATGCCATAGCCAGTTGCGATGAATACCTCCCTGTCTTCTTTGGAAGCAAGAATCAGCACACCATTGTCTTTCCCTTTTCTCCCGACACCCCATTTTTCACCCAGTTGAGCTGCATAATCGGCAATGCTGTAGCCGCCTAGAGACTGAACGGTAACGATGGCTATTTGTACCGAAGTTTTTTTGTCAAAATCTACCAGTTTTGTTTCCAGTTTTTCGGCTTCTGCGGTTGTAAGAAATCCGGCCAGATCATTGACCAGACGGGGAGGGTAGGGTTTTTCCGGAAAATCACCGGCAGCGACCAGCGGCTGGCTGTAAACCAGCCCGCTCAGGAACAAGAGGAGAATAGTGCCTGCCCGTGTTTTCATTTTTTTGAAAAAGAGATATCATCCGACAGTTCATTGGTGTCGGATTTCTGGTGCGGGAAATATTTTTTTAATTCTTCTCCGATAATCCCAATCACTTTTATCACTCCTTCGGCATATTTCCCATTTTTGAAATGCTCTATTAGCAACTGCTTTTCTTCGTTCCAGAAGTCTGAGCCTACCAGGTCATTAATGCCCTTATCGCCCACTATAGCCAGTTTTTTGTCCCGTGCGGCAATGTAAATCAGCACCCCGTTGCGTGCACGGGTTTTGTGCATACCGATTTTAAGGAAGATCTCCTCAGCCCGCAGCAGCGGGTCGTGCCGACAGTAATCTTCCACATGAATGCGGATTTCACCGGAAGTAAGCGATTCGGCTTTTTGTATAGCTTGAATGATTTGATCCTGCTCTTGAGGAGTGAAAAGATCACTTGCGGCAGGCATAATTAAAATGCAACTTTAGGGGCGTTTTCTGCTCCGGGCTGAGCTTCAAAATAGCCTTTCTTTTCAAAGCCCAGCCAACCGGCATAGGCCACCTGAGGAATTTGCCGGATATAGGCATTATAGGCCTGAACGGCTTCATTGTATTTTCTGCGCTCTGTGTTAATACGGTTTTCAGTGCCTTCTAACTGTGCCTGCAATTCCAGAAAATTCTGTGTGGCTTTAAGCTCAGGATAGCGCTCAACGGTTACCAGCAGGCGTGAGAGGGCAGCAGATAATGCATCCTGTGCCTGCTGAAACTGCTGTATAGACTCCGGAGTAAGCTTATCGGGATCCACGGTGATGCTGGTGGCTTTGGCCCGGGCCTCAATCACTGCATTCAGTGTTTGCTGCTCAAATTCGGCTACCCCTTTCACTGTATTGACCAGATTGGGAATAAGGTCTGCTCTTCTCTGGTAAGCGCTCTCAACATTAGCCCATTGCTTGCTGACATCCTCCTGCAACTGCACCATTTTATTATAGCCGCAGGAGCTCAGCAGAAGCAGCAGTGCATAAAGTAAAAACATGCGTGATAACACCATGATATGTATATGAGTTTGCTCCAAAATTATTTATAATCGGCTATAACGAATAGATTATTTTAGCCGTCATGTCCGCACATCCGCATCGTAAACTGTTCCTTCTGGATGCAATGGCCCTGATTTACCGGGCTTATTACGGGTTAGGGAGCAACTTTCTTTACAATTCAAAGGGGATGAACACAACGGCCATTTCCGTGTTTACCGACAGTCTGATGAAAATGCTCAATGAGGAAAAGCCCACGCACATTGCCGTGGCTTTTGATTCACTGGCGCCCACTCAGCGCGATGCGGTATATGCGGAGTATAAAGCAAACCGGCAGGCAATTCCTGAAGACATTAAAAATTCCATACCCTGGATTAAGGAAATACTCAAAGCCCTTAAAATACCCATACTGGAATTTGAAGGCTATGAAGCGGATGATATCATCGGCACTATCGCTAAAAAAGCGGAAAAGAAAGGTTTTGAAGTATATATGGTTACTCCCGATAAGGACTTCGGCCAGCTGGTAACAGATAAAATAAAAATATATAAACCCTCCTTCCGCGGCAAACCGCCTGAAATACTTGGTCAGAAAGAGATACAGGAAAAATGGCAGATTGATGATGTAAAAAAGGTAACTGACATCCTCGGGCTCATGGGCGACAGCGTAGATAACATACCCGGCATTAAAGGCATTGGGGAGAAGACTGCCATCAAACTGATTCAGGAGTTTGGAAGCCTGGAGAATCTGCTGGCGCATACCGGTAAATTAACCGGCAGGCTGAAGGAAAATGTGGAGCAGCATGCGGATGAAGCCCGTCTTTCCAAACAACTGGCAACTATTGTAACGGATCTGCCCATTGAAGTAGATGAGCAATCCTTTGCCCTCTCCGACCCCGACAGGCAAAAGCTGGCTGCCATATTTGCTGAGCTGGAGTTCAGGACTTTGGGCAAGCGCATCCTGGGAGAATCCTATTCTCCGAATGTGGAGGTAAGCCCGCCTTTGCCTGAAGGCACGGTGTCGGCCGAAGAACAACCTCTTTCCCGTGGACGCAACATACACAATACTACACACCATTATGTGCTGGCCGGCAATCAGGCATTGCTGGACGAGCTGACCGATAAGCTCACCCAAGCCCCCCTTGTCTCCCTGAAGGTGGAAACAGACGATGATGATGTACACAACAGTAAAATCACCGGTTTATCTTTTGTATTTAAGCCACAGGAAGGCTATTACCTCCCTGTAAAAAATGAAAATACCCGCGCCTGTGGTGCAGGCATTACGCAAAAGGGAGTTGGCTAAAACCGGCCACGATCTCAAGCCGGGTATTCTTGTGCTTCGCCATGCGGGCATTGAGCTGGAAGGTGATTTGTTTGACACTATGATAGCCCACTATGTGATTGACGGAGATGCACGCCACCGGCTTGATCTGTTATCGGAAAATTACCTTGGGTACACTTTGTTGGAAGTTGATGAACAGCAGAAGAAAAAAACACAGGAGTTGTTTCCGGATGCCGAACGGATAAAAGACAGATCGGTGGAAGCTGCAGATGTTGCCCTGCAGTTGCAGAAAAAATTTGAACCGATTGTGAGTGAGCCTCATTGCCATAAGCTTTTTTATGAGGTAGAAATACCACTGATCAGGGTTTTGGCAGATATGGAATTTGAAGGCATTGCCCTGGATGTCCCCTTTTTGGAACGGTACTCAGCCGAGATGGAAAAAGATATCCAGAAACTCAAAGACGAAATATTCCGGGAGGCCGGATGTGAGTTTAATCTGGAGTCACCCAAACAGCTCGGGGAGGTATTGTTTGAAAAAATGAAAATACCCTACGAGGGCAAAAAAACCAAAACCGGACAATACAGCACCGGTGAAGAAATTCTTACCTCTATTCAGAAGGAATATCCCATAGCGGGTAAGATACTGGAATACCGTGGACTGGTGAAGCTGAAATCCACTTATGTAGATGCCCTGCCTCAACACGTGCATCCACGAACACATCGTGTGCATACCACTTTTAATCAGGCTGTTGCAGCCACGGGAAGATTGAGTTCTACCAATCCCAACCTGCAAAATATTCCGATAAAAACAGAACGCGGCAGTGAAATCAGGAAGGCATTCATTCCACGCGATCGCCAACACGTATTGTTGTCTGCCGATTATTCGCAGATTGAGCTGCGCCTGGTAGCCGCCATGAGCAAGGATGAAAATCTGCTGCAGGCCTTTAAAGACGGGCTGGATGTGCATGCTGCCACCGCAAGCCGGCTCTATAACGTGCCCCTTGAGATGGTTACGCGTGAAATGCGCAGTAATGCCAAGATGGTCAATTTCGGGTTGATGTATGGCATGTCGGCTTTTGGTCTGGCACAACGCACCGGTATGACACGTAGTGAGGCTGCTGCTATTATCCAGCAGTATTTTACTCAGTTTCCGGGCATTAAGCGGTTTATGGATGAAGCCATTGAAAAAGCCCGCAAACAAGGATATGCCGAAACCATTATGGGGCGCAGGCGTTATCTGCCGGATATTAACTCCAAAAATGCCACGGTGCGCGGTTTTGCTGAACGCAATGCTATCAACACCCCTATCCAGGGCTCTGCTGCGGATATGATTAAAATAGCTATGATTCGCATCCACCGGCAGTTTGAAAAAAAGAAGCTCCGCTCAAAAATGATACTCCAGATTCATGACGAACTGGTCTTTGATGTGCGAAAAGAAGAGGTGGAAGAGGCGCGCGCAATTATTGAAGAACATATGAAAAACGCCCTGCTGCTGGAAGTACCCATAGTAGTAGATATAGGAATAGGGAACAACTGGCTGGAAGCACATTGACAAAGCTCTATCTGGCTTCTGCCCGTCCCGGAACCCGCCTGCGGGAGAAGAGAATAAAAACATTATTACTATGTTTTGCATAGTACATTGTTTTATTTATATCTTTGCATTGCAGAACAAAGGCGGCTATGAATCTGGATAATGCTAAAGTGCAAATGCGGAAGGGCATTCTGGAGTATTGTATCTTATCTATTATTTCCGCAAGGGAAGAGGCCTATGCCTCTGATATACTGGAAGTATTAAAGGATGCCCGTTTGCTGGTAGTGGAAGGCACACTCTATCCCTTACTGACACGACTGAAAAACAGCGGTATGCTGAGTTATGAATGGAAAGAAAGCACATCCGGTCCGCCACGCAAATACTATAGGCTGACTGCAAGAGGAAAAAAATTCCTCCATGAACTGGATGAAACGTGGAGTGAGCTGGAGTATGCCGTCAGAGTTTCTGTAAATAATAGAAAGAAGCCTTAATCTATTGTTATGAATAAAACTATTTCCATTAATCTCAGCGGGCAAGTTTTTCAGATTGACGAGCCGGCTTACCAAGAGCTGAAAAATTATCTTGAAGCTATCCATAAGCGTTTTGCGGACGTGGAAGGTGGGCAGGAAATCATTGCAGACATTGAAACCCGCATAGCTGAACTTTTTAATGAAAAACTCAACTCCCGCAAGCAGGTCATCACACAGGCTGATGTAGCCGAAGTGAAGCGCATCATGGGTAATCCTGAAGACTTTGATTCTGCATTGGACGCGAACGACACTGCAGCAGAAACCCGATTCTCCAAGCGCCTGTTCCGTAATCCCGATGATAAAGTGATTGCCGGGGTATGTTCCGGAATATCTGCCTACCTTGGTATTGCTGATCCGGTTTGGATTCGCCTGCTTTTTGTCATTATGGCTCTGGCTGGGGTGGGTAGCCCCGTACTGATATATTTTATACTCTGGATTATTATTCCGCAGGCCCAAACGCCATCCGAAAAACTGCAGATGCGGGGAAAATCCATCAATATCTCCAATATTGAAAAAACGATACGGAATGATCTGGATGACCTGAAAAAAAAAATGAATCATTTCAACTCTGCACCAACCCGCAACATGCTAAGTAGCCTTATCGGCCGGACGATAAAACTGATTACTTCAGTGACCATTCTTTTACTGCGCGCCTTGCTGAAGGTTACCGCGGTAATCCTCCTGGTATCGGGTATTCTGATATTCGTGTTCTTCATGCTCACCTTACTGCTTCCCGTCACACTGAGCATTATACCGGTAGCCCTTTTGTACCCGCTTATTTTTCCTACCAAAACCCTTTTATTCCTTTTCCTGCTGGGAATAGTCTTGTTTGTCGGAATACCTGCCTTCTGGCTGACCTATGCAGGGCTGCGCATACTTTTCGGCAAATCATCCAGAGTGAAAAACGTGGGTATCAGTGCACTGGGCCTTTGGCTGGTTAGTGGGTTTATCCTGCTTTTTGTTTTGGCGAAAATGGTTCCCGATTTTCTCATTACAGAATCTGTCCGTGAAGAAATTCCCCTGATACAGCCTCAGGGCGATACGCTTGTATTGGGTACTCTAAGCGGTCGTTTTCCCGACAATAACTATTACAATTTTTTCGGTAAAAAATGGATTTATACCGACTCCGCTATTTTACTTTCAGGTAATGTGGAACTGGATATTCAGAAGAGCTATAATAGTACCTTTCAACTCATCAGATATAAGTCGTCACGCGGAAGAAACCACCATACGGCCTCCTTGCGTGCTCAGGCAATAGAATATGGTATTGACCAGCAAGACTCCCTGCTGCTGTTTGATGAGTATCTTGCTTTTTCTCCGGAACACTCTTATCGCGATCAGAAAGTAAAAATTATTCTTAAAGTACCGGAGGGCAAGTCAGTGCTCATGGGCAGGGGCGTGGCTGATATTCTGGATGAAGCAAAAAATCTGAATGATGCCTATAATTATGAAATGATTGGTCATGTATGGACTATGCAGGCCGGTGGTCTGGTTTGTATGGATTGTGAGGAAGCAGAAAATTTTGCAGATGCCTCACGGGCCAAATCCGCACAGATGATAAATCTTTCTGATTTTGAAACTGTGGAGGCAGAGGGCTTTTTTAATCTTCAGATAAAACAAGGTGATGTGTACAAAATATACACCGAAGGTGGCAGGGAGTTTCCCGATAAGCTGCGCTTTGATAAAGAGGGGAGTCATCTTAAAATCAGCCAGAGTAGCATCCAGGGCTTTTGGGGGGGAGGAAATGGAACGGTTTACATCACCATGCCTGTGCTTCGGGAAGTAAAAATAACAGGCAGAGCCCGCGCTGATGTCAAGGGTTTTGAAGGAAAATATTTTAAAGCAGCCGTGGGAGGGGCTTCCAGATCAACTATTGATATTACAGCATCCAGGGTGACAATTAGCATAAACGGAATATCGGAAGTTATTTTAAAAGGCAACACAGAGGAGTTAAATGCAGAGGTAGAAGGCGCATCCCGCCTGAAAGCTTTTGATTGTCAGGCGGCACGAGGTAAAATCTACGTAGATGGCGACAGCTATGCGGAGGTGCATGTAAATGAAAAACTGGAAGCTACAGTGAAAGGCGCCAGTGAATTGCTCTATAAGGGTCTTCCGGAAATTATTTCGGAGGTAAAAGGCTTTTCTTCAATAAAACCCAGCAGGAATTAAGTGAATAAGGGAAAAAATGACATCTTACATGGGTATGATTTTGTATAATGTGACCATAAAAGTGGATCCCGCGGTGGAAGAAGAATGGCTGGCATGGATGAAACTGGAGCATATTCCTGAGGTGATGCGCACCGGTTTGTTTTCCGAATATCGTATCTGTCGCCTGTTGGAACAGGATGATACGGAAGGTAAAACCTTTGCTGTGCAGTATCTATGTAATAACTTGCGGAATTTTGATACATACCGCGCTACCTTTGCTCCGGCTTTGCAGCAAAAGCACTATGATCGTTTTGGAGATAAGTGTGTCGCTTTCAGAACCGTTATGGAAATCCTTTAACAGGTTAGTATGGATTACACTGAATTGCTTTTGATTTTTGCTGTGCTGTTGCTGAGTGGCATTGGCATACTGGGTTGCATTCTACCGGTACTTCCCGGACCTCCGATTTCGTTTGCTGCTGTTCTGCTATATCATTTTGCCAAAGGAGGTGTTTTCAGCCTTACGTTTTTGATCGTTGCCTTGGGTTTTGTAGTTCTTGTCACTATTCTGGATTACACGATACCGGCATTTGCCACAAAAAAATTCGGCGGAAGCAAAGAAGGCGTATGGGGGGGAATAATCGGATTAGTAGTAGGTTTGATTTTTTCTCCGTTTGGTTTTGTCAGCATTATCATTTGTCCGTTGCTGGGAGCGGTCATTGGCGACCTCGTTGCCGGCCGGCAGCTGCAGGTTGCTCTGAAATCGGGATTGGGTTCTTTTATAGGCTTTCTAGCGGCTACTGTTATAAAACTGCTTCTATCGGTTGCTCTGACCGTTTCGTTGATTATCAAAATGGTAGAAGCTACTTAGCTCTTCACAAAGCCCAGATGTCTCTCCAGTTGCGGATGTAGGCGGGGCAATCGTGTGCGTTCAATCAGAAAAGTACTCAGCGCTGCGAGCTCTGCAAAAATGACGTGACTGTCCAGGGCTGCTCGCAGATAGTCCCGCCCGCTGCTACCGCCTGTACCAACACGGGTTCCAATCATGCGGTGTACCATGTGCATATGGCGGTAACGCCATGCCGCAAGCATGGAGTCAATATCCAGCAACGTATTCAGCAGCTGAAAGGGATGCTGCAACAAAGGATAATCGCGATATAGCATAATAAACAGGGCAGAACGGCATGCCCGGGGGCTGAGCCTCCGTGGCTGTGTTGAATCGTCAAAAAAGGTCTGATTAAACAAAGTAAGGTTACCCTTCTCTTCGGGGATAAGACTCTTCTTGTATGCCGCCTTGTACTTTTTCCAGAAAACATGTGCTGCCGGGTCATCTTCTTGCATAACACCAGGCCAGAAACGTGCATCAAAGAAAGGCATGCGTTCCAGCCATTGGCCTACCAGCTCAAGGAGCGACTTCTGCCGTTCGGCCTGCCGGATGAGCCGGATATGCTGCGGTTTGAGCTGGGCAGTGTAATAACTACCCATGTAGCGGTCTTGCATACGCAATCCCAGCATGGCTTCAATTATCTTAAACTGATAACTCTGAAAACCGGATGCCGGACGTAGCATGTTGCGGAAATCAAGAAAATCAAGGGGGGTCATGGTTTCCATGATGTTAATCTGCTCTACTGCCACGCTCAGTATTGTGACAACACGTTTCAGCCGGTGCACTGCGATCGGCATAGCAGGAGAGTTGTCATTAATCGGATTGCTGAAAATTTTCCGCACGGATTTCAGCTCGTGTAGTATCTGCTTAAACCAGAGCTCATACACCTGATGGGTGATAATAAACAACATTTCATCGTGAGCAGGTTTTTTACTCCGGGCACTTACCGGATATTGCGCATGCAGAATTTTATTCAGGCGCAGATAGTCGGAATAATACATCTTTTTAGCCATGCCTTATTTTTATGCAAGATAAGATTTGTATTTACCTGATGAAATGATACCGGTGGTGACCAAACCCTTATTTTTGTCATCGGTATGAAAAAGACTTCCGGTAAGAAAAAGAAAAAGGAATTCAGAAATCCAATTGATAAGGACAAGGTAGCAGTAAATCCGCATACGCTGCCTTATCCCCATACAATAGGCAGTTCGGTTATCGCACCTATTGATAAGAAAGGGCTGAAGGGTTCATCTTTGGCAACTGTAGAGGAGCAGGCCGAAATGCAACTGAACCAGATACGGCAGCAGGTTGAATTACTTATCCGCCAGGCGAATCATATTAAGGAAAAAGTAGCTTTTGCCCAGCGTGTATATGAAGCAGATATCAATTTTATCCCCGTTCCCGGAGAAATTTATTACATGTATGAAAGAAACGAGGGGGGATACGTGATTTCCATGGTTGCCCCTTGGGAGTGGAAGAAAAAAATTCCTTTTAAGGCATTTGTGGGTGCAGTTAAACTGATGGCCGACAGAACCTGGTATCCGGTAACTGAGGGAGAATCACAATGACTGCCTCTGCAGGCTATCATGTTGTGCCACAATTCTGAAGATGAAAATTTTACAGTTTTGCAATAAGCCACCTTTTCCCCCGGCTGATGGCGGTGCCATTGCTATGGGCAGCATGACACGCTGTCTGGTACACAATGGCTTTGAAGTAACCGTGCTCAGCATGGTTTCCCATAAGCATCGTTCACAAGCAGATGACTGGCCGCAGGATTTGCGCAAACGGGTAAGGTTGCTGTTTGCCGAAGTAGATCTCAGAGTGAAGAAGCATGCGGCTTTTTTAAATTTATTTTCTTCTGAATCCTATCACGCCCAGCGATTCCATACTGCAACGGTTGCCCGCAGCCTGCAAGCCCTGTTGCATGATGAAGTGTTTGATGTTATTCAGATGGAAACCATTTATCCCATGGTTTACCATGCTCTCATCCGCAGACTCTCTGATGCGCCTATTACCCTGCGCCTTCATAACATTGAGCACGAGGTCTGGCTCACGACAGCAGCCAACGACCCGGTTTTTTATCGCAGAATGTATTTGCGTTTGCTTGCTGAGCGGCTTAAAACATTTGAACTGAAGGCCATAAGTCAGGCTGAAGGCATCCTGGCTATTTCATCTGCTGACTTGGATAAGATTTCGCATCTGATTCAGGTGCCTGCAGAAACGATTCCTCTTGGCATGGACATCACGCACTATGCGCCCGCCATGGATTTTGCTCATCCTCCCCGTCTTTTTCACCTGGGTGCCATGGACTGGATACCCAATCAAATTGGCTTGCGATGGTTTCTGGACAAAGTATGGCCTCGGCTGCGTGCACGTTTTCCTGCTCTGGAGTTACATCTGGCCGGAAGAAAAATGCCGGCTGCATTTTTCGGCTATAAAAGCCCCGGACTTATAATACATGGGGAGGTGGGAGATGCAGTGGAGTTTATGCGTTCTAAAGATATTATGATTGTGCCGCTCCTATCCGGCAGTGGCCTGCGGGTGAAGATTATTGAGGGAATGCTGCTGGGTAAGGTAGTTGTTTCTACTTCAGTGGGTGCGTCAGGTATCCATTACAAAGACGGAGAAAACATACTTATTGCCAATAATGAGGATGAATTTGTCCGTAAAATATCAGATTGTATAAACCGTCCGGATTTTCTAAAGCATATCGGACGCAATGCCTGTAGTATTGCCCGCGAGGAATACGCTCTTGAGCGGGTGTCTATGCGGCTGGGGAAGTTTTATGAGCGCTTGACTGGGGGCTGCAACGAGGTCAGGGCAACAGTTTGAGCTTGACAGCATCGCATCTTTTAAGATCAGACTTCAGGGTGAGCGTGCGCTCAGCACGTCCGTCATGAATGGAAATGGCAGCCGTGTTGGGCGGATGTGTTCCGAGATTATGGGCATACATGACCAGTACGTTCTCGCCTTCTGGGTCCACAGTAAGCTGAATTTTTTTCTTTTCTTTTGTAACCATATAGCGCTCCAGAATGAGCTTGCCGTTGAAACTAAGAGAAATGGTATCTCCATCCTCATTTTCATCATCCCACATCCATAATTCTATCACTGGCGAGTGTACTTGAACAATTTCACGGATATGAATGGGTCTGCCTTCTGCTATTGCTTCCGGAATTTGTGTTTGCTGGCGTTTGCCTGTTGAAGTCTTTTCTGCCTTATTGCCTGCCGGAGCGGGTGTTCGGCACAAGGACACCAGACCATTGCCATCACCGGTAAATAAATTTTTATTGTCATAGAAAATGGCCGTTACATTATCCGGCATCCCACCCAGAGCAGTAAAGGAGTTCATTTCAGCATTCCAGCTTCGGAGCTCACCCTGTCCGTTGATGAAAAGGATGTGTTGTTTGGATATGATTACCGGAGCAGTGGCTATACCCTGAGAAATTACACAGCGGGCGGCAGGAACATAACCCTTTTTATTCCATGCATACAATGTCAGTTGGTCCGGTGAGGCATAGTACGCAATAAGCTCATTGCCAGCCTGTATGGATACAGGCTCCCCGGTATCCGCGGCTATGATCTGTATTTTGCCCGTTTCGCAATCATATTTAATCAGTTTTCTTCCTTCCCGCATAATAAATACACCGTATGAATCAGTACGAGTGGCAGCATTGATGTCGGCAGCAGCATCGTACACTTTGGTAAGATGCGTGAAATCATCTTTCTGCGCGCGATAAATGCCTTTGGAGATAACCAGATATAAAGCATCGCCTGTAGAGCTGAAGGATAAGGCGAGACAGGATTCCGGTGTATGAATTTTTGTAACATGCCCGGATGATGCAAGGTCCCACACGTTGACTGCTGCATTACCGGAAGAGGCGGCTATATACCGCTTGTCAGGAGAAAGAGCCAGGGCAACTATCCGTCCGGTGTTAGCCCGTAGAATGTTTGTCAGAGAGCCATCCTCCGTATTCCATAAAAAAATGTAGCCGGCATCGTCAGAGGCTATGACGATGGTACCGTCTGAGCTGGTGAGGATGCGGTCAATAGGCCTGAAAAAAGGAGTCTGGAAGGTAGAGATGACCGGAGATTGCGACCGGCATAGGGTTGTAGCGAATAGGAGCAAAATCAGGCAAAATCTTTTCATTGGCAATATTCCTCCAGGTAGGAAATCGCATCTTCCGAACCACGTGATGAAGCTTCTTTCCAGTCGGCACAGGCGCCTCCTTGGTCGCCCAGATTGACTTTTGCAATGCCGCGCTCTATGTAAAACTGCGGCTCGTCAGGTTTCAGAGCAATAGCCTTATCAAAATCAGCAAGAGCATCGGCATGGCGAGTAAGCAAAGCCTTGGTAAAACCGCGTTTAAAATAGGCCATGGCATTTGTGGAATCCTGTTCAATAGCCTTATCCAGAGCGGCTAGGGCGCCTTTATAATCCTCGTTTTCTATTTTCCGCAACGCTTGCTGATAGTAGTTCTGTGCAAAAGTGGATAATGTAAAACACCATACACCCATGTAAAGCAGTAACTTTCTCATCTGATAAAAATTTAAGGCTAAGTTAAAGCTCGGTTTCTTTTAACTCCAAAACACAATTATAACATGGACAAAGCTGAAAATAACGATCTGGCGGTGTATCGGTGGATAATTCTTATTCTGGGCGTGGCCGCCCTGATTCAACTTGTGCTGTTGCTAATGTAAAAAGGCTTCACAATTCGTGTTCCGCCTCACCCGTTTTCAAAACATATTTTCATTGCAGGCATTGTATAGGGCTGAATCTTAGTTATATTTTTACCGAATGATTACCCTGCGCGAGGTATCTCCGCTTCCCCCTCCCGGCCTGAATAAAAAAAGGATTCTGGAAGAAACCGAACAAATTTTACATGCGCTGGAAGAACTGCAGAATCGTCTGTATGCCGCAAATCAGCGCAGTCTGCTCATTGTGTTGCAAGGGCTGGATGCCTCGGGCAAAGATGGTCTGATAAGGCATTTGTTTAAGGCATTTAGCCCTATGGGGTGTCAGATTGCAGCTTTTAAAAAACCCACACAAGAAGAACTTGCACACGATTTCCTTTGGCGCATACACAAACATACACCCCAAAAAGGCATGATTCAGATATTCAACCGTTCACACTATGAAGACGTGCTGGTGCCCCGGGTACACGGGCTATTAAATGCGGATGCGATAAAACGAAGATACCGGCATATCAATAATTTTGAACAGTTGCTGGTAGATCATGGCACTGTGGTATTGAAATTTTATTTACACATCTCTCCGGAGGAACAAATGAAAAGATTAAAAGAGCGACTGACAAATCCCAGCAAAAACTGGAAGTACGACTCCCGCGATTTAAAAGAAAGACAGCATTGGAATGCTTATATGCAGGCCTATGAGGACATCTTTGAGCAGTGTAGCGCAAACATCCCCTGGCATATTGTGCCGTCAGATAAAAACTGGTACAAGGAGTATCTGGTGTCTCAAATCATTGCTCAAACCCTTCAATCGTTGAACCTGCAATATCCGGTATTGCAGGTATGATAACTGGCATCAAACAAAATTTTCTCTGCCAGCGGATTTATGGCAATCATGTACACTCCTTAATCATTCTTTCCTACCAATGACCCTGAAACGTCAAAAGGCACATCTGTATGTATTCATCATAGCCGTCTTATCATCCATGATGGGATTCTTTTTTAGCCGTACACTTCTGTCCATATCCTTAGGCGTGCTGATAGGCCAGGCCTTTTTACAGGGTGATTTGCGCGCACGCCTGCAGGCGACATGGAAGGAGCCGCTTTTTTACCCGATGGCATTGGTTTTTTTTATCGCAGCTTTCTCTGGCTTATGGAGTGCTGATAAGGTAGCCTGGATGCAGGCGTGTTTTAATAAAGTGCCCTTTTTATTGCTGCCTTTTGTGTTCAGCCGGCAAGCCGGATTGACCGAAAAATACTGGGCCGCCATGTCGCTGTTATGGGTAGCCCTGGTGCTTGCGGGCAGCGTATTTACATTGGTGCAGTTTACAGTGCACTATTATGCACTTGAAAATATGTATCAGGTGTCTAAAGTCTTACCTACATGGGCTGCCGGCAGTCATATCCGCTTCAGTATGGCGGTAGTTGTTGCGCTGTTACTGTGTCTGAGGCTGGAGGAACTGGAATCTTTTTCCCGCTCAGCAAAGTTGTTGTTGCGGCTGATTATGATGTGGTTGATGCTTTTTTTGCTTATTCTAAGTGCCAAAACCGGTTGGGTAGGTTTGTTTCTGGTGGTTATTCCTGCTCTGTTATACCATTTGTTTCATCGTGGTCACCGCATACTGGTCGTAGCATTGCTTGCTATTGCCCTGCTATTGCCGGTGGTTTCTTATTATGTTCTTCCCACTTTTCGCGAGCGGGTGCATTACATTCGTTATGAGCTGGAACATCCGGAACAAAAGAGGGCTGCAGGAGTTTACAGCGATCATAATCGCCTGTTATCCATGCAGGCGGGCTGGGACATTTTCCTGCGCCATCCAGTGCGAGGTGTTGGGTATGGCGACATGTATGTTGCCACGTATGCCTGGTTTGAAGCGCATGCGCCTCAGGTGCCCCCTTCTGAACGTTTTCGCCCGCTGAATCAATGGCTCAATGCTGCTGCTGCCTCCGGTATAGCAGGACTCATTGTGGTTACGCTGGCTGCCTTGTTGCCTTTTTTCCTGAGAACATGGAGGGGCAGTTCCTCAGCCATAGCTTTGGCTTTTTTCATGCTGCTGGTTTTTCTCTATGAAAACCCTCTTGAAGATCAGCTTGGAGTGTTTTTGTATGCGTTCTTTATGTGGTGGTTTCATTATTCCCTGCGTTTAGAAGGGGTGAAGCACAGACAAAACGACCGGCAAAATCTTTCAATTTTTTAAATTCGCTGAAAACAAACGAAAATGCCTAAACCCAAAGTAGCAGTATTACTTTCGGGCTGCGGTGTGTATGACGGCAGCGAAATACATGAAGCGGTGCTTACTTTACTGAGTCTTGACGAAGCCGGTGCAGAATATCAATGCATAGCACCGGATATCGAGCAACACCACGTGGTAAACCACCTTACAGGGGAGGAGATGGCCGAAAAGCGCAACGTGCTTGTGGAAGCCGCAAGAATTGCGCGTGGCAACATTAAGCCGCTGCATATGGTTAAGGCCGATGATTATGACGCCCTCATAATGCCCGGAGGATTCGGATCAGCGAAGAATTTAACGGGGTGGGCTTTTTCGGGCCCTGATGGTGAAATCCATCCGGAAGTGAAACGATTCATACAGGACATGGTGAAAACACATAAACCGGTAGTGGCCCTATGTATGAGTCCGGTGGTGATTGCCAAAGCGCTGGAGGGTTCCGGCATTCAGGCCCGGCTTACCGTAGGCACCACTGCCCAGAAGTCACCCTATGACATTGCTGCGGTCAGCAGCGGGCTGAACAAAACCGGTGCGGTAGCCGAGATGGCAGCAGTAGACGAAATAGTGGTTGACGAGAAAAATAAAATCATCACCACTCCCTGCTATATGATGGAAGCCGGTATCCGGCAGATATATGATGGTATCCGTAAAGCCGTCAGCAGGTTGATGGAATGGCTCTGAGGGCTGTGGGCCACCCATGAAGCTCTCTGTTTTAGCCTACCAATCCGTGCTCTGCTCTGCGGGAGCAGCAGACATGGCTTTTTTAAATTCCTCTATCAGCCCGGTAATATGCTGATGTACCTGACGGGCATAACCGAACCGGTTCTCCTTATCCGGGTGGCTTTCATCCAGCCATTCTTCTGCATATTCTTTCGGAGAGGTTAGCCTGAAAATGTCATCTGCTACATACTTGTAGCGACCGTCTTTGACCATTACCGTGAAACGATATTTCACCTGTCCTACCTTGAAGGGCTTTCCCTCCACATCCTTGAATATGTATATAGCATGCTGGCCTGATATACGGCCCGCAACAGAATCCTGTTCTTTTATCACACTGGCCGGATTGGGGAAGTAGGTTTTGAACCACTGCAGAGCGCGCTGATAAAGTTGCGATTGGGGTACATGCTCT
Organism: Chitinophagales bacterium; assembly: GCA_026003335.1. Lineage (NCBI taxonomy): Bacteria > Pseudomonadati > Bacteroidota > Chitinophagia > Chitinophagales > Chitinophagales bacterium. Next base: position 1,711,721 of record BPHB01000001.1, on the reverse strand, counting down.
ACCACAACCACTTCTGTATAAATTACTTTCCCGGTGGCGGCATCAACCGGCAACGCGGGTTTTTGAGCCAAGACCATCAGGGGAAAACACATGCATATCCAACCTACCCATTTCATCATAGCAGAATATTTTAGAAGAAAAAAAAGACTAAGGCTAAGTTACTGAAATACACGCTGAACCCAAGGCCGGCAGGTGTCCATTTTTACAAAATGCATGTTCATAAAGCAACCCTCTTTTTATGGATTTTTAAGCCTTTTAACCCGCAAAAAACGTAATTTTGAAAAGCTCCTGAAATCACGAACTGCATTGATTTTCAAGGCAAAAACGCATTAAACAAATAAATGGAAGAAACAACTCTTATGACACCACCTCAATCGAATTATACCGCGGAAAATATCCAGGTTCTGGAAGGGCTTGAAGCTGTCAGAAAAAGACCGGCCATGTACATTGGTGATGTCAGCGTAAAAGGGCTGCACCACCTGGTATATGAAGTAGTGGACAACTCCATTGATGAAGCGCTGGCCGGTTATGCGAAGAATATCCAGGTGACCATTTTTGAAGATAACTCTGTGCTGGTGGAAGATGACGGGCGAGGTATACCTACCGAGATACATAAAAAAGAAAATCGTTCAGCCCTGGAGGTGGTAATGACGGTGCTGCATGCGGGAGGTAAGTTTAATAAAGATACTTACAAGGTATCAGGCGGACTGCACGGGGTGGGTGTATCCTGTGTGAATGCACTCTCGGCCTGGCTAAGGGCTGAAGTGCACCGCAATGGAAAAATCTATGAACAGGAATATGAGCGCGGCAAGCCCCTATATGCTGTTCGGGAAGCAGGTGTCACTGACCGTACAGGCACTATTGTACACTTCAAGCCTGATCCCGAAATATTCACTACCACCGTGTTCAATTTTGAAACCCTTTCTTCACGGCTGCGTGAACTTTCTTTTCTCAATCGGGGCATCCGCATGACTATTACCGACAGGCGGGAGAAAGATGAAAACGGCAATTACCTGGAAGAAACCTATTATTCTCAGGGAGGACTGGTAGAATTTGTCAAATACCTGGATGGTACGCGGCCGGCACTCACTTCAGCCCCCGTATATGTGGAGGGCAGCCGCGATAATGTTTCTGTAGAAGTGGCCTTGCAATATAATACCACCTTCAATGAGAACGTACATTCCTACGTCAACAACATCAACACCATTGAGGGCGGCACACATGTGGCGGGCTTCCGCAAGGCGCTTACCCGTGTTTTTAAAAGTTATGGGGAAAAGAACGGCTTTTTCTCCAAACTCAAATTTGAAATTACCGGAGATGATTTTCGGGAAGGCTTAACTGCAGTCATCTCAGTCAAAGTACCAGAACCCCAGTTTGAGGGCCAAACAAAAACCAAGCTGGGCAACTCTGAAGTAATGGGTATTGTGGAATCCTGCCTGGGTGAAGCCCTCACCAGCTATCTGGAAGAAAACCCCAAAGATGCCAAACTCATTATTAACAAGGTGGTGCTGGCGGCTACAGCGCGAGATGCAGCGCGAAAAGCACGGGAGTTAGTGCAGCGCAAGAATGTGCTCTCAGGCAGCGGGCTGCCCGGCAAACTCGCTGACTGCTCCGATACTGACCCCGAACGCTGCGAGCTGTTTCTTGTAGAGGGCGATAGTGCTGGGGGTACAGCCAAACAGGGTCGCGACCGCAATTTTCAGGCTATACTCCCTCTGCGTGGCAAGATTCTCAACGTGGAAAAGGCTATGGAGCATAAAATTTATGACAATGAAGAGATACGCAACATTTATACGGCTTTAGGGGTCTATCGCAATGAACAGGAAGAAGGACGGCCCCTGATGCTGAACAAGCTGCGTTATCATAAAATCATCATAATGTGTGATGCGGATGTAGATGGAAGCCATATTACCACCTTGATACTCACTTTCTTTTTCCGCTATATGAAAGAGTTGATTGAGCAGGGGCACATTTATATTGCCACTCCACCTTTATACCTGGTTAAAAAGGGAAAAGAACAGATTTACTGCTGGAATGATCAGCAACGTGATCAGGCTATTCAAAAGCTGGCCGCAGGAGGCAAGGAAGATTCAGTTACCGTTCAACGCTACAAAGGATTGGGAGAAATGAATGCCGAGCAGTTATGGGAAACAACCATGAACCCTGACAAGAGAACACTTCGCAAAGTTACCATTGAAAGCGCTGCCGAAGCAGATCGCATTTTTTCCATGCTCATGGGTGATGATGTGCCCCCACGCAGGGAATTTATTGAGCGGCATGCAAAGTATGCCAAACTGGATGTCTGAGCGTAATATACCCTGAGGGCTCTTCCCCCGATCGGGCGGCTCAATGGGGGGCAATCACCATCCGCGATTTAGTTCTGTGCTCGCCCCATCCTCATTTGAAATCCGAAACTATAGATGGGTCTTCGGTATGGCATGAGCTCATTGGTTGTCAGGTTAACCGAGATCAACATCGTCAGATAGGCGCGGTCGCTTACATCAAAGTTATAGCCTGCTCCGGCAAATGCATTGTGAAAACTTTTTCTGAATTTGCCAACAGGGTGCCCGAAATAATCATATACCACCCCTTGTCCACTGATTAACATATACTCCGGTTGCAGAAAAAGATTCTTCCATACATAGGCTCTTGGAAAAACACGCCCCCCGAAAGTGTGATACTTATTGAACCTCTCGTAGGGTGCAGGAAAGTAATTTATCAGATTGATATACTGATACAGAAATCCGGCACCGGCTTCAAACCAGTGTATCGGACGATACGTGACTATAGGTGAGAGATCCACAAGAATCAGATCGCTGCTGAAGCCTGCATTGATAAAGCCTCCAACGTTCCAGTTGCTCAGATTGGGATTTGTCTGTTTGGGGACACGGTCACGCTCCCGTTCCCGCTTGGGTTTTTGCTTCAGGTCGTACTTATCGTAATCGTAGTCATACTGGGCAGATGCAACTACACCTGTGAGGCAGATTATCAATAAAAGCAGTAATCGTTTCATGATTCTTCCTAACGCTACACGGCAGGTTTTCATTTCAAAGTTAAGCTGTACGAAATAAATTTTTAGCTTGCTCCGGGTTATGGGCTGCACGTATTTGCATCTATGGGTATAACCAGACTGCTGCTGATAGCAATGACACAGAATACCCTCAATATCTTTTCATGAGGACTTAACAGCTCATAATCTCGGACAGGGCACAATGCGAATTTTTTTGCTTTGAACCGCACCCGTGTAAACCAACGATAACTCAAGCCCTCCGTCTGCACGGCTTGCTGCCGTAAGTGTGGATAGGTTTACATCATAGTTCAGCAACAGCCGGATAGTTTTATACTGGTAGCCAATCACCGGTATGAACGCATCCTTGGGGCGATAGGCCGTGCCAAGAAATACAATGCTGTTTTTCACCTTGCTTTCTGACAATATTCTGAATCCGGCCAGCAGGCTTACAATATATTCCTGCGCTTTTTTCTGGTACATGAATAGAAATCCGGGCTCCAGATGCACGCGCTTATTGATGCGTGTGTAAGCTAAAGCATGGACAACAGGCCGTAATCCCAGATTATTGCGCACTCCCGGAAATGACTCCTGCGGTCTGAGCAGATGGAACAGAGAGCCGCCTACCGAAAGCTGATGGTCTTCATTATGCACATACGTGAAATGGGCACCTACAGACATATCATAGTATAGCAGTGCATCCTTATCGGTAGGTTCTGTGCTGCTGAGACTTTTATCAAATAACAGGTTGTCTGCGTCCCACTGATCATTGAAATAAAGCCTGGAGTAATCTATTGCCTTATGTACCACTCCCATATTCACACCGAGCGACAAAACATATTTTCTCATAATGCCGAAGGCCTGATGGTAGGCAAAGGAGCCATAAGCGCGGTTGGTGGTGAGGCGTCCGTCTCCGGTACGGTCATTCTGAAACAAAATGCCGGCACCCATCCATGCTTTACGCTTTTGATTTTTCAAAAAACTGAAATCCGCATACACGGCAAAGGTACGGTAGTTGAAAACTGCATTATTGATAGCCCAGGGCCATTGACTTTTGAAGTTTCCGCCTATGCGCCAGTCATCTTTGAAAAAACCTGTATTGGAGGGCGCTGTAGAAAGCGGAGCTGCAAAAAACTGACTAAAATGAAGATCCTGCCCCCGTGCTGTTTGAAGAAAAAGAATGAAAAACAACGGCAATATCAGAAACGTCAGTCCTCTTCTCGTTCTCCAGGCATAAATACCCTTTCTCAGGCGGGTGAGTAAAGGAACTCTTAGCTTTCTTGGATAAACGAACATCTGAAACGCGACTTAGCGGATTAATGTAATGTTACCTTTTTTCAGTTCGGTTTTCTTTCCGTTCTGAAATCCGGCTTTTAACGTATACACATAGACATCCATTTCCTGAGGACGTCCTTTGTATGTGCCATCCCAACCTTTGGAAGCATCACACTCTTCCAGACGGTTGCATACAATGTCAGCATCGGTTGACTCAAAAACAAGTTCACCCCAACGATTGTAAATCCGAAATTCAATTTCGCTCACTCCGATGCCACGTGGCCACAGCAGATCATTGACCCCGTCACCATTAGGTGAAAAAGCATTGGGTACGTCAATAACTCCCAGAAATTCTACCAGCAGTTTCTTGCAGTACACGCCATCGCAACTGTCGGTGCCGCTGACGTACAGGCAGGGGAAATAGGTGCCTGTATCCGGATAAGCATATACGGGGTTAAATTCTGTTGAAGTGGCTCCGTTGCCAAAATCCCAGAGGTAAGCCTGGCCGCCCGTGCTTCCATTGACAAAATACACCGGTTCTTCCAGGTCATACACCGAGTCAGAAGTAGTAAAAAATGCTTCTGGTCCGTTGAAAACCGTGAAGCTTTGGGTAACCGTACTGCTGTCATTGCACGATTGGTCATTATATGCTGTAAGACTAACGGTATAATTTCCTGGCATCAGGCCGGACAAAACTACCACGCTGTCAGAAGAGGCTGTTCCACCTGGAAGACGCCATAGAAGCGAAGTGGCGCGTGCACTTTGGCTGGTTAGAATCAGATCGTGCGGAAAACAGCCATCATTTCCCGAAAATGCAGCTTTTACCGGTGGAGGCAGATAAATGGCTTTAAAAGTTGTATCTGCCTCATTACAGGTGTTTGCTCCGGTAGCGATAAGTTGTATGAAAAAAGAATCTGAAGATGAATACGTGTGTATCGGATCAGATAAAGAGGAGTTGCTCCCATCTCCGAAATCCCAAAATACTGAGCCGTAGCCTACGCTCAGATTTGTGAAAGAAATCACCAGAGAATCACATCCCCAGTAAAGAGTATCCAACCCGAAGTCAGCCGTTACCCTGGTGTCTGTCACACGCACAATGGCGGTTGCCGTATCGGAAAAGTTGCAGGAAACGGAATCCACTACAATCAGCCTGACAGTGTAGATGCCCGTGTCAGAATAGGTGTGTAGCGGATTAGATAAAGTAGAACTACTGCCGTCTCCGAAATCCCAGAAATACCGGCTGAATCCGGGAGCTGCGGAGAAGAATGCGGTGAAAGGTGCACACCCAAAAGTGTCCGGTATGGATATGCCGGCTGTTACAATGCCCAGCAGACTGATCTGCATCTTTATTGTATCGGACTGGTTGCAGGCTGCCGGATTAGTTGCTATCAGAGAAACAGTGTACGTGCCTGGCACTGTGTATTGGTGTACCGGTGATATCTGAGAAGATCCCCGGCCGTCTCCGAAATCCCATATGTAGGTGGCTGCATTGGTGCTGAAATTATCAAACCTTACGATGAATGAATCGCAGTTGCTGATGATGTGAGGCACAAAATGGGCCGATACACTATCGTCTCTTACGATGATGGTTAAGGTTGCCGTATCTCTGAAAACATATCCGTCACAGCTCAGTGAATCGGAACCGATCAGAGTGACAGTGTAAGTTCCGGTATCTGTGAAAGTGTGGGTAGGAAAAGGCTGGGTGGAAGTGGAGCCATCGCCAAAATCCCAGAAATAAGACTTAGCCTCATTGGACAGACCAACAAAGTTTACCGAGAAGGGAGCGCAGCCGGTGGTGGAAGGGCTGGCAGTTACTGAAACTGAAATGGCATCCGGTTCAATTTCAAATTTGGCAGCGCCAAGGTTACAGTTAGGGCCAGGGTTGTTTCGTGACCATACCCCCGGCAAAGAGGGAAAATCGCTGTTGCCACCGCAGCCGGCACACACAGCCTGATAAATGATGCCGTTTTTATCAAAACGGCTGGTGCCTCCATCAACGTGCTCAGCACTGAGCGGCCCTCCGAAATAGGTAGCATACCGCAGGCTGGACGCATCGCTGTCAAACACAATGAAATAAAAATCACTTCCGTCTGTGGTATTTTGAAATGCATCGCTGGTTACAGGCAATCCCAGAGTGGTGCTGGTGTTACCGTAATTGTTTCCTGAGTTCACCTGCCCTCCCCAGCCTGAAATGAAAATTCTCCGGCAATAATCCACCAGAAAGGCAGTGGGAGAAATATCAGGTGTTCCATCACCCCTGCCGAAAACAGTGGAGAATCGCATTGTAGATAAATCCGGAGGAAGAGAAATCAGAAACTGGCCACTATTGGGGTTGGAGTAAACACCTGCACTAATCGGAAAGGAGCCTTCAGTTAATCCGAGAGCATATACATTATCATCTCCGTCAAGCTGCACAAAGTAGCACTGGTCAAATGCCTGTGTGCCAATGTAAGTTGCGCGCAACAGATTGCTGCCGTTGGTGCTGATATGTGCAAGAAAGCCGTCTGCCCGTCCCCCGAGCGCTGTGGGATGTAAAACACCAGTGGGACTGACAGGGAAGTTGGTGCTGGTGGTGCCTCCGCAGGTGTATATGTTGCCGTTGCTGTCAAACGCTAAGGAGTAAGCTGCATCATCACCCGATCCGCCAAGAAAAGTTGACCACAGAAGGGTGGTAAGTGTGCTGTTGAGCTTAAATATACAGGCATCCTGGGCGCCTCCGATAATGGTTTGTACCGCCCCGACAGTAACAGGAAAATCGGATGAGCGCGTGCAGGAGGCCACGTAGATGTTATCCTGGGCATCCACGATGATTTCGCCTCGTGCATCGTCCGCATAATTATATTTCAGAGATGTGTTGGCGCCATACACCTGTGTAGTAATATTGGCTCCATCGGCTGCTGACCCGCCAACCAGGGTAGAGCCTATCAGCGCAGTGCCGGTTTGGTTCAAGCGAAGCACCACGATATCCGTGGCTCCACGCAGCACGCGGTTATAAGCCCCGGCCGTAGTGGGAAAGTCCGGAGAGTTGGTGCGGCCATAGACGCAAAGCTCATTATTGCTGTTCACCACCAGACTGTGCGGTTGATCGTTGATGGAGCCACCGATGTATGTGGAGTAAAGAAGCGCAGTGCCCGTGCTGTTGAACTTTGAGATAGCCATATCTGCATCATAGCCATCGGTAAAGTTGCCCGTAGCAATACCACCGGCATAGGTGGTTTGAAATGCCCCCGGAGTAGTAGGATAGCCAAAACCCCGCGCTATGCCTCCGGCATAAAAATTACCCTGTCTGTCATCTGTAGCGGTGTATCCAAAGTTATCGGCCAGTGAACCGGTGTAGGTTCCAAAAATGAGTGAAGGGTCTATTATCAGAGGCAGAGATGGATCATACCCCTGCGGAAACTGGAAAGTCACCGTGCGGGCATGCAGCTTGAACAAGCAGGGTATCGGAATTTTTTTACCCCCTTGTTCCTGGTAGGCATACAGGCCTTCTTCTCGGATGGTGTTTACCGTGGTGGAATAATACAGCACATTATTCTGTATCCAGAGGCTATCCACACCTTCAAACGTGAGGGCAATGCGGGAGGGATCACCGCCTGGCTTTACTAGGAATGAATATTTCAGATGTTCTTCAGCACTTTTGTACACCAAATCAATGTCAGGATAAATATCCTGATACAGGAGGTCGCGGTAAACACGCACGCCCCCGGCCCATCGGGATGGGTCATTGCCGATAAAATAATTTTCATAATGTGGGTAAGCAGCCTTTCCGGAAACGGTTGTTGCGGCCTGTGCTCCCTGGAAATGCACGTAAAATGCATGGCCATGAATGATTACGGTGTCTTCTTTGCAGGGTTTACCATGGTGATGAAATGCCTCGTCCAGGTCATGCGGATTGGCCAGATGAAAGGTGAGCCTGTTTTTTTCAAAAAAGATAGCTCCGGAGTTGAGTTTTAGTCGGTATAGCACGTTAGGGTGCCATTGTCCTTTATTTTCCGTGAATTGAGGGCCTGCCGGGTATTCAAATGCAGGAATAGATGCGGTTTTGCCGGATGCTACGTAGCCCGGGGAGGCAAGCATGACCACCGGAAGGGCATATAATTTCAATTTTTCAAAAAACCGCATGTGCAAATGGGGTAAAAAGAATAGACTTCTAAGATAAGAAATGATTGCGAGGCGTCTATAAGCTTTCCGGCAATTATTATTTCAAGAGGCAGGTACCTTTGAGTTCTCCAGGGCGAGGATAGCGGCTTTGAGGTCCTTTCTGAGGGTATCGCTGGCCGGCACCAGCGGCAGCCTGACTGCGCTGCCACAGATCTGCAGAATTTCCAGAGCACACTTGACCCCTGCAGGGTTACCTTCCCGGAAAAGCAGTTGCATTATTTCCAGCAGCCGGTATTGCATTTTACGTGCCCGGATAAGATCGTGATGTAATGCAGCCCGAACCATCTCACTAAACTCTGCCGGAAAAGCATTGGCTACAACGGAAATAACTCCATCACAGCCCAGCAGTACCTGCGGCAGGGTTAGCGCATCGTCTCCCGAAACAACGAAAAAATGTTCCGGCTTATCCCGCAAAATTGCCATAACCTGTAAAAAATCTCCGCTGGCTTCTTTAATGCCGATAATATTGGGGCAGTCATGTGCAAGCCGTAAGGTAGTCTGTGCGGTTATATTAGAGGCAGTGCGTCCGGGAACATTGTACAGGATAACAGGTACAGGCGATGCTTCAGCTATTGCGCGATAATGGCGGTAAATACCTTCCTGCGTAGGTTTGTTGTAATAGGGGCTTACCGATAAAATTGCTTCAACCCCGTTAAAGTGAAATTTTTTTATAGATTCTACAACCTCTGCGGTATTATTCCCCCCAAAGCCGGCTACCAGGGGCACACGGCCACTCACGGTGGTAATGGTAAATTCCAGTACTTTTAATTTCTCTTCTTTGCTGAGAGTAACTGATTCTCCGGTGGTACCCAGGGAAACCAAATACTCCACTTTACCCTTAATGGTGTGTTCAATAACACGTTTTAAGCCTTCGTAATCAACCTGTCCCTCATCGGTAAATGGGGTAACGAGCGCCACTCCGGTTCCCCTGAATTTGCGAAGCATATTTTTCACGTTGAATTTCCTGAATAGGCAAATTTAAAAATTCGGCACTTCCGGTTTGTGATAGTGACGGAAGAAATGTTGACCGGAGGTCTTGCGGATTCTTGCGCCCCTTTATTAGCTTTAGGAAAACAGTATTTCTCATGCGTTGCCTCCTGCCTGCTCTCCTTTTGTTGAGTTTCTCGCTGTCTCTTAAAGGACAGACTACCCTTTACTACGAGTCTTTTGACAACGGGATGCTCACCTTTGACCTCAACACCTCCGATATGAATTCGGTGGGGCAAACCGGCTATAACAAATTCGTGGTTAACAATTATTATGCGGGGGGCAGCGGCATGCTTACCTGTTTGGGTTTTCCGTTCAGCTTTACCGTTCCAAATACGGCATCACAGCCGGCAGGCGTCATGGGCAATCCTAACAGCAATTATTTGCACACCGTGAGCAATGCGGCTGAAAGCAACGCCATTCACAACTGCTGCTTTCTGGCAGCCGATGGAATTTGCTACTCCGGAGAAAACATTTTTGCCAAAATGAATGTGGATGTTTCTACTGTCGGGTTCAGCAATGTGACTTTATCATTCTGGTGGCTGGGCGTAGGCGGAACAAACAACTATGGAGAAGTGTATTACAGCACCAACGGTGGCGTCAACTGGACTTTGCTGACTACACCCATTGCACAGTACAAAAATCAATCCGTGTGGACACAGACAACTATCTCTAACCCGGCATTTGACAATCAGGCCATGCTACGCTTCGGATTCCGGTTTGTGAACCAGGTGACCGCCTCGGCAAGCGATCCGGGCTTTGGCGTGGACGACATTACCATCACCGGCACTTCAAGTGTGCAGACTCTAACAACCGACAGTGTCAGCGGCAATCCTTATTGTCCGGGCGAGGCCTTTGAAGTGTATTACACAGCCACAGGCGCTTTCGGTAGCGGCAATGTGTTCACTGCCGAACTATCTGACGCTGCGGGTAGTTTTTCCGGTGCGGTAGCAATAGGAAATATCACAAGTACATCTTCAGGTTTTATCCCATGCACAATTCCTTTGAATACGCTCAACGGTTCCCGCTACAGGGTGCGTGTAGTGTCTTCCAGTCCGGCACTGGTGGCCAACGATAACGGCACCGACCTCGTTGTAGCCGCCATCCCGGCAGTAACGCTTGACGCATTTGCTCCGGTGTGTGAGCATGATGCGCCTTTCGCGATGTATGGAGGGGTGCCTGCGGGAGGTAGCTATCTCGGTGTCGGGGTCAATAACAATATTTTCTATCCTCAGGATGCCGGAATCGGCACGTTCAATATTATCTATACCTTCACGGACTTTACCGGATGCAGCGATACGGCCACCAACAAGATCACCGTCAATCCCGTCCCCGAGGCCAGCTTCTCGGGGTTGGCCTTGCAGTATTGTAATACCGATCCCCCGGTGAATTTAGTCGGTGCGCCCTCCGGAGGAACTTTTGTTGGAAGCGGCATCACAGGAAACGTCTTCAATCCGGCATCGGCCGACACAGGCAACATAATAGTGGTGCAGTACATTTACATCAATGAGCAAAACTGTGCGGACACTGCTGAACAGACCACGATGGTTGACGTTTGCTCAAGCGCGGATCAAAAGGCACTGAGGGAAAAACTCAAGGTGCAAACAGGATATTCAGAAGTAATCATTGACTTGTCGGCTTTTCCGCCAAATGACATCATAAAGTTGAAAGTGTTGGATATCAGCGGCAGGCTGATACAGCAATATGATGTTGTTGGTGGATCCGTAATAAAGATGCCGATTGCATCTATCGGTGCCGGGTTGAATTTACTAATACTAGAAACGGCCGAGCAGTTTCTTTACGAGAAAATAGCGGGATGGAGATGACTAAATCTACAGTCGCATTTCTTTCGGTTTAGAAAATTCTCCTGTTTTATTTTGGCCTTTGCCTTTTGAAAACTGGCACCTTATCAATAATCCGAAAAGAATTTTAGCATAGCATAAAACGGTAGATTGGGCTATGAGTGTCCGAAACGTTTTATCGGGATGTGTTGCTGAAATGGCCGTTTAAGAGCCACCAACTATAAGTAAGGTATTTCTGTTCCGGTGATGAGTTATTTCTTATACAGGTGGAGTTCTTCCAGAGATTTCACGGTAACCCGAATCAGATTATAACGAGACCGGAATCGCTCACCCTGTGTGCCTCGTTTTCTTTCTTCGGATGTAAGACGCTCGTTCAGCGGGGTGAAATTGCTTACCTTTTCCTCTTCCGGATTTTCCACTACCGGATCTAGGTCTTTAAATTTTCGTAGAAGCATACTCACTTTGGCTGGTAGATAATAAACAGGCAGTTGGTCTTGCCGGGTGTTGCGTTTGATGAGCTGGGTCTGAAACGGATCCGTAGCGATAGCAATCTTTTCAAACCCCAGATTACGGGCGAGAGCATATCCGTAAAAAAGATTTTCTGTACTGTGCTCCGCACGGGTTTCCTGAAAAATGTTTTCAGGAGGAATTCCCAAACTGTAGGCATACTGTGCCATTATGCCGGCTTCCGTGTAAGGAGTATAAACAGCACCTCCTGAAAAAATAATGTTTTGGGTGAGTCTTTCCTGATACAAGTAATAAGCCCAAAGGATGCGAATGCGGTGCACAATGTTCATTTTCTCCTTACCATCCAGATCATCATAAGGGAAGCCAGGCACAATGATTACTTCATAAGGTGCAAGCTTCTTCGCTTTTTCAAACTGAATAACTGTAATGAGACGACAGCCTGAAAGGGGTGCAGAAAGGAAGGTAATAATCAACAAGTTTGTAGCAAAGCGTAAAACCCTCATTGGCGTATGTAAAAAAGGGTGCCCGCTAAAATAACCGGTTTTAATCAAGAATTCAGCGGAGCAGCATTTCTCCGCCCAGAAGCATCAGGGTAAGCCACAGCAATCCTTTCAGGAAAAAGAAAATCAGTCCTGCAATGCCAAACTTTTTCAGTATGGTCTTCATCGGGTCAGTAGGTAATAGGTTTTAAACTCAGATTGCATTGGGGGCTCTTTACCAGCAGCTTTAGCAGCCTGGATATCTGCAAATCCCCGCTGATGCCCTTCCAGAAAAGCTGCCGAACGAGTCCATGCTTTGAAATGCTGTTCACTGTCCCAGTGACTAATGACAAGATATTTGTCCTCAGCGGTCAGAGGTTTCAATACATACATGTGGCGGAATCCGGGAGCAAGGTCAATGGCATGCGCTCTTGTTTTAAAAAGCTCTTCAAAACGTGTTGTGTATTCCGGCAGACACGTAATGTAATTAATAGCCACAAAACCATTTGCATCATGAGCGTCCATAGTGGATATGTTTTGTCAGCAAAGTAAATTGGCCGGGCTATGTAAAACCATACCTAATAGTTGGTAAATTCCAAAGAACAAAAAAGGTAATACTTCAGGGGCAGGCAGATGTATTATTTGTATGGAATAGAGGAAAGTTGCAAGGGCTGCATTCACTACTTGGAGTGGATAAGGCAGTGGCCCGGTAAATTTCGCTTCTTGAATGCTGCATTTACCATGCATAATAATAGATGAGCTAAAAGCATGCATCACTGCCGGACAGACCAGAACATAAAAACCTCCTTACGGAATTACCTGACGTGTAAAGGCGCGCCTTCCCGCGAATAGCCACGGCATATCCTCTGCTGCTTAAGTGATTCAGGTGTAATGATTACTTCGTAACGACAATTAAAAATCTGTACAGGCTGATTGCGTCTTTAAGCGTCAGCAGGTAAGCGCCCTGTGCATGCAGGTTATCCACCTGCACCGCTCCGTTATCAGCATCTTTGTTCCAGGTGTGCGGGATTTCCTTTCCCGACAAATCATAAATATGCAGGGTAACATCTTTTTTATTCCAGCCGACAGGCAGCGATAAATAAAAATAACCAGCATTAGGGTTGGGAAAGATTCGGGGCAGATCATCAGGCAACCCTTTCCAGCCGTTGGCAACACCGGGAATGAACAGGGAGTCTGTAATGAAAATAGTGCAACCGACAATAAGCGTATCCTGTATGTTTAAAGTTTCGTGTATGAATAAGGTATCATTCAGGAACAAAGAATCAGTGATAGCCCATGCACTTCCTTGCCGCATAAGAGAATCGCAACTCACTGCGGCAGCGCTTATTACAATGGTATCGGTAATTCCGGCTTGCACGGATGTGATCGTGTCGCGGATGTAGGTAGTATCGGTGATTAACGCTTGGTGATAGGCAGTATCTTCCGAGCGTTGCACAACCAGTTCAAATGCACCCAGGTCAGGCGCTGCCCCGCTGAAATCATCGTTTACTCCGGGAATGAGGATGCCTTTATCCACCATGTTTGAGGCAGGCAGCAGGTGGTAGTCATGCGCAGGCTCATTCTTCCATCCTGCTGATGGATCCAGCTGGTAGCCGTGTGTTTCAATGAACGAAGCGGAATCATTTATATCGCCTAAAATATTTTGCGATACTTCCTGCAGGCTGTGATACAATCCATATCCGGGGCGGTCCTGCCGGGCAGTGAAGGTTTGCGTGCAGTAGTAATTGTTGTAGTCAAGGTCAATTTTATCGGTGCCTCTTATCCAGAGCACCGGTTCATTGGATTCAACGTAGAAAATGTTGTTCCTTGAAATGACGTTTGCCCAGCTGGATTGGGCTTGCGGCTGCTGGATATAGAATCCGCGTCCCTGTGGTCCGGCATCGCAGGTGTTATGCAGAAAATAGATTTCCCCTGGCAGATCGCAATAGCTGGCGTTGAGCTTCAACGGAGATGTACTCACAGGCTCCGAGTGCAGATGATAGCCTGTGATATCCCAATAAATGTATTCATAGTGGTCCTGCGGGAGGTCATAGAAGACGTTGCGGAACATATACACCGGACCATAACAGGGAGGAGCAACGGAAATGCCGCCTACATCGTGGATGACATTATCCCAGATGCGGATGTTGGAGGCGTTGCCATCCACCTCAAAGGCATCGTCTGCGCCATGCATGAACGTATTGCCATAGATATCAAAATGCCTGCTGGTGGTGGAATCACCGGGACTGGAAGGGCAGGTAATGCCATCACACAGGCCATTGAAGACATTATACCGTATGACATTACCCCGGCCTGTAAAATCCCGGTCAAAATATACCCGGCCGGGTTCCATGTTGCGAAATGCAAAAGGAAAGAAGTTGGGGTAAAAAGTATTGGGCTGTCCATAATCCACGTTGGTCTCCTTAAACTGGAAATAAGTCCAGTCACCCAAATCATCGTCAAAGCGGCAATGCTGGATGATGTTGTTGTCGGCATTTCCATAAAATGAAACTCCGCGGTCGCAGAATTGAAAATGACAACTATCAATAAGCAGATCATCGCAGTCGGTAAAATGCAATGCCGTGCGGGTGGTGCCTGCACCGAAATACCGGAAGGTGATATTGCTGAACCTGATGTGCGACTGGCCGGCTGCGCTGAAGGCAAAACTTTGCCTGGAGACATGTATGGTTTTCCCCGTGGTATCCGAGCCATCCGTGAATTTGATATACGTGTTGGGGTTGTAGCCGGTATAAGGGAAATAATTTCCCGAGGGGTTGCGTCCATCCCTGAAAAATCCGTCCAGGGCAATATCAAAATTTCCTGAGATGTATCCATTGGCGTCAATCAGTCGGATGGTTTGAAAGAGCGAAAGCTCCAGAAGGTTGCGATAGGGATAGAGCCTTTTTCCATTTGCCACCACGCAATTTGTATTGACCGGGCCAAGTGTTGCCAAAAACATGTTGTAATCCCGATGGGCGGTGTCGGTGGATACGCGGGTCCATTGAATGGGTGTGGCAAAGGAGCCATCCAAGACCACGTTGGGGTCACCTTCAAAGACTATGGGCTGTTGCGCGGTGCCGCTGCTCTTTATTTGGAGGCCTCCGGTAAAATAGGTGCCCGGCAGCAACAGTATTTTGTCACCGGCCTGCAGGATATCCAACAAAGATTGATCCAGACTGCCGGGGCTGGTGATGTTCTGTGAAATGCCCGAGCCTCCTGGGCTTACATAAAACACTCGCTGGGCGGGTACGTGCGCAGGCTCATTTCGTGCCGTTGCCGTGTCGGTTTGGTCAAACAGCACTGTGGTGCTGTCCATAATGATGCACCGGATGCGATACATCGTGCCGGGTTTTGTCTGCAAAATGCATCCGGCATATTGAGATGCACTGACTCTGGATAACGGCAATCCCTGTTTTACTGCACTCCAGTTGCCCTGGATGTTTTCCTCATAGTGCACAGAAGTTGTCACATTGGGTGGGAAGGGTTGATCGGATACTACCATAATGCCGATCGTATGGAAGTTGGGGTAGAGCTCGTACACTGTACCCCCTGCACAGGCGTAGCCCACGATTATACCTGCTACGACAAAGAGCATTTTGGATTTCACGATGTGAAGATAGTATCGTAAAAATGCTGTTGCAAGCACGCCCATGGATTCTGATACAAACATAATATAATAGAAGGTTTATGTATGTATGGGCTAAATTATGATAAGTAATACCTCATGAAAATGATACAGTGAGGGTGCATTCAATGCGATGAGCTTATGACAGAAAATCATCCGCAAAATTTCTGGACTGATGATGATAGCCGAGTCCCGTGGTGACTTTGCCGATGTGTTGCACCAATGAATAGTTCACGGCATAAATTTTTGTTCCATGCAGGCGGCAAAAGGTACGCAGGGCATTGTCATACGGCTCGGCACCGAAGTGATCCAGGATATGCTGCCCGAAAGCGCGTGCAACGGGCACGGGATAGAGCATTGCCTGCGTATGGCGGAAATGGGAAGAAGCGAGCTTAATCAGCTCAAACTTGTTGCTGTCGTTCCATTTTTTAATAGAGTAAAGCGTCACAATGCTTTTTTCATCGGGAATGAGTTTTTCCACTTCGCGCAGATACTGCATGAATTTTTTTGAAACTTGCACATCATCTTCCAGAATCAATCCGTCTTTGGTATTAAGTAGTGTTTCGGCATAGTTGTACTGTCCGTTGAGCTGCACTTCATCGTACATTTTTTCGGTGAGATAAACGCGTGGAATGGCACAGTTGTATTCCTGCCGCAGAGCGGGAATATCCTGACCTCCATCTTTGGATTGATAAAATATTTCCACTTCTATACCGGGTTCTTCAATACTGCGCAGGGTGTCTGCGAGGTAAGAAGGCTCGCGGGCGCAGGAAACGATGCTGATGGTTTTGTACGCTTGCATGGAGCAACTATTTAACATGCCAGGATGAATAGAACGTGACTTTTATTCAGATTAAGCTCCTCCCGGCAGATAGCTATTATGCTTTCGTTACCATGTTTGTTTTTGGCAATTTATTTTTTTGTATAGCGCTATCGCGTAAGTCGGGCACTTTAAACAGCATCTCATTTTCCTGCAGTACTTCCAGCAGGGCGTTGAACGATTCCGAAAAATAGCCGGGCTGCAATGCATTTTTCACAAGCATTTCAAACCACTGCTTTTCGTCCGTTGCCGAAAATTCAATCAGCAACTCTTTTTCACCCGAGTGAATAATCCACGCATCCTCCTGCGGCTGCACCTGCGCATCGGGATTGAAAATATATCTGAATTTTTTCTGTTGTGGCAAAATATTTTGCAGCAGTTTCAAAACGTGCTTCAGCACACGCTCTACTGTAACAGAGTTCAGACAAATCCGGTGCGCGCAGTTAATTGCCGTATCATAGTTACACGGAATGTTGCACACGCCCGCTTTGCCCCAGATCAGCTCCTTGTGTTCGGCAAAACTCATCCATGTGCCGGGTCCGGTAGGTCCGTGAATGGTAACGGTGGGCGTGTTGAATGCGCCCGCTAGATGCGTCATCCCCGAATCGTTGCCCACATGGAACAGGGCTCCTGCCAACACATCCGCAATCATTTCCAGATTGCCTTTCGGAATGGAAACGCGCTCCGGAATTATTTCAAACAACTCTTCCGGCTTGGGGTCATTCGGTCCGAGAATCAGTTTGCAATGCAGGTGGGGAAACAAGTCGAGCAGGTTTTGAATCAGCTTCCCGTATTTCCAGAGGTTCCAGTATTTTGCCGCGAAACCTGCTCCCGGATGTACGGTAAAATATATTTCTTTTGGTGCAACCGATGATTGTAAATAAGGGAATCTATCGCAGGCGTTGTCTATTTCGGGATGCAGCGTGGCAACGCCATCCAGATAATGCCGGAAGGCATGCTGCCTGATTCTGCGATACGAAGGAAATGGTATTTTATAGGTGTGCGGGTCGCCCCGATAAGAGGGGTAGTTGCTCAGGTCAATAATTTTATCATAATCGGAAAGGTGGGCTGTTTTAATGAAATCTTCGGATTGAACTTCATATTGTGGGAGCTGCTTTTTCAATAAACCATGCAAGGCATTCGGAACGCAAACAGTGACTTTTTCTGATACGCCCGCAATTTTATGCAATGCGGGAATGGTAAACAGAAAATCCCCCAGCCCTCCGAAACTTTTAAACACTAAAACATTTTTCCAGCGCACTTTTTTTTCGGGCGCATGTACTGCCTCCTTCACCTTTTCCCAAAACAAATGGGGCGCATTGCGTATTGCTTCCCTTGCCTCTTCAGGATGAGTGGGATAAAACGGAAAGGAATGAAACCCCACGTTTGCATTGCCGATGGTTTTGCATCCTGCCAAAAATGCCTCAGCTGCCACTCTGCCGTCAGGATCGGGCCACACGGGCTGGAGGAAAAGATATTCTGCTTTCGCCACTGCTTCATGTATTTCAGTGTTCCGTCTTTTTTCTTTTAGCGTAATATTTGGCGGCAGTGTGCGCCCTGTCAGGTTGCTGCCGTACACTTCAATGCGAAAGTGGGGATTCTCGTTGGCGAAATCAATCAACCGGTTTCCGCCTTTTTTAAATCGCAAATCGCCAATGAAGCAAACGGTGTTTTTCTCTTTCGGCAGTAGACGAATGTGTGCACCGTCAACAGGTGGTGGCAGGATGAAAGGGTGTTGAATCGCCTCGCCATAAATTTCCCGGTGGAGTTCATAATGCTTCGGAGAGGCGAAAACCGAAAGTTTGGCATGTGCAAATAATTTCCGGTAAGCAGTGAACCGCTCGCGGTCGCAGCACCCTTTCACTTTGCGATCCACGAAGCAAATGGCGGTGCGCTTTGTGCAGAAGTTGTAATCATGCTCCCATTTCACATAGGGTTTACCACAATGCACCAGAAAATCTATCAACTGCAATACATACTTACATTTTACTGTGTTGTTGACGATAACGAAATCACTTTCGTGAATCAGTGCCTTGGTTTTGCCGAAATCAGTAAGATTGTCATACACGGCATACACGCCATGTTGCATACTTACTTCCAGAATTGCCTTGCCAAATAATTCTGCACACCCAGGAAAAGTACTGTCGGTGTCGTGCAGGAAAGCAGCTTTGAGCATGAATTGGGTGCACTAAAAGTGCGGGAAAAACAGGTTAGCAATCAATATCCATCATCGTAGTAACCATCATCGTAATATCCGTCATCATAGTACCCGTCATCATAGTACCCGTCATCGTAATACCCGTCATCGTAGTATCCGTCATCGTAGTATCCGTCATCATAGTATCCGTCATCGTAGAACCCATCATCATCTTTTTTGCAAGACGAGATTAATCCTGTTACCGATATTGCAGAAGTCAACAGCAGAGTTTTGCCGGTTATTTTGATGAATTCTCGTCTGTTGTGTTTTTCCATATGAGTAAGATTATCGGTTGAAAATTAAAAAATTATTGAGAAAATCTTTGTTGACATAAACGCTGGTTTGTCATACAATGGGTAATATTGAAAGTAATCTAATTTCATCTGGTCAAATTACGTAAAGCCAAGGCATATTGGAACTTCTTTAACGTATTATTGATCAATAATTACGAGTTTTCCCAAGCCGATATGTGATTGATTTTCCATTAAATGAAATACATAAATGCCGTCAGGCAGGTTTTTTCTTTCAATGCGAATTACATCACCTGCGATATTCCGGAGCATCATTCTGGATTTTCCCGTCAAATCAGTAATGTGCAGCGAGCCGTTCCGAATGGGGGTGGTTAGATTTAAAACCGCATGTGACGAGAAAGGATTAGGATATACGCTGATGTTTTCGTAAAACCAAGTAGTTGCTTTCACACTCACCCCACATCCAGTAATTGGAGTATATACACATCCGATCAGCGGGTCGCAGCTGTCTGTTGTACAGGAGTCGCCATCATCGCAGATGATGGGTGTGAACACGCAGATCCCGTTCATGCAGGAATCCATAGTACAGACATTTCCATCATCACATACGGTGATACCGCAGGAATCTGGTCCGGACCAGTTCATGGTTCCTTGTATTTTTATGATAAAAGCATCCCGTGAGTTGCTGCAGTTGTCCGGACCGGGAAGCGGATGGAAATAAATGGTTGTATCCACCAGTAAGCCCAGGGTAGTGGTAAGCAGGAAGCCCGCCCCGTAGAAATTATTGCCATTATCCAAAACAAATCGGGTGAGGGTTTCATCGTGCAGGTTATGGTTGTAAGTAGAATTGTGCAGTGTTTTTATCCAAAAAGGGATACCGTCTGCGTCAAACTTTACTATGAAAGGGTCAATACGATTGTAAGCAGAACTGGCAGTGGCTGTGGGTATGGAATTAAATACAGTAATGCTGTCCCATGTAATGGATTGTCCGCGAAACATACCTACGGCATATATATTGTTATCGGCACCGGTTTGGAGGCGGAAGATACTTTCTGAATAATCATAATTCAGATTGTGCGTAATTCCCTTCACCCATTGCTTTACTCCCTGAGCGTTGTATTTTGCTACAAATAAATCGCGCGAGCCGTTGGAGAGCAGTTGGGTATTGTTATTTTGAAGCAGGAATGAACCAAATTGCAATTCTGTGGAACTGAATTCACCGGCCACATAAATATTTCCCGAATGGTCAACGGTGATGCCCTGCGCCTGCGTGAGCTTTTGCGAGTTGGGCGCTCCAAAGCGGTCAGCCCAAAGCACGGCTCCGGAATCAGATAATTTGAAGATAAACGCTTCATTTGATGGGCTGATAGAAGCCGCCTGCAATGTAAAGTTGTCCATCGTTAGCGTGTTACTGATAGTGTGACCGCACACATAAATAGCATTTTGCCCGTCCACGGTAATCTGTTCTACATTTTCATAGCCATTCACGCTGATGGCCTGTTTCACCCATATGGCTGTGCCTGTTGTGGTATTAAATTTTGCTACGAAGAAATCGGTATGGCTACCGTTAACACCATGATTTTTCACTATAAACCCGTCAATATGGGAAGAGTCGGTGCGGATAGTGCCGGTTACAATCAGCTCCTGATTGGAATTTATGGTCATATCATTCAGCCACATTCCCCAGCTCAGAAACCCGTTAGGGTCACTTGGTGCATAAAAGGTCCTGAGCCAAACAGGAGTTCCGGCCGGACTGACCTTCAGCAAATAAGCTTTAATATTCAGGTGACCGGTATGCGTGGTTGTCAAACCGCCAAAGGTAAGTGTGTCGCCATAATATAATCCTGATACATATACATTACCTGCAGCATCCGTAACTATCCCATTGGGACTATCCTCATAAGAATTTTCAGCTTTTAGCGCCCAGATAAAATTTCCGAGCGAATCATATTTAAACAGATACGTATCATTCCGGTATAATAATCCGGTGAAAAATGGTGACTCATATAAGGTAGTGTCAAAATTAGAAATGGTTGACCTGAAATAGCCGGCTTCAAATACGTTGCCGTTGTTATCCACGGCTATGCCGGTTGCCCTTGCCTGGCAATCAGTACCAGTAGCCCGTATCCACAGGTGCGGAGGCTGTGCCGGAGAGTCAATGTGAAATGATATCAGCATCCAGAATATCAGTAGTCTAGTAATCCGTCTTGGATTTTCAGATATCAGATGCTCTTTTGACTTCATCAGTTATTGATTTTTGGACAATGATTTGGTTATTCAAACTTATTTTGTTCGGTATCCCCGATAGTTCAGAGCATGGCCTCGTCAATATTTTCAGTTTGTTAAAATTATCTACTGCACCACCAATTTACTCGTGCACCTTTCGTTCGTTTTTGTATTACGCACTTCGATGAGGTAGATGCCTTTTTCATAGCGGGTTATATCCAAATTATACTCATCGGCAAATGTTGCCGTGAGAACTTTCAGTCCTATTTCATTGCTCATTATCAGTTCATAACTACCTGGCATACTCATGTAAACATTAACCGCTTCCGATGCAGGATTGGGATAAACGAGCACGCTCATCAGGCTGCCGTTTGCCGGCTTCACCACTTCCGGCACGCCCGTATAATTTTTATTGTAAACCGGCAGTGATATACTGGTTGGATATTGCAGAGAGTGTGCGATGCGCTGCACTGCGACTCGCGGCTTCATTTCCACTCCGTTGAAAATGTATTTCTGCCCATCCAGCGGCTGCCTGCGGAAAAAGTCGCCATCTTCTATGGGTAGATTGGGATTGACCTGATATCGGGTGTAGTTGCTGCTGCTGATGAGAATTTTCAGCCGGTGCCCAACTCCCCAGGTGTATGCAATAGGCATACATCGGAAATGATATTCGTAAATCTTTCCAATTTCGATGTTGGTGAATGGAATATTATCAATGGCTGCCGTTTCCAGCCCGTCTGCTTCGGCAAGCGCTTTGGCATAATCCCTGGCCCTGGCATTTACGCATCCTTCTACCACAAAGAACTGCCTGCCATCGGGGTAAACGTCTAGGAAGCGCACAAAGAAATCGGTGTCAGTAGGTCCGTTTACCTGACCTCCCGGACTTGACTTGGCATAAAGCTTTACTTCAGGGTAGCCGATCACACACAGGGTGTCCGTAAGCACATCTGTTTCAAAAGCCACCACTCCATGTCTGTCCATCGTGGTGTAACGCCACCGCGGGTCTGCCAGATTAATTTGCCCCTGACTCTTTTCATTATTCACCACGGTGCTTTTATGCCCATCCGGCAGGTTCACAATCATATTGGCGCCTCCGATGGTATAAATCGGGTCATCAGGGTCATGAATGTAAATGCTATATCCTTCATCTTGAGAAGGCGGGCTATAGTCCAGCTTCCCGTTTTGGTGTAGAAACATATCCGTCCAGCGGATATTGTTTACGATAGGGAAGGTATCGGAATGGAACCAATAGTTGCCTGTAGTGGCATTTGCAGCAATGCCATCCGCTATCGGACCGATAACATAAAACCGCACATTGGCAACTCCGGAGAAGTTAATAGAATCAATGATTGCAGAGATCTCCTGACCTGCCAATTCGGGCAGCATCGGTGTGCCAAGAGCGGGAACATCAATGGATACAATGGTGGTAAAAAGTCCGCCCACGTCAATATCGACTTTCAAGCCGGTTAGTCCGTGGGTACCGTTGATGAAATTGAGCAGGGTATTAAAGGGTATCTTGTAATCTTCAGCAGGTACCCGCACTTTGATAGTACCACCTGCTATCGGTTGCCACACGTTGCTTTTTGGTAACTTCACTTTCGGAACCCCGGTATTGGCATAGTCATTATAGTTTAGGGTGTAGCGGAACCACCCCACGACTTCGGATTTCAGAACGTCTTCAATGACCAAATGCTTGAGATCCCCGAAATTGAATCCAAGGATGTCGGTCACGTTTTCCTTGTATTGCATATCACCCGTTTTGGTACTGCCGACAGTTTGGTGCGCCCACGGTCCGATGACTAATTTTTGCAGTGCAGCATTTTTGGGACTGATGTTTTCCTTCATCAATCTCCATGTTTCAATCTGCCCGTCAATGAAAATATCCCACCACCCGGTGAGGTGATAGCAGGGGACATCCATGTTGGTATAACGGCTGTAATTGAGATTCGGACGAGGGGTAGACCCGAATCCCAGGATTCCATCCGGATCACTGTCGGGAACATCAACAGCCACTCCATTTACAATCTTTGCTTTCATTACAGATTCCCCGTTTTCGTCAACGGGTGCATGGCTTGCGTCCATTTGACTTCTTCCTACTGAATTAGGGTAGTATCCGGGTAAAGCAAGTTCCCCCTCGTTATTTTGATAGCGCATTCTCACGAAATGGTCAATGGCAAGCGTAGAGGCGTCAAACTTGTTGGGTTGATACATCCTGGTTCTGTTGTTAACTGTTACCTCTTTCGGCAGATCATAATCTGCGGAAGTGTGAATGTTGTTTTGCCTGTCGAAATCAATCGGAATGAGGTCATCTTCCACATCAAAAATCTGTCCCTTCAGCCAGCCGGTAACGATTCTTTCACGGAAAACACCATTCTGATAACCGGTGTAACGGTAATGTTCATTAGTGGCGACAATGGGCATGAGCGCTTTCAGTCCTGGCGCCATTGGATCAATTCGGTGAGCGCCAGCCGCCTGATATTGCGTATTTCCCAATGCAGATGCTCCGAACATGCCTAAGCTTCCATTGCATACTTTAAAGGTATCCTTCACACCATTACCATCAACATCATATAGCCGAATAAGATGATTTACAAGGTACTCAATGGTGTTATACCCGTCTTCATGTCGGTTGCCGTTTTTCGGGTCTTGCATTTGCGTGTAGTCCAGAATATGCTTAATATAGTTATGGTAGGCATTTTTGTTCCAGCTATCGCTCATCATGGGAAAATAAACGCCTTCGGAGCTGTAGCGTCCGCGCATATCCTGCAGGACATAAGCGGCACCAAAAAGACTGAAGATTCTTCCCGCTATGTCATTTGTTTTATCGTATGGGGTGCGGGTTAATACCATCGGCATAGAATAGGGATTGGGATTAGGCTGCCCGTTCAGCGAATCATAATAGAAAACCTGCACTCCTTTTTGCACTACGGTGATTCTCTCTCCGGCAATTCCCGGAATGCCTATGTCAGGAAGTACAATGGTCAGGCTGTCCTGCAGTTCCGGTAACGTGATATCTGTCATCAATTTGATGCCATCTGGCATCTCAATCGGTATAGTGTATCGGGTGGAAAATTCATCGAGCATATCCAGGTTGCCGTTGATATTTACCTTACCCGGATAAATAGTGGCTCCCGGTATTTGAGCAAATACGTCTTTCAAACAGAGCAGAATGATTGCACACAAAAGGATTTTGTTTTGCATATGCGGGATGACTTAAAAGGGTTGCATGGTCTATGCAGGTTGAAATTAAAAAGGGCTGTCACAAATTTCCATTCTAAGTGCCTTGCCGATTTAACTAAAAAAGGGCTGCTATTTAATTTTTAAAAAAGTTGTCAGAACAGGATTAAACCTTCTTACAATTATTACCATTTCTTATATCTGCAGGCAATGGCTAAAAATTTTTTTACGTTAAATTTATTTTTTGACTACCAAGAATCGCCCTAAGCATAATGCCGGTTTCAGGTCTGATGACTATTTTCAACTGCACAAATCCGTAACTGCTTGCGAAAAACCATATAGCGCTATGAATTCCCTGTACCAGCTCATACAATCGCTCACCAGCGCGGAAAAGAAATTTTTCAGGCTGTATTCATCCAGATATGAGCTTTCTCACCAAAAGCTGGAGATGATTCTATTTGATATAATCGCAAAAACCAAAGATCCTACTGATAAAAAAATAAAGAGAAAAATAAAAAGCAGGCAGTTATTAAACCAGTTGAATCTTTACAAACATCTGCTATATAAAAATTTACTCGGTCATCTTGCACATTATCACCTTGAAAAATCTGCGGAAGATGAAGTTATAGACTTGCTGAAAAAGTCAAAAGTGCTTTTCCAAAAAGCAATGTACAGTGAGAGTGTCAGGTTTCTGGATAAGGCAATTGCACTCGCTCGGGAAAACGAATTATTCGCGTTGTTTCTTCACTTGTGCGAAGTGCGTAACAAATACGAAAGAAGCCGCACCGATGCCGAGCGTTACTTCAGGGATAACCTTGCGGGTGTCGCTGAGGAGAAGCAAATGAATGAGCAGCAAAGAATTATCATCGACCTTCGGGAGTTAAACAATAAAATCAACTACCAGATTATGATGCTGGGGGTTGCTGAAGACAGCCGGATTAAAAAGCAATTTTCAAAGAATATTTTGAAACAACTGAACCGCTTTAGCACGCTCTTGCGCTCAAAAAGGGCGCAACATTTGTATTGGAAAAGCTTCATTTCCATTGCATACATGAATCAGGATTATAAAACTGCCAGGCATTACCTTCAGAAAATACTCAATGACCAGGAGAAAATTCCCGGCAACCATCTTGAAAACAGGGAGGAGTTATTCCGGGGATATTATCTTCTTTTATGGTCTTATTTCTTTCAGGGCGAATATGTAAAAGCAGCAGATGTATTTAAAAAGATAAACGGGCTGAAAGTCAATACTCATAATTTGTCGCTACTCAAGTTTGATTTATTTATCAACTATGAAATTTTAACCAGAATACACACAGGCAGAGGCGATAGCAGCGAGGAAATAGAAAGAAAACTGCTGGATGCTTACTCTTCTTATCTTGGCTTGCTTGACCTGCAAAACACATTGGTAATCCACATGAACATGGCAACGCTCTTTTTTGTAGAGAAAAAATTTCACAAAAGTATGGAATGGATTAACAAGTTGTTGGCACATCACCAAAAACACCGTGATTTTGAAGTCGTTACTAGGGCGAGAATTCTGCAAATACTTATTCAATATGAATTAAAACTCTTAAAGCTGCTTAAGTACTCCATCCTCTCAACAAAAAGATTCATCAGCAAAAAGCGGGCATTGACTACCGAGGAGGTGCTGCTGTTATCTGCGATTCAGCGGCTGTCGGTAAAAACGGATGAGAAAAGGAATCAATTGCTCGAAAAAGGCATTGCTTATTGGGTGAAGGGAAAGCCGGCAGGGCCTATTCTGGCGCAACTGATCTCGGGGTAAAAAATAAAATACTTTTAAAGATGCACAATCAGTAACCTCATAAACATAGGTGTTCAGAGATAGATTGCAAAGCGCTTATAGTTCATTGTTGATATTTGTGGTAATCTGTGTTTTAATTCTGAATGCGGAATGTCTGCCAATAACGAGGGATTCTTTTTGTAGAATGTTACCGATAAAGGTGTATTTTTCAGCCAATATGAAAACCTACTCCATCACAACGGGCTACCTGAAAGTGGACGAACTGCGCAGCGTACTCAATGAAACCTTTTATTTAAAACTGGCAGATGAGGCGCGTCAGAAAATGCAAGCCTGCCGGGCATTTCTGGAAAAGAAAATGGCGGAGCCGGGAAAGCGCTACTACGGCATCAACACCGGCTTCGGCTCACTGTGTGATGTGGAAATTCCCGCTGACCAATTGGAGCAGTTGCAGGAAAACCTGCTGCTTTCGCATGCCTGCGGGATGGGCAGTGAGGTGATGCCGGAAGTAGTAAAAATCATGATGATTTTAAAAATGAAGGGGCTGGTGCACGGGTATTCCGGTGTGCGCCCGGAGGTAGTGGAGAAGCTGATTGAGTTGTTCAATCATCAAATCTATCCGGTGGTGTGGGACACAGGCTCGCTGGGCGCATCAGGCGATTTAGCTCCGCTGGCGCATCTTGCGCTGCCGATAATTGGCAGGGGCAGCGTGCGCTACAAGGGAGAGCTGATGAAGGCAGAGGAAGCAATGCGGAAAGCCGGAGTGGAGCCGCTCAGGCTGAAAGCAAAGGAAGGTCTTGCCCTCATCAACGGCACGCAGTTTATGAGCGCTTGGGGATGCTGGTCCATTCTGGAGTCGCAGCGTGTGGTGCAACTTGCTGATTTGACGGCAGCCATTTCGGTGGATGCATTCAACTGTCAGAGCGAGCCATTCCACGAGGCGGTGCACAAGGTGCGTCCGTTCAAAGGACAGATGGAATCTGCGAAAAACGTGCTGGAATTCTTGAAGGGCAGTGAAATAGCCCGGCAGCCCAAGCACAACATACAGGATCCGTATTCTTTCCGCTGTGTGCCGCAGGTGCATGGTGCAGTGCGCGGGGTGATAGAACATGTGGAGCAGGTGTTTGAAACAGAAATCAATTCGGTTACCGATAATCCTTTGATTTTTCCGGAGGAAGACAAAATCCTTTCCGGAGGAAATTTTCATGGCGAGCCGCTGGCATTGGCGATTGATTATCTGGGCATGGGCATGTCAGAACTTGCCAGTATCTCCGAACGCAGAACGTTTCAGCTTATTTCCGGCAAGAGAGGCCTGCCACCCTTCCTGATTGAACATTCCGGCTTGAATTCCGGACTGATGATTCCGCAATACACAGCCGCAGCCATTGTGAGTATGAACAAGCAGCTCGCCACACCTGCATCTGTGGACACAATTACCTCTTCTGACGGACAGGAAGACCATGTGAGCATGGGCGCGAATGCAGCCGTGAAATGCTACAAGATCGTGTACAACATTGAAAAGGTACTGGCGATAGAATTTCTCACTGCGATGCAGGCGCTGGATTTGCGCAAGCCGCTTAAGAGCTCACCGCTGATAGAAGAAATCAAATCGCAATATCGCAAGATTGTACCCTTCCACGACAAAGACCGCTACCTGTATGACGACATACAGGTGACGGTGGATTTTATGCGGGGACTTAGGCTGGACAATACATAAATATCCCGCTGATAGCGCAGACGGGCGCAGAAGCAGATAGAATCCGCGTGTATCTGCGGTAGATAATAAACTGTCTCTTTACGAGTAAGATTTAGCTTTCCCAATTCTTCCCGGAGATATAGAATGCAGCTCCGGCCAGGCCAAGATCTTTAATCATGCCTGTGAAGAAAGTCATTTTTGCCATCTCATCAGTGGCTTCCAGCATGCCCTTCAGGTGCACGCCCAGCGCAAACGCGATGAGCATGATGCCCAGCAACAATCCCGAAAGCTTGGTCATCTTGTTGAGGATGATGCTGACAGCTGCGGCAAGCAATGCAGCCCCCGTGAAATATACCCAAATCACACCACCGGGGATGGGTACCATCGGAGCCATCATCTGGGCATTTGCAAAATGATTGAAACCAAATAATACAAGCGGCAGGCAGAACATCACTCTGCCGACCAAAGAAACTGTTGAGCCGTTCATAGAAGCAGATTTTTGGTGAGATTTTTGGTGAAAGGATATTATTCTAAATACCAAATAATCATAAAAGGTTCCCCTCAATTCCTGAGGAACTTGAACTGAACGGTAAAGGTTCGGCTGAATAAGTTGAGCTTACTTTTTACGGTGAGCTGGTAGGTTGGGCTTCAGGTTTCCGCTTGATGTTGTCAAACTGGAACAGCAACGAAAACCGCATGGTATTGTCCAGGGGCTGTCTCTGGGATGAAGTGGGAATCAGATAGGAAAAATCTATACCGAAAACGCTGAACCGAAGCCCCAGCCCCGCGGTGAAAAAATGACGATTGCCTTTCGTTTTGTTTTCGTGAAAGTATCCGGCACGCACGGCAAACATCTGGTTATACCAGTATTCCAGGCCCGTGGACCACATTACTTCACGAAACTCTTCTGCAGCGCCACCCGGAGCATCGGCCCAGGAGGTGAAAAAAGCAGAGGCTACCGACACTTCACGGTAATCCAGAATGCCGTTGCCATCCGCGTCTGTGGTATCGGGTGTGGGAACCAGCAGTTTATTGACATCTGCAGCTATATTAATCTGATTATGGTCATCTATATTGAATTCGTAGCGGAAGCCCAGGCCAAAATTCATTGGTATGAAATCTTTTTCGGATGACTGCGTGTAGGTGATTTTTCCTCCAATGTTGGTAAAGGTAAGTCCTAGAGCAAGGTTGGTCTTAAAGCGACCTACCTTGAAGTCCTGATTGTAAGCAAAGCCTACATCTGCTGCTCCGGTCATTCCGGGTTCTACGACCACTCCGGACGAAACCTCCTGGCCAGCAGCCAGATTAGAATAAATGAAACGCAACCCGAGAGATGCACCGAAGCCTCCCCCTTTTTTAATCTTTACCAGTTGGCGGGCGTAGGCGGCTTCTACGGTAAATTCATGCGGGGTAAACTGCCCCGTGTTTTCTCCCTGCAGGTTGGTGAATTGAATTTCTCCCAAAGAAAAGTATCTCATGGAGAGGCCTACTGCCTGGAGCTCATCTGGTTTAAAGTAGCCGGTAATCTGTCCCAGGTAAATGTCGTTTACCAGGGCTCGCAGCCAGGGAACGAAATTGATGGAGAATCCCAACGGTTTATGGGCAAAAGCCAGCTTCGCCTGGTTATGAAACATGGCGTTGGCATCAGCGGAAGTAGCCAGTCCTACATCTCCCATTCCACCGGAACGTGCATCAGGCGGTATGCGCAGGAAAGGAACCGATGTGGTAACGGGATATTCATTTCTCAGTCCACCGCCTCCGGCCTGGGCGTAGGCCTCTGCAGATACAATCAAAATAATTGCTGAAAAAATAAAGGGAAGGTTCAACTTTTTCATAAGAAGGTTTTCAAATTTATCTTAAAATCACCAGCTTTTCAAATTCATGGGCTACAGAACCGTCCGGGGCTTTTACATGCAGCTTATAGATGTATACACCTCTGCCAATGGCGTCTCCGTAGTCATCCAGTCCATCCCAGCTGATATTATCTACACGAAATCCGGATGTATTCACTTCTTGAGTGATGGTTTTTACTACCTTGCCTGAAACGGTCATAATGCGAATGGTTACCAGAAGATTTTCTCCGGGTCGGTTGTGTTCAAAAAGAAACCGTGTGTTTGTTGTAAAGGGGTTCGGGTAATTGAATACATGCTTTAAGGCAAGCACGGCATCATCGGCAACCACGAATTCCGTATAGCCTTCAGCGGAGTTGTTAAAGGTATCCCAGGCTTTTACCGAGATGGAATGCCGGCCTTCCGGCAGGTTTTCCAGCGGATACTGCACCTTTCCTGTCTGGTAACTGTTTAAGTCGGCTTCGTAGTATTCGTTCAAGACGAAGGTGTTTTGTGTATTACCATCGAGCACAGCGGTGATATCATGCCCTATTCCCGTGCCAACTGTATTGATACCGCTTTGATCATATAGTTTTACGAGCAGAAGGGGATTTGGGTTCGTAACACCTCCGAAGGCAAACTTTTCATCATTCATAAATACTGACAGCTGCGGACCATCGGTGTCGGATACATAGTCAGTGGCTGTTCCTCCGATTGCTGTTTCCGTATAGCCGTTTGCGTCTTCATAGCCGTTATGGCTGTAGTAGCTGATTTTTCCTGTTCCGAAATGATAGTCAATATCTTTCGGTATGATGAATTCAAAGTAGAAACGGCCGCTGTCCACGCTGGCTTTGCCATTATAGATAATGCTTTTCTGCAGGTTGAATTGATAAGTGGGTTCACCCGGGTCATTTTTCAGGCTGGTTACCATGGTTGCTTTATCATAGATGGTGGAATACACCACTCCGTTGAAGTTAGCGAGTCTATTTTGGCTGTGGTCTCTCACTTCGCCACGGATGCTGATTTTCTTTAAAGCTTTAAGAGTGTCATCAGCGGCTCCGGCTTCATTGATTTCAGTGGTAACTACAGTATATTTCGGATAAGCCAACATAAGAGCGGGATCGCCCAGCAATACAAACTTGCGTTTGTTGGTCAGGTCAATATTTTTGTTTTTCGTGCGCATGACGGATTCACCAATCGTAGGCATTCGGTCGGAGAGCGGTGTAAACGCATCGCGCAGGAAATTATTGTTAATCTCAAAATTGGAGTGGGCAAATACCAGCCGGGTGGTGGTTACCATGGCTATTGCTCCTCCTTTGGGGTTCAGCAATACCATTTCACCGGCTGATATGATGCCGGGTTCGTCAAATTTGCTGAACTCGCAGGTTGCTGTGATAAAGAGTGGAAGACGGTCAAAGTTTTTCCAGGAGTTAATCATGGTGATATCCAGAATGCGTTCATGGGCCCAGCCGTTAATGCCACCATGGCCGGTATAGTTCATAATCAACGCTCCCGAAAACATTCTGCGGTTGATAGCTTCATTCACCTCAGGATAACGACTGCCACCCGGAGTAGACTGCTGCGGATAAGCATCCAGGAAAATTTTATCCAGGTTGTATGACTTATAATTGGATTCAAAAAACGATGTCAGGTTATCGGCTTGAATCATGTGGAGGGCTCCGTCTTCATCATCGGCAACAAAGCAGAGCACATTGCGCCAGTTGCCAAAAGTTTCTGTGACTCCATCTGCGGCAGTAGCATGATAATGGAGGATTTTATTAACCAGATCGGCTGCCTGCCTGGGTGTGGATACCGGAAAACGGCCTATGGCAATATCCATCAGATCGGTCGTGCTGGTTCCAGGCCCTTCCGAATCGTCCAGGAAACCGAAATAATCATCGGTTACGTAAGATGACAGGGGGTTCAGGGAAGCATAGCTCTGATAAGTGGGAATCAGGTTGGTGTTGTTGGGCTCAATGTCTTTGTAATCGTAAGACCCATCCCCCATCAGCAGCAGGTAGTCAGGCAGGCTCAGGGAGTCGGTAGCACGTTGGTAGAGCATACGGACAAAATCCCGTATTGCAGTGATGTCCTGGGCTCCGGACGAAAATTCATTATATATCTGATAAATGTCTGCTACCACGGTCGTCAGCCCTCTTGACTCATGAAACGACTTAAGCCGAAGGGACTCGTTCATCAAGGAGGGGTGGGTAACAATAATCATATCAGCCTGGTTGATTGCATGCAGATTCTGATTTTCTATTTTTCCTACCGCAACCGGTTTGGATAATCCGGCACCGTCAGCGAACGCTACAAACTCCCGCAGACTGTCGGTTTTAACGGCAAATCTGATTTCATTTCCGGTTGCTGTATATTGTTGGATAAACGCATGCACCGGATTGGTTACATCAAGTACAATGATATCCGGAGGTGCATTCAGGATAGTAAATTCTGTAACATTACCAGAGCCTACCGAGCGTGTGTCGCGAAAAAAAAGAGGAGCACCTTCATAGACAAGTTTTCTTCTTCCGTTTATTTCTATGTAGTTCAGCCATCCTTCACCGGCAGAAGGGTTTGCAAGCGTAATCGTAACGTTAAGCTGACTGCTGCCGGCAGCATAAGCACTTTCCTTCACGTCTTCGTAGGCAAAGGAGCTGGTGTAATCACTGCTCACTTTTCCTATGGTATGGGTATGTATCAACTGACCGTTGACGGCTACATTAAAGAAAATGCTCTGGCTGGTAGACCTGCCGGCTATCGCTGTTTTGATAAAAACCGGTTCAGCTGCATTAGAGAAAGAGAATGAGTAGCTCTGTGAAGAAATTCCGAAATTAAAGTACTCCGTATTGCCACCTCCGTACCATTCCCGTCCTGACTTCATCAGATTTACTCTATCTTTCTCATAAAATTCGTATGCGTCATAGGTGTCGGTTGTCAGATTGGCTCCGTTTTCTGCAGGCATGGAGCTCCACCGTTTGGAAGTCGGGCTGCCATCTGTGTTGATAAAATAATAGGTGAAATCAGAGTACACATTATAACGATGCCGGAATTTTTCAGTCACGCTATCATATTTCCAGCGGTGCGGACTTTGGCCATAAAACAAAATATAATCTCCTTGGTTGAACCAGCCGTTGCCGTTTAGGTCTATTACCCATATTGCATTTTCCTGCAGATCATCATGACGAAACTCAGCATTATACTCCGGCAGCATGCCGCCTCCGTTACCATATATTTTAAATCTGTTTAGCTCCAGGTTGTCGGGATTCACCCCCAGCTCCTTCATAAACGCATAATCTATCTTGTAGATGCCATCGCGGTCTCCGGAAACGGCTATCTTGTACCAAGTGCCTGTACTGAGCACAGAACTGGTTTTAAATGGAGGGGAGCGTTTAAAGGCTGTTGGCAGGGAGCTTAGATTTATCACTAATTCAAATGCAATCAACTGCTCCACGTTGCCGGAAAAAGGGTTCTTTCTCAGTGCGGGTATCAAAACAGTTACTGCCTGACTCTTTTTTATTGTGCCGGTATAAAATTCTACTTCCGCAGTTTCCGGAATAAGTTCCGTTGCAACCGGAGTGGGAAAAGAGGGGGCAGGTCTGTATACCGGATTGACCAGTTTCACACTCACAGGCTGATTGGGCCCTGTGGAGATTACTTCGGAAAAGTAAGGTTGAAACCCTTTTTCGGGGGGGAATACCGCTCCGTCAAAACAAAAAACATTTTTTGTTTCGTTTTCTGATACTTTAATGGGGAGCACCCTATCATTCCAGGATATTTTACGCTGCAGACGCAGGGTGCCATCCGCAAAGGCTAAATCAGCGGAAATCAGAATTACCAGGGCAATCAGGACAAAGCGGTTCACGTTAGGAATGATCGGTTAAGTAGCTTCAAAGCTAAGTAAAATGGCTTTTTTTGGTAGTTTTGGGTGCACCGTTAACGATGAACTTTTTCTGATATTGCCGTAACATTAATTAATTATAGTATCCTAATTTTCTTCATGAGGCTTTTCCGTTTTATTCTACCGGGGAGTGTTATCCTGCTTACGGCAATACAGGCAGGATACGGGCAGGATCCGCACTTTTCTCAGTTTAATGCTGCGCCCCTGTATCTGAACCCCGCGCTGGCAGGTATTTCCTATGGGCCGCGTGTGAATCTGAATTACCGGAATCAATGGCCTTCCATTGACAAGGGATATGTAACCTTTGCAGCTTCTTACGATATGCATATTCCTAAGCTCAGTGGAGGTATTGGGATACAGTTCCTGGGGGATCGTATTGCCAACGGACTGCTAAGCAGCTATCATATCAACGCTATGTATGCTTATCAGCTGCGGCTGGGCCGCAATTTCGGAATAAAGATCGGGGCAATGGGCGGCTATGCTTATCGCTCAGTGGATTGGGCGCGGCTTACCTTCGGTGACCAGATCAACCCGGTTTTTGGCTTTTATGACGAATTCGGAAATCTTAATCCAACGGCCGAAACTAATCCTTCAGATTTTAGTATGCATCAGGCTGATGTGGGGGCTGGTTTTGTGGCTTTCTCCTCTTTCGTATATGGGGGAGTATCCGTTGTACATATTTCTCGGCCCAGGGATGCTTTTTTTGAAAGCAATGATGCCATTCTTCCCCTGCGTGTTTCGGTGCATGCCGGAGGCGATATCAACCTGCTGCCCAAACGTCCCAAACGGGAGCTGATTCTGTCGCCCAATGTATTGCTGATGCAGCAATCCGGATTTTTGCAACTGAATGCCGGAACCTTTCTGTACAGCAAATACGTATATGGGGGAATGTGGTTCAGACATACCTTTAAAAACTCTGATGCCGTTATTGGAGTCGTAGGGATAAAGGTATCGTACGTAAAGGTCGCGTACAGCTATGATTACACGGTTTCCAGATTACAAGGCTTGTCCGGAGGAGCCCATGAAGTATCCGTTACGTTCAACATGGGAGGTGATGACAATTCCCTGAACTCAAAGCGTCTGAAAGGACAATTGGAATGCCCGCGATTTCTGAATTTTTGATTTTACAATAAACAACTTATCTTAGCGTTCCTTAAAAACTTTGATAAGCGAAAAACCAAAAGATTTATGAAAAAAATCAGCCTGCTGAATGTTTTGGTATGTGTGGTTGCAGGAGGCCTACTGCTGTCATCCTGTTCAAAAGATCAATCCTCAACCACCGGGTGGAACTACAATGACCCTGATTGGGGCGGCTTTGAAAGAATAGACTATGCCGGCCAGGAAACCGGTCCCGGCCTCGTGCTGATTGAGGGCGGCACCTTTACCATGGGAGCCACTGAGCAGGATATTACCTATGACTGGAATAACGTACCGCGCAGAGTTACGGTGAAATCCTTTTACATGGATGAAACCGAAATATCTAACCTGCACTACCGGGAGTACCTCTACTGGCTCGGTCGTGTTTTCGGAACCGATTATCCCGAAGTAGTTAAAAGAGCTCTCCCGGACACTCTTGTATGGCGCAGCGAGCTTGCCTACAACGAACCCTATGTGGAATATTACCTGCGTCATCCGGCTTATGCCAACTATCCGGTAGTGGGGGTAAGCTGGTTACAGGCTAATGAATATTGTAAATGGAGAACCGACCGCGTAAATGAAAAAATACTGATTGACAGGGGTATTCTTGAAGTCAATCCCAATCAGGTCAATGAAGACAACTTTAACACCGATGCCTATCTCATCGGACAATATGAAGGCATGGTGAAAAAAAATCTTCCTGACTTAAATCCCGCAGGCTCAGGAGAGCGGCCGGTGCGGTTTGAAGATGGCATACTGCTGCCTGACTACCGGCTGCCCACCGAGGCTGAATGGGAATATGCAGCTCTTGCCCTGAAAGGCAATCAACCTTATCCAGATGAAGAAAGAATCACTGACCGGAGAATTTACCCCTGGAACGGAACTAGCGTGCGGTATCCGAAAAGCGGCAGCTGGCAGGGTGAGTTTCTGGCCAACTTCGTGCGGGGACAAGGCGACTACATGGGTGTTGCTGGTAAGCTGAATGACAATGCTGAAATCACGGCACCTGTAGATTCTTACTGGCCCAATGACTTTGGCCTTTACAATATGGCCGGTAATGTCAGCGAATGGGTGATGGATATCTACAGACCCATGACACACCTGGATGCCGATGAGTTAAATCCCTTCCGGGGTAACGTGTTCATGACAAAGGAACTGGATGCTGACGGCATACCGGTAGAAAAAGATAGTCTCGGGAGAGTTAAATACGTGGTAGAAAAAGATGAAGATCATGTGAATCGGCTCAACTACAAAAAAGCTGATGTCAGAGATTACCTTGACGGAGATGAAATCTCCGGAGCAAAATATTTTGGTGACCCCGGCGCGGGTGTAGTGACTTCCCTAATTACCAACCGTGCTCGCGTGTACAAGGGAGGCTCCTGGGCTGACCGTGCTTACTACCTCTCTCCCGGAACCCGCAGATATCTGGATGAAGCTCAGGCTACGGCAACCATCGGCTTCCGCTGTGCCATGGATAGAGTAGGTAGCCCGGCAGGCAACTACAAGGAAGGTGGAAACCGTTTTAAAAGGAAATAAAAAGGCACTGCAATGGCATTAAAAACCTCTCCGCATCAGGAGAGGTTTTTTATTTTGCAGCAAAGAAGTTTATGACAGCCGCCATTGAGCAGCTTTACAGGCTTTTTCGTGATGCCAGCGGAGTATCCACCGATTCGCGGACAATACAACCGGGTGCGTTGTTTTTTGCCTTAAAAGGGCCTCATTACAACGGCAATGCATATGCCTCCGAAGCAATCAGCAAGGGGGCTTTGGCTGCGGTGATTGATGAGCCACAATATCAAAAAGATGCGGAAAGATTCTTTCTTGTGGAAAATACCCTGGAGGCGTTGCAGCGTCTGGCCGCTTTTCACCGCAGAAAAATGCAAATTCCACTGATAGCTGTTGCCGGAAGTAACGGTAAAACCACCACCAAAGAGCTAATAGCATCTGTGTTGCAAACTACCTTTTGCACCTTAGCTACCTCCGGCAACCTGAATAATGAAATTGGAGTGCCGCTCACTCTTTTGAAGATTACCCCTTCCACGCAAATAGCTGTGATTGAAATGGGCGCACGTCAGCGCGGAGATATCCGGCTGCTATGTGAAATTGCCGGCCCTACCCATGGACTGATTACCAACACCGGCAAAGACCACCTGGAAACGTTTAAAACGGTTGAAAACACCCTTAAGACCAATGCCGAGCTCTATGAGCATCTGGCGACAGTGAAAGGAACTGGTTTTATAAACATAGCCGACCAAGACCTCATGGCAGCCTCCCGCATACTTGAAAATAGCGTTACTTATGGCGGTTCGCCTCAGGCAACCTATGCGGGCGAAATACTTTCGTCCTATCCCTATCTGGTTTTTCGCTATTATTCGGAACAAAAAGAAACCATCACGGTCACCACTCGCATTACCGGAAAATACAATTTTGAAAATGCTATGGCTGCCGTAGCTGTGGGAAAGCATTTTTCCGTCTCCGATGCCCACATTCAGGAGGCTCTGCAGAAGTATGTCCCTGCCAACAATCGTTCTCAACTGATAACCCTCAATAGTAATACCATTATTCTGGATGCATACAATGCCAATCCTA
This sequence comes from Chitinophagales bacterium, assembly GCA_026003335.1. Lineage (NCBI taxonomy): Bacteria > Pseudomonadati > Bacteroidota > Chitinophagia > Chitinophagales > Chitinophagales bacterium. The sequence goes on along the minus strand of BPHB01000001.1, from coordinate 1,674,335 downwards.
CCAGCATGCAACAAGCCCTTGAAAACTTTGCATCCATACCATCGGAAAATAAGGTGGCCATACTGGGCGATATGCTGGAGTTGGGGGAAGCCAGCTATGATGAACATCTTGCCATGGTGAAACTTATCAGGAGCCTGGGTTTGCAAAAAGTGATACTGGTAGGGGAAGAGTTTGGAAAAGTTAAAGACCATATCCAGGCGCTTCATTTTAAGACCAGCAGTGAAGCGGCAGAATGGATGAAAAAGCAACGGTTTGCCCATACGACCTTTCTTCTGAAAGGTTCACGTAGAATCGGTCTGGAAAAAATTCTGGAATATCAAACCGGGGGATAGGTTCCTTAAACTCAAAGCAGTACGGGCTTTCAAGAATGAAATGAATTCTTCAGCTAAACTTCAGATGGGAAGCAAATACCTGCATCCACTTAAATAATCTACTTGCGGATTAGCAGATAAAAGAAAAGGGAGTGTCACTACCCTGTGTATATTTGCTGTCCAAAGGTATTCTCCAAGTTATTCCGCCTATGAAAACCAGAAAAGAAAAAGATTCTCTCGGCTATGTAGATGTGCCTGCTGATAAATACTGGGGTGCGCAGACGGAGCGTTCCCGCAACAATTTCAGAATCGGACCAGAAGCAAGCATGCCGGTAGAAGTTATCCGTGCTTTTGCCATAGTAAAAAAGGCAGCTGCCATGGCGAATCATAAATGTGGGGTACTGGATAAAAAGAAAGCAGAACTCATCAGCCGGGTGTGCGATGAAATACTTTCCGGCAAGCTGGATGATCAGTTTCCTCTGGTTATCTGGCAGACCGGCTCGGGTACGCAAACCAATATGAATGTCAATGAAGTGATTGCCAACCGTGCACACGTGCTCAGCGGGGGGAAACTGACAGACGAGAAAAAAATTCTGCATCCCAATGATGATGTAAATAAATCACAATCATCTAATGATACCTTTCCTACCGCTATGCATATTGCTGCATATAAACTGATTACTGAAAACACTATTCCAGCTGTGGAGCAGCTCAGAAAAACACTGGAAAAGAAATCCAAAGCCTTCAGGAAAGTGGTGAAGATAGGCAGAACACACTTCATGGATGCCACGCCACTCACGTTGGGACAGGAGTTTTCAGGCTATGTTTCCCAGCTTGACCATGGTCTGAAAGCGGTAAAAAATGCGCTGAAACACCTTGCTGAACTTGCCTTGGGCGGAACGGCCGTGGGCACCGGAATCAATGCCCCCAAAGGTTATGCCGCGTTGGTTGCCGGAGAAATTGCCAAGCTCACCGGCCTCCCTTTTGTAACCGCTCCCAACAAGTTTGAAGCTCTGGCTTCCAATGATGCCTGCGTGGAAACATCAGCAGCCCTGAAAACTCTGGCAGTAAGCATGTTTAAAATAGCCAATGATATCCGTATGCTGGCTTCCGGTCCGCGGTGTGGCATAGGGGAAATTCTCATTCCGGCTAATGAACCCGGCTCATCCATTATGCCGGGTAAAGTAAACCCCACACAATGCGAAGCCCTTACTATGGTATGCGCGCAGGTGATGGGCAATGATGTTGCCATAACCGTTGGCGGACTAAACGGCCATTTTGAACTCAATGTGTTCAAGCCTTTAATAATCGCCAATCTTCTGCAGTCCGCAAGGCTCCTGGGGGATGCAGCTAAATCATTTAACGACCACTGTGCTATAGGTATTGAGCCCAACTATCCGGTAATAAAACGACACCTGGAAAATTCGCTGATGCTCGTCACCGCATTGAATACAAAAATTGGCTACGACAATGCCGCAAAAATTGCCAAAAAAGCGCATGCCGAAGGCAAAACGCTCAAACAAGCTGCTGTGGAGCTGGGGCTGCTCACCGAAAAACAATTTGACGAATGGGTGGTGCCCGAAAAAATGGTGGGTGAAATTCCTTGAGGAAATTAATTTCTGATAAAAAGCATTAATGACGGTCTTCGTGTATGTTTTGCCTTTTTATTATTAACTTGCGGCCACAAAGTTTAAAATCAGTTTCAGTTAAAAATTTACCGGTTATGAAAAAGGGTTTTTTACTTATCAGTTGTTTTGCAGCCTTCTCTTTGAATATTTATGCTCAGTGTACACCCAATGCCCCTACGGGCAATCCTGGAGTAACACCTGCCCCTTCCGCTGTTACCTGCATTGAACGAGGCAAGCCCTACAGCATAACCATGTATCTGGAAAATTTCTCTTTCATCTCTTCTCCTTTGGGCAATATAGTGATGAACTGGGCACGTATTGACAGCTTGAAAAATTTTCCTTGCGGCATAACATGGTCCGCAAATAAAACTACGTTCAATGCCGGGGAAACCGGTTGTATTACGGTCTCCGGCACCACAAATGATCCGGTAGGGCAATATCCCCTTTTGATATTTATGACCGTAAGTCTCAATGTGCCGGGATTCGGTAATATTGAGCAAGGAGGTGAGATTGGGACCTTGCTGACACAATTGCAGCAATTAGGAGTTAATCTGGGTATTGATTTGGGTTACTATTCCAGGGTGATAGAAACCGGTAATCCATGTCCTGCCATTGACTATAGTCCCACTGCCAACAACCTTACCTCCAGCGGAACAGGATCCAACAACGCGTGCCCGGCTGCCAGCCTATCGGTTACCATCACCGGCAATGCTGCTGTGTGCGCTGGATCTTCAACGATGCTTACGGCCAGCGTTTCCAATGCTTCCGGCACCGTTTCTTATGCATGGAGTACCGGAGCCACCTCGCAATCGGTAACAGTCAGCCCCACGACTACAACAACGTATTCCGTAACGGTGACCGACCAGAACGGAAGCGCTACGGCTTCCAAAACCGTAACCGTTAACCAGGCTCCGACTGCTTCTTTTTCGGTTAATGTTACAGGATCCAATGCCAGCGTTACCAACACTACCACAGGTGGAGCCACCTCATACAACTGGGATTTTGGTGACGGAACCACTCCACAAAGCGGACAAAATCCGCCTATACACACCTATGCCACCAGCGGCACATACACAATCACTTTGATTGCTTCCAATAGTTGCGGGTCAGACACTGCTGCCCAAACCGTCAATATCGGGGTTTCATCTGTACGAGGACCGGAAAACACAATTGGCTTAACAGTTTCGCCCAATCCCGGCACAGGACTGTTTACGCTCTCTTTCCATCAAAATTCCTTAGAGGAAATAACAATCAGCATTTTTGATCTCAGCGGAAAGCAGCTTTATTACGCAGTCATGCCTGGCAGCGAAATAACAAACCGGCAACTGGACCTCCGCTTTTTAAATAAAGGCGTTTATACCCTCCGCGTGGACAGTCCTGAAGGGTCCGGCTTACAGCGGATTGTTCTTTATTAAAATCTTTGTTAAAAAGGGCGGAATGGAAAAAACTTTTTTATAAATTGCGCCCCTGTTTTTAAAAAACAATTCAACCCAAACTATCCTAAACATGAAAAGAATATTTACTGTCCTGACAGCCAGTGTGTGCCTGTATAACATGATTTATGCTCAGTGCATACCCAATACTTCCCTTACCAATCCGGGCGTATATCCGCCTTCCGATTCATTAGCCTGTGTGGAGCGCACAGTTGCGTACATCCAGGATGTGCAGGTGGTGCTACCAGCCTCCTTTGGCGGTTTCGTCACCCTGAATAATCTTACAATAGACACCATAACCGGTTTCCCCAGCGGCATAACATATACCTGCAATCCCGCGAGCTGTGTGTTACCGGGCGGAAGTGTTTCGTGCATACGCTTTAGTGGCACCACATCTGCGGCTGTTGGTACCTATCCCTTAAAGATTGTTGCTACAGCCAATACCAGTTTGGGAACATTCGGTCCGATGGATCTGGACTCCTTGCTTGCCATGATACCCGGAGGCACCATACCTCCGGTTAATTACGAGTTGAAAGTAATTAATCCAGGCGACCCCTGTCAGCTGCAGCTCGGGGTGGTTGTTTCAGGAGACACCACTATTTGTCCGGGAGAGACCAACACCCTCACGGCCGTGGTATCTAACGGGAGTGGCAGTGAAACTTATATGTGGAGTACGGGGGACAACACTCAGTCTATCGTTGTTAGCAGCACAGGCACTTATTCTGTTACCGTGACCGATCAGGGGAATACCGCAACAGCCACTGTAAATGTTGTTGCTGGTCAGGCGCCTTCTGTAGGCTTTAATTTCAACACATCCAGCCTCACGGCCTACTTTACCAATACTTCTGTAGATGCAACTTCTTATCAGTGGGATTTTGGCGATGGAAATACCAGCGTCATGCCGAGCCCGACACATACCTATGCTGCCGCGGGCACCTATACCGTTTGGCTGATAGCTTCCAATGGCTGTGGCGAGGATAGCACTTCTGCTTTAGTGACTGTACAGCTGGGTCCCTGCACGGCCAATCCACCCACGGGTAATGCGGGTGTTTTCCCCGGCCCGGATTCAATACCCTGCATAGAGCGTAATGTGCCGTACGACTTTACGATGCAGGTTGAAAATTTTGATACTATCGCTTCCGTCTTTGGGTTTGCGCTTACGATGGATACGGTCATTATTGACAGTATCACCAACTTCCCCTGTGGCATCAGCTGGGAAGCCGATAAGCTAGTATATGCTCCGGGTGAAACCGGCTGTATCCGCGTCAGTGGAACTTCGAGGGAAATAACAGGCCAGTATCCGTTGAAGATTTATATGACTATCACACTCTCTATACCGGCTTTGGGTTCTCAAACCTTCAGCGGAGAGTTGAACGACCTCATCTCACAGCTGGATGGGCTGCTGTCTACGTTGGGAGCCCCGACCCTGGGTTTGGATTACAAATATGTGTCGCGTGTAATTGAATCCGGTCAGAGTTGCCCGGCCAGAGACGTAAATGCTGACGGTGTGGCCAGCGGGGATGTTTGTCCGCCATTTACAGTTGAAATTACCGGTAATCCTACCATTTGCTCGGGGGCATCCACTACACTTACCGCAGTGGCAAAATATGAAACCGGAAGCGTTACCTATTTGTGGTCAGACGGGAGCACGATGCAATCCATTACGGTTTCTGCACCGGGCACTTATTCAGTGACGGCTACTGATCAAAATGGCACTGTATCCGCTACGGTTACCGTAGGCACCGGCACCAGTCCTTCAGCCAGCTTTACAGCCCAGGTATCCGGTCCTGTAGTAACTGTTACCAACAACTCCTCAACAGGGGGAGGCACTACCTATTCATGGAACTATGGCGATGGTACTCCTGCAGTGTCAGGGCAGAATCCTCCACCACATACCTACAATGCCAATGGTACCTACAATGTCGTTCTAACGGTTACCAATAGCTGTGGTACGGCACGAGACACGCAAACCGTCAACATAACGGGAGTGTTCGTGGCTGCGGTAGAATATGACTTATCCTTTGAGGTATTCCCCAATCCGTCTGCAGGAGCGGTCAACCTGAAGCTGGCTGCCGGTCAAACGGCAACAGCATATGCAATACAGATTTTTGATCTGACTGGTAAATCCGTTTATCAGGAAGCGCTGCCTGCTGTCAGCGGAAGAGTGGAAAAACAGCTGGATTTGACTGGCTTCGCCAAAGGCGTTTACACCATAAGGATTGATAGCGACAAGGGTTTCGGAGTCAGGAAGCTGATTCTGCACTAACCCTGTCCAAAGTGGAATAATACCTGTAAAATTCTGCCCTCCATCAAAGAGGGCAGAATTTTATTTTCGTAACTTACCGGAGCCATGCGTCAGTTTCTGGGTATCATTTTTATCGTCTTGGCGTGTTTTTCGGCCCGTTCACAGTGCACTCCGAATATGGGTATTACCCAGGTAGGCTTTTATCCGGGTGATTCCTTGCTGGCTTGTGTGGAACAGGGGTACTATTACGATGAAGTGATTCAGTTTAAGAATTTTTCATTCATTGATGGCAGCTACATTGGGCTGCCGGGAGTCACCATTATCATTGATTCGGTAAAGATAGATTCCATTGGCAACTTTCCGTCAGGCCTCACTTATAGCTGTCACAACCCGGGATGTGTTTACACCAGCGGTGAAAACGGCTGTGTAAGGGTCAGCGGACTTACCAACGATCCTCCGGGCGTGTATCATCTGAATTTCCGGGCTACGCTTACCATCCGCATCGGGAGCGGTGGTCCGATTCAGTTTGTGGCGGATTCACAGTTTCTTGCTTCTAACGGTCTGGGTTACAGCCTGACTGTGGTTGCCCCGGGTGCGCCCTGTCCGAATACGCTCTATCCGGGCGCACTTTATGTCAATGCTTCCATAAATACCGGGCGCATCTGTGAGGGTGACACCGTTCCCTTACATACCCACGTGAGCGGAGGCTTTCCTCCTTATAACTTTATCTGGAATCCAGGTATGTACTTATCTGATCCGAATGCTGCAGACCCGCTGTTGTATCCCACCCATCCGGGCATTTACACGGTAGTAGTGTCAGATGGCAATGGCACCACGGTTTCAGACGCTGTGGAAGTGACCTACGGACAGGTGCCCGTGGTAACGGTTTCTGCAGATACAGTCATCTGCCCGGGAGACAGCGTGCAGTTGTTTGCTTCCGGGGGCACTTCTTACATGTGGCATCCCGCCACCGGATTAAGTGATGCGGCTGTGGCTGATCCGGTTGCCTATCCGGAGAGCACTACCTCCTATACCGTGACGGTGGTAAATGAAAATTGCAGTGCACAGGAAACAGTAACCATTACCATAGACTCCCTGACTCCTCAGGCTTCATTCAATGCTATTCCCAATAATTTTAATGTGTTGTTTAGTAACACTTCAACAGGCGCCACCGGCTATTATTGGGATTTTGGGGATGGACAAACATCTACCGACACGAGCCCTAACCATCAATACCCTCAGCGCAAGCCCTATGAGGTGACCCTCATTGCATATGGGAATTGTGGCAGGACTGATACGCTGGTTTATCTGCTGGACCTGTCAACGGGAGTATCTCCTGTTTCATCTGCAACAGGATTTTCGGTGCGTACAGATGTATCCGGAAACATTTTGGTGGAAAACCTTACCGGTTTCTCCTTGTCTATTCTTTACACTCTACATGCTTCAGACGGTCGTTTAGTAGGTTCTGGTGATGGGTATTTCGGTGCGGGAACTGCTGCTATTTTAGCTTTACCTCCGATTGCCGGGAGGCTTTTACATTCTGCGGCTGGCAGGTAAAAGCTTCTCCGCGGTGGAAAAGATAGTGATGCGCTAATGATTGTAGGTGGCAAGTTTCAAAACAAAGATGGAGAACCGATATTAAGTCAACGGCAGGCCTCTTTAAATGCGTACTGATTGAAAGAAGAAATGCGCGGTTCCATTGTAGCCCGGAAGAAAAGCCATGTATAAGCCGGCTGATTTGTTGGTTTTGTGGTTAAGCTTGCTGACCGGAGTTATTCCCACCCTTTTACGAGCGGGAGGTAACTGCGGAGCTTGTCAGGTAGATACCTCTTTTTTATGTTATGGCCAGTTTGGAGCTGTATGTCCTGACACGCTGGGTCCCGCGTCTGCGGGTACATCAGTAGATGAAAACCTGACTTTTTTCATGCCCGCTCAGGTTGCAATTGATCGCATTGTGCTGCCTCAGCCATTAACCATTCCGATAGTTAATCTCACAGTAGATACTATTAAGCTGGGTGATTTTATCGTTGTCGGGCTTTATGGCGTCACCCTGGATTCGGTGAAAGCTCCCCAGGGGTTAAGCTATACCTGTGATGGGGGAATGGCAGGTCCCTGCTCATACGCTCCGGATACGCTGAACCCTGCAAGTCAATTTGGATGCGTTAACCTGTGTGGAATGTTATGTGGTTTTTCAGGAGCCCACAACGTACAATTGTTTTTTACCTTATATCTGGATCTGACTCAGATCGACCTGGCGCAGGCACCTTTCCCGTTTAACCTTATTCCATCAGGATTGCTTCCGGATACCGTTCGGGTGAATTACAACCTGCGCTCTGTGTTTCTTATTGACAGGGGCGTGACGCCTGCAGCTATACTAACCGAACCGGCTACCAATTACCTCTGCCCGGGTGACTCTATCAAGGCCTATGTGCCGGGCTTTACAGCCTATAGCTGGTCATCCGGCCAGACAGATGATTCCGTATTTATCAAGCAGCCCGGACTTGTAACGGTTGCTGTAACCGACAGCAGCGGATGTGTACAACAGGTTTCTGCAGAATTCCGAAACCTGGAGGCTATGGCCGGGAACGACACGGTTATTTGCCCCTATCAGGTGATACGGCTTCATGGTTCCGGAGGCAATACCTATCTGTGGCAACCGGCTACAAACCTGAGTGAGCCGGCTATCGCAGACCCGGTAGTTTTTGGTTTAACCCAGACGAAACGCTTTTTTCTTACCGTAAGCAACGGACAATGTACACACACCGATTCCATTGAGGTTATTATTGATTCCTTCCGATGTATGTATCCATGCAGTTCGTTCTGCACGGTGAATCACCAGGGGTGCACTACTTCGGGACCGGCAGTGTGTCAGCTTCGCCTGCCCGAAGCCCTCACCGGGCAAGACTATCTGGCTAGCTTCAGTTTCTTCCTGCCGGATACCCTGGGGGCACAGCTGTTGCTTTCCCGCGCGAATATACCGGACATTCAAATTCCGGGTTTCGGTAATCTGCGTGACCTGCTGCGTTTTGTGCCGGATATTCCGGTGCCCGTAAGGACATATCGGTTGCTTTTGGATGGACTGCCGGAAGGTTTTTTCTGGCAGAGCGATCAGGCCGGCAATCAGCATACGTATTATCCGGGCATGTATCCCCCGGTAACGAGTTACGGGTGCATCACCCTTTGCGGGGAGCAGGTGTGTGCACAAGGAGGAACTTATCGGATAAAAGTTATAGCGGAGGTGTTGTTTACCATTCCGCTACCGTTTCAAATACCGTTGCCGGGTTTTGAAGGGTTTCGCTCGCAGATAACCATGGAAACCCTGTTGCCGGTTCGCTCCATAGATGGTGACCTGGTGATTCAGACTCAGGCTATCCTTCCGGGCAGGGATGACTCGTTGATCGTGCAAGTGCCGGACCGTTTTGCCTCCTACCTGTGGTCAACCGGGGATACTACACCGGCTATTATAGTTGGGACAAGCGGAGTGTATGCGGTCACCGCAGTGGATCATAGCGGTTGTCCGCAGTCTGACACCATTATAATCAGCCCGGCCACAGCAGTAGCCTCACCAGTGCATTTGGAGGAAGAGATATATCTCTTTCCCAATCCCGTACGTGATGAGATAGAAATGCTTGCTACGTTGGGCTTCCCGCAGCTCATGCAGGTGGATGTTTTTACCTCCCAGGGTTATCCGGTGCACCGAATGAGCTTTGACGGGTATGCAGGGATAAACCGGATACATTTGCCCTTTCAAGAGTTACCCGCGGGAGTGTATCTGGTGAAAATTATTTTGCAAGGGAAGTCTTTTGTGCGCAAAGTAATTCGGCTTTGAGAGATAGGAGGCCTGGAGGCATACCACGTTGCGCCTGGCTCATGCAATGTCTCTTTCGGCTATTGCTTCATCAGATAAGATAGCGCCAAAATCAGCAGCTACCTCCATAAGCGTCTGTTTCACCGATTGCTGGGTATTTTCTTTGGGCACATTGTTATAGGTATTCCTCAGCTTCTGGACAAACTGGGGTTTTCGGCTTACTACCCATCTTGAGAGGTAATAGTAAAAGTGGATAATGATGTCGTTCATGGGATAAGAAACGCGGCCTTTTACAATCTTTTGGTAACGGGCGTAGGCATCGGCACAGGCGCCATAATCTTTCATGCAGAAATAACCTATGAGGAGCCAGGAAAAAATATTGTCTGCCAGAATTTTAATATTGGTCTGCTGGTAGGAAATGAGGGTGGATTCCAGAAATTGTACTCCATCCTGATAGGGTTTGTGCGGGTGCAGAATTAAAAGGCTGGCATATACAGGCCGCAGGTTGATTAAATATTTTTCATATCGCGCATGCAGATGTGTGTCCGTCAGAAGGAGCTCACATCGTTTGATCAGTTGGGACATGTCCTCCACGTCACGGGAAGAGTATAGCTGATTGGCTGCATGTTTTTCAAGTTTACGATGTGCTACCCGCGTGTATTTGAATACATAATGGTTGGTTTTAATGCTCAGAGCCAGAACTTCAGGTCTGTTCAGATAGTATTTCCAGAAGTTTACCTTCCGAAACCCTTGCGTCCATCGCTCAAACTCTACCTGGTGTTTTTTATTGGCCAGATTTAGATAGGGTGAGTTTATCCAGAAGAATGTTAAAGATGTCTGTATATCATTGAAGGCAGGGAACACCACGTAACTGGCATTTTGCAAATCCGAAATCAGACGGGGAAGAAACTGATCATACATTTCCCGTGATTCAAACTCTTCCGGTTGCAGGAAATACACTCCGGAGATATAGGCATAGCGCGCAAAAAGATTGATGCGCAGAGAGGTATGATTGAAGTAGGGTTTTAAATATTCTAACGCTTCCCTGATGTCCTTTTTCTTAAAGATATCAATCATACTCGGATTGAGCTTTTGCCGGAAATGTTTATCCAGCCGGAAATAGGTTTCCTGATGCCGGATAACTTCCAGTAGCTGCTCCTCATATCGCAGACCCTCATGTGTATTTTTATTGAGATAAGCTTCTTGTGACAAAAATGTCAGGCAGAATACCTGTGTGGAATAATCACAAATTTTTTTGGATACATCCAATAAGATCTCTGCCAGCAGCCGTGCCTCTTCGGTACGTCCTTCATTGACACATAAGGCTATTCTGTGCACATTAGATGCAAGATAATCCGGATAATTGCGGGCCAATATGGAAGTATGCCGCAACGTAGCCGAAGCCAGCTCATTAAAGGCATGGCGGGCGTGAGCATCATCTTTCCCATAGAGCAAGCGGCACATATCGGAGGCCGTGGCTGCAAAGCCCCCTGCACGGATATGCTCTATCAGTGCCAGCGATTTCTGTGCCTTTATATGGGTTAGGTACTTCCTGAATTGTTCCAGATAGAAGTCATCCAGCAGCAATGCCAGCTTCTGAATGGTGATAAGGTGCGATGCTTTCACGCGGATAATTTTATATGTCTGACCTTATTTTAAATATAGACTTAGAAATTTTTCGCGCAAAATATCCGAACCTATTATTTGCAAATTACTGAAAATCAACCATTTTATTTTTACCCTTTTTGTTTTTACTGACCTGACTTCTTTTAAAAGATGAGGCTATCATCTTCTGCTCTTCCTTACTACCTTTCGCTATGCAAAATTGAAGTATCCCTTAAAAAACCTAAGGTATATTCTGCAAGTACAGTAAACTAGGAAACATAAATTTTTTAAAAATATTAAATCCCACTCGTCATGAGAAACGGTTTTGATTGTTTGATACGCTGCTTCAATGTCCGCGCATTAAGCTTTATTGTTATCAGTGCATTATTCAGCACAGGCTGTGTTCTGTTATCTGCGGATGTTTACGCACAGACATTTGTTTCAAGAAACAATAGCGGCACCAGCAATACGACTTTCCAACTGGGCTCCACCAGTGCCAGAAAAACCCAGCAGCTTTACACGCCTGCCGACCTGGGGTTTCCTTCAGCATCGGGGAATATTGATAAAGTGTACTTTATGTACAATAGCACTACTGCCCAGACCTTCACGGATCTGGAGGTGTATATCTGGCAAACCACAGCCACGAGTTTAACCACTACTTTTCTCACTCCTCCGGGACCGGCCAACTTCTCCGGCAGCATAACCATTCCGGCAGGCACTGCTGGCGACTGGTTTGCGATACCGCTTACTACTCCTTTCACCGGTTACGACCCCAATCAAAGTGTGGTAGTGGAGACCAGATGGAGCACCAGCCCTACCAGCACCAGCTGGGCCGTGAGAACCGGCACCTCTGATGCCTCCGGCACCAACAGAAAACTATATACCAGCACTGTGACGAACACAACGGGTACCTTGACAACCACGCGCGCCAACTTTGGTTTTGATGTTGTCTCCACAGCCGCCAATGATGCCGGCATCGTTTCGGTAGATGCCCCGGTGGATGGCACCGCTCCGGGTATACATAACGTGGAAGTAACACTCAGAAACCATGGCACCGCCACTCTCACCAGTGTCACCATCAACTGGGGGATCGGCTCGCTGGGGAATACTTACAACTGGACGGGTTCCCTGGCCAGCAACAGCTCCACCACCGTTACCTTGGGCACCTATAATTTTTCCACTTTAGGCTATTACGTGATTCTGGCGCAAACATCCAATCCCAATGGAAGTGCAGACGCCAACACCGCCAATGATCTGGGGACAGCAACCGTTAAAATCTGCAGCGCCCTCTCTGGCGCCTACACCATTAACAGTGCAGCTACCACAGGAGGCACCAACTTTGCCACCTTCGCCCATGCTGCTGATTTTTTGAATACCTGCGGCATCAGCGGGCCGGTAACCTTTACGGTGCAGAATGGACCCTTTAATGAATCAGCTACCGTGGTATTCAACAATATTGCAGGCTCCAGCAGCACCAACACCATCACCATCAACGGCAACAACCGCACAGTCAACTTTGCGGCCACCTCTTCCAGCAGGGCGGTTTTTGCGCTCAACGGCACACAGTATTTGACAATCAATCAGCTTAATATCAACAGCACCGATGCCACCTACGGCTGGGGGGTGCAGCTCTATAATTCAGCCAGCAACAACACGATTTCAAACTGCAACATCACCGTGCCGGCCAGCAGCACGGCAGGGAATGCAGTGGGTATTTTGGCCAACGGGTCAGCAACAAGCTATAGCACAGCCGGTGCTAATCTTAATAACAATACCTTTAGCGGAAACACCATTACCGGCAGCTACCATGGCATCTACTTCAACGGCAACGGAACCGGATGCACCGGTAATGTCATCAGCGGTAACGACATTAAGGACTATTATTCCTACGGAATTTACCTGAGCACTCTGGACGGGGCTTTGGTCTATCAAAACCAGCTTCACCGGCCAACCTTATCTGCCACCGGGGGTTTTTATGGCATCTACATGACTACCGATAACATCCGGTGCAAGGTCTATAAAAACCGCATCTATGACCCCTATGCCAACAGCACGACCACTACCAATCCTTATGGCATCTATCTTACCGGCAATGATGCCGGCACTTCTGAAGCCGATGCGAATTTTATTTACAACAACCTTATTTACAGTTTCGATTTTGCAGGTACTACACAGGGTATGTATGGCATCTACAATTTTGATAATACCTACCTGAAGGTATTTTACAATACCATCGTTTTTGACCAGCAGAATGCACCTACCACCACAGGATTGACCTACGGCTATTATACCAGCGGCAACACCTCCAATGCCGGTAATGAGTTTAAAAACAACATTGTGGTCATCACGAAGGATGGCCCGTCATGGACCACCGGCACCAGGCGAGGGATCAGTTATGGCTCCTCCGGTCAGCTGGATGATTCTGATTACAATGTGATTTATATTTCCGGAACAGGTTCCAATAATTTCTTTGGTTACAACGGGTCAACAGGCTATGCTACTCAGGCGGCATGGAATACCGCCACCGGCAAGGATGCGAATTCAAAGGATACTTCCCCGTCATTCAATGATCCTTCCAATGACGATTATACCCCGACAGCCACCTCGGCAGGCAATTTTGCAACCCCGATTAGCACTGCCGGAGGATATGCCATTGACATCACGGATGACTTTTTCGGAACAGCCCGCAGTGCAACCAACCCTGATCCGGGCGCTATTGAATGGACTGCTTTAGGATTGGATGCGGCTATTACCTGGGTGTCGCCTTCCGGTCCAACCCCCGCTGGCCCAACTACCGTTACGGTAAACATTTCCAACACCTCATCCACTACTATTACCAGTGTCAATCTTACCTATACGGACGGCATTACTCCGGTAACGCAGAATTTTACCGGGCTCAGCCTGACAACAGGTAATAATGTCAACCTGAATTTCACTACTCCATTTAACGTGGGGACTTATTCAGAGCTTCGGGCTTACATCAATTCTGTCAATGGGATTACCGACAATTCTCAGACCAATGATACCACTGCAACGGTTGCCGTGTGCCAGGCTTTGAGCGGTGCCTACACCATCAACAAAGGCGCTGCGGCCTCCTCCACCAACTTTACCAGTTTTCAGGCTGCCGCTGACCGTCTGGCCACCTGCGGAGTGAGCGGGCCGGTGACCATTACGGTTGTGCCGGGCTCGGGTCCGTATAATGAGCAGGTAACATTCACTACCATACCCGGAGTAAGCGCCACCAACACCGTTACCATTCAAGGGAATGGAGAAACAATACGGGCGATAACCAACACCACTGACCGTCATGTCATCCGCCTCACCGATGTAAGCCGCCTTACCATTAATAACCTGAACATCACGGTTGACCCAACGTCTACTACCAGCGGAATGGGCGTACACATCTACAACTCCGGCCATTATATATCCATCACCAATTGTAATATTGACCTGACCGGGTTCACATCTTCATTGTTTGGCGGTGTGATTGCTTCTGCATCGCTAACCAGTTTCCTCACTTCCGGTGACTATAGCAATCTCACCATTACCGGCAATACCATCACCGGTGGAGGCTATGGGGTAGATGTATATGGAGGCAATCCGGGTCTGGCAGGCAATATCGTGGTTTCAAACAACACCATTTACGATTTCAGCTCCAATGGTATTTACTTCCAGTCCACCACCGGAGCAGTGATCAGTGGCAACACCTTAAACAAGCGTGCAGGAGCCAACACCACGGTGAATGCCATTCAGATTGCCGGCTCAGGAAATGTGAACCCGTTGGTATATAACAACCTGATCTCTCATGAACACACTATCGGCAGCTACCGCGGCATTTATTTGTTTGGAGGGACAGGGGCAAAGATTTATAACAACGTAATCTATGATCTGCGCTCGCAGACAGGCAACATGACCGGTATAGAAGCACGCGTGGCCGGGGAAATTTTCTTTAATACCATTTCCATGGACGATGCCAATGCCACCACCGGCACACTCAAAGGTTTCGTGGAAAGTCTGAGCAACCTGGGGGTCATCCTCAGAAACAACATCTTCAGCATCACGCAACCTTCAGCCGGCAGCACCGGCCTTGCTTTTGGAACCTCTACCTCTTCCATGAACAGCAACTATAACGTTATTTATGTTCCTTCGGGTGATGTGGCTTCCAGGGGATCAACTGCTTATACCACGATGAGCGACTGGCAAAACTCCGGATATGGAGCCGATGCCAATTCCTATTCAGCCAATCCGTTCTTTGAATCGGCAACGCTTAGAAGACCTACAAATGGTATTATTAATAACAAGGGTATTGCCTATGGTGGTGTTACGGTAGATATTTTAGGTAATTCACGAGTGCCAGACTATGATATTGGCGCCTATCAGTTTGACCCTGCTGCCAATGATGCGGCCATCTCGGCTTTTGTAGTGCCCTCGCTTGCCTCATCGTGTGGGGCTACGCTGGATGTGGTCTTTACGTTGACAAATGCGGGTACAGCCACCCTGACCAGCGTGAAAATTGATTGGACTGTGAATAGCGTATCGCAGACACAGGTTAACTGGTCAGGCTCGCTGGCCGGAGGTGCAAGCACGAATGTTACCCTGGGGACTATCTCCATCGCAAACAATACGCTTTACAATTTCTCGGCAACATCTTCACTTCCCAATGGTGTTGCCGACCCCAATCCCTCCAATGACGGCTTTTCGTATTCCGGATGGAGAAAAGGCTTTTCAGGCTCGTACACCATTAACAGCGCTGCAGCCGCCTCCGGAACCAACTATCAAACCTTCCAATCCATTTTTGATGACCTCTCCGCTTTCGGTGTGTGCGGGGCGGTAACTATCAATGTTTCCAACGGGCCCTACACCGAGCATGTTGTAATCAATGCAATCCCCAATACCAGCTCCGTAAATACGGTTACCTTGAATGGTAATGGCCAGGTGTTGCAATATGATGCCACCACTACCAGCAGACCGGAAATTGCTACGCTTGTATTAAGCGGAGTCAATTACCTTACCGTAGATAATCTGGTAATTAATGCATTGGATGCCAACAATGGCTACGGTATTAACATCATTGACGGGGCCTCCAACCTCACCATCAGCAACAATACTATTAACATCCCGCTGAGTATCTCCAGCAGCACTGCCGGTGCGGGCATTTCAACTGCAGGCTCATCCAGTTACCTCACAGGAACCCTGCCCCCCAGCACGAACGTCACCATTTCCGGAAATACAGTGAATGGCGGAGGCAACGGAATCATCATTGTGGGAGACTTTCCTGTGGCTGAGCGGCATTCGGATATTGCTGTAATCAACAATACTTTGATTGACCAGCATGCAGAAGGCATCCAGTTCCTGGGCGTAACCAATGCCACGGTGAGCGGCAACAACATTTCCCGGCCCACCTTAACTACCACCACCACTTACACAGGCATTTATTTCTGGAACGCCACAGAGAATTATGTGATTGAGAAAAACCGCATCCATACCATCACCAGCGGCTCCAGTACCTATGGTATCCGCGTGTTGGGCAACTCTACCTACAACTCTTCCGGGACCATCAGGAATAACCTGATTTACAACTGGACTACTACCGGCTCATCCAGTCAGTATGGAATCTATGATAACGTTAGCTCCAATGCCACGGTGAGCATCTATCACAATACTATCGTGCTGGACGATGCATCTTATTCCGGCAGCGGAACCACCCGGGCATATTACTGGGGTACAACAAGCAACTCAAATGTTGCACATCCTGTAAAGAACAATATCTTCTATATCAACCGGGGCGGCACTGGCAGTAAGTGGCTCATTGATGTGACAGATGTAGATAATGGTCCCCTGCTGGATGCCAATAACAACGTGTTATTCTTCGGCCCCGGGGCTACCGGAAGCCTGTACTTCGGGGAATTGGGAGCTGCCCAATATACCTCGTTTGCAGCATGGCAGGCAGCAGGAAAAGATGTCAATGGGCTTAATGTGAATCCGGTGTTTGCCAATCCGGGGGTAGGGAACTTCACGCCAACGGTGTCATCCATTGACGGTTCCGGGGCCAGCGTGGGCGTTGCCGATGACATACTGGGTAATAGCAGAGCTTCGGTAGGACCTGATCCGGGTGCGTATGAATTCTGTGTTGCAAACGCTTGGATCGGTACGATCAGCACCGACTGGTTCACACCGGCTAACTGGTGCAGCGGAGTGGTTCCCACCTCCACCACAGACGTTGTGATTCCCAGCGGAGCCCCACATTTCCCTGAAATTACCGGTCCGGGCTTTGCAGAAGTCAGAGACATAACGCTTAACCCTGGAGGTACGATAACCGTAACCAATGTGAACAATGCCCAGCTGCGGATTTACGGAGATATCAACAATACGGCTGCAGTGAATATGGGAAGCGGAACTATGGTGTTTTCCAAAGCAGGCACTCAGTCTTTGAATGGTCCGGTTTCATTCAATGGGCTGGTAGCCATTGCTACGGGAGCTACCCTGAACACCAATGGAAACCTTACGTTGGAACCGGGCGGGCAGCTGATGCATGGAGCCGGTTCGCCTACATACACAGGTAATATCAGTGCGCATCCCATCACCATGAAGAGGGTAGGGTTTAACTCACCACGCTTATGGAACTTCTGGGGCAGTCCGCTTTCCGGAGTTGATTTGAGTGCACTCGGTCAGCGCACGCACTATTATGATCCGTTACTGGCCACTGATCCTAACACCACCATTGGCCTGCAGAGAGGATGGGTTCCCGTTAGCGGAGCTATGCAGGCGGGAATTGGATATATTTCTGTACAGGCCGGAACGGTGCAATTTATCGGTCAGGCTGATCACCTCAATACCAATCCTGCGATTAATGTAACCATTAAAGCAGGCTCAGGAGCTAATGGTGTACCCTACAACCTGCTGGGCAATCCCTTCCCCTCGGCAATGAGTGCTACGGAGTTCATGAATGTTAACGGTCCTGCAGGCCCCCCCTTCTTCGGCAATGGCACCGTTACCGGTGTCACCTGGTTCTGGGATGATGATGCTACCGGAGGCGCAGGCTATTCCAAAACTGACTTCGCTGCATGGAGTGGTGCCGGAGGTGTTGCCGGACCTAACAATCCGTCCAAAGTGCCAAACGGTCATATTGCTACTGGTCAGGGCTTTTTCGTAGAAAAAATTGATCCAGGTACTGCCACGGTTACTTTCAACAACGGCATGCGTAGTACAACCAATACCGTATTTTTCAGGCAGAAACCCATTGAACGGCTCTGGGTGAATGTCACTAACAATCATGGGCTCTATAATGAAGTGCTGGTAGCCTTTATTGATGATGCTACCGATGGGTATGATTTAGGTTATGATGCTAAAAAGATGCGGGGCAATCAATATCTGGCGCTGTATACCAAGATAGGTAATGCCGACTATATGATACAGGCATTAAGTGCATTGACTACTGACAAAACGGTTGCCCTGGGCCTGGATGCAGGGCTGGCAGGCACATACACCTTTGGACTTAAGGCGTTGGAGAATTTGGATGAGTCTGTAGCAGTCATCCTGGAAGATCGTATGACAGGTACCTTCCACAACCTGCGCTTGCATCCGACCTATACGTTCGCACTTGCCGCTCCCACCCAGGTAGCTGATCGTTTTTATCTGCATTTTAATGTACCGCTGCAGATAAACATAATGAGTGAAAGCTGCAATGGAGCAGATGGACAAATTACCCTTGTACAGGATGGCAGTAAGAAGTGGAACTATGTCGTAACCGATGCTCAAGGCAACCTGGTAGCCAAGGGGAATGACTTCAACGGCACCGCTTTCATTGGGAATCTGGAAGACGGAGAGTACACCCTGCAGTTTAGCGATGAGTATGGCTATCAATTCATGCGGTCGGTACAGATAGATGGCAAGCAAATGGTGCAGGCTGCTTTCACAATGTCCCAGCCGGCAGTATTGGCAGGTGAAACCATTCAGTTTACCAATCTCTCCACAGGCGCTCAGGATTATGAGTGGGACTTTGGGGATGGCACTGTCGTAACGGACACAATAAATCCCGTACACACCTATGCAGAGCCGGGCACGTATGTGGTAAAACTGAGAGCGCGGAATGCAGATTGCTACAGCAACATGTATGCAACTATTGAGGTATTGAAACAAACCACTACCGGCATAGGCGGCACCGCAGAGGAAGAACTTAAGATATACGGGCATCATCAAACGATTTATGTCAATCTGAATATGCCGGAAGCGGGTGTAGGTGAAGTTGCAGTATATGATGTGCTGGGTCAGGAAGTTTATACCTCCAGAGTATCCACACAAGGACGGTACAAAATACACCTGACAGCCCCGGCAGCAGGACAGTACTTTGTAAAAGTCACAGTCCACAACAAAATTCAGGTGGTGAAAGTGATGCTGGGACAGTAGAATAGTAGTAACTTTAATAATCGGTAAATAAAAAACAAGCGAAATGAGAAAACTTCTGATTTTCCTATGTATGGTGGGTGTGGCAGTGCCGGTGTTGGCGCAGGCACCTCCGCCCAGTGCAGTGCCTTTGGATCCGGCATCGTGGTTATTGCTTGCCGGAGGAGGGGTTCTTGTAGGGAAGAAGATATATGACTCTGCTAATAAAAAGGAGCTCTGAGCGCAGCAGGAGAAGATAGAAAATCAAATAATCCTGTCAGCGGGCTAAGGAAAATATTAGCCCGCTGATTTTTTTGGGGCCGACATATAAAAAAACGAGACTATAAGTCAAATCCAATGTCAGAACGGTAATACATGCCGTCAAAGCTTAGTTTGCCAACGCAGGAATAAACATTCTGGATGGCCGTCCGGAAATCATTCCCATAGGCCGATACGGACATCACACGCCCCCCACTGGTCACGAGCCTACCGTTTACCCATTGCGTGCCGGCATGAAAAACCATACAGTCTTTAACTGAAGAGGCCCCCTGTATCTCTTTGCCTTTTTCATAACTGCCCGGATAGCCCTTTGAAGCAAGCACAACCGTAGCACAGGTTTGCGGCTTGATCTTTAAGTCAGCCTGGTCTAAATTACCTTCAACTGCCAAACGGAATAATTCTATTAAATCCGATTCTATGCGGGGAAGCACTACCTGAGTTTCCGGGTCCCCCATCCGGCAGTTATACTCAATTACATATGGTTCATCAGCAACTTGCATAAGCCCGAAATAGAGAAACCCCTTATAGGATATGCCTTCCTTACGCAGACCATTAAGAGTAGGGAGTATAATTTTTTGCTCTACTTTATTGAGCATGGCAGAGCTGACAAAAGGCACCGGAGAAACAGCTCCCATACCTCCGGTGTTGGGGCCGCTATCTCCTTCTCCCACACGCTTATAGTCTTTAGCTTCCGGCAGCAACTTATAGCTTCGTCCGTCAGTGAGAATAAATACCGAAAACTCCTTTCCGGAGAGAAACTGCTCAATAATCACCTTTTGGCTGGCCTTGCCAAAAAGGCCATTGAGCATTAGGGAAAGCTGCTCGCGGGCATCCTTGTGGCTCGGGCAAATCAACACTCCTTTCCCGGCAGCCAGGCCGTCAGCTTTCAAAACAACCGGAAGCTGAAGCTGGTCAATAAAAGCCAAGCCTTCCTCCAGCGTGGACTGCTGCACTTCCAGGTAAGGAGCCGTGGGAATTCCATGCCGTTGCATAAACTTCTTGGAGAAGGCTTTACTCCCTTCCAGTTGTGCACCCGCCTGCGGAGGACCTATCACAGGCACATGCTGTAGGCCCCTGCTGGCCTGAAAATAATCCACAATGCCGTTTACCAGCGGATCTTCAGGACCGACCACAACCATATCAATTTTCTCACGAATCACCAGCCGTTCAACCTCTGCAAAGTCATTGACCTGCAGTGTTACGTTTTCGCCCAGCTGAAGCGTGCCCCCGTTTCCCGGAGCAATAAATAACTTTTTACAAAAACGGCTTTGTGCTATTTTCCAGGCAAAGGCATGTTCGCGTCCTCCGCCCCCCAGCAACAGAATGTGCATCGCAACTTTTTCCCAAAAGTAAAATTTTATCCTCCTACCGGCAGCCTAAAGCGTAGCTTATTAGTCTTATTTTTGCTTTTCATCTTGTTAATCCGAAATTTTTTTACTGCTCCGTGCAGTTCCTGTCATGTTGGATTTTATCAATAAAACAATAGCCAAAATCTTTGGCAGTAAATCACAGAGAGACATAAAAGAGCTCGCCCCCTTGGTGGAGCAAATCAATAAAGAGTTTGCCAAACTGGCTTCGCTCTCCAATGATGAACTCCGGGCCAAAACCAATGAATTCAGGAAGAGAATTAAGGATTTTCTGGCTGAACTGGATGCTGAAATTGAAGACCTGAAAAAGAAAGCCGAAGAAAACCCTGACCTGGATCCTGAAGAAAAGGAGAGGATTTATAAGCAGATAGATGAAAAGCAAAAGCTGCGTGACAAGGAGTTGGAAAAGGTGCTGAACCAGATTTTGCCGGAGGCTTTTGCGGTAGTGAAGGAAACCGCCCGCAGATTCAGAGAAAACAAAACCCTGGAAGCAACGGCCACACAGCTTGATCGGGATTTGTCTGTAAAATTTTCCAACATCCGGGTAGAGGGCGATAAAGTACGCTATGATAACCAATGGATGGCTGCCGGTAACCTTGTTACCTGGGACATGGTGCACTACGATGTGCAGCTGATAGGCGGTATTGTATTGCATCAGGGCAAGATAGCCGAAATGGCTACCGGTGAGGGGAAAACATTGGTGGCTACACTCCCCGCCTACCTCAACGCCCTTGCTGGCTTAGGTGTGCACATCGTTACGGTGAACGATTATCTGGCCAGGCGCGACTCCGAATGGATGGGGCCCATATTTCAGTTCCTCGGCATTACAGTAGATTGTATTGACAAATATCCGCCTCATTCGCCTGAACGCAGAAAAGCCTACAATGCAGACATCACCTACGGAACCAACAATGAATTTGGCTTTGACTATCTGCGCGACAACATGGCCAGAAGCCCCGAAGAGCTGGTACAGCGCAAGCTGCATTTTGCCATGGTGGATGAGGTGGATTCTGTGCTTATAGACGATGCGCGCACCCCGCTGATCATTTCCGGCCCCGTTCCCCGGGGCGACCAGCAGGAGTTTTACAACCTGAAACCCCGCATTCAAAAACTTGTTGAAGCCCAGCGCAAAGTGGTGAATACTTTACTGAATGAAGCCAAAAAGCTGATTGCCGAAGGAAAAGATGATGAAAACACCGGTGGGCTGGCTTTGTTACGTGCCTACCGCGCCTTGCCCAAAAACAAGGCTCTAATAAAGTACCTCAGTGAGCCCGGTATAAAAACCATTCTGCAGAAAACCGAAAACTATTACCTGCAAGACCAGGCTAAAAACATGCCGAAGGTAGATGAAGCCCTTTATTTCGTCATTGATGAAAAAAACAACAGCGTTGAACTCACCGAAAAAGGTATTGAGCTCATTACCGAAGCAGGCGAAGAGCCGGACTTTTTCATATTACCCGATGTAGGCTCCGAAATAGCTGAGATAGAAAGAAAAGATTTGCCACCCGCGGAAAAAATGAAACTTAAAGATCAGCTGATGCAGGATTTTGCCATCAAATCCGAGCGCATCCACAGTGTGCATCAGCTGCTGAAAGCCTACACGCTCTTTGAACGGGATGTGGAGTATGTGGTCATGGACGGCAAAGTAAAAATTGTGGATGAAAATACCGGTCGTATTCTGGAGGGCAGGCGCTATTCTGACGGCCTGCATCAGGCTATTGAGGCCAAAGAAAATGTGAAAGTGGAAGCGGCTACGCAAACTTTTGCTACTATCACATTGCAGAATTATTTCCGGATGTATCATAAGCTGGCCGGCATGACTGGTACCGCGGAAACCGAAGCCGGAGAATTCTGGGAGATTTACAAACTGGACGTGGTAGTCATACCTACTAACAAACCGGTTATCCGTAAAGACATGGAAGACCTCGTTTACCGCACCGTGCGGGAAAAATACAATGCTATCATCAATCGTATTCTTGAAGAAAGAGAAAAAGGCCGTCCGGTTTTAGTAGGAACCACTTCTGTAGAAGTGTCGGAGTTGCTTAGCCGCATGCTCAATATGAAAGGCGTTAAACACAACGTGCTTAATGCCAAACACCATCAGCGCGAAGCAGAAATAGTGGCCGAAGCCGGAAAAGCCGGAACCGTGACCATTGCCACCAATATGGCGGGCCGCGGTACCGATATCAAACTCGGACCAGGCGTGAAAGAAGCCGGAGGGCTCGCTATTATCGGCACCGAACGCCATGAATCCAGGCGTGTAGATCGCCAGTTGCGGGGCCGTTCAGGACGTCAGGGCGACCCGGGGTCTTCTCAGTTTTTTGTTTCCCTGGAGGACAACCTCATGCGCCTATTCATCCCGCAGCGGGTGGCTAAACTCATGGATCGCATGGGATACGAGGAAGGCGAAGTGATTCAACATCGCATGGTCACCAACTCCATTGAACGGGCGCAGAAAAAAGTGGAGGAAAATAACTTTGGCATTCGCAAAAGACTGCTTGAATATGATGACGTAATGAATGCCCAGCGCGAGGTAATTTACACCAAGCGCAGACATGCGCTCTTTGGTGAGCGGCTCTCGGTTGACCTTATCCACTCCTTTCAATCCCTCTGCGAGGAACTGGTAACCCACTACCAGCATGAACGCAACTATGAAGGCTTCAAAATGGATGTCATCCGTTACTTCTCTGTGGATACGGCAATTACCGAACAAGAGTTTAACAGTCGCAAATCCGCTGAACTTATTACACGCCTTTTCAATGAAGTCAAAGCGGCCTATAAGCGTAAATCTGACCAAATCATTGAACGTGCACTACCGGTTCTTAAAGAAGTGTATCGCACAAGAGGTGAAACAGTAGAAAACATTGTAATACCGTTTACGGATGGCAAGCGCGGCATTCACGCTCTTGTGAATCTTAGAAAAGCTATTGACACCAATGGCAGGGAAATCATCAATGCCTTTGAAAAAACCGTCTCTTTGGCGGTTATTGATGAAGCATGGAAGGAACATCTTCGCCAGATGGATGATCTGAAGCAATCGGTGCAGTCGGCTGTATATGAACAAAAAGACCCATTGCTTATCTATAAGCTGGAAGCATTTGAGCTGTTTCGTCAGCTGATGAACGACATCAATAAAGACATTACATCCTTTGTATTCAAGGGTAATATACCCGTGCATAGTGCAGATGAAGTACATGAAGCCAGAGCGCCTAAAAGACAGGAACCCAGCCGCCTCCGGGAGGGTCGTGAAGATGCTTCGGCTTTGCTGAATCCCACTGGCAATGGTCAGACACATCCGCAGCCTCCTCAGCCCAGGAAGCCTGAACCGGTACGCGTGGAAAAGAAAATCGGGCGCAATGAACCCTGCCCCTGTGGCAGCGGCAAAAAATATAAGCATTGCCATGGCAAGAATGAAGTCTGAAGCCTCTTCGGTTGTTAAGGCTGGTGTATTATTATTTTGCTTTCTTACCTGTGGGGGAGTACAAGCCAATGCGCAGTCTGACAGCGTTGTCATCATTCGGGATGCGAGACTGGATTCTCTTGTAGAGCGCTATACCCACGTACACCAGCAAAAGCAGACCATACCCGGTTATCGGATACAGATTATTGCCAGTCCTAACCGGAAAACAGTCTTTGACACCAAGTCAGAGTTTGTGCAAATGTTCCCTGATATGAAGACATTCGTGGTTTTCCAGGCCCCGAATTTTAAACTGCGTGCCGGAAACTATCGCAACAGGCTGGATGCATACCGTGATTTACAAAAGATAGGAGCACGCTTTAAAGGGGCATTCATTGTCAGAGATGAGATAAAACTGACAGAACTCTGAACGATGCTGCATGCTGATAAAATCCGCTCGCTGGCATCGCGCTTTTTTGGTGATGTAGTTGCTTACCGCCATGCATTGCATGTGCAGCCGGAGCTGGCGTTTCAGGAAAACAACACTGCCCGTTTCATTGCCAGCCGCCTGAAAGAGTTTAATATTCCCTTTAAAAGCGGTGTTGCAAAAACCGGCATTGTAGCCCTGCTGCAAGGAAAAAACCCTAAGAAAAAAATTATTGCCCTCCGGGCCGATATGGATGCACTCCCCATTGAAGAAGCAAACAAGGTGTCCTATCGCTCAAGGAATCCTGGCGTGATGCATGCCTGCGGGCATGATGTACATATGGCAAGTCTTCTGGGCACTGCCCGCATTCTTGCGCATCTGCGTGACGAATGGGAGGGCACGGTGAAATTCATCTTTCAGCCCTCAGAAGAAAAGGCTCCGGGAGGAGCATCCGTAATGATTAAAGAGGGCGTTTTAAAAAATCCCAAACCTGCCTGCATACTCGGTCAGCATGTAACACCTGAATTAGAGGTTGGCAAAATTGGCATCCGAAAGGGAGTGTTCATGGCTTCTTCAGATGAGCTGTACATTACCATCAAGGGCAAAGGCGGGCATGCAGCACAGCCGCACAAGCTCATTGATCCGGTGCTGATTGCTTCGCATGTCATTGTTGGGCTTCAGCAGGTTGTGAGCCGCCAGGCGAGCCCTCTGATACCGTCTGTGTTATCGTTTGGAAAAGTCATCGCGAATGGAGCCACCAATATCATTCCGGATGAAGTGAAAATAGAAGGCACCTTCCGCACCTTTGACGAACAATGGAGAAAGGAGGCAAAAGTAAGGATGAAGCAACTGGCCGAACAGCTAGCAGCCTCCATGGGCGGACGCTGTGTCTTTAACATCGTGGAAAGCTATCCGGTGCTCATTAATGACTCTCAGCTCACAGAAACCATCGCTCTCAGGGCAGCAGACTATGTCGGTGCATCCAATGTGGTAGAAATGGATATGCGCATGGGCTCAGAGGATTTTGCTTTCTACTCTCATCATATTCCTGCCTGTTTTTACCGCCTGGGCACAGGTAACGCGCAACGCGGCATCTGCTCGCCTGTGCACACCCCTACCTTTGATATTGATGAGCGTGCACTGGAAATAGGCATGGGTTTTATGGCTTATGCCGTAGCGGCTATGTGAAAGCAGCTATACATTGGGGCTAAAGATACATAAGCCCTGTCATTTATGAAAAAGAAAACCGGCTCAGGTTATCTTTGCGTCCTGTAAAAAATGAGTGCCGAGCATATTTATCCTGTTTTTGATCGTCTGCTGATGCGTGAAGATAAAGAAAGGCAGTTGCACCAGCGTGCCCGGGTCATCTGGTTTACCGGCCTGTCCGGTTCCGGAAAAAGTACCATCGCACATCATTTGGAAAAAGAACTGCACGCCAAAGGTTTCTTCACCATGGTGCTGGATGGCGATAACGTGCGGTCAGGGATAAACAAAAATCTTGGATTTTCGCAAGAGGACAGAAAGGAAAATATCAGGCGGATTGCAGAAGTTTCAAAACTGTTTCTCAACTGCGGAGTGATTACGATAAACTGTTTTGTTAGCCCGCTCCGGGAATTGCGACAGATGGCCCGGGATATTATTGGCCCGGAAGACTTCATTGAAATCTATGTAAATGCCCCTTTGGAGGTGTGTGAACAACGTGATGTAAAAGGGCTGTATAAAAAAGCAAGGCAAGGAGAAATTAAAGACTTTACCGGAATCGATGCACCTTTTGAGGCTCCCCTCAAGCCCGATGTAGAGGTAAAAACCGATCAGCTTAATATTGATCAATCAGTAGAAAAAGTAATGGAATTCATTTTACCTAAAATAACTTATCAAAGCGGCAAACCTGAGAACCGGGCATAAAAAACCGGAGAGGAGAACTATGATCAACTATCATCTCAATCACTTAAAGGAACTGGAAGCGGAATCCATTTTTGTGATCCGCGAAGTAGCGGCAACCTTCCAGAATCCGGTGCTACTGTTTTCCGGAGGTAAAGACTCTATTGTGTTGACCCATCTTGCCCACAGAGCTTTTTATCCAGCAGCTATACCCTTTCCGCTGATGCACGTGGATACCGGTCATAATTTTCCTGAAACACTGCAGTTCCGGGACGAGCTGGTAAAAAAAATGGGTGTCAGGTTGATTGTCGCCTCAGTGCAGGAATCTATTGATAAGGGCCGGGTGCGTGAAGAAACCGGCTATGAAGCCAGCCGAATCCGATTGCAAACCACCACACTGCTGGATGCCATTGAGGAATATAAATTTGATGCCGCACTGGGCGGAGCCAGGCGGGATGAAGAAAAAGCCAGAGCCAAAGAGCGCTTTTTCTCGCATCGTGATGAATTCGGTCAGTGGGATCCTAAAAACCAGCGCCCCGAGCTCTGGAATCTGTTTAATGGCAGAAAACACGTGGGCGAGCACTTCCGGATTTTCCCGCTCAGCAACTGGACGGAACTGGATATCTGGCAATACATACGCATGGAAAATATTGAAGTGCCCTCGCTGTACTTTTCTCATAAACGCGAATGCTTTGTCCGCAACGGTATTATTCTGGCAAAGACTGATTTTATTCGCCTCAAACCGGATGAAAAAACTGAAGAAATGATAGTACGGTTTCGTACTATCGGTGATGCTACCAGCACCGGGGCAACACTCTCTGCAGCGCGCACCGTGGATGACATCATTGCAGAAGTGGCCTCTTCACGCATAACCGAACGGGGAGGCCGTGCCGATGACAAGCGTTCAGAAACATCTATGGAAGACCGCAAAAGGGAAGGGTATTTTTAAATTTCTTAAAGCAGATAACAAAAAATGACAACGGCTAACCGTGATCGCCAGTTTAATAGCAACCAATACCTGAAAATGGAGCTGCTGCGTTTCACCACAGCCGGCAGTGTGGATGATGGGAAAAGCACCCTCATAGGTCGGTTGCTCTATGACAGCAAATCCATTTTTGAAGACCAGTATGAGTCTATAAAAAGAATCAGCGAACAAAGAGGCGAGGAATATGTAAACCTCGCGCTGCTGACCGATGGGTTGCGTGCCGAACGCGAACAGGGCATCACTATTGACGTGGCTTACCGCTATTTTCATACACCGCATCGCAAATTCATCATTGCCGATACACCCGGGCATATTCAGTACACGCGCAATATGGTTACGGGTGCTTCTACGGCCAACCTGGCTCTCATTCTGATAGATGCCCGTCATGGCATGGTGGAACAAACCTGCCGCCACATGTTCATCGCCTCTTTGCTGCGTATTCCTCATATCTGCATCTGTGTGAATAAAATGGATCTGGTGGACTATAAAGAGGAAGTTTTTGAAAACATACGCCAGCAGATTGAGGGTTTCTCCACCAAGCTGGATGTTACGGATATTACTTTTATCCCCATAAGCGCCCTCAAGGGGGATAATGTGGTGAGCCGATCAAAAAATATGGATTGGTATGAGGGCCCAACCCTCATGTATCTGCTGGAGACCATACATATTGCAAGCGACCATAATCATATTGATTGCCGGTTTCCGGTGCAATACATCATACGACCACAGAACACAGCCTTTCATGACTATCGAGGCTATGCCGGCAGAATCGCTGGCGGAGTCTTTAAAGTGGGTGATAAAGTGATGGCTCTGCCTTCCGGATTGACGACTACCATTCAGGCTATTGACCTTTACAAGCAAAACCTACAGGAGGCTTTTGCGCCCATGTCCGTTACCCTTCGCCTGGATGACGACATTGACATCAGCCGCGGTGATATGATTGTTCGTGAAAACAACGTACCGCATATTGGCCAGGATCTGGATGTGATGGTATGCTGGCTAAATGAAAAGCCACTTCAGTTAAAAGGTAAATACGCTATAAAACATACCACCAAAGAGGCGCGTTGTGTTGTGAAGGACATACGCTATAAACTCAATATCAACACACTGCATCGCAATGAAACGGACCTTAGTATAGGCCTTAATGACATAGGGCGCATATCCATTCGTGCTACCACGCCCCTGTTTTATGACTCCTATCGCAGAAACCGCAATACAGGAAGCCTGATATTGATTGATGAGGGTACTAATGAAACGGTTGGTGCAGCCATGATCATTTGATACGGACGTCCGTGCCTCCCCGACCGCTAAAGCGCAGCCGTCTGAAATTAAAAACCCTTAGGGTACTATTGCCTGACCCATCTAAAAAATCTTATTTTTATGACGGTTTACCTTAAAATGTACTGCCCCGTTTGCATACATCCGGATTAGAACAAAAGCATTTTTCTATGCAGAATATAAAATTACTCTTCCGTCTGCCTGCCCTGATTGGTGTTATAGCTCTTGCTCCACTGGTCATGATTGCGCAGACCTACAACGATGGCCCTATTGAGCTACAGGTAAAGGTCAGAGAAATCAACACGCAGGTGAGCGCTACCGATGCCAGTGTTTTTGGTATAGGCTTTTCACCTGACGAAATGACCTATCACGTGTGGGCCAGAGACAATGCCGATGTGGACGGAGTAGGGTGGACTGGCGGACAATGCCTCCAACAAAATTTTGACCCGCCCGGAGTATCCACGGATTTCAATACCACCATTTTCAGCTTTATCTATCCTGGTGCTACGGTGCCGCAGTTTTTTGACATCCGTATGGACAACTATGAAGATGATGCAGACAGTGATTTCCTCTGCGGTGGTAGTCGTTGTAACTACAACCCCTCCACGTGTTGCGGTGTGGTTGTTTTTGGAGCCTGTGTTGGTGTAACTACCGGAGACGATAATCGTTGCGATGCGAATCCGTATCGTACACAGTTGGACTATCGGCTTGGCCCTCCATGCCAGTGGTACAGCCATGGATATGTTACCGGCAGCTGCTCGGGATATCTGCCGCGTATTGAATCGTACTGGCGCTATACCCGCGGCACTTCCTGTAGCAACACTATTAACCTGGGCACCCTGCCTTCAGGCGGCTCTTTGACCCATTTCAATAGCAACGAATGCTACTCCAACAACTTTGCTGCCAGCTCGGGTAAGGATGTCTACTATGAGTTCACAACAACAACTGTTACAGGTGTGGTAATTTCCCTTTGCGGTGCAGGTACGGCTTTTAACACCGTATTGTATCTGCTGGATAATGCCTGTAATCAGATTGCCGTGAATGACAATTTCTGCGGCAATGTGTCGCAGATTACTACGAACCTTTGTACACCAGGCACCTACAAAGTGGTGGTGGACGGAGCCACCGCAGCAGCACAGGGTATCTTTACCCTGACCATCACCGATGATCCTTCTGCCCTGATGAGTGTTAGCGTAGTGGCAACAGATGTATCCTGTAACGGAGGTAATAACGGTTCAGTGCTGGCCACTGTCACCAGCGGCTCGGCTCCGTTTACGTATACATGGAGCCCTAATCTGGGCAATACCGCGTTGCTGACGGGTCTTGGAGTGGGCACTTATTCAGTTACCGTTACGGATGCTACCGGCTGCACAGCCACCGGCTCTGCTACGGTCTCACAGCCGCCCGTGCTGACCTTTACCACGTCCGTGACTCCCCCGGTTTGCAATGGCGGCAATGACGGCAGTATTGCAGTAACTGCAACAGGCGGAACACCGCCTTATCAGTATTCCAGTGATGGAGGAAACATTTTTCAAAACAATAACATTCTCACAGGACTTGGAGCGGGTACATACACCGTAGTGGTAAAAGATGCCAATAATTGCCTTGCACAAAATGCTGTTACCATAAGTGCTCCTGCCGCTATTCAGCCCAATCTGACGGTAACCAACATTTCGTGTAATGGAGCCAATGACGGGGCTGTTACGGCTAATCCCACTAATGGTACACCCCCTTATGAGTACTCATTGGACAGCGGCCCCTTTCTGACGACCAACAGCTTTACAGGTCTTTCAACCGGATTTCATCTGCTTACCGTGCGTGACGCCAATGGCTGCACGGCCTCTGCCGGTTTTAATATTTTTGAACCCTCGGTACTGGGCAGCATCGTACAATCGGTGACTAATGTGCGTTGTAATGGCGGCTCAGACGGTTCCTTTAGTGTTACCGGCACGGGTGGGGTTATGCCATACACTTATTCTATTGATGGCACAAATTATCAGTCTTCCGGAAACTTTACCGGCCTTACGGCAGGCATTTATAATATCTATGTCAGAGACAGCAACAACTGCCAGACACTGAACACCGTTACCATTGGTGAGCCAGCACCGCTGGTGCCGTCTGTACTTTTTCAGATAAATATTTCCTGCATCGGACGTACCGATGGAGTAGTTGTACTAACCGCTTCAGGAGGCACAGCTCCCTATTATTTTTCAAAAAACGGAATCAACTATGTGCAAAGCGGCTTTTTTGACCGTTTGCCGGGAGGCAACTATACATACTATGTCAGAGATGATAACAACTGTGAAGACTCCATTACGTTCACCATTTTTGAACCGGACTCGTTAAAAATAGATGTCGTCAGCACAACAGATGCCACCTGTCTGGGTATCTCCGATGGCAGCATTACTTTATCCGGCAGCGGAGGCACTCCTCCCTACAGTTTTTCATATAACGGAGGCCCCTTTCAGTCCAGTCCTACCTTTAATGGGCTTACAGCAGGTGATTTTCCGTTTACCATTCGTGATGACAAGTTTTGCGAAACTACGGATAGCTTCACCATTGGATTTACGACTACCGTATTGTTGCAGGTATTGAATCAGGTAAATGTGGCATGCAACGGAGACAGCTCCGGAAGCATTACTGTTGCTGCTTCCAATGGCACGCCACCATACCAGTACTCCCTTGACGGAGTGAACTTCCAGAATTCCGGCACATTTAATAATCTGCCGGTAGGAAACTACACGGTAACGGCACGGGATGCTATCGGCTGTCTTGCCCTGCAGCAGGTAAGTATAACACAGGCTCCACCATTGAATATTACCTTAATTAGAACGGTGCCGGCCAGCTGCTTCAATTCGCAGGATGGCCTGGTTGAAGTAAATGTAACCGGTGGAACCGCTCCCTACTCCTTCCTTTGGTCTAATAATCGTACGACTCAAAACCTTATCAACGTGGGCGGAGGCACCTACACACTTACTGTAACAGACGGCAACAATTGTACAGCCACTTTTTCAGCCACCGTTGGACAGTCGCCCGTCATGTTTATTGGTCTGGAAAGTATTCATCACGTTTCGTGCTTTGGCGCCAATGATGGGAGCGTTAACGTAAACGTAACTGGAGGAACTCCGGGTTATGTGTACAACTGGAGCAACTTCACTCAAAATGAAGATTTGGTAGGGGTAGGGCCCGGCACCTACTCCATTACTGCTGTTGATGCAAATAATTGCAGTATTTCGGACACGTTTGTCATTACGTCTCCACTGGAGCTCACTGCTTCGCTTGTGGGAACAACGGACGTAACCTGCGCAGGAGGCAACAATGGTAGCATTACCGTTTCAGCAGCTGGAGGAGTGGCTCCCCTTCAATATTCTATAAACGGAATTATCTTCCAGAATGACAGCACTTTCAATGGGCTGAGGGCAGGAGATTATGCCATAGTTGTAAGGGATGCCAATGGATGTCAAACAGCCGTGAGTGCTTCAATCAATCAGGGAGACGAATTCTTCCTTTCCTACGGTGGTGACGTGGAAATCATCAAAGGGATGACAGTACCGCTCAAGCCTATATTAATTCCACCGGGAGTGGTGATAGATTCTGTTCACTGGAGTCCTGCGGATGGGTTGAGCTGCACAAATTGCCTGGAGCCTTCAGCCAACCCACAGGAAACCACCGTTTACACGGTGACGGTGATTGACAACAATGGGTGTTCAGCCAGTGCGGTAGTACGAGTAGTGGTTCGGGAGGAATATCAGATATTTATTCCTAACATTTTTACGCCCAACAATGACGGAGTAAATGATCGCTTTTCCTTCCACGCCTATGGTACAAAGAATATTGAGGTCAGGATTTTCAACCGGTGGGGAGCAGAGGTGTACTATAATCCCAATCAACAGCCCAATGATGAAAGGGAGGGGTGGGATGGAACGTACAACGGCAAGGAAGCACAACAGGGGGCCTATGTGTATATGATTAAGGTGTTATTTACCAATAATGAGGAGAGGACAAAAACCGGCACCATCACGGTGATGCGATAGCCTTCGGGTTAAAAGTTGATACCCAGGTTCATGGTAACAGTAGGCTTAATGAAGTGAATCACTTCCTGATCGGTTTTCACTCCGCCAGTATAGTATTCCACAGAATTTCGTTTGTAGCCAATGCCCGATACTGCTTCCAGTACAAAGCGGCCTGCTATAAGCTGATACCCCCCAAGAAAGTTCACATTAAAATAAATAAACCGGAGCCTGTCATCCGGGTAATCGCGATCGCGAGCCGTCAGTGTGTTGTATGAAACATGCGGTCCTATAAATAGTCCTCGAGGAGCTATGTTGGAAGGAACGGGAAAATACTTGTAGCCCCCCTGAACCCGATAGCCATAAACATCCTGAAAGTTGTAGCCTTGGCTGTTAATAGAATCCCAAATGGCCTGTGTCAAAAAATTCTGAAAATTAAAAGATGCGCCTGCAAACAGGGATTGCCGGGGTCCGATGGCAACTTCATAAAGCAGCCGTAGCTCTGCAGCATAAGGTATTTGCCCCATTATCAATGCCAGCGGAGCAAATTTGATTACCTGTCCTCTGCGCTCCTTTTCCTTACGCTGCTCCTTGCGGAATTGTTTGTCGTAGTGTTGCAATTTCTCCTTTGGGAAACGAATGTGCTCATCATAGTCCTGGGCCACACACAAGCTGACAGAGAGACAAAGAATCATCGCCAAAGCGGTGGCGTTTATTTTACCAAAGCCCAAGACACACATAGAAGGGCGAAATTATGGATAATTTAACCATGACCGATACGGTTTAGCGATAATTCATGGTTGCCCGTTTATGGAGCTTAGTCTATGTTCTGCATGGCGATAATGTTTTTATGCATCCGCCTGCAACTGCATTTTAGGAAATATCATCAAGCTGTCCGGGTGATGGTATACTGAGATGAGCATACAGGAGAGGCTGCTGAATTCCACTGCACCCGCCTGCGTAAGTGCTTTGCGTTTAACCTATAAGAAAACAAGGGTTTTTAAAACCACCCTTTAAAGGCAGAACAATCCAGCTAAAATCAAATGGGCACAATAGTGTGGTTAAAGAGAAAATGCGGGACAGCCTTCAGCAGAAGTTGTGAAATGGAGATGCTATCTGGGCTTGCAGGTTTTCATCCGTCTTATCCATGCTACTGCCAGCCAGATAACCCGGCCATCACGTTCAACGGGATGCATAATCTGCCATCACCGTTTGCAGGTAGGCTTTCCCCGTCAGTTTTTGTTCTTCCGTAACACCCGAGTCAGACCGCGTAAAATCTCCCAGGCGGTTGTCATAGACTAGGGTGCCGTGAAGGGTTACAAATCCAAAGCCGTCATTAAAGGAATACCATGCAAACGGGATGACATCCTGGGCTAACAAATTTTTTCCGAAACGAAAATCTGCCGGGATGTACAGTTGATCAAGGAGGGTAGTGGCTATGTCTGTTTGTGAGCCAATCACGGTTATGACGGAATCACTTACCGTTAGAGCACCTCCTGTGAGCAAAAACGGAATCCTGAATTTCTCCGGGTGGTTCATTTCGGTGTTTCCCGGCCATTTGTGCCCATGGTCAGCAGTTATTGCGATGAGCAAATTACTCCATGTGGGGCTTTGGCGTATTGTTTCAATAAAACGGCCAACACATTTATCTGTGTAATGTGCAGCATTCAGGAACAATATTTCCTGGTCGTCCCCTTCAAACAGGGGCTCTTCGGGAATAACATAAGGTTCGTGGCTACTGAGCAGTAAGACAACAGTGAAAAACGGAGACTGCATGGTGGAAATTCTCGCGGCTACGGTGTCCAGCACGATGCCATCATGCACGCCCCATTTTGCCCTTGGTGTAGATGTTGGAAAAGCCTCCTGGGTGATCAGGTGTGCAATTCCACCATGCAGCAGGTAGGAGCGAAAGTTTGAAAAGTCAATGTCACCGCCATAAAAAAAATAGGTCTCATAACCTGCCTTTTTCAACTCACGGATGATATTGGGCAGGGTTTCCATTTTTTTGTGGATATTAATTATAGAGGTAACCGGTTGAGCCGGGTAGCCACTCAAGATAGCCGGAAGGCCTTTGTCGGTCCTATCGCCTGACGCATAGAAATTGGAAAAATATACTCCCTGGCGTACGAGCCTGTTCAGCTCCGGGGTGATTGCTTTTCCATCGCGTTGCATGTGGAGCATCTTGGCTGTAAAGCTTTCCAGCACAATCAATAGAATATCCGGGCGGTTTGTTTTCAATACATTACGGACGGTCCTCTTTTCCGGATATAATTTTTGCATCAGAGCCTGGCAACTTTGTGCATCCATGAAGTTGTAACGGTTTTCCACTGCATTAAGCATCGTGATAGAATAGACCACATTCCAGGGCAAATTAATGGCGCAGTGGTTGGCATATAAATTATTGCTGAAATAAACCGAACCGATATTGATTGGCGCCAGACCGATTCCCCCGCGCATAGGGATAATCAAAGCGGCATCAAGTAGCAAAAAGGAAAAGGGAACGACATATTTATTCCCCTTACCGGTTATGGGCGGAATGAGTTTTCTGTAAATAAAAATGAAAATGACTGCAAGCAGTGCAGCAATGGAGAGCGGTATGACAAAATCCCCAATAGTGAGTGAAGCAAATACCGCTTTCGGGCTTTTCAAAAACCTGAAAGGCGCGATGTCTAATCTGGCTCCCAGATATTTATAGAAACGCAGGTCAACAATGGTGAATAAAATGATGACTCCTGCCATCACCGTTGTGTACAAAGTGATAAGGCTTTTTGTGTTGCCTATGATATTGGAGAATGCAAGCAGCATACCTGGAATAAGCATCAGATAAGCTGTTGCCGAAAGATCAAGTTTAAAACCGTGAACAAAAGCCCCCTTAAATTCAATGAGGGAGAGAGTCATTCCGGCATCCAGGAAATTCACCGTAATAAAAGCGAGTCTTATCGTAAAGAAAAATGCGAGCCAAAACAGGGCATAACTCAAAAAGAAAAGCAAGCGGTTTTTCACTTTTGTTATATGCAGTGTTTACCACTCTAATCAGGCACGTAGTTAAGAATGAAAGGGAAACCCCATGTATAGTGCCCCTGAAATTGTTCTGAAACGAAAATTAATACTAAATAAATCAAAACTGGATTCAGGTCGCTGCAGCTATAGGAGCAATGACTTTTGCGCACAGCTTTTCTGCACTGCGGATGGAATGTATTTTTTATTCGCTGGACTTTAAAAAGCGCGCCATCTCTCTTTGATGAATCGCGGCATGACCTGGATGCATGGAGGAATGATTTCCAACAACGCACACCCACTATTATGCAAAAGGCACTCCGGCAAAACACCGGGGCGCGCATTTAATGATGCTCTCAAAAAACTCATGATGATATGCTGGCTCAGAAAACAACGGGGTATTAATCGTTTTTCCGCACGGATGTGGCACACATTTTTAAAGCGCGCTTGTTCGCTTTTTTCTTAAAAAACTGCGCCCGTTGGGTCAGCTCTACTTATCATCTACAAATATGTGCAGGCGTGAGGTGTACCTGCCAAACAGACCCTGTAAAACTTTTCTTTTGTATTTCTGTTAATTTTATAGAAAGCCGTCCGGCTTTAAATACACAATTTTTTTTGCCATGAATACAAAAAAAGTACTCTTGTCTTCCGTCCTGCCCCTGTTGCTTGTTGTAAGCACACACGCGCAGATTATAGGAAAGCATTATGGGAGTTCCCTGTATTTGGGAGCTGGTTATGCTAACATAGATCAAAATGTGCTTGGCGCACTAGTGCCGAAGGAAGCAACCCCTGTAAAAAATCATTATCTGCCGCTGGGCATGGGGTTTAGCCTTCAGTTTAAAGGAATAGTCACAGCGCTTGATTTAAGTATGATGTTCAGCGGTACCCGCCTGCAGGATAGTTGGGGAAAAAATGATGAGGGTACCACGCACCGGTCCATGCTGATGAAAACTGTACTGAGTGCCGGTTTCTCTGTTATTGATATGCCGGCTTTCCGGCTCAGCCCGATGGTAGGTATCGGGCATTCCCGCCTGAGCCTGAATGTGACCCGTGAGGGGGATATCCCCGTTTCTCAGCTTACCAATGCGGATGTCGGGGCCAATGAATACAACCTGATTTTAAAAAACTTCCTGTTTGATTTTTCCATAAGGATGGATTACCTCTTTGGTAAGAAAGGAGAAGAGGGCGTAATGCGCGGTCCCATTAAGGGGTTAAGGGCGGGTTACCAGCTTGCCATACCTTCGGATAACTGGAAACACGGTGGTGGCAAACTCATAAATGCCCCGGATTTTGCTCCCGATGGCTTTTATGTAATGATGACTATGGGATTTGGAAATTACTCCAAGGACAAAATGGCTACCTGCGGGAGGCAAAAAGGGATGAACCCCGTAGGTCCGGCACAGGTGGACTAGCGCACATCATGCATATTGGTAGTGCAATACATTAGAGCTTACATACCAGGCATAGCAAGGCCTCCACAACTGTTTGTGTAGAAAAAAGAAACCTGATTCCTGTTTCGGTGAAGAGGTGGAGCTCCTGTTTGCCGCGGCTGAAAATACATGATTAGAACTTGGTCACTGCTTTTAATAAGCGCGCGAGTGCGAAAATTCTTAAAAGAAAGTCTTCCTGCAGGCTTTTTTATCTGTTAAAAGTAGCTATCTTCGCAGCGAAATTTTAAAGCGCCCTGCAGCGCAGCTATTTTTAACAACCTAACTATTTGATTTCTAATAAGATATCAATGATTAAGCGGCTGATTCTGGCCGGTTGTTTGGGAATCACGATCCTGTGCATGCCCCTGCATTCTCTTGCTGCATCTGAGGCGGGAGAGTTTAACGCATCTGAGCTTATAGCGCATCACATTGGTGATGATTACATGTTTCACATTGTAGGGCATCTTTATCTTCCCCTGCCGGTGATAGTTTATTCAAAGCAAGATGGGCTTAAGGTATTCCTTTCCAGCAAGTTTGTGGGGCCCGATCATAACTATGTGCCCTATGCAGGTTATCGGTATGACCACGGACATATTGTGCGCGAGGATGGCGGCAGTTTTTTTAATCTCTCTATTACGAAGAATGTGTTTAGTATGTTTTTCGTAGCTGCCCTGATGGTGTGGATCTTTGTTGCGGTAGCCCGTGCTTACCAGCAACGCAAAGGACAGGCTCCTAAAGGACTGCAGTCTTTTATGGAGCCGATTATTCTCTTTGTCCGTGATGAAGTGGTCCGCCCCTCTATAGGAGAAAAGAAATACAAAAAATACATGCCTTACATGCTGACATTGTTCTTCTTCATCTGGCTAAACAACCTGCTAGGTCTGGTGCCGATTTTTCCCGGTTCAGCCAATGTAACGGGCAATATTGCCGTAACGTTCACGCTGGCAGCATTGTCGCTGCTGCTTATTAACCTGAGCGGCAACAAACATTACTGGGGTCATTTGATCTCCCCTCCGGGTGTGCCCCTGTTTGTGAAGCCGATACTGGTGCCCATTGAGTTGGTGGGGGTGCTGGCAAAGCCCTTTGCCCTGATGATTCGTCTTTTTGCAAACATGACTGCCGGCCACATTGTTTTGCTTAGCATCATGAGTCTGATTTTTATATTGGGACCTCGTGTAGGAGAGATTCCCTCGTTAGGCATCGGATTGGCCGTGGTCGCCTTCACCGTTTTTATGTATATGATAAAGCTTTTTGTAGCGGCACTGCAGGCTTACATTTTTACTTTTTTAACGGCTCTTTTTATCGGGCAGGCAGTGGAGGAGCCAGCGCACCATTCTTCTGATGAAATTATTCTTTAACCATAAAACCAATTTTGAAACATGCTATTATCAACTATTTTACTGGCCCTTGAAACAATAGGTCCCCTGGGGGCAGGTATTGGTGTCGGTCTTGTTGTAATCGGAACCAGCCTGGGTATCGGCAGAATAGGCGGAAGCGCAGCTGAAGCTATAGCGCGTCAGCCAGAAGCCGGTAACGATATTCGTACGGCTGCTATCATCTTTGCTGCTCTCATAGAAGGGGTTGCTCTCTTCGGTGCAGTAATCTGTTTTCTGGCCCTTGGATAAATACGTTAATCGTTGCTCATCTCGCCAAACCTGGATCTGCCGTTATCCGGTTAGGCAGCGTTTAGGAGAGAAGACGAAACGCTTAACATTATATTAAATAAATAACCGCCATGAAAAACCTGTTGAATCCTGATCCGGGTTTAATCATCTGGACGCTCATTGCGTTCGGAACAGTGTTTCTGATTTTGAAAAAGTATGCATGGAAGCCCATTCTCAAAGCCCTTGAGGAACGGGAAAATTCCATTGCGGATTCTCTCCGGCAGGCTGAGAAAGCCCGGGAGGAAATGGCACGTCTCAAAGCTGATAATGAACGCATTCTTGCAGAGGCAAAAGAAGAACGTGCCCGCATATTGAAAGAAGCCCGCGAGGTTAGTGATAAACTGATTCAGGATGCCAGGGAAAAAGCCAAGGAAGAGGCGCATAAAATAGTGGCCAGTGCGCGTGTGGAAATTGAAAACCAGAAAATGGCGGCCCTGGTGGATGTGAAAAACCAGGTGGGTAAGCTTGTCATTGAGCTGGCCGAAAAAATACTCAGACGCGAGTTGCAGGAAAAACAAGCGCATGATGCGTATGTGGCAAGTTTAGTAGACGAAATGAAGCTAAACTGATGCTGCAGTTGCCTCATAAATGGTCCATTACTTTAAGCGGTAAGCTGTTTATCCTGCAATGCGTCAGCGGAAATGCAAAAATCCTCAAAATGCAGGTACATGTCTGCCGTTAAACTTGCTACACGTTACGCTAAGTCCCTGCTTGACCTTGCCATTGAGCAAGGGAAGGCTGATGAAGTATATCAGGACCAGCTGTATCTGAAAGAGGTAATTCGGGCTAGCCGTGAGTTTAATCTGTTGCTAAGTAATCCTATCATCCATCCGGATAAAAAAATCAAGGCATTGCAGTCTGTCCTTAAAGGAAAGATCTCCGACCTGACAATGTCCTTCTTAACATTACTGGTAAAAAAGAGCCGGGAAGTATTTCTAAAAGAGATGGTGGAAAGTTTTCTGCGGCAGTATGATGCATACAAGCATATCACTCCGGTAAAAGTTATCTCTGCAGCCCCGCTGGATAAACAACTGGTTGACCGGCTGCTGACCAGACTCAAACAGCAGGCGCAGCTGGAAGAAATCAGACTTGAAACAGCCGTAGATTCAACTGTGATCGGTGGGTTTATCCTACAGTATGGCGACAAAAAGTATGATGCCAGCATAGCCAGAGCGCTCAACCTTGCCAGAAAACGAATGGATGACAATGCCTATCTTAAAAAATTACGTTAACCCTTAATCGATATAAATCATGGTAGAAGTAAAAGCTGATGAAATTTCTGCGATTCTGCGGGCACAACTTACAGGCGTCAAAACGGAAGCTGAATTAGAGGAAATTGGTACGGTGCTGGAAGTAGGTGACGGCATTGCTCGTATTTACGGACTGACCAAAGCGCAGGCGGGTGAACTGGTAGAATTTGAAAACGGAGTAAAAGCCATTGCCCTCAATCTGGAAGAAGACAACGTGGGGGTAGTGCTCATGGGTAGCTCTCAAGGTATAAAGGAAGGCGACACCGTGCGCAGAACCGGAGTCATTGCCTCCATAAAAGTGGGTGAGGGCATGTTGGGGAGAGTAGTGAATACTCTCGGAGAACCCATAGACGGGAAGGGACCCATTACCGGAGAACTCTATGAAATGCCCTTGGAGCGAAAGGCGCCTGGGGTAATATACCGGCAGCCCGTAAAGGAACCCCTCCAAACCGGTATTAAAGCTATTGACGCAATGATACCTATCGGGCGCGGTCAGCGCGAGCTGATAATAGGTGACCGTCAGACCGGTAAAACAGCGATCGCCATTGATACCATTATTAATCAAAAAGAATTTTACGATAAAGGACAGCCGGTTTATTGCATTTATGTGGCCTGCGGACAGAAAGCTTCCACGGTAGCCAATGTGGCCAAAACGCTGGAAGATTATGGGGCCATGCCTTATACCATTATCGTTGCTGCCACCGCTTCCGACCCCGCCCCCCTGCAAGTGTATGCCCCCTTTGCCGGCTGTGCTATCGGAGAATATTTCCGCGATACCGGTCGCCCGGCACTGATTGTATATGATGACCTGTCAAAACAGGCCGTGGCTTATCGTGAAGTATCGTTGCTGCTTAAACGGCCTCCAGGACGCGAAGCCTATCCGGGCGATGTGTTTTACCTGCACTCGCGCCTTCTGGAGCGGGCTGCCAAAATCATTGAAAAAGATGAAGTAGCCAGTAAAATGAATGACCTTCCGGATGTGCTTAAGCCTTTGGTAAAAGGCGGAGGCTCTCTGACGGCTCTGCCGATTATTGAAACACAGGCTGGGGACGTGTCTGCATATATACCTACAAACGTGATTTCTATTACGGACGGCCAGATATTTCTGGAAACCAACCTGTTTAACTCCGGTGTGCGGCCGGCTATCAATGTAGGCATCTCCGTATCCC
Source organism: Chitinophagales bacterium (assembly GCA_026003335.1). Classification (NCBI taxonomy): domain Bacteria; kingdom Pseudomonadati; phylum Bacteroidota; class Chitinophagia; order Chitinophagales; species Chitinophagales bacterium. The sequence goes on along the minus strand of BPHB01000001.1, from coordinate 1,632,789 downwards.
GTGTGGGTGGAAATGCCCAGATTAAATCCATGAAAAAAGTGGCCGGAACCCTTAAACTTGACCAGGCCCAATACCGCGAGCTGGAAGCCTTTTCAAAATTCGGTTCTGACCTTGATCCTGCTACCCGTGCCGTACTGGACAAGGGTGCGCGAAATGTAGAAATATTAAAACAGAATCTGCATTCTCCCATGCCGGTAGAAAAGCAGATTGCCATTATTTATTGCGGAACCAAAGGACTCCTTAGCAAAGTGCCCGTCAACAAGGTGAGAGATTTTGAAGTGGAATTCCTTACCCAGATGGAGGCCCGCTTCCGCAAAGAACTGGATTCACTTAAAGCCGGTGATCTGAAAGATGAAGTATTGAAAACCATTGAGCAACTGGCCAAAGAACTTGCAGATAAATTTTCCAAATAACAAGTTGTCATTTAAACAGGTGCCATCATGCCGGGCGGCAAACTAAAAGAAGTACGCACACGCATTCAGTCAGTTATCTCAACCCAGCAGATAACAAAAGCCATGAAAATGGTGTCTGCTGCCAAATTGCGCAGGGCACAGGAGGCTATTATCCAGATGCGTCCTTATTCAGACAAACTGTTGGAGATGCTGCGGAATATCGTTTCAGGTACTGAAGGAAGTCTGGATATTGCCTTTGCTGCCCAGCGTGAGGTGAAAAGCGTTTTAATTATCCTGGTCACTTCTGACAAAGGCTTGTGCGGTGCCTTTAACTCCAGCCTCATCAAAATGACCCGATCTGTTATTCAGGAAAAATATGCCAACCTTGCCGCCGGTGGCAAAGTAGAAATCATGACCATTGGCAACAAAGGGCACACATATTTCAAACGGGAACCTTATCCTTTGAATAAAGATTTTACGGGTCTGCTGGCACGCCCTACTTTTGAAAATGTGTCTCAGGCTGCTAACTATGCCATGAATGGCTTTCTGGAAGGCAGGTATGACCGTGTGGAGTTTGTGTACAGCAGGTTTAAAAATGCCGCCACACAAATTTTCAGCAACGAACAGTTTCTGCCTATTCCAAGAATAGAGCCAGGCACCAGTACCAAAGGTCGCAGGATACCGGATTTTATTTTTGAACCTGATAAAAAGGAAATTGTAGAATATCTGGTACCCAAAATTCTCAAAACGCAATTCTTCAAGGTCATTCTGGATAATAATGCCTCCGAGCACGGAGCGCGTATGACCGCCATGGATAAAGCCACCGAAAATGCCAGTGAATTGCTACGAGAACTACGTATCTCTTACAATCGAGCCCGACAGGCGGCTATCACCACGGAGCTCACTGAAATAGTCAGCGGAGCGGCAGCACTGGAAGAGAGCTAAGCCTGCCAACAGTCAACGAGTTAATTTTTTTTAACATCCCTGACCCGCTGTCGTGCTTAGTTTTGACGAACTTATGGCGGGTTTATTTTGCTTGCTGCTATGATGCGCTTTGAAAATATGGCCTATCTCAATCTCCTTTTTCTGGCGGTTCCGCTCCTGGTTGCCTTTGTGGTTTTCCTGTTCTGGAGAAAAAGAGCCACATCCCGGCTGGGTGAAAAACCATTGATAGTCCGCCTCATGCCCTATAGTGCAACGGGCAGGCATTATGTAAAATTTATATTCGCCTTATTGGCGTTTTCTGCTTTATGCGTGGCTTTGGCCAATCCCCAGATCGGCACGAAATACGAAAAGGTGAAAAGGCAGGGTGTAGATGTGATAGTAGCTATAGACGTTTCCAACAGCATGCTTGCCGAAGACGTCAAGCCGAATCGGCTGGAGCGTGCGCGGTTGCTCGTAGCCCGGCTTATTGATAAGCTCCAGAATGATCGCATCGGGCTGATAGTTTTTGCTGGCAACGCTTATCTGCAAATGCCCCTGACCATTGACCATGCGGCTGCCAAGCTGTTTCTCAACACCATGAGTCCGGAAATGGTGCCCACACAGGGTACGGCTATTGCCGATGCCATTCAGCTAGCCATGCAGGCATTCGGATCGGATGAAAAAAAATACAAAACCCTTATCATCATTACTGACGGAGAGGACCATGAACAAGACCCATTGACAATAGCCGAGGAGGCTGCTAAAGAAGGCATTATCATCCATTGCATCGGCATCGGGTCACCTCAGGGTGCTCCCATTCCGGTGTATAAAAACAACGTTCAAATTGATTTTAAGCGCGACAGACAGGGAAATATCGTACTGACCAAACTCAATGAAACCATCCTCCAGCAAATAGCAGCTAAAGCCAATGGAGAATATATCCGTTTATCAGCGGGCAGCGATGACCTGAATCGCTTATTCACCGCGATTTCGTCAATGGAAAAAAGAGAAATTGAAGAACGTATTTTCACCGATTATGAAGACCAGTTTCAATATTTTCTGGCTTTAGCGATGATGCTGTTGGCGCTGGAGTTTTTTATAACAGAGAGAAGAAGCCATTGGTTGCAGCAATGGCAATTGTTTAAAACCGCTGGAAAGCCATGAGAGTGCTTACCGTTATATTGGGGGTGCTGTTAACCACACAGGTGTTTGCGCAAAAGGAAAGGGCACATGTGCGCTCGGGCAATCAGCGCTATATTGAAGGAAAATGGGAAGAGGCGGAAAAAGAATATCAAAAGGCGCTGGATATTAAAAACAACCTGCCGGAAGCAATATTCAATCTGGGCGATGTGGCTTATCAGAAAAAAGATTTTCAAAAAGCAAAGGAATATTTTGAAACAGCTGCTGCTCTTGCCAAAGACAATTTAACCAAAGCCAAAGCCTACCATAATCTCGGAAACACATTTCTGGAAGCGCAGGAATATGAAAAAAGCATTGAGGCTTTTAAAAACGCCCTGCGTCTGAATCCGTCCGACATGGACTCTAAATACAACCTTGCCTATGCTCAGCATATGCTGAAAAATAATCCCCAACAGAATAAGCAAAATCAGGATCAGCAACAAAAACAAGACCAGCAGGATCAACAGCAAAACCAGCAAAATCATCAGCAGAACCAACAAGAACAACAGCAAAATCAGCAGCAGGATCAGCAGGCGCAAAACCAGCAAAATCAAAATCAACAAAATCAACAAAATCAAAAACAGGAAGCGAATGAACAACAGCTAGAGCAACGTGAACAAGAGGCACAGAGCGGCAACCTTACCCGTGAGGAGGCTCAAAGATTGCTGGAAGCCTTAATGCGGGAGGAGCAGCGCCTGCAGCAGCGCATCGCGAAAGAAAAACTGCCCGCGGAAAAACAAAAAACAGACAAGGACTGGTAAGAGATGCAAGCAATCTATATTTTGGGGTTTATGCGAAGACTATCCTGCCTGCGACAAGGATGGAGCACTGGCCTTCTGCGTTTTGCGGTTATCGGAGTATTTTTTCTGCCAGCCCTCTCCGCTGCTGCACAGGATGCAGATTTTACAGCTACCGTAAATAAAAGGAAAGTGTCATTAAACGGCACACTCCAGGTGACTTTTACGCTTGAAAATGCAGATGGCAAAAACTTCAAGCCTCCTGCTTTTCACGACTTCACCGTGCTTTCCGGCCCCAACCAATCTACGAGCATGCAGATTATTAATGGCAATGTATCCCGCAGCATATCCTATTCCTATTACCTGCGGCCTGTAAAAAAGGGGACTCTTACTATAGGTGCCGCAACCATAGTAGCAGGCGGGAAAACCCTTTCAACAAATCCCATCACTGTTGAGGTTACCGAAGCGGATTCTCCCGGGGAAGCCGGCTCAGGGCAGTCGGGGAAAAGTGCGGATATCTATGATCAGATCAGTGATAATGTTTTCCTGCGTCTTCTTGTAGATAAAACCGAGGTTTATCAGGGTGAGCAGATCACCGTCATGTATAAGCTTTATTACCGGTGGCCGATTAACAATACATCCGTTTCTAAACCCCCTTCCTATACAGGTTTCTGGGTTCAATCACTGGAGCTCCCGGAAAATATCCAGTTTTCCTCTGAGGTGTATAACGGGATGGAATATAATGCAGCAGTGATTAAAAAAGATGCGCTTTTTCCCCAGCGGGATGGCGAGCTGGAAATAGATCCCATGGAGCTGCAGACAAATGTGCGGCTGCGAGTGCAGAGCCAACGCGGCTTCTTCTTTGATGATTTTTTTAGTACCTATCAGGACTACCCCTATAAATTTCGCAGCAATACGGTGAAGGTGAAGGTGAAGTCTCTTCCCAAAGAAGGCAGGCCGGAAAGTTTCACCGGAGCGGTGGGAAGTTATACTCTCAACGTAACGTTAAGCAAAACTGAAATCGGTCCTGATGAGCCGGTAACCCTCACCATAAGTATTTCCGGCACCGGCAGCATCAAACTCCTGCAGTTGCCGGAAATAAGCCTGCCCTCTGACCTGGACGTTTTTGACCCCAAACAGAGCGAAAAAATTTCAACAAAAGGCAATATAGTCAGCGGGAGTAAGTCTAATGATTACCTTATTATTCCGCGCCGGAGCGGGCAATATAAAATCCCCTCTGTGGAATTTTCTTATTTTGATCCTGTTAAAGAGCAGTATTTCGTACAGCGTTCACCCGAATACCTGCTGCTTGTGGAAGGCGAATCAGCAGCCGGCAGTCAGCCCGTTATTCAAGGTATCACCAAGGAAGAAGTGGAGTTAATAGGGCAGGATATACGCTACATCAAAACGTCAGGCACATTGAAAAAGAGTGGTGAAGCATGGCTGCATTCCTGGAAGTTTATGGCTTTTTATGCCACACCATTCTTTTTGTTTGTGCTGCTGTTGATGTACAAAAGGCGTGAAGAACAAATTGCAGCCAATCCCATGCTGTTGAAAAACAGGCGTGCCAATAAGGAGGCAATCAAACGGCTGAGGAGAGCGCGGACATTTATTAATGTAAACAATCGCAAAGCCTTTTATGATGAAATAGCAAAAGCTTTGTGGGGTTATCTGGGCGATAAACTCAAAATTGAACAGGCCGCTTTAAGCCGGGATAGAATAGAAAAAATTCTAACCGATTATCAGTTGCCTCAGGAAACAATCAATCAACTTCTTAAAGTGCTGGATGATGCCGAATCAGCCTTGTTTGCCCCGTCTGCCGAGGGAGATATGAAAAGGGATTATGAACGGGCAAGGGAAATCATTTCACGACTGGAAACCGAACTGAAAAGTGTGAAATGAAAACAACAGGATTTTTATCTTACCGCATGCGAAGAGCCGGCATCCGCATCTTGCTGATGCTGCTGATAATGGGAGCGTTTTTCAATTTATCTGTTCGGGCTGAAACGGCTCAGGAAACTTTTCAGAAGGCCAATCAGCTGTATAAAGAAAAAAAATATTCTGCGGCCGCAGCCCTTTATGATTCGCTGATACAGGTGGGTTATACTTCACCGGCCTTGTATTACAACCTTGGAAATGCCTGCTACAAAATGGGTAACATTCCACTGGCTATACTCAACTATGAGCGCGCCAAAAAGCTTGCCCCTTCCGATAAAGACATAGATTTTAATCTCCGCCTGGCAAACTTGCAGGTAGTTGATCGTGTTGAGCCCGTGCCGGAATTGTTTTTCGTCCGCTGGGTGAAAAACTTCGTTGCCTCCTTATCTTCCGATGCATGGGCAATGGTGGCTCTGGCTCTTATATGGACAGCTCTCCTGGCAGGCGTGCTATTTCTTTTTATACGTAATCAGCTCATCAGGCAAATCAGTTTTCTGTTCATGATACTGACTGTGCTGCTCTCGCTCAGCGCAGTTTTATTGGCATGGAATCAATATCGCCATCAGATGAAAAGGACAGAAGCCATTGTTTTTGCCAAAAATGTGTACGTAAAGAGCGCCCCGGATGCCCAGAGTACAGACCTGTTTATTCTCAGACAGGGCACTAAAATAAAGCTGCTGGAGCATGAGGGCGACTGGCAGAAGATACAATTGGCCGATGGCAAAGAGGGATGGATAAAAAAAGAGGCTATGGAAATAATCTGACTACAGCTACTCATGTATCATGATAGCTTCTCTTTCTACTGCTCTTTGGGTTGGTATCCACGAAGCGCCCATTGAGATGCAGATGATGGTGAATCCTACGAGAATAAAGTCCGATGCACGGATTTCCACCGGATAAGCATCAATAACAAAAGTTCCGCTGCCCTGAAGTTTAATTATCTGAAATTGCATCTGTATCACACATAGCAACACGGCTACAAGCGCCCCTGCCAGGCTTCCGGCAAGTGAAGTTAGCAAACCCTCAAGCAGAAATATTTTGCGGATAAGCCTGTTGTCGGCCCCCATCACTTTAAGCACGGCAATGTCTTTTCTTTTTTCAATCACCAACATCGATAAAGAGCCGATAATGTTAAAGGAGGCAATGAGCAGAATGAGTGTCAGAATGGCGAAGACCGCCCATTTTTCTATGCGCATTATACGGTAGAGAAATTTGTTTTGTGCATAGCGGTTCAGTACTTCAAAATTGTTTCCGGCAATGTCTTTGATCTTTTTTTCTGCTGTGCTGAGGTGTACACCCGGCTTCAGTTTAATTTCCAAAGCAGATATTTCCTCGTCATAATCCAGGAGGTCCTGAACGAATTCAAGCGGAACAAGCACATATTTACTGTCAAAATCCTGCTGGATGGAAAAAACACCTGCTGGACGAATGTTTTTGCGCACAAAAGCCTGAGAAGGATCAAGCGAAAGTGTTTCTTTTCCTCTGCGGGGCACGTAAATCTGTAAGGCATTTAACTGATTTTCCAGCGTTACTCCCAGAGCTCCGGCTACTCCGGCTCCCAGAACGGCATAGGGTTGTCCCTTTTCTTCCAGCGTAAAGGTTCCCTCAATAGTTTTGCCACTTACTCCGTTTACCCGGGTGTAGTTGCCGTCCACGCCTTTTATGGTGCCAATGTATTCGCGATCCTGATATCGCATGATGGCATTTTCCTCCAGCACTGCAGTGATGGCGGTAACTTCATCCAGTTGCTGCAGCGCAGCTAAAGAGACCTGGGCAGGACTGAAAACCTTACCTTCACGGACAGTTATCCGGATGTCGGGATTGAATGACTGATAGAGGGTTACCACCAGACTTTCAAAACCGTTGAATACGGATAAAACCAGTATGAGCGCCATAGTGCCAAACATCATTCCCGTCATGGCGACCCCTGTGATGATATTTATAGCAGTAACTGATTTTTTTGAAATCAGATAACGCAGGGCAATCTGGAAGCTCAGCGGATTCAACCTGTCGGCTTTAATGTGGTTGGGTAAAATAATCAGATACAGGGGCCATAAAACGGTATGAGGTTCCGTTTAAAAAAGCAAAATCATGAATTGGTCTTTTTTTCCGCCTCGCGAAGCAATTCCTGAATACGCAGGGCATTTTCCAGGGATTCGTCAAGATAGAACAACAATTCAGGGATGCGTCTCAGATGATGGCGCAACTGGTTGCCCAGGTGTTTTCTGATCTCATTGGTCTGAAGCTTTATTTCATCAAGCACTTTTTGCTTGTCGGTTACATTAAATATACTGAGATAAACCTTGGCAATGAGCAGATCGGCAGTAACATCCACCCCAGTGATGGTGACAAAGGCATTCCCATAAAAGTCAGGACCGTGTTTCTGAAAGATTCCGCTCAGGGTTTCCTGCAGCAGACCGGCTACTTTCATTTGTCTTCTTGAGCTCATGGCACAACAAGTATAATAGTCTGCCAATAAAGATAGCCTAAAGCTTTCAGATGGCTGTTGGTTCTTTCACCCACAAGTCGTCAACTTAGTAATATATTTACTCCGGCTATGAGCAATTTTATCCGCATTGCAGATTATCTGAGAAGGCATTATGTGTTTGCTCTGCTGAACATACTGTTTAATCTGCTCTCCTCGGTATTTTCTCTTGTTTCCATTGCGATGATTATTCCTTTTTTAAACCTTTTGTTTAAAGATTCCCAGACGCAGGGCAGTGCATTGACCCCTCCGACATTCCGTATTTCAGTGGAATATTTTATTGATTTGTTTAATTACCACTTCCTGCATATCATTCAGCAGGAGGGTAAGCTGCAGGCACTGATTGCCCTGTGTATTGTGGTAATTGTGGTTTTCTTTTTTAAAAATCTTTTCCGCTATCTGGCCCTGTTTTTTCTTGCTCCCCTGCGAACCCGGGCAGTGGCAGAAATAAGAGAGAAGCTGTATAAAAAGCTTCTGTCACTGCCGTTATCCTATTTCTCCGATCAGAAAAAGGGTGATCTGATGGCCCGGCTGACAAGCGATGTGCAGGAAATAGAAACAGGAATCATCAGCACGATTGAAGTGCTTTTTAAAGAGCCGATTACTATTCTCATCTTTTTGGGAGCAATGCTGTACATGAGTCCGGAATTTACTGCATTCGTATTGATAATGATTTTGATAACGGCTCTGGTTATAGGAAGAATCGGAAAAAGTCTGAAAAGGGCATCTCTCCGGGCGCAAAACCGTCTGGGCGAAATGCTGGCAGTGATTGAAGAAACGCTTTCGGGTATGCGGGTTGTTAAAGCTTTCAGGGCAGAAGATTACCAGTTTGCCAAATTCAAAATGGTAAATACGGCTTATACAAAAATTATGAATGCCACCTTGCGCAGAAGAGATCTCTCTTCTCCGTTGTCTGAATTTCTGGGAATTGTCATTGTGGTTGCCGTGCTATGGTTTGGTGGCAGGTTGGTGCTCAATCCGGCTTATCCTCTTGGTGCAGAAACTTTCATCGGCTTTATGGTGATTTTTTCCCAGCTCATTCCCCCGGCCAAAAGTTTCTCATCGGCCTACTATAACATCCAGAAAGCGCTCGCTTCTGTGGACCGTATCAACAAAATACTGGAGGCCGATATCCGCATCCGGGAAAAGCCCAATGCCCGTCCGATTGACAGTTTCAGAGATAAAATTGAGTTCAGAGGTGTGTCGTTTGCCTATTACAACTATGATGACAAGTGGGTGCTTCGGGATGTTCATCTGACCATTCATAAAGGAAAAGTCGTTGCTCTTGTAGGTCCTTCCGGAGCCGGCAAAACCACGCTTGTGGACTTGCTGCCCCGCTTTTATGATCCGGTAGAAGGACAAATACTCATTGATGGCATAGATATACGTGACTACCGCCTGAGCGATCTGCGCAGGCTAATGGGAGTCGTCACCCAGGAGGCTGTGTTGTTCAATGATACCGTGTTCAACAACATTCGTTTCGGAGTGGAAAATGCTTCCCTTGAAAGCGTAATACAGGCGGCTAAAATTGCCAATGCCCATGAGTTTATTATGCGGCTTGAAAATGGATATGATACCCTCATTGGAGATAGGGGGTGCAAGCTGAGCGGAGGCGAGCGCCAGCGACTCACCATTGCCCGGGCTGTGCTGAGCAATCCGGATATCCTGATTCTTGACGAAGCTACTTCATCATTGGATACCGAGAACGAAAAGCTTGTGCAGGAAGCAATCTATAAGCTTATGGCTAACAGAACGTCTATAGTGATTGCGCATCGGCTGTCCACCATTCAGTTTGCAGATGAAATTATTGTGATGCAGGATGGAAAAATTCAGGAACGGGGCAACCATGCCAGCCTTACCGCCCGAAACGGTTTATATAAGCGGCTGGTTGACCTGCAGGCATTTTAAGGTAAAAGGATAAAGAGAACGTATGAGGGTAGCTACCACCATGCAAGATATTTAGGTATGGAATGTTTGCGGAAATTGAGTGAAAAAGTCAGCTGGATGGTAGTCCTTAATGCTGCCCTCACTGCTTGCCTTGGAATTTTCCTGAGCGCGGCAGCCACTGTTCCTCAGCTTTCCCCCCTTGCAGAGGTGAGCCTGCTCACCTGTGCCCCGGGCAAAGCGCTCTATGAAGCGTTTGGTCACAATGCGCTGAGGATTAAAGACCCCGATCTGGGAATTGACCGTACTTATAACTATGGCACCTTTGATTTTGACCAACCCAACTTCTATGTCAACTTCGCTATGGGTAGGCAGAATTATATGCTGGCAACAGCTCCGGCAAGATATTTTATTTATAGTTATGTGATAGATAATCGTACGGTTTATGAAGATGTGCTCAACCTTTCGGCAGATGAAAAGCAAAGAATATTTGAGCTGCTTGAAGAAAATGCAAAGCCCGAAAATCGCTATTACCGCTATGATTATCTCTATGATAACTGTGCTACACGTTTGAGAGACATTCTGATAAAAGTATTAGGTGAACAATTATATCTGGATACATCCTATGCCATCCGGCCACTTACCTTCCGGCAACTTATGGATTTATATATTGACCCGTTTGAAATAACAGAACCGCGCATACCGCATCCATGGGGCGATCTTGGTATTGATCTGGCTCTAGGGTCAGAAATTGATGTGCCGGCTACTGCCTATCAATACATGTTTCTCCCGGATTTTGTCAGGCTGTCATTTGGAAAAGGCCGTATCAGCCGAGGCGATAGCATAGTTCCATTAGTCAACCGGTCGTCAATCCTATATAAAGCGGTTCCTGAAGCGCAGGAGCGAGAGTTTTTTTCTCCACTGAACGTGTTTAGTGCTCTTTTTTTCTTTTTTTTGATACTTACCATTTGGGAGCGCAGGAGCAACCGGCATGTCATAGCTATTGATGGAGTTTACTTTGCGCTTATCGGCTTCTTAGGGCTGAACATTGCGTTTATTTCGTTTTTCACAGACCATCATGCCGCCCGAAACTACAATTTACTTTGGGCTTTCCCGATACATTGCATTTTTCCGGTTTTATGTCTTATGCCTTGCGCAAAAAAAATACTTGCTAACTATTATCTGTTTACAGCGCTGCTTTCATTTATTGTCCTGACAGGTTGCTTTACCTTTTTACCTCAGCAAATACATTATGCAACCTATCCGTTGATGCTTGTATGCATATTACGCGGAATAAACGGATTTCTGTATGTAAAAAAATCTACCATGCGCATGTATAGCATGACGTGAAAATTTTAGTAGATATGGGAACTGCAATAGTTCCTGTACTCAAAGAAACTTTTGGCAGCGGGAATAGCAAATTTTAACATTCCGATTCATATACATTTATTAACTTCGGGTAACATGTTTACAAGAATTATTAATATCCCGCTTGCTGTTCTTATACTGCTCTTATCAGCGGGAGTATCTATTGACCTGCATTATTGTAAAAACGAACTCAGAAAAATCTCATTATTTTCCTCTGCCGGTAGTTGTCATGATAATTTCAAAAGCTGCTGCGCCTCACGTCAACAGAAAACCTGCCACCGCGAAGATCATGACGACAACTGCTGTAAAAACGAAACCCGGTTCGTCAAGTATGATCAGCAATACACTGTTGAGCAGGTGGCTCAGGTGGGTGTTAAACTTCCGGTAGCTGCATGTGGTTCCCTTGCACTTTTTGATATCAGAGACATTTCCGAAAATTCTACTGAGTACCTCAACTACAAACCTCCGTTGATACCGGAAGACATTCCGGTGCTCCTTCAGACTTTCCTGTGTTAGACAAGCATTAGCATAAGTCTGCACCGTTGCGTGCAGGCGATTTCCTTTCCCTCTGAAGGGGAGGAAGGAAAGGTTTTGTGCACGGTTTAACTAAAATTTTGTGCTAATGCTTAATGCTATCATCAGGTTTTTTCTGGAAAATAAATTAGTGACGGCATTGCTGCTGTTATTGTTTATTGGCTGGGGCATTGCAACGGCTCCGTTTGGCTGGAAGGTGCCCTGGTTGCCTTCAGATCCTGTGCCGGTGGATGCCATTCCCGACATTGGTGAAAACCAGCAAATCGTTTTCACCGAATGGCCCGGCCGCTCGCCTCAGGATATTGAAGACCAGATCACCTATCCGCTCACCACTGTGTTGCTGGGACTACCGGGGGTGAAAGCGATTCGCAGTTCATCCATCTTCGGCTTTTCAAGTATCTACATCATCTTTAACGAAGACGTAGAGTTCTACTGGTCGCGGTCTCGTATTCTGGAAAAATTGAATTCGCTCCCTTCGGGAGTATTGCCGGATGGCGTTCAACCCTCCCTCGGCCCGGATGCCACAGCGCTAGGACAAATCTTTTGGTATACCCTTGAAGGACGCGATCCACAAGGCAATCCTACCGGTGGGTGGAACTTGGATGAGATCCGCACCGTGCAGGATTTTTACGTGCGTTATAGCCTTAACGCGGTGGACGGTGTGGCTGAGGTGGCTTCGGTAGGAGGGTTTGTGAAAGAATATCAGGTAGACGTGAATCCGGATGCCCTGAAAGCTTATAACATCGGATTGCACCAGGTGATGATGGCCGTAAAAAATGCAAACCGCGATGTGGGAGCAAAGACTATTGAAATCAATAATGCCGAATATCTCGTGCGCGGACTGGGCTATATCAAGTCGGTAGAAGACCTGGAAAATGCCGTGGTAACGGTCAATGACAATGTGCCCATCCGGTTGAAAGATATCAGCGTAGTCACCCTCGGTCCTGCCACGCGCAGAGGCTTGCTGGACAAGGATGGCGCTGAGGTAGTTGGCGGGGTGGTAGTGGCGCGGTATGGTTCCAACCCTCTGGCTGTAATCAATAATGTAAAGGAAAAAATCAACGAGATTGCTCCGGGTCTTCCCCAAAAAATCCTTCCGGACGGCACCGTAAGCCAGCTAACCATTGTGCCCTTTTATGACCGCACACAACTGATTTATGAAACGCTTGGCACACTGGAAGAAGCATTGTCATTGGAAATACTCATCACTATTTTGGTGGTCATAGTGATGGTGGCCAACCTCCGTGCCTCGGTATTAATCTCCAGCCTGCTGCCTATCGCTGTGCTGATGGTATTCATCGCCATGCGCTATTTTGGGGTGGATGCCAATATCGTTGCCCTGTCGGGCATTGCCATTGCCATTGGCACCATGGTAGATCTGGGAATTATCTTATCGGAAAATGTAATTAAACACCTCGATGAATCCCCTAAGGAGAAAAAATTGATAAACATCATCTACGATGCCTCTGCCGAAATCAGCTCCGCTATTTTGACTGCCGTGTCTACCACCATCGTCAGCTTCATCCCGGTGTTCACTATGGAGGCCGCAGAAGGCAAGCTGTTTCGTCCTCTGGCTTTTACCAAAACCTTTGCGCTGCTGGCTTCACTGATTGTGGCGCTTATCATTCTTCCCACTATTGCTCATTGGTTTTTCGGATTTAAAATAAAAGGGGGTATCAGAGGAATACTGTTTAATGTATTGCTCATCATTGCGGGTTTGCCGGTTGCCATCTGGCTGAGTGTTTGGGGTGGACTGACCTTAATCGCTTTAGGCATCGCCTTTTTCATTCGTCAATACAGCGGGTTGGATAATTTCTTCATCCGAAATCTTACCATCATCATCACTGTCGTGTCGGTGACTTTTCTGCTTGCAAAATACTGGTTGCCGCTGGGCGCTGGCAAGAGTGTGTTTGTCAATTTTGTTTTCGTTGCCGGTATTATTGGAAGTATCCTCCTGTTGTTCCATTTGCTGGAGAAATACTATGCCCATATCCTCCGTTGGTGTCTTTCAAATAAGATTAAGTTTTTGTCTATCCCGATACTGGTCATTCTCTTAGGCCTGAATATCTGGCTGGGGTTCGGTCGTGTCTTTGGTTTTGTGGCCAACGGATTGGATAAAGTTGGCATGAACATCAGAACCACACGGGCCTGGTCTGCAATGTTACATACGTTTCCCGGTGTGGGTAAAGAGTTTATGCCTGCGTTGGATGAGGGCAGTTTCCTGCTGATGCCTTCCTCCATGCCGCATGCCGGTATAGAGGAAAACAAAAGGGTAGTGCAGCAGCTGGATATGCTGGTGTCGGCAATACCGGAGGTTGAACTGGTTGTGGGCAAGATGGGGCGTGTGGAATCAGCTCTTGATCCTGCTCCCATTTCCATGTATGAAAATATTGTGAACTATAAGCCGGAATACAGGGTGGACAAAAAGGGTCACCGTCAGGCATTCAAGGTAGATGAGAACGGAAGGTTTGTTCTGAAGAATGGCGATACGTTAACCAATGAGCAGGCCTTGCTGGCAGGAATAGACGCTGAATTGCTTATCCCCGACCCGGATGGAAAATATTTCAGAAACTGGCGCGATCACATAAAAAGCCCTGATGATATTTGGAGTGAAATTGTTAAGGTAACCAATCTGCCCGGTGTTACCTCCGCTCCGAAACTGCAACCCATAGAAACCCGTCTGGTGATGTTGCAAACCGGCATGCGTGCACCGATGGGAATAAAAATATACGGGCCTGACCTCTACACCATCGAGAAGTTTGGATTTGAGCTGGAGAAAATATTAAAGGAAGTGCCTTCGGTAAAGGCAGAAGCAGTGTTTGCTGACCGCATTGTGGGGAAACCTTATCTGCATTTAAAGATTAACCGTGAGGCTTCTGCCCGTTATGGTCTTAGTGTGGAACAAATTCAGCAGGCTATTGAAACGGCAATCGGTGGCATGCAGATTACAACCAGCGTGGAGGGACGCGAGCGGTTCCCGATACGCGTGCGCTATCCCCGCGAGCTACGTGACGATCCGGAGAAACTTAAAAAGATATTGATACCTACACCAACTGACGCACAGATTCCCCTGGGGGAGCTGGTAAGTGTGGAATATGTCAGAGGGCCACAAATGATTCGCAGCGAAAATACCTTTCTTACGGGCTATGTGCTCTTTGACAAAAAAGAAGGTTATGCTGAGGTGAACGTGGTGGAGGAAGCGCAGAGGTTTATCCAACAGAAAATACAATCTGGGGAACTAACAGTGCCGGCAGGTGTCAGCTTCAAATTTTCAGGTAGCTATGAAAATCAGGTGCGCGCTGAAAAAAGATTGTCTGTTATCATCCCTGTAGTGCTCATGATCATTTTTCTGATTCTTTATTTCCAGTTTCGTTCCGTAAGCACTTCGCTGATGGTTTTTGCCGGAGTGGCAATGGCCTTCAGTGGAGCATTTCTGATGATTTGGCTTTACGGCCAACCATGGTTTGCCAATTTCTCTGTGTTCGGCACAAACATCCGCGACCTGTTTTCCATGCATACCGTGAATCTCAGCGTGGCAATATGGGTCGGTTTTATAGCGCTTTTCGGCATTGCTACCGATGATGGTGTGCTGATAGCTACCTATCTGGATCAGAGTTTTCAGCGAAACAGACCCCAAACTCTGGATGAGGTAAGAAGTGCGGTTATTGAGGGAGGGCTGCGTAGAGTCCGGCCCGCATTGATGACCGTATCCACTACATTAATCGCCCTCCTGCCAGTGCTGACTTCCAACGGACGCGGGTCGGATATTATGGTGCCCATGGCTATTCCATCATTCGGAGGAATGGCTGTTGCGCTCATAAGCATTTTTATTGTCCCGGTGCTCTATTGCTTCAGGGAGGAAAGAAAAGTAAAAAGAACTGCATCATGAATCTCTCAGATTATCGGCATACAAAACGCAGGGAAAAGTGCAGGAAACGTCCGGCTCATGTCATCCGGAGATCTGTATGTAAAAAATAAACTCTCAGTATATGAAAATCTTTCTCTTGCTCGTAGGCGCCATCCTCCCCAATATTGTTTGGGGACAAACGCTTGGTGATTATCAAAGAATGGCTGTTGCAGCCAACCCCGGATTACAAGCAAAATATCTGGAATTTGAAGCGGCTTTGAAAAAAATCCCGCAAGCGGCAACGCTGCCCGACCCGACATTGGCTTTCGGCTACATGATCCTGCACGGAGAAACAAGAGTAGGACCACAACGGGCGCGTCTTTCTCTTATGCAAATGTTTCCCTGGTTTGGTACGCTGGCGGCTCAAAAGGATGCTGCTGCGCTCATGGCAGAAGCCAAATATCAATCGTTTCTGGACGCCAGAAATGAATTGTTCTACAAAGTCAGTGCGGCATACTTTCCGCTTTACGAGTTGAACCAGATGATCAGGTTGCAAAAAGAAAACATGAAGATTCTCACCGGTTTTAAAACCCTTGCCATTAGCAGATTCCAAAACGGGAAAGGAACGATGGCAGATGTCCTGCGCGCAGATCTGATGATAAATGATTTGCGGACGGATATAGCCGTGCTGGAGATAGAGAAGAAGCCACTTGAAGCAGCATTCAACCAACTGCTTAATCGGGCAACCGATGAACCTGTGGTGATCAGCGATTCCATGCCACTTGTAGATATTGTTGCTGAATACAGGTTTGATAGCTTGCTTATTGCAAACCCCAAACTGGCCGCCCTGCAGTCGCAGTTGGAAGCTGCGAAAGCACAGGAAAAAGTAGCCGTCAAACAGGGGCTGCCCAAGGTTGGTTTGGGGCTTGACTATGTGGTGGTCAGCAAACGCACCGACATGGAAGTGCCGGATAACGGAAAAGATATGCTCATGCCGATGCTTTCTGTTTCATTACCTATATACAGGAAAAAATACACCGCTTCCAGGGACGAGGCGCGCCTGATGCAGCAGGCGTATGCAGAGATGAAACAGGAAGTAAGTAATAGCCTGGTGTCGGCCTATGAGATGGCTTGGTTTGAACTGCAAAAATCAAGAATGAGGGCAGAACTCTATAAACAGCAGATTACACAGGCACAGCAAACCATTGATCTGCTGTTGGCCGCTTACGGCAATTCCGGAAAAGAATTTGAAGAAGTTTTACGCATGCAGCAGCAACTGCTGAAATACCAAATGGAGGAAGCAACTGCTGTAAAAGACTTCTTTGTTACACTGGCCCAGCTGGACTATTTAACCGCAAAGGCATATGGCAATGAGTGAAATTAAAAATTGTGACATGGGAATATCTGTTGCAAGCCGCAGAGGATATGATGAGCGAATAGCGGGCAACAGCATAAAATCATATCCTTTTGCGGGGAGCACACAGAAAGGTCATGTGCTTCCGATTTTATGCGTAATAAAAAATTTTTCAACGTCAAAACAACACACATCATGAAACGAAATTTGGAAAGGCTGACTGTTGTGATAGCGATAGTAACCCTGATCATAGGCGTTTGTGCCGGATACTTCCTCGGTAAATCCTCCCGCCCCAAAACAGAATCTGCGGCAAATCAGCCAACCGGACAAACAGATAATCAAATTTGGACGTGTGCCATGCATCCGCAAATCCGGAGTAATGGACCCGGCAAATGTCCGATCTGCGGGATGGACCTTGTCCCTCTGAATCAGACCGATGCGGGCGATTCATTAGCCATCCGCATGTCGCCCACCGCCATGAAGCTGGCTGATGTGCAGACAACAGTAGTAACGATGCAGCAACCCGTGAAGGAAGTAAGGCTCAACGGGAAAGTTCATCCTGACGAGCGGATGGTGGTTTCGCAATCATCACATATCCCCGGACGTGTTGAGCAGCTCCTCGTAAACTTCACCGGAGAGTTCATTCAAAAGGGTCAAACGATTGCTGTGATCTATTCACCGGATTTGGTGACTGCTCAGGAAGAATTACTGATAGCCCGAAAATTAAAAGAAACGCAACCCGCCCTTTATGAGGCAGCGCGTGAGAAACTGAAGAACTGGAAACTCACTGATAAGCAGATTGATGCCATTGAGAACTCCGGAAGGAAACAGGAAAATTTTCCGGTGGTAGCGGATGTCTCCGGTGTAGTCATCTCCAAACAGGTGAAGCTTGGTGATTATATCCTGCGGGGACAAACCATTTATCAAATTGCCGACCTCTCAAAGGTGTGGGTGCTCTTTGACGTCTATGAAAGCGATCTGCCCTGGGTGAAGAAGGGGGATAAAGTAGAATTCACTATTCCCTCACTGCCGGGAGAGCAATTTTCGGGGACAATCACTTTCATCGATCCGGTTATACATCCCAAAACCAGGGTAGCATCGGCCAGAGTGGAAATAGCCAATCCCGGGATGAAACTGAAACCCGAAATGTTTGCCTCCGGCAGGGTAAGCAGCATTTTGAAAACAGAGCCTGCGGCTGTCATCATACCCCGGACGGCAGTGTTATGGACAGGTGAACGCTCACTGGTCTATGTGAAACAAACCACTGACAAAGGCATTCACTTTATCATGCGTGAGGTTGTGCTCGGTCCTTCAGTTAAGGATGGATATATTGTAAAAAGCGGATTGCACGCGGGTGAAGAAATTGCAACCAAAGGCACCTTCTCTATTGACGCTGCCGCACAGCTTGCCGGCAAAAAAAGCATGATGAATCCGGAAGGAGGAAAAGTAACTACGGGACATGACCATGGCGCAATGAATACGCCTGCTGAAAATAGTCAAGCTGATAAGTCCGCTGAAATGAGAATGGAGCAAAACAAGCAGGCGCACTTAAACTTTAAAGTATCGGGCAATTGTGCAATGTGTAAAGCCAGGATTGAAGGCGCGCTGAAAAATGTGGATGGAATATATTCCGCTGCATGGGATGTTGACACAAAGATGTTGCATGTAATGTATGACCCGGAAAAAATTTCTGAAATGGAAATCCATAAACGTATTGCAGCCGTGGGGCATGATACCGAAAAAGTGAAGGCGGAGGAAAAAGTTTATAATGCATTACCTGGTTGCTGCCAGTATACAAGGGAAAATTAATAGCAATGGAAACGCGGACAGGACACAGCAGCCAGCACGAACACCATCATCATAAGGCAGAGCATGCCGCGATGGACCATTCCAAAATGAACCACAGTAAGATGCACCACGACCACGGCAGCATCCCGATGGGAATGCCGGGTCATGACCATCACCGCATGATGATTGCCGATTTCAAAAAAAGATTTTGGGTTTCCACCTTTCTTACTGTTCCGATCCTGCTGTTGTCAACAATGATCCAGCAGTTCTTTGGGTTTGAGTTTTCATTCCCCGGTGACAAATACATCCTGCTCGCGCTTTCGTCATTCGTGTATTTCTGGGGAGGCTGGCCTTTCCTGAAAGGATTCCGTGACGAGATAAAAAGCAAAGGCCCCGGCATGATGACGCTCATCGCCATGGCGATTTCTGTCGCTTACTTCTACAGTGCGGCTACAGTTTTAGGTCTTAAGGGGATGGATTTTTTCTGGGAGCTTGCTACGCTGATTGACATCATGTTGTTGGGACATTGGCTGGAGATGAAGTCGGTGCTGGGCGCATCGAAAGCTTTGCAGATGCTGGTGAGCATGATGCCCGCGGAAGCGCATCGCGTAAAGGGCGAAACCGTGGAAGAGGTGAAGCTGGAAGAACTACATAAAGATGATATCATCCTCATCAAGCCGGGTGAGAAAGTGCCGGCTGATGGAGTCATTGTAGAAGGCAGCAGCTTTCTCAATGAATCCATGCTCACCGGGGAATCAAAGCCGGTGAAAAAAGAAAAAGGCGACAAGGTGATTGGCGGCTCCATCAACGGCAATGGGTCGCTGAAAGTGAAAGTGGAACACACGGGGAAAGACAGTTACCTGAATAAAGTCATCCAACTCGTGGAAGAAGCACAGAAAACAAAATCGCGGATGCAAAACCTTTCTGACCGTGCTGCAAAGTGGCTCACCTACATTGCTCTGGCAGTGGGTTTTGCTACTCTGGCTGTTTGGCTGGCGCTGGGTTTTCCGTTTGTATTTGCCCTGGAGCGCATGGTAACCGTAATGGTCATTGCCTGTCCGCATGCACTCGGTCTTGCCATTCCTTTGGTTGTTGCAATTTCAACTGCCGTCTCCGCGCAAAACGGATTGCTCATCCGCAACCGCACCGCCTTTGAGGAGTCAAGGAAAATCACCGCCCTGTTGTTTGACAAAACCGGCACGCTCACCACAGGCGTGTTTGGGGTGACACGCTATGAATCTGTTTTAAAAGATTTTTCAAAAGAAGAAGTGCTGCGACTGGCAAGCGCGCTGGAGCAAAGCTCCGAGCATCCCATTGCGGTCGGCATCATCAATAAAATGAACGAGATGAAAGCGGCAATTCCCAAAGCCGAAAAATTTCAAGCTATCACAGGAAAGGGCGTTGAAGGAGTCGTTGAAGGCAAGGAAGTAAAAGTGGTTAGCCCCGGTTATCTGAGAGAAAAAAATCTGCCCGTGCCCGAAGAAGCATTGTCCGGCAAAGCGGAAACGGTGGTCTTCGTGATGGTGAATGATACAATCGCAGGCTACATCGCCCTGGCGGATGCCATCCGTCCCGAGAGTAAGGAGGCCATTAAGACTTTCAAAAAAAACAACATCAAGGTGCTGATGGCAACAGGCGACAACAAAACGGTGGCCAAAGCGGTTGCTGAAGAATTGGGGCTTGACGGCTACTTTGCCGAAGTGCTGCCGCATCAGAAAGTGGAGATCGTGAAAGACCTGCAATCAAAGGGCGAGTTTGTTGCCATGACAGGCGATGGCGTGAATGACGCGCCTGCATTGGCCCAGGCGGATGTGGGCATTGCAGTAGGCTCCGGAACAGACGTAGCAGCCGAAACAGCCGACATCATTTTGGTGAACAGCAATCCGCAGGACATCGCCACTCTGATTTTGTTCGGAAAGGCAACCTACAATAAAATGATTCAGAACCTGATCTGGGCGACTGCCTACAACACGTTCGCCATCCCGCTGGCGGCAGGCGTGCTGTACAGCACGGGCTTTGTATTAAGCCCTGCGGTGGGAGCGGTGTTCATGAGTCTGAGCACCATCATCGTGGCGATCAATGCGCAGTTGCTGAAAAGAAAAATAGGAAAGCAATCATGAAGCACTGCTGCGAAACGGGTGATGTAAATCCCAAACGGGAAAGGAGAAAGCGGTATTTCAATTATCTGGTGATGGGGATAATAGTCGCGATTGCTGTGGCCGTTTTGACTGAATGGATGATTATTATACATAAATAAAGACAGTATGAAAACACTGAAATTCAAAACCAATATCAACTGCAGCGGGTGTGTGGCCAAGGTCACTCCGTTTTTGGAAAAATTGCAGGGAATAAAGTGGAGTGTAAATACCGAAACCCCGGACAAGATTCTGGAGGTAACCGGAGAAAACATTTCTGAAGATGCCATTATCGAAATCGTCAAACGAGCAGGTTTTAAAATAGAGCCGCTGCAAAATAGTTTTTTCAAAAAGCTTTTTAGTTAATCACTGAAAACCTTCAATATGAAAAAGCTGCTTTTTCTCACAGGAATTTTTATCCTTGCCTGGACGCTGCTCAGCGCGCACGGTAAAGATGACCATTCTGAAAAAACACATACAGACACCGCAACCATCGAAGCGATTGATGCCGCTCAAAATGCGGGTGAGGCGGATGTTGCTGAACAGCAGCGCGAAATTCACGGTTATGACGCCCATGAGCACGTGCCGGGTAAATTGAAAGCCGACTTTTCCGATTTCCCGACATTGCACCCGCTGGTGGTACACTTTCCCATCGTGCTGCTGTTGCTCGCTGCCATCACACAACTGGCTGGATTGTTTGTCTTTAAAAAAGAATTAAGTTGGGTAACAATGTTTCTTGCACTTATTGGATGTGCGGGCGCCTATCTGGCCGGAAGCAGCTTTCACCCGCACACCGAAGGCCTGACGAAAAAAGCCGAAGCAGTGCTGGAACAGCATGAGCGCTTTGCGGAATTTACGGTGTGGCTCAGCCTGGCTGCTTTGATCCTGAAAGCAATCAGTCATTTTTTCTTAAAGCGGAAATGGTGGGGAGAAGTGCTTGTTGCTTTTTTGCTGATAGGCTCCGCCTACACGGTGAGCACCGCTGGGCACTTTGGCGCTCAACTGGTGCACCTCGAAGGCGTGGGTCCCAAAGGAAAATTTCTTGAATTGCACGAGAACGGGCACAGCCATTCATATGAACACTGACATTGCAAAACCTAAAATATTTTTTAACCATCAAAACCTTTGAATTATGAAAAACACATTTTTTGTCCTGGGAACAGCGCTTTTATTTTTAATTGGAGTAACCGTCTCCGGATGCAACAGCTCCGGTGAGCAGAAATCGGCAACCGAGCAAATGCAACAAAGTGACGAGCATCATGAACACGTGGATGGCGATGAGCATGAACACGAGCATGCGGAGGACGAAGACCACATGGTCATGTATGTTTGTCCCATGCACCCGGAAGAAACCAGCGCCATGCCGGGAAAATGCCCGAAGTGCGGAATGGACATGGTGAAAAAGGAAAGCAGTGAGGCCGACAGCGCTTCGCATCACGAGCACATGGAAGGCGGGCACCACGACCAGTAGATTTGTCCGATGGGTGCAGAAAAAATAATCGGAAGTCCTCATTCGGAGGCGCTGTGATATTTGATGGTGGCAGGACTTTCGCCCTGCCGGAAGGTCGAATGGCCTGCCACTATTCAATGTATTGTGTGGTTCTTCGGAACACTTGACACCACAATGGAGTATAGGGCATGTGGTTGCGCTGAAGGCCAAACCATGAAACTAAGGAGTTGGAGTTTTTGGACAGAAATTTAAGTATTTGCTTAAATAAGTAAACTTTGGCTAACTTTGCTGCGTTTGGTCAGTTGTTCATTAAAAAAATCAATCGCTTCAAATGGCAAAAGAAACATGTATCCGCGTTTTTGCTGATCCCGTTCAAATCAGGCAGTGTAAGGAAAAAATACAGGAAGGCGCAAGGGGATTTCAGCATCTTGCAAAAATCCTTGCGCTGGCAGGTAATGACGTCCGCCTGAAGATTCTGTATTTACTGGAAGAGGAACAGGAACTCTGTCCCTGCGACCTATCGGACATCTTAGGCATGAGCGTGCCGGCTGTGTCACAGCATTTGCGGAAGCTGAAAGATGCGAATGTGGTGCAGCAAAAGAAAGTCGGGCAAACCATTTTTTACTCTCTCACTGCTGAGCACCTGAAAATTTTACGCCCCTTTTTCAAATACATCAGTCAATTCAATCTAAAGGAGGAAGCAGTATGAACACACAAACATCATCACCAAAAACCGGTAACACAAATGGATTGATCGGAACAGGCATTTTAACGGCCTTTGCCGCCTCGCTTTGCTGCATCACGCCTGTACTTGCCTTAATAGCCGGAGTCAGCGGCATGGCATCTGCTTTCTCATGGTTGGAGCCGGCAAGGCCTTATCTGATGGGCGTAACCGTATTGGTGCTGGGCTTTGCCTGGTATCAGAAGCTAAAACCGCGAACTAAAGAAGAAATCGAGTGTGCCTGTGAAGAAGATGAAAAGCCCTCCTTCTGGCAATCAAAAAAATTTCTGGGCATCGTCACGGTTTTTGCAGCCCTGATGCTGGCCTTCCCTTACTATGCCAAAATTTTTTACCCCAAATCCAAAGCTCAGGTGATTGTGGTGGAATCAAACAATATTGAGCAGGCCAATTTTGAAATAGCAGGCATGACCTGCACGGCCTGCGAGGAGCATGTGAAGCATGCGGTAGCACAACTGCCCGGGGTCATTGATGCCTCAGCGGATTACAAAACCGGCAGGGCAACGGTAAAATTTGACAAGACGAAGACCACTGTCGATGAAGTAGTGAAGGCCGTAAACGAAACAGGATATAAGGTAAAGAATTATAACATTACAGAATAATGAAGAACTCAGTCATACTGGAATCTACCATCACCTGCCCGGCATGTGGCCATCAAAATAAGGAAACAATGCCCACAGATGCTTGTCAGTATTTTTATGAATGTCGGAATTGCCATGCAATCCTCAAACCGAAAGAAGGGGACTGTTGTGTCTTTTGCTCGTATGGCACGGTAGCCTGTCCACCGGTGCAAAAACATTCCGGGGAGAAGTGTTGCTGACATGGGGATGCGGTTTTGATGCGCTTATGCAGGCAAGCTACGGCTTCTGTAAGTTGGGGATGTATGCATTTTTGCGATGATTTATGGTCCCTGCATTGTACGGTGTATTCTTCTTTAGATTCTACCAATCGTTTTGTAATTTGGTATAAGCAGAGAGTTGCTTGTAAGAAATGCTTTGTAGTATGGGTAGTTCAGACTATTATCATATTTTGGGTGTTTCTGAAGACGCTTCTACGGACCAGATTAAATCTGCTTTCCGCAAGCTGGCTCTGCGTTACCATCCTGACCGTAATCCGGGTGAAAATGCCATGGAGTTCTTTGCTGCTGTGAGCAAAGCCTATGAAGTTTTGACTAACCGCCAATTACGACAACTCTATGACAGAAAAAGAAAAGGCATTTCTGCTGAATCATTTTCTCTCCTCAGGCGTGTCACTATACGTTCTGACAGAGTGAAATTGTATGTCCGTAAACGCATGCTGACTCTGGAAGAAACCCTGGAGGCAGAGATTTATGTATATGATCAACTGCAGAATGTCTTTCTCAGTGGTATTCACTGGTTTCATGTGGTAGAAGGTCCGGTTATCAGAAAGATATCTGACAGCTCGGGCGATCATATATGTATTCGTTATGTGCTGAAGCCCAAAATAGCCGGCTATATTAAAGTGGGTCCTGCAGGATATATTGCGGGGAACACAAAGTTTCTTTCCGGAACACGGATGATTAAGGTAAACTATCCTCCCGAACAAATCTGGTATCGTCCCGCAACGATGTTTGAAAGGTTTCAGTCAGCCTTGGTAGGATTCCTCATCATTTTTTACATAGTGCTGATCGCATACAATATTTACAGGTTTAACGTACGTCCCTACACGGGATGGCCCGAGGGATGGGAGGCCGGCACGTATTTTTACTCCCGGGAGAGCGTGCAAAGCCGCTTTGCTGAGTTCCCGGCAAATATACCGGATGAGTCACGGGTGAAACTTTCCAGCGGAGCACTGCAAGGACGCAGTCCTTTAGAGAAATAACACGGAAAGCGGCAGAAGACTAATTTGCAAAGAAAACGCAGGCAAATTATGCTTTCTGCTCCTGTTATGAAATTTGACCGTCAGTCGCTTTCCGATGAGCAACTGCTGGACCTATACCAGGGTATTCTGCTCCCCAGGCGGATTGAAGAAAAGATGTTATTGCTGCTACGTCAGGGACGTATAAGTAAATGGTTTTCAGGTATTGGACAGGAAGCTATTTCCGTGGGAGTGACCAAAGCCCTGCAGAAAGATGAATATATCCTTCCACTTCACCGCAATCTGGGTGTATTTACTTCCAGAGGACTTCCACTGGAGCGCCTGTTCATGCAATGGCAGGGTAAACCCGGGGGCTTTTCAAAAGGCCGCGAGCGTTCTTTTCATTTCGGCACGAATGCCTATCATATTGTAGGCATGATTTCTCATCTTGGGCCGCAGCTAAATGTTGCAAACGGCATTGCCCTGGCTTATAAAATGAAAGGGGAAAAAAAAGTATGTGTTGTTTTTACCGGAGAAGGAGGTACCAGCGAAGGTGATTTCCATGAGGCATTAAATGTAGCTTCGGTGTGGCAGTTGCCTGTGATTTTTATTATTGAAAACAACGGATACGCCTTATCCACTCCGGTTCAGGAGCAATATCATTGCAAAAATCTTATTGACAGGGGTGCGGGCTATGGGATGCAAGCTCTTCAGATTGATGGCAACAATCTTCTGGATGTGTATCATCACATCAGTCATATAGCCGATGCAATCAGGCATAAACCGGAGCCCTGGCTGGTAGAATGTCTGACCTTCCGCATGCGCGGCCACGAAGAGGCTTCTGGTGTAAAATATGTACCTAAAGAATATTTTGAAGAGTGGGGAAGAAAAGATCCGGTTACAAACTATGAGCAATTTCTGCTGGAAGAAGGAGTGCTTACAGCCTCACTGAAGAACGAAATTCAGGCAGATATAGATGAATCTATAGAGCGGGCTTTGAAAATAGCTTTTGCAGCACCTGCAGCCGAGCCCGACACCCACAGGGAGCTGGAAGACGTTTACCGGCCTTTCCCGCAAGTGAAAATTGTCCCCTCGGGATCTGCCTGGAGCGAAAAGCGATTTGTGGATGCCATATCGGACGCATTGCGCCTCGCCATGCGCAGGTATCCCAATCTGGTGCTGATGGGGCAGGATATTGCCGAATATGGAGGTGTGTTTAAAGTAACCGAAAGTTTTGTGAAAGAGTTTGGAAAGGAACGTGTGCGCAACACTCCTTTGTGCGAGTCAGGAATATTAGGAGCCGGACTCGGACTATCCATTGCCGGAATGAAATCCGTTATTGAAATGCAATTTGCTGATTTCGTATCATCCGGATTTACGCAGATAGTAAACAATCTGGCTAAGTCGCATTATCGGTGGGGTCAGCATGCTGATGTGGTGGTGCGCATGCCTACGGGAGCCGGGGTGGGAGCAGGGCCATTTCATTCTCAGTCCAATGAAGCCTGGTTTTTTCATACTCCCGGACTGAAGGTGGTTTATCCCTCTTCTCCCTATGATGCCAAGGGTTTGTTGCTGGCATCTATTGAAGACCCGAATCCGGTGATGTTTTTTGAGCATAAATTTCTTTATCGCAGCGTGGCCGATGAAATTCCCGAAGAATATTACACCGAAGAAATCGGCAAGGCAAAACTTATTGCTGAAGGTAAAGATGTTTCGGTTATTACCTACGGATTAGGGGTGCACTGGGCACGGCAGGCGCTCCTTGAACTTAACGTGTCGGCAGATCTGCTTGATTTGCGAACTCTCCTCCCCCTGGATTATGCTTCTATAGCTGACTCAGTGAAAAAGACCGGAAAAGTCATTATCCTGCATGAAGACACCTTAACCGGAGGCATCGGTGCGGAAATAGCCGCGTGGATCAGTGAGCATTGTTTTGAATATCTGGATGCTCCTGTTGTACGATCGGCTTCTCTGGATACTCCGGTACCTTTTGCTTCTGCACTGGAGTGGAACTTTTTGCCTCGGGAGCGCTTCAAAACCCAGCTGAAAGAGCTTTTGGAATACTGATGTTTTTACAGGTGTAATTTTTCCAGATTCCTGCGCAGCAGGGGAATGTCGGCTATCAGATCTGCAGTAAAAAAATCTTCCTGCGGATGCATGGGATCGCAAAACTGATAATAATACTGATGTCCGGAGGCAACAGCCAGCTTCCAGTACACATCACTGTGTAAATCCTCCTTGCTGAGTATTGACCTGTGCATCTCCAATACCTTTCCTCCCGGAGGCATGAACAGCATATTAGTCAGAGCCGCCCCATGTATTCCTACAAGAAATTTTGCTTTCTTCATCAGCTCTATCTGTTCTATGAATGATAAGTCTTCCGGACAGATAATCCGGAATCCGTGATCGGTCAGCAGGCGTTCGGCTTCCTCTTCGTTGACCAGTTTTCTCCTGCCAGCCTTTTTGCGACTGAAATAGATACTATCTGCCGGATTAATGGTATGCACAGACTGGCGGCTGGCATAATCTGAAAATAAAGCTCTGATTTCTTGAGTATATTCAGGGAAATAGTGACCACAGTAGGGTTTGTTTTCTACGAGGGTAAGGTTTTTCACATACACTATGGCTCCTTCCGGAAGATAGAGCACCTGCTTGACCTCCAACGCCTGCAGCGTGTGCTGTACAAAAGAAACATGTTTAAATGATTCAGGCAGCAGAATGGTATATTCATTCAGGCGGTTACGCACTATCCACAGCCGCAGCACTGTTTCCGTTAGCCAGTGATAATAGTTAAACCAATGGTGAGCAAGTAAATACTGACGGTGGTCGTTCAGCTCAATCAAACGGCCGCTTTGATGACGGGCACGCAGAAAGGCATCCATGACTTCCCGGTAGTAGCCGTGAAGAATCCGGGTGTTGCGCCTGTCCCATCTGCCATGAACAGACTCTTTAACAATTTTCAAGTTTCCAAACACGATACCCAGGTAAGCAGTCAGGTAGACATAGTGATTTTTAAGAGGCATTACGTGCAGGGGCTTGAGCAGATAGAAATTATTATTCAGGAAAAGATGCCGATGTTTCAACTGAAGATTAGCCGGAAGAGCCACTTCATGCAGATATTTTTTCAGAAAAATGCGAGCTATTCTTTTCCTGAGTTTGATCATCCATAATTTTTCTCTTATACGATTCAGACGACCTACGGCAATCAGAGATTCTGTCCACCAGTAGTAACCCATAAGATATCCCGCACCATGAACCAGCAGCTTTGCTTTGTGAGGTGTGTGTTTAAAGAGATGCACCATCAGCAGCAGGAAGCTGGCGAAAAAACTGGATTTTTCTCTTTGCAGCAACCACGATTTAAGGCTCATGTTCCCGCGACTTAAAAAGAATTTCCCGGTCAATTAAATCAAGAATGGTACTGTCAACAGATATGTCAAATTTTCTGGCGAAAAGCTTGTCAGATGCCTTGAGGGCCGGCAGATCCTCACGGGTCAGAATTACCGGATGTGTACGCGGACCGCTGCCCGACCAGCGGATATAGCGGTAGTTGCATTGTGCCAGCTGTAGCATGTAGGGTGAATGCGCTAAAATAGTGGAGAAAAAGGATTCATCAGACAGCAGCGTATGCTTAAAGAATTTTTTTAACTCCGGATGTTGCCTTGCTGTATGAACAATATACTCTGTGCAGTCACGCGTAACAGAAAACCATTGCGACCCTGCATAAGGTGTAAATCCCTGTGGCGTTTCCCTTTTTCTTTGGTGGGTAAGACTAAGAAGCATAAGTAAAAATTCCCGTCTGACTTTTTTCTGCCGATAATATGCAGGCAGGTTATATAGAAAAATTTTCAGCACATTCCACAGTGGCTTATTCAGAAAACGGGTTTCCGGAATAATCATGAGCCGTTCACCCAGCATACTGTACCAGTATTTTTCAAAGCGCAGAAACCGGTGCTCAGAGCCCCACGGATGCACGTAGCCTTTCCATCCTTCACCGTAGATTTGACCCTCCGGCAAGCCCAGAGGAATGTAATCATACACCGGCAGGACCCACAGAAACTGGCGGCCTTTGTTGTTCTCAAAGAAATTTCTCAGGTATGCATTAGACTTAATCGGGTAATCATTTCCGCTGAGTACGTTCAGATAATCAAAATCTATCCTATGATGCAGCAGCAGTTCCATGCCGTTTAGAACGGCCTGGGTAATCCCGAATTCGCCCCATGAGCCATCTTCACGTTTGCAGAAAAATACGTTGCTGTAAGACTTTAAGAGCTCCCGCGTTTTGCGGTAATCTTCCCGCTGCATGTTGCGACACAGGTGAATGACAAAGGTTACTCCTTCGTCATGCAGGCGGGAAACCAGTCGCGCCAGCTGGTAGGGGGCTTTATGGGATAAAATGATATAGGCAAGCTTCATGGAGCTTTACAAGCTAAGCATCTGAACATACATGTTAAATCTGAAAGTTCCACCATGCTGCTGCCATTCTGACTCCCTCCGTAAAGGGAATTTCGTAAGTAAAACCCTGCTCGCAGCCGGTGAGGGCAGGGGTGAACCGGGCGGTAGAAGAGTAAAGCTCCAATTCAAATGCATTGGGCAGGAGGTCTTCTTTCGGAGGAGGCAGCAAAAGCCGGGTATAAAACGGCAGGCCGTGGTAAAGCACTTTCAGCACCTCAATGGTTTTCACCGAAACCCGATTTTGCGTGAGCGGAGCTG
The DNA here is from genome assembly GCA_026003335.1 of Chitinophagales bacterium. Classification (NCBI taxonomy): domain Bacteria; kingdom Pseudomonadati; phylum Bacteroidota; class Chitinophagia; order Chitinophagales; species Chitinophagales bacterium. Next base: position 1,603,507 of record BPHB01000001.1, on the reverse strand, counting down.
GCAGTTGATGATACATGCCTCTCAATTTTTGCAGCACGCGGGTAGCCAAGGGAGGACCCTCTTCCTGGAGTCGTTTTTGCAGATCATGATAACTCCGAATTGTGTGTTCTGGTAATTCCCCCACTACATTATCATACCAGCCGAGGGCATGGGCATGTTTTGCGTAAAAGTCTTTCCAGGTAATGACCTCGGGGTTTACCGCATGCATAAGCTCAGGCAATTTCTGTGGTAAGTGCAGCAGATGGCGTATTAGTTGCACCAGGTCATCCACATGGATGGCATGACAAACAGACTCCGGATTTGCCGGAACAATCACCCGGTATTGCTGAGTTTTGAAAAAAGCCATGCGAGACCAATGCAGATAGGGGCCGTAAACGATGCCTGGACGAACAATACATAAATCCAGACGTGAGCGATATTCTAAAGCAGCTTTTTCGGTTGCAATTTTTACCCGGGAATACCAATCGGTTTCTTTGGAGTAATCATACAGATTATCCAGGCGGGTCAGGCGGGGTGGCAGCACGGCAATCGTGCTCAGATGGATAAACTTTTTTATTCCCTGTGCCATCGCTGCTTCCAGCAGGGCGCACAGCCCTTCTACATTACTACGAATGCTGATTTCATCACTTTCAAAAGGTTTTTTATCTACAACACAATTTACCACGGCATCACATCCGGCAAGTGCTTCCTCCAGGTGCTGCCGGCTGGCTGGCAGTTCCAGAGCTATGAATTCAACATTACTCCATCTGGCGAGCCGCGGGCTGCGCTGACGGCCAACAATTCGCACCGGTTGACCTGATGTTAAAAAACTTTGTGCTATTCGTGAGCCTATTTCTCCGGCTCCTCCAATAACTGCTGCTTTCATGTTCAATCAATATCCGTAGGCCAGATGTAACTTTTCCTTCATTGTATAACAGCTTTCTGCCACTGCCGTTGTCCGAATGGCATCCTGAAGGGAAGACGGTCCGGCTGCATGGCCGCTGAGTCGCTGCATGAATTCCTGCCACTGCTGCTCCATGATGTTGAGTTGAGGTCCGCGTAATGTGCGGAGTTCGTCTTTGTAAATATTTTTTAATAAGGGCGTTTGCTTGCGATGATGGGCAATATAATACTGATTGCCGTTATTGATAGTACACTTAATAGTCACATTGTGAAATTCCAGGGTAAAGGTGTCGCCCATTTCGGTTGTCCAGCTCATAGAAAGCTCTACGGGCACCTGTGCGCTCCAGCGATTGCTGCCCCGCAGGGTGACGTGTGCATTGGCCTCTGCTCCTCCCTCGCTGTCGGTTTTACAGGAGATTACCTCCAGCTCATCAAACCATGAACAAAGACGGTCAATAAAATGCACTCCATAATCCATGAGAACACCACCTCCGCTCAGCTGCGGGTTCAGGATGGCTTCGCTAAGCCCACGGGCTATGCTGCCCCCGCGAGCTACAACTCTTACCAGCGGACCATAGGTGCCGGAATGTACAGCCTTTGCCAGAAAAAGGGCCACCGGCTGATATCTGCGATTGTATCCGGCCTGCAACACCAGTTTTTTCTTTTCAGCAAGGCTTACCAGCTCCTTGGCCTCGCGGGCATAAATACCCAGCGGTTTTTCACAAAGCACATGCATGCCTTTTTCCAGCAAAAAGCGCGTGTGGGCATAATGCAATACGCTGGGAGAGCAGACAATAGCGCAATCAATTTTATCAAGATCCGCTTCCTCCAGGGAACGGTAAAGGCGCACATGGGTAAACTCCTTTTTTACTGCTTGCAGCGCAGCCTCTGAAGGGTCAATTACTACACTCAGGTGGCAATCCGGGCAATTCCGCAGAACCGGTAAGTGACCATGCCGGGCAACACCACCGGCTCCTATCAAGGCTATCTTAAAGGGTAGTTTTAACAAGGCAGTTCAGGGGGGGTTAAAAGTTTTTATGAAAAGTTTCTTCTTTTCTGAACTCATGATCATCGCATAGTTTACGGAATGCCAGAAATCTGGCTGAAAGCGGCAATTCCAACACAGGTCTGTATTCTTCAAATTTCCGATATCGTTCTTCCAGCAGGTGTGCTCTGCCGGCTTTGCTAAACAGGCTTATAACAATGTGGTGTTTCCACGAAGGAGAGCCTATATTTCTCGGAGATGGATAAATTAGCTTGTATGCCCGATTGGTAACAATATATTCGCAAACCTTTTTTACTGCCGGCCAATCGGTATCATCTATAACCAGAAGGCCTCCCGGTTTCAACAGCAAATCCGAAAAAAAGAAATCTACAAAGGCATAATCAAAAGTGTGATATCCATCAATGAAGATGAAATCTACAACCGTTTTTTTCCGCAGTAAATCCGGAAGTACGAAATAGGAGTAGTCATTATAAGCTTCCAGCAGGTTGCCGTAGCCTGCCTGCCGGATGTTGTATAAGCCGTTGTTTTTAAAGAATGATTCCTGAAAAGGATCAATGGTAATATGATGTGCGCCTGCTTGCCTGCTTATCGCTTCACAGATGAAAATAGAAGAGATACCATAAGCCGTGCCGATTTCCAGCGAGGTGGCAACCTGATATTGCGTGATCAGTTCCTGAAGTTTTAACCCTTCCTCCACGGGTACATTCCAGTTGAGTTCAATCACGTTGCCTTGGGCATCGGTAAATTTTTTTTCCTTAATAATTTTTTCCAGATAGGCGTTCATTTACGTACGGCAAGCTTCCGGCAAAAGTAAGGAGATAAAAGAAATACATGGTATATAATCGAGGGGGGTCAGTTTTTCGGAAATAGTGTTTTCACCAGAAATTTGAGCTCCGGCAATAATTTTTTTTCACCCATACGGTAAAGACCAGATTTCCGGTATATGTGCCACGCCCCCCGATTGGCAGGCAGGCTGTTGTAACAGAGATGATACCATTTCCCTGTGGCAAATTGAATAAGAGTCTGTTCAGGGATGAAATGTGTTTTCTGATTACCTGCTATCAGACGGAGCAATAGGCGTTCGGCTGCCAGAATAAATTCCGTATCGCTGCGGAAATGGGAATAGGCTACATCGCGGAATAATGCTATTTCTTCCTCATTCACCGTGGTGCCTGCTTTTTGAAATGCCTGTCTGATGATGCTCAATGTATTGCGTTGTTGCACAAAGGTATGTGTGGAGGATACGCTTCCCGGGTGTATGCGATAGCGCAGCAGCACCCGGGGAATATTGGCAAAGCGGGTTTTGTCGGCCAGCCGTACCCATACTTCATAGTCTTCTGCGTGCACAAATTCCGGGTTAAAACGCGTGTGGTATTGGTCAAAAAGCGCTTTTCTGAACAGTACAGCCGGGTGACAAAAGGGGGTTTGATACAACAGCATCAGCCGGATATCTGCATCTTTTTCCGGGTAGCGTACAATTTTTTTGCCGTTGCCGAAGGTTTCAAACCACGAGCCGCACACGCCCACCTCCGGATTTTTTTCCATGAAAGCCACCTGAACGGCAAGACGCTCCGGGGTACTTACATCATCAGCATCCATACGCGCAATGTATTTGCCGCGGGCGTGTTCCAGACCTTTGTTGAGTGTAGCAATCAGTTTCAGATTGGTTTCGTTGCGGATAAGCCGGATGCGACTGTCGTTAAAGGCCTGTATCACCTGCAAGGACGGGTCAGTGGAGCCATCATCTATGATCAGCAGTTCAAAATCGCTGAAGGTTTGATCAAGAATGCTCTGTACGGCCTCAGCCACATAAGCTGCGGCATTATAAACCGGCATAAGCACAGTTACGGTGGGAGGAGAGGCAGTCACGACAATAATAATACAACGTGGTGAGCAGCTATGCAGACAAAGGTAGTGAATAATAGAGAGCCAGGCGTACAACCCGTTGTCTTGGGAAGCTAAAGGCGCTGGCGCTATGCATACCTTGTGGAAAGCATTAAAATTTTGTGCCGGAACGGGAGCGTAGGTAGTAAAAATAAGTGCGGTAATTATCCAGACGCAACGGCTGTAAGGCAATGGCCTTGCGCATAAACTTCAATGCGCGTTTTTTATTTCCACCGTAAAAATCTCTTCGGGCCAGTTCGCGGTAAAACAAAGTAGGATCAAGCTGATAAGGTTTGTCCAGCACGTCAATAAAAGCATTCAGTTCTTCTACATTGTTTTGCTCCAGATCATCGGTGCCTGTGCGTGTGCGCTGGTCAATGAGGCGCTGAAAGATTTTATAGGTGTGCAGCTTTCTGCGATTGTCGCTGAAGTCGCCTGTTACGCCCCGGGTATTGTAGCGGTAATAGTAAAGAGGTTGCTTGATATTGATAAGCGTATATTTTTCCATGATGAGATAAGCCCAGTAATAGTCTTCAGCACCAATACGATCCCAGAATTCATGATACTTACCTATGGTGTGCAGGATTTCTCTTCTGAAGAGAAAGGAGTTTGGGATAAGGGAAAATTGCTGGTGCCGCATTTGCTCCATGATGGTTGCGTGGTCGCAGGCATAATGCGTACAAAACAGGATGTTGCCTTCTTCATCCACGGCAGTGAAGTTGGTGCCGCACACACCAAGAGCGGGATTTTTTTCAAATTGGCGCATTTGCAGCTCCAGGCGTGAAGGGTCGGAATAATCATCGGCATCCTGAAAGGCAATAAAATCTCCTTCAGCGAGGTCAAACAGCTTGTTGCAGGTCTTCAGGTAGCCCAGGTTTTTTTCATTGCGATACCATTTCAGCCGCGGGTCGTTGAAGGAGCGTATGACGGATAAGGTATTATCCGTTGAGCAGTCATCGATGATAAGCAGCTCGAGGTTGTGGTAAGTCTGGCTGAGGATGGTTTCAATGGCCTTGTGAATATAAGCAGCGGCATTATATGCCGGCATCAGTACGGATATTTTGGGCAAATCAGGCATAGTAAGAATAGCGGATTATTGATTTCAGTAAAAATCTGGATTCCGCATGCACGGGAAACAGCTTCTCCTTATAGAAAAGAGACTGCCTGAATTTGAGATAAATCCATAAGCCGGTATGCGTGGAGCGGGTGCAAAGCTGCCAGTATTTTTCTGCAAAAAATTTTTCAAACAGGGCTGGTTGATACACCAGCGTTTTGCGGTTGGCCACAACCATGTTTTCAATGAGATCAAGAAGGGTTTCCAGAGATTGCTTTTTCCTTGGCCAGACGTGTTTCAGGAAGTTTTCATACACATCCATTGCATCGGGGGTAGGTATTACTCCCAGTCTGCGCAAGAGCCTCTCCCGGATCATGCGTGAAATTTTATCCTGAGTTTCTGTGTACACTGAAGAGATTTGTGCGGCATGGTGCCGCTTAAGCACAAGCACTTCGGGTATGATGGCCAGCCTGCATACTTCAGCCATTCTGTTCCAGAGCTCAAAATCTTCGGCATGGATGAATGTTTTGTCAAAACGCAACTGATGTCGGTCAAGGACAGACTTACGCAGCATGGCTGCAGGATGAGGAAAGTGCGTGTCAAAAAACAGCCTGAATTTTATTGCATCATGGTCTGTGGCAAAGGTAATGTCATAATCTTTTTCAAAGCCAATGGTACGCAGAAAGGTGCCGCACAGGCCTACTTCAGGATGCTGGTCCATGAAGGCAACCTGTTTTTCCAGGCGTTGCGGCAGGCAGATGTCATCGGCATCCATGCGGGCGATGAGTTCGCCCCCGGCGAGTTCAAGACCTTTGTTCAGGGTAGCAATCAGGCGGAGGTTGGTGGCATTGTCCACCAGCCTGATGCGCCTGTCGGTAAATGAGGTAATAATATCACGGCTTTTATCGGTTGAGCCGTCATTGATGATGAGGAGTTCAAAGTCGGTAAATGTTTGTGTGAGGATACTGTCAATGGCTTCATGCAGATATTTTTCTGCATTGTAAACGGGCATGAGCACGGTAACCTTCATGGCTGGAGAGGCGAGATGCCTTTTGCAAATTTACTTACGCGCGAAGCTCCAGATTACATACGGATAGTTTTCTTCGTTGGTGAGATCAAAATAGCCCTGCTGGCGAATTTCTTTTGCCGAAGGCCAACCTTCGTGCTGCAGGTGATAAATGGCAGTTTTGCGGTTGCCCCATGATTTTACTTCAACGTGCGAAAAGGCATGTAGCAACTGCTTCATGCCTTCCTTGCTGAAACGCCAGTAGTCGCTCGGGTAATTGTGAATCTGAATCAGAAAAGGAGTAGTGCATATCAGCCACCCACCTTTTCTTAATATGCGGTGTACCTCGTGTAGGGCTTTTACGGGGTTGTGCACATGCTCCAGCACCTGGTCTAAAACAACAAAGTCGTAAGAGTTATCAGCATAGTTCACCAGATGAGTGAGGTCAACCTCCGGATAGTTGGGGGCAATTTCATAACCGGGATGGTTAAAAATCGCTTTAATTAAAGTATTGCTTCCTCCGAATTCAACCATGCGGGGATTTTCCCAGAAGCGCCCGTGAAACTCCTCATTGATGAAACGGTAAATATCTTCATACATGGCATAGCGAATAAATTGTGACTGCTCCAGATATTCCCTGAAAGTAGCTTCCGGCAAAATAGCCGTTTGAGGCCGCAGGCGGGAAAACAGTTTTTTCAGCGCTTCACTCATGATGATAAAATATGTACTTCGGCAGCGGTATCCACATAACCGGATTTTATGGCCCCCTGCGTAAATCCGAAATGGCGCCCGTCTTTGTCTATATCCATGACTTCAAATTTAATCAGGTTATCCAGCACATCCAGCGGCACGGTGCCCGAACGCAGGCCTAGGGTGAGATAAAAAGTTGCAGGCACAAAGTGGGGTTCGGTAAGTTTAACGTGAAATGTCAGCTCATGCTTATGGCTGGTATCATAGGCATGTTCTGACTCGTATGTACAGATGCGGGCTCCGCTGGCCGCATCAATGCTGAAGCCAAATTCTACTTCTCCGGCTTTAGGGTCTGTTATCAACACTGTAAAAGTAAACTCAATAGGCTCGCGCCAGAAGAAGCTGGGCTTTTTGAGCCTGAAAGATTTAATCTTTACTTTTTTGCCATAGTCCGGATGGGTGCGTGGTATCTGGGTTAGGTCATCCCTACTTTCTTCCTCCTGCACGCTTGAAGCATCCAGATAGAGCCTGATGGCCTCTGCGGGTGTGGACTTTAACACCAGTTGACCCTGCTGGATAAGCACACAGGTGCTGCACAACTCATACACTGCTGCCATGTTGTGGCTTACAAACAGGATAGTGCGTCCATGGCCGGAGATGTCTTTCATTTTACCCAGGCATTTTTTCTGAAATTCTGCATCTCCAACAGCCAGTACTTCGTCAATGATCAGAATTTCCGGTTCCAGAAATGCGGCCACGGCAAAGGCAAGCCTTACTTTCATGCCGCTGGAATAGCGCTTAATAGGCGTGTCAATAAATTTTTCTACACCGGAGAAATCTACAATTTCATCAAAGCGCCTGGCAATATCCGCACGTTTCATACCCAGGATTGTGCCGTTAAGAAAGATGTTTTCCCGCCCGGTAAGTTCGTGGTGAAAACCTGTGCCTACTTCCAGCAGGCTGGCTACCTTGCCCCGGATAGAAATTTTTCCGTATGTAGGTTCGGTGATACGCGACAGAATCTTAAGCAGGGTGCTTTTTCCGGCTCCGTTTTTTCCGATGATGCCCATAACTTCACCGGCTGCCACCTCAAAACTTACATCTTTGAGTGCCCAGATAATGTCGCTGCCATCTTCTTGCTGGTCAAAGGCCGAGAGTCCTTTTAGGTTTTTTACATTGTCCAGAGGGGCTTTTACCCATGACAGCATACGTTGCTTCCACGAGGCCGGCTGCTCTTTGCGGCCTATGCGATAGCGTTTGGACAGGTGTTCAACCTGAATGATAGTGTTTTGCGTCATCAGACTACGTCAGCAAATACTTTTTCGCGGTTACGATAGAAGACAATTCCGGTCAGCAGCACAATCAGGGTGGTAAGGGAGCCACGACCCAGCATTTCCCACGGCATCGGAGAGCCAAGCATCGCAGCACGAAATCCTTCTATGATGCCAGCCATAGGGTAGAAGCTGTAGTAATCAATATATTTTTCCGGAATGAAGCTAAGCGGCCATATGATAGGCGAAGCAAACATCAGCAACTGCACGAGAAACTGAACAGCCTGGCTTACGTCACGGTATTGAATAGCAAGGGCTGAAAGCCAGAGCCCTCCGGCAAGGGCGGAGGCTACCAGCAAAAGCACAAGCAGCGGAAGGAACAGTATGTGCAAAGTAGGCGGAATTCCATAATACAGCATCAAAGGAATCAGCAGCAGAAAAGCAAACACAAAATCCACCAGCTTGGCAAATACCGGCACCATCGGAATAATTACCCGCGGAAAGTAAATCTTAGTGATAAACTCGGAGTTGGATACTAGGCTGGATGTGGCATTTGTCAAAGCTGCAGAGAAGTAAGACCAGGGCACAAGGGCTATATAGGCAAAAACCGCATACGGCACATTGCCGCCCACCATCTTTTCTATACCGGCCAATTTGCCGAATATTACGGTAAACATCAGCATCTGCAGCAGCGGCTTGAGGATAACCCATCCCATCCCGATAATGGTTTGTTTGTAGAGCACTTTGATCTCCCGTACCATGAGCATATACATCAAATCGCGGTATTCCAGCAATTCTCTGATATCGCTCAACGTAAGCAAACGCCAGGGGCGGGTGGGCTTTACTTCAAGACGTGTAGGCATTCCCGGTTAATAAAGAGTGCATTTGTGTGCAAATATCTGATAATAATATTCTTAGTGCACGAATTTTACTGACTTTGGAAAGCCGACCAATAAAACCATTTTGGAGATTTTACGTAAATTTCAATCATACCCTTTTCTCATGAACCACTCTTTTGCAGCGAAAGTCCTGCTCGCATGTATAGCTATTTGTTCAGGGGTAGTCAATTCGTTCTCTCTTTTTGCCCAGCCTGCTGCTCCGACCCTGGTGTTTCCGAAAAACGGGATGGTTACAGAACAAACCAATGTGACCTTCCTATGGGACCCAATCAGAGGTGCTTTGAGCTACGATCTGCAATATGCTGAAAATGTACAGTTTACCCTTAACCTCCAGACCCAGAATCTGACGAGTAATTCCTATACCGCATCGCTCACATCAGGGAAAAAATATTTCTGGCGGGTGCGTGTAAATACAGCTGCCGGCACCAGTGCATGGTCTGCAGTGTATTCATTCTATGTCTTTTCACCAGCCGATATCAACGTAACAACGTGGTATAAGTCTGACTATGGCATTCAGACCGATATATCCGGCAACGTGCAGAGCTGGCAGGATGCCAGCGGTAATAACAATCATGCCACGCAGAGCACTCCCGCCTACCGGCCGTTGTTTGTACCCTCTGACCCCCTGATTAATAATAAACCGCTGTTGCGTTTTGATGGCACCAATGACTATTTACGCTTCAACACCTACCTGAGTGCGGTAAGAACCGTTTTCTGGGTGATTAAGGAAGATGATAACGCTACGCCCCGTTATCGTTCTCTTCTGGGCAACTACAACAATACCACCCCTTTCCATCGGGGATGTTGCAATGGTAATCAATTTCCAGGCACGGTGAAATACATCTATCACCCTACCTATGCGGCTCCGGCCGTGGTGAACGGAGTAACCAGGGTTAACGGAAATGTGGTAGATCCTAAAATAACCAATGTGCCCACGACCCTTTCTTTAATCAACACGCGCACCACAGCCGGAGTGGCCGTAGATGCTTTTACCATTGACCGTTATCCCACGCTGAATGAGTTCAGGGTCTGGGATGGTGACCTGGCGGAGATTATTATTTTCAATGATGCCCTGTCAGATTCTGTGATAAGTCTTGTGGATGAGTATCTGAGGAGCAAGTATACTCCTGCGGTTAATCTCGGAGCCAATATCATTCGTCCTTACCGTCTGTGTGATACTGTAGTCCTGAGCCTGAATGCCAACTTTGTAAGCTGGACCTGGAGCACACCTGGCCAACAGGGCACGTTTGTTACTGTGACACAGCCCGGCTCCTATCGGGTAGAAGCGACCGACCTGTTTGGCCGCATTACACGCGATACTATAATAGTTGATTTTGTCAGGCCGCAGGTCATTCAGCCGACCACCATTTGTGCGGGTGATTCGCTGGTATGGGATACCGGCCTGAGCAATGCCTATACCTTTCAATGGCAGGATGGCAGCACCGCTCCGCGCTATGTCATCCGGCAGAGCGGTAATTACTGGGTGAAAATTACAGACAGCACCGGATGCACCTACACCACCCCCACTATATCGGTGACCGTGGATAGCTTTTCAGTGATAGCCGATCTGGGACCTGACCGCTCCATCTGTGCCGGTCAAACCATAGGACTCACCAGTGGTGCGGCTTTAGCTACCCAGTATTCATGGAGCACCGGCAGTAGTGATGCGGAAATCAATGTATCCGTTCCGGGCACGTACTATCTCACGGCTACATCAGCCAATGGCTGTCAGCTTATGGATTCAGTGCATATTTCTCTCAGTAGTGTGGCACCAGTGGCTGACTTTGAGAAAACCGATACCTGTGTGGGCATTCCGGTTTCGTTTAGCGATCGGTCGGTTATTGCTGCACCCAATACCATTGTGGCTTGGATATGGTCATTTGGCGATGGCACTCTGGACTCTACAAATAATCCCAATCCGGTGCACCAGTATGCCGCACCGGGCACTTACACGGTAAAGCTTACCGCTGTGGGAGATAATGGCTGCACAAACATGAAAACAAAGACCCTAAACGTGTATCCCCTTCCTCAGCCCTTCTTTGCTGATTCCATGGTATGTGCGGGCATATTCTATACTTTCAAGGGGTCAGCCACATCTACCAGCGGAGCAACTATCACACAGTGGGAATGGAATTTTGGCGACCAGTCATTACAATCAGGCCAGTATCCGACACATCAGTATGATTCGGTGAAAACGTATTTGGCTACCCTCACCGTCACCGATTCACGGGGATGCCAAAATAGCTTCACTCGTCCGGTGCAGTCGTTGCCACCACAGAATCCGGCTCTTCCTCCGTCACTGATATATCCGGATGATTATCTGGTATTGCCGGGACCGCATGTACGCTTTGACTGGCAGAACGCCTCCGGTGCTTACTATTACCGGCTGGAGGTCTCTACCGAGCCTACTTTTATCTCTACGGTTGCTGTCGTGGAAACGCCTGCAGATACAGCCATCCTGACTACTCTAAACAAGGGCACCCGGTACTACTGGAGGGTGGTCAGCATCAATTTGTGCGGAGAGGAAACCAGTTCGGCAGTCAGAACATTCACCCTGTTTGAACCTGATGTATACACTGGTTTGTGCCTGTGGCTGAGAAGCGACCGCGGGGTGCATGTCAATAGCGTAAGCGGGGGAGTGGATACTGTAACAGATCAAAGCAGCGCTATCAATCATGCCGTGCAGGCAGATCCGGTTAATAGGCCGCAATGGATTTCCTCGGTACAGGAGCTGAAGGGTGCTCCCGTGTTGCGTTTTAACGGAAGCGGACAATACCTGAAGTTTAACCCCATAAACACGATTCGCACGGTGTTCTGGGTGGTCAAAGAAGACGAAGATGCAGTGCCCTTACCGCGTCATCTGCTGGGACATTCTACAATAGAACCTCATTTTCACAGAGCCTTTCCACCTCCGGACAAATCTATCTATGACGATGTGTACATTAAATCATTTGTCGCCCCCTTGGGCACTACCTGGGTCAACGGGGTACAGGTAGATCCGCAGAGCACCAAAATGCCAACCCGCTTCTCGGTAATTGTTACTAAAACAACGGCTAATGCAGAGGCTGACTGTTTTTCCTGCGACCGCCCATCCCTAATAACCGAAAATCGCTATTGGGATGGAGACCTTGCTGAGCTGCTGATATACTGTCAGCCGCTGGACGATGATCAGATTAATACAGTCACTAAGTATCTGATGGATAAATATGCCCCGCCGGTGAATCTGGGCCCGGATATTACCCTAGGCTATGGAGTATGCACTCCAACGGTGTTGCGGGCCGGTAACTGGTTTACCAAATATCAGTGGTCAACCGGGGTGAATGATACCTTGGATTCAGTAGTAGTAATCGGCTCCGGCACTGTTTCTGTTATTGCTACGGATATTTTCGGCCGCACTTCTGTAGATGAAATAACCATATCCGGAGGGCTGCAGCGTATTTCCTTTGCCGATACGGTATATCTCTGTCTGGGTGACACCCTTACGTGGAATACCGGACTGAGTCATGACTATGATTTTTTGTGGCAAGATGGCAGCACAGATAGCTTTTATCACATTACCCTGCCTGGCATGTATTATGTTCAGGTATCCGATACCAATACACCTCCCTGCTCGGTCACCTCAGACACCGTTGTGGTGCTTATTGACTCTTTCAGGGTCACTGCTACGTTGGGTCCTGATACCAATTTATGTTCAGGAAACCGCATTTCTCTCGTTGCGGGCAATGAGGAAGCTGTTAGTTATTTGTGGAGCAACGGCTCTACTCTCCCTTACCTGCATATTCAGACCACCGGTGATTATGCAGTGACAGCTATCAATCATAATGGATGTCAGATGCAGGATACCATACATGTAAATATCGTTGGAGTAGCTCCTTCGGTGAATTTTTCATATACCAAAAGCTGCTTCGGGGATACTATTGAATTTACCGACCAGTCCGCACCGGCTGGCGCTCTTGTATCGTGGTGGTGGGATTTTGGAGACCAAACCAATGACACGATGCAAAACCCCAGGCATTTTTATACCGAACCCAATGTCTATCCGGTCAGGTTGCTGGTTCAGGATACGGCTGGATGCCTGCAGGATACCGTAATATCTATTGTGCTTTATCCGCTGCCCGTGGCAAGATTTACCCATGACCATATCAACTGTGCAGGCTCGGGCATGCAGTTTACTGACCAGTCCACTGTGAGCAGTGGGCAAACCATTAACAAATGGAATTGGACCTTCGGTGATGGAAACTTCCATGTCAATGCCAACCCCGGGCATACCTACGCGGCTCAGGGCATTTATCCGGTAAGTCTCACCGTTACTACAGATAAGGGTTGCACGGCTACTGCGTTTGATACTATTGAGGTATTTCCGGAGCTGGTAGTGGATTTTACTGCAGAAAATTTGTGTTTTGACAATCCCAATCCGGTCAGCTTTTCCGATGCATCACCCAAACATTATTCCAATGTGAAATGGCTGTGGAAATTTGGAGATAATGGCACCTCTGCATTGAAGAATCCTACGCACTATTATCAGCTTCCAGGCACGTACACCGTATCCCTCACAGCTACCAATGCTATCGGATGTCAGCGCACGGTGAGCAAAACCATTACGCTTACCAGCGCTCCTGTGGTAAGCTTCAGTACCCCGGTGCTTTGCGTAAATGATTTTTACCGCTTTGAAGATAACATAGTCATTCAGGGGCAGGATAGCATTGTGGCCTGGCTCTGGGATTTCGGACGTAACGATTCGGTATCCACCAGACAAAAGCCCTTTTATCGTTATGACAGTGCCGGTGTATATACGGTGACCCTGCAGGTTACCACAAAGAACGGTTGCAAGGCAACGGGCTCCAACACCATTTTAATACAGTCTCCTCCCATAGCCGATTTCACCTTTACACCGCAATATGGTCCATCACCGTTGCCGGTGTATTTTACCAACCGGTCAGAGGGGGCGGTAAGTTACCAGTGGGACTTTGGCGATCAGCGTACCTCTGATGAGCAGAATCCGGTACATATCTACGAGCAGGATGGCGTGTATACGATACAACTGATTGCCACCAATGCGGGAGGATGCAGTGACACGCTGACACGCGATATCAAAGTCTCTGTAGCCACGTTAGATTTGGCAGTGGCTGATGTTACCGCTGATCGAACTATTCATGTTGTTGACGGAATCTGTTCGTATATCCTCAAGCTAGGTGTCCTCGTACAAAATGTGGGTACTATTGAAGACATTTCCCGCTTTGATGTGCAGGCCAGTAACTCGCGGGGAGGCTCCTTTGTGGAAACATGGACAGGTACATTTACTCAGCGCCAGGTGGCCTATCAGTTTGCCGCCTCCTATGTGATGAATGATTGTGAGCCGGAAGCCATCATTTGTGTCAAGGTATCCAATCCCAACGGGATAGCCGATCAGAATCCCCTTAACGATGAGCTTTGTATAACCCTGGAGGATAAGTTTTTTCTCCTGGGGCCGATCCCCAACCCGGTTTCAGAGGAGATGCGCATGGACATGTATCTGCCCGTAGCCGGAAAACTTACCCTGACGCTGTATAATGCCATAGGTTCAAAAGTAATGACCTTGCTGGATACGCCTTTGGATGCTAAATTGTATTACCGATATACATTCAATGTACCTCATCTGCCGACAGGCACCTACATTATACGGGCTGATTACAGAGATGAAGTCTATGTAGTAAAATTTTCCGTGCGTCATTAAGCAGGTGCTGCCGGCTGTAGCCCAAACAGAATCGGCCTGCTGGGCGCAGCGTCCAGCTCAAAAGCGGCAAGCTGCAGGTTCAGCAAATAAAGACCGTCAGCTACTTTTGAGGGTACATAAACCAGCTCCGTGATTGTAGCTTCTGTGCGCACATTGTCCGGATATCCCCAGAATGCTTTGTGCGCAGCCAGCAATCCGCCATCAGATTCTTTATCTACCGAAGGCAGGTCAACCAACAGGTGCAGAATTGACCGGGCGGCCAGCAGCCCTGTAACCTCGGGGTGCAGGTAGGGCGGATTGGTGCCGGAATAATTTCTGTTCAGCTTGCTGTCATCGTTGGGCAGCGTGCGCAAAATGACGGCTTCAACAGCGGTATCCGTAAGTTGGGCCTTTACAGCATCCGGCATTATGACGAAGTCTCCGTTAGCCTGACGCACCGGAGCAACACTAATGAGCCGGGCAATAAAAAAAAATCGCCTCAGGCAACGATTAACTGAAATCCGGTCTGCAGTGATATGTCCAACACATTCCGTATGCGTGCCGTTTCCGTGGGGGTTCACCTTTACATTAAAAAAATTAACCGGGCTACCTGCCTGTACACTACCGGTAAAGGAATCACTGATAACCGGACTAAACTCCGGCAAAGGGGCATGAAAAGCCCGCACGCCCGCCGAGTCAGCACTTACCGGAATGGAAATATCTATACCTTGGTCCAGATGCACCGTGTAATTCCCAGAAGGATGTTGGATAAGGGCTTTCATAAGTTTCAGGCATCAGCGTTGTTAATCCGGTATCTGTTTTCCGATTAGCTCCAAAATAGAGAAAGCTGTGTGAAATGAAAAACCACATTTTCCCAAATTTGCCATATCCTGTAACTTCACTTTGATTTCCTGAAACATCAAAAGGGAATATGGTATGCAAAAACAAATGTTAGCTTCTGAAGCTGCTACAGATGAGGCATCTTTGATTGCTGAACTTATTGCTCTGGATGACGGTTCGGTGCCGGTGGAAACCTTTTTCAAAAATCCGCAAAAAACTGGCTTTAAATTATCACCTGACGGAGAGTATCTTGCTTTTCTTGCCCCTTATGCCAACCGCCTGAATATCTACGTCAGTAAGATTGGCTCAGAGGATGCACCTGTGCGCATCACCAATCAAACCGAACGGGATATTTTAAGCTACTTCTGGGCAAGCAATGACCGGCTTGTGTACCTGCAGGATAAAGGCGGAGATGAGAATTACCATATCTATATAGCCAGTAAAGATGGCTCGGATGAAAAAGATCTTACCCCGTTTGAAGGTGTAAAAGCCGAAATCATTGATGAATTGGAAGATCGGGAAGATGAAATGATAGTGGGGCTTAACATGCGCAATGTGCAACTGTTTGAACCCTATCTGCTGAATCTTCATACCGGTGAACTCAAACTGCTGGCGGAAAACACAGATGTCCTCAATCCCATCAGCACATGGATTACCGATCATGAAGGGAAAATCCGGGCGGCCGTGCAGATTACCGGAGGCGTAAACAGCCGCCTCCTTTACCGCGACTCCGAGCAGGACTCCTTTCGCACCGTGGTGACCACCAACTTCAGAGAAACCCTGCAGCCGTTGTTTTTTACTTTTGACAACAAACAGTTATATGCCTTATCTAACCTTGGACGCGACAAGGCGGCCGTAGTCATCTATGATGTAAATGCAGCCCGCGAAGCCGAAGTGCTTTACGAAAATCCTGATTTTGATGTAGCCGGACTCCATTACAGCCGAAAAAGAAAAGTGCTCACTGCGGTCACGTTTAACTCCTGGAAAATGGAGAGGAAGTTTTTTGATACGGAAACGGAAAAAATCTTCAACCGTCTTAACCGAGAACTGGGGCGTTATGAAATTGCCATCGTCAGCAGAAATAAAAATGAAGACCGGTTTATCGTACGCACTTATAGCGACCGTTCCCTGGGAGCGCACTATCTGTTTGATGTGAAGCAGGACAGCCTGACTTTACTTGCTGAGGTAAACCCTGATCTGCGGGAAGAAGAAATGGCTGAAATGCGTCCGGTAAAATACCAATCCCGTGATGGGCTAACCATCCATGGTTATCTTACGCTTCCCCGAAACGCTGAACCCAGGAATTTACCGGTGGTGGTGAATCCGCATGGAGGTCCGTGGCATCGCGACAGCTGGGGTTTTAACCCCGAAGTGCAGTTGCTGGCAAGCCGCGGATATGCAGTATTTCAGATGAATTTCCGGGGCTCAACGGGTTATGGCAGAAAATTCTGGGAGGCCGGCTTCAAGCAGTGGGGTCGTGCCATGCAAAACGATATTACCGATGGCGTGAAGTGGCTGATTGATCAGGGTATTGCCGACCCGAAGCGTATTGCCATTTACGGTGGCAGCTACGGGGGCTATGCCACACTGGCCGGAGTGACGTTTACCCCTGAGCTCTATGCCTGTGCCATAGATTATGTGGGCGTATCCAACCTCTTTACGTTTTTGAATAGCATACCTCCTTACTGGAAGCCTTATCTGGAAATGATGTATGAAATGGTTGGTCATCCGGAAAAGGATCGCGAGATGATGATGGCTGCTTCTCCGGTGTTTCATGTAGACCGTATTCGCTGCCCGTTGTTTGTCGTGCAGGGCGCCAATGATCCGCGCGTGAACAAAGATGAATCAGACCAAATGGTAAAAGCCCTGCGGGCAAGAGGGGTAACTGTTCCTTATATGGTAAAATATAACGAGGGGCATGGTTTTCACAATGAGGAGAATCGCTTTGAGTTTTACAAGGCCATGAGCGGCTTTCTGCGTAAATATCTTAAAGACAACTGAAGCCTTACATGCTGCGCAGATAGCCCCAGGCGTGCAGGCGGTCAGAGTCTTCTGTCCAGCGCTCGCCAATATCATCGCGGTAATACATGCCGGGGATCATGATGTTGGCCACGCGGCTGTAGGCCTGCGCTTTAGCCTGTTTCATGGTTTGCCCGGTTCCGCACACAATCAAAACCACTCCGGAGCTTCCGGCTATCACCCACTCGCCATTCACCAGTTTTACATCCTCGATATGTATGCCTTCGCGGTTTTGTTTTTTAAACATGATCACCGCTTCTTTGGTGTAGGTGTTGTGCGTGGTTTCGTCATGAAAGGGGAAAGGCGGCATCACAATACGCACGCCAAGCTGAAAACCCCGCTTGGCTTTAAATTCCTTTAGCGTGCCGGCTGCCATGCCGTAAAGAAATTCGCTCATCGGCATGTTGATGCCTTCCTGTTGTATGCTGATGGTGGGGTAGCCGAAGCGCGAGGTGAACTCCAGCGGGTAGATACCCTGGGCGTTCACGATGCAGTTGACGTCTATGTAACCAACGTATCCTTCTTCCCTGAGTTTGCCTTCCATTTTCTGCAGCGTAGCGCTGAAGATCTTGTTCGGTTCGCTCCAATACATGGTAGTGCCCATTTCGCCTGTTGCCGGGCCGATGTTTCCCGGAAAAAGTTTCTTATGCTCGAAGTTTACGTTGATAGGCGTCATAAATTCCTTGCCGTTAAAAAATGCGCCCACCGCCACTTCCACACCGGTTACCCTGCGCTGCAGCTGGAAGACCTTCACCTTGTCAGCCCAGGTTTTCTTGTAGGCCTCCAGCACTTGTATCACATCTTTTCCGTCTTCCTCCTCCCCCACAAAGAGCAGCCGCTTGTAGTTCTGGGCTTCCCCGCTGGGTTTGATGACATAGCGATTGGGATTTGCTTTTACATAATCAATGGCTGTATCAAAAGAGGAAAACTCCTGAAACGGAATGATATTCACGCCATGTTTTTTCAATTCTTCCTGTCCGAAGGTGCGGTCGTCTTCGAGTTTATCAGTGTAGGGCGTGCCGCCAATGGCGAGTTTGCCTTTTTTGCGCAGTTCGGCAGCCCAGGTGCCCATGCCCAATACATCATCAAATACGATAATGTCTGCCCAGTCTATATGCTGTTGCCAGTCATCGGTTTTAGGTACAAAACCGTCTGCCACGTCACGGCTGTCTTCATTACGGATATAGTAAAGCACTTCGTGTCCTTCTTTCACTACCAGCCAGGCAATGTCGCTGATGAGCGCATCAAAAGAAACAAAGAGGAATTTCTTTTTGTCCATATACTGCAACATTAGAACCAGAAAATTTATTCGGAAGCCTGTTTTCTGCACATGTTCACTATTGTTGCGGTTCTTCGGTTATGAAGAATTGGCTTATAATCCGATCAGCGTAAAGTTTGCCTTTTGGAGTGAGCCACACACGGGTTCCGACTTTCTGCATCATGTTTTCATGTATCCATGGCAGAGCTGCTTTCAGAAAGGCTGTTGTTGCAACTTTTCCGAAAGTTTTTTCAATAAAGAGAATATCAGCTCCCTGTGCTGTACGGAGGGAGGTCAATACATATTCATTGAAACGGTCTTTCACGGTGAGTACTTCTTTTTCAAAAAAAGGTGATCCGCTTTCCATTGCCTGAATGTAGAGGGTGGTATTTGCCTTGTTCCACTGACGTGAGGAGCCATTGTAGGAATGTGCAGAAGGCCCTAACCCCAGATACTTTTTACCGCTCCAGTAGGCGGAGTTATGCTTTGACTGAAAGCCGGGTTTTGAAAAATTTGAAATCTCATACTGTTCATATTCCTTTTCTGCGGCAAAGGCCATCAGCATTTCAAAATGTTGTGCTGCAGCAGCTTCATCCACATCGGGCAGTTTCTTTTCCTGGATGAATTTGCTCAGGGCAGTGTTGGGCTCCACTGTGAGGCAGTAAGCAGAGAAATGCGGTATGTGCATTTCAGCTATCTTCTGCAGGTTGGCAAGCCATTTCTTTTCCGTCAGGGTAGGGATGGCATATATCAGGTCAATGGTCAGATTTTCAAAACCGGCCGCCTGTGCCTGTGCAATGGCTCTTTCTGCCATGTGCGCGGTATGCACCCGATGCAGAAATTGTAAATCGTCATCAAAGAACGATTGCACACCGATGCTGAGACGATTCACCCCCGTATCTTTCAGCTCCTGCAATCTGGCTGCACTCAAGTCATCCGGGTTGGCTTCCAGCGTGATTTCCGGATGTGCATGAACAGGAAACGTTTGGAAAACGGCTTTCAGAATCTGATGTATCTCCTCTGCCGTAAGGATAGAGGGGGTGCCGCCACCGAAATAGATCGTTTCAATGATTTCGGCCTGGAGATAATCCTGCCGTAGCGTCATCTCCTGCAACAATGCTTTCAGAAAGGCGTCTTTCTTTTTTTGGTTTACGGAAAAATGGAAGTTACAGTAATGGCATGCCTGCCGGCAAAAAGGGATATGGATGTAGATTCCTGCCACATGGGGAAATTAGTTACTTGAACGTAAAGTGATTGGAATGCCTTCTGCCGAATTATTTCAGATAAGCATTCAGCATTGCAAACATGATCCCGGAAAGCACTCCGATCGTGCCGATCCAAAAGATAAACATCCATCGCATCATTTCAACCTTATCTCCCTTGGTCAGAAGTACACCTTTTTTATTTTTATTATCGAATTCTTCCTTGATGGCGCTTTTGATTCCTTCCACCACGATCTGAGCTTCTTTTTCGCCCAATTTCTCCTTCAGGGTGTTAAACAATGTGATTTCTGAAACGATCATAACGATTATCTTTCCCTCAAAGATAGCGCTCTCAAGGATGTAAAGTTTCAGTGATGCTTTCAAACTTCAATAGCACACTATCAACAGGCTCTTTGTTGGCAGACAATCGTTGTTGAATTTGTTTAAGCCTTTCACGGTCCATGCTGAGTTCCTCAAGTTTCGATTTCAACAGAGGGTCTGAAATGCCACTGCTCAATACTAAAACATACGCTCCAATCACGCTCGTTACAATCCGCTCATTTGCTTTATTTGAATAATCAATATCGGGTCTGGAAAGCAGCGATACAGCCTTGCTTAGATTTCCTTTGTTGTAGTATATTACACTCAGGTTAACAGCTGCATCAGCAAATTTGGGAGCAACGTTCAAAGCCTGTTCCCAGTATTTCACAGCGGAAACGGTATCGCCCTCCCAATAATAAATCGTGCCCAGGTTGTAGAGAATATAAAGATGGTACGGATTTAGCCTCAACGCGCTTTCAGAATATTTTTTAAATGATTCGAGATCGCCTTCATAATATGCAATCTTGCTCTTGTACCAGTCAATAGGCGCTCCGGTGAGGTCGGATTCAAAAAGCGGAACGCAAACTTTGTTAAGGTAAATTTTCTCATCGGCAAAATTTCCTTGCTGGTGTGCGACCGTTGCCTTTTTCAAATTGAATTCACACCACATTCGGATGCTCCAAAATCCAGCAATCAGAAAGGAAATTATTAGTGTTAACAAAAGAGTTAAACTCAGCCAGTTTTTTTGTAATGATGCCGAATACCCTCTCTCTGCCCATCCGGCAGGCGAGCTTTGGAGAGGGTCAGGATGAGGCTTCTGAATATTCGCCAAGGCCAGCAGGCCCGCAAAGGCGAATAAAATGAGCGGGCGCTCTTTGGGAAAATCAAAGAATGATTGTACGGCATACATGCTGATTCCCGCTATCACTGCCAGGTGAAGAATCACATCTTTGCCCTGCCAAAAAGATCGCAGTGATGCAGCAAGCGCAACGGCAAATAATGCTGCAAATGCCATTCCTCCAATCACACCGGTCTCCGCAAACACCCACAGGAAATCATTGTGTGGCTGCATGAATGCCACCTCTCCCGTCTGGCATCTTTCGGGCAAGCCTTTTTCCGGGTACCTGAATTTCCAGTTGCCAGCACCCACGCCCGTGAGCGGATGTTCTTTGATTAATTGAACGCTGCTCGCCCAGAGTGTGAATCTTTCCTGAATGCTTTTGTTATGGATGTTTGATTCCGTTTTGTAATTGTAAAAAGATGCCAGGCGTTGTTTCACGTGGCTGGATATGGACGAATTGCTCACCAGAAAGAGGCTAAAGAATGCTGACATGCCAACGATAACAATTAATGAACCTAAGGAGAGTTTGCGCAGAGAAAGCTTTTCGAAAAAACCTTTGTAATATCCCGCTGCAAGTAACGCGGCACACACAATAATCAGCACCAAAATGGAAAGCCATCCCGTACGGCTGCTGGTGAGAATGACTAACGTAAGCCCGATCAAAAAGTTGATGCTCAAAGCAACCCTGATCGCTGCCTTCCTGGATTTGTCAAAGGCGATAAAATGAAACGGCAGGCACAACGATACCATGATGGCGAACAGGTTGCGATTGCCCATGTTGCCGCTGACATGGTAATAGCCGTCTGCCGGGGTGACCTGCTGCCATGCGAAGTAAAAATCCTTTATCCCTATGGCGCAAAGCGCTGCGCTCATCAGGCAAAAGCCGGCTGCAAGGTTTGCAACATTCCGCTCATCGGTTTTTATCCATGTGCAGATGAAGATAAATGAAAGAATAAAAAATCCTACTCGTGAGGTTTCTGCAATTGCCTCCGAAAATTGCAGCGCAACGCTGATGGAGACAACCGTAGCGAGAAGCCACACGATGCCCGCAAGCAAAACCGGATCGCGCCAGGTGATGATCTGAGAAAGCGATTTCAGGAATTCATCTCTGAAAATGATAAAATGAGAAACAGTTATTGAGGCTGTAAATAGCGTGAGATATATGTATCGGATTGATTGTGCCGGATCAAGCAGACTGTGCATGAGCACAAATGGCGCAGCCGCAAGCTCAGCTCGGATGCACCATGTTATAATATGAAATTTTTGTGGCATCTGCCGGTGATGAGGCGCGAAAATTAAAAAGTTTAATGATTTAAGTGATAGAGAATTTTCATGCGCATGAGGCTTGCCCTGAAAAAATAACTACCTCAGGTTTCGTATTCAGGAAAAATCAATTTCTGCCGGATGTTAAAAAGGAAGGCGTTATAACCCTTGCAGGGCAGGTGTTTCGGTAAGAGGATTACAGCAAATCACTTAGATTTTCGTGGATATGTTGATAAATAAATGACGTGATTGTGGACGGTAGTGTGTAATGGGGGGGGGGATATTATCTATTTATGACATCATAAATATAGTCAACAGAGATCATAAACCGCCTGGAAACATGGCTCAAAACTCCCTAAAAATAAACAACGAATTTTTTCACCGGACCGCTGAAGAGAAATTCGTTATCAGGGTTTATGGTAAAAGCGAGCTTGCCCGAATGTATGGCATCAGCCTGAAAACATTAGGCAAGTGGATTGCAAGGTTGCGCCCGCACTGCCCCGGAGTGTTTCCTGATAAAGAAGCTTACAAGCGCACCCGGCTCCTCACTCCCGCCCAGGTAAGGGCTATTGTGGAACACGTAGGTGAGCCTTGTTGAAAGTGACAGCGGTATACAATAATTTTTCACAACTAATTCTCTCCCTCTACCACGCAGGGCCGTTTCATTCTCTATTTAAATTAAAATTTCAGCTTTGAAACATCCATCAAAAGGTTGTTAGTAAAGATTGACCTAATGCACCAAGTCCCGTCAGGGACGAGACGTTAATTCGTTATCTTCTCAAAGAGCCGGAATAACCTGTCCACAGGCAGGACGTGTCGTGCCGTACGGCACTTTGGGTTTTGTCGGTTACCCATTTTCTAACAACGTCTTGTGCCTGACGGCACATTATCGCATCACCCTAATCTACCGAGAGCGCACCGGAGTCATGCAGGCTGGTTCATTTTTGATATTGGCCGATCACTCCCTAACTCGCCTTATCTCGCCCCATGTGGAATTATTTCGCCTTATCACGCCCTATTTCGCCTTAAGTGGAACATGAGCTTTGCAGCCGTAGCATATTTACCTTGAGTGTGCTTTTGCCATGAAAAGCCGCTTCACCGATAGAGAGAATATATTAACTTGTGATGACACATTTATTAACCATCAAAAATCTCATCACATGAAAAAGCAGTATTTTCTATTTATTATACTCGTCTCGTTTACGGTATCTCTTAATTTATTCAATATTGATTCCTTTGCACAAGGGAATTATAAAAATCCAGGACTTGAAATAAACAGAGCAAATGTCTGGCAATTTGGAGATGAGTCTACACCTTTTGCAGGAGATGCGCCAAGTTTGCACTTCGAAAGTGGTCATCCCATTGTAATGAATGGAGGCAAACCATATGGGTTTTCATCCTTATGCGATTCGGCAGGGAGCTTAGTGCTGTACGGAGGGTATTACCGTTTGTATAATAAAAATCACACCATTTTTCAAAATGGTTCCGGCACAATTGGTTTTGACCCAGGAGTAGGTATTCAACATTCGTTAGCCGTTCCTAAGCCCGGTGATCCGGACTTGGTTTATTATTTCACTGTTCCTTTCAGGTTGTGGTATAACCTGGTTGATTTGAGCATTAATACGATCATTGAAAAGAATGTTGAGCTGATAGGCGCAACTCCCGGAGTAGGCGCTAAAATAGCGGCTGTGCACCACTGTAATGGTCATGACATCTGGGTGATGGTGCATGAATTGTATAACAGGAGGTTCCGGGCATACCTCGTTACGGATTCCGGCATTACAACCCCGGTAATTACGGACATAGCTCCCACAGATAACGGATTTGGATTTGCCGAGCAAGGAGGAATGATGAAGTTCTCGCCAAACGGAGAAAGGTTGGCCATCACATTTTCCGGCATTGACATCGTTCCATACGTTTATGATTTTGATAAATCTACGGGGATACTTACCAACCCGATCCCTTTACAAAAAGATACTGGCGATTTTGGGATTTCATTTTCACCAGATAATTCAAAACTATACATTGGAACTCTAAATGGCAAAGTACTCCAATATGATTTAGAAGCTGGAGATGCGGTTGCCATAGCGGCATCAAAAAAAGTAATTTACGAAAATCCGGCCATCTCATTTGCTATAATGCAGATTGGCAGAGATGGCAAAATTTACGTGGCGCAGTTGAGCGATCCCGGCAGGAAATATGTTGGCGTGATAAATAATCCCAATGCCCTGGGTACGCTGTGCAGCTTTAATTGGCAAGGTATATATCTGAATGGTGCAAATAATTACCGGGGCCTTACCAATACGGTGGAAAGTTATTTTTATACGGGTAGCTCGGCATATCCCTGCTACGGGGAACCTATTTCCGGTATTGCGCAAAGTCCATCTGCCACCAATGCCCGGGTTTATCCCAATCCGTTTTCTGATTTTACGACTATAGAAGTGTTCGTCCCGAACCATTCTTTAAATGAGAAAACGGAATATATTCTTTTTGATGCCCTGGGCAGGGAATGTAAAACAGACATTACGGTGATGAAAATAGGCAGCACCGAAATAAAGTTTATGCTGCGCAAGGGACAACTTAACCCCGGCATTTATTTTTTAACTATAAAAACACAAGGTCAAAACCTGTCTTTAAAGCTTTCTATTATTTAATCCTTAAAACCTGTCATGAAAAACCAATGCTTTTTCACGCTTGTTGCAATGCTGATTGCATTGAACCAGCCAACGTATTCCCAATGGAATTTAAACGGGAATACTACAACAGGGCAATATATCGGCACCAACAATTTCCAACCCTTTCCAATCCATACCCAGGGCATAGAGCGAATGCGTGTGGATGCCAACGGGAATGTCGGTATAAACACGCCAACCCCGCAAGCCAAGCTGGAGATCAATGCCGTGCAGGGCAGCATGCTGCGGTTCACGCAGCTCCGGTCAGGATCCTATGTATTCACCGATCCCAACCCCGGCCCCGGTGTGCTCTCGGTAGATGAGGAGGGTGATGTGATCTATGTGCCCGGAGGCGATGTAAAGGCATGGAGCGGTCCGACTAATGCCAATCATTTGACCAAATGGTATACTAATAATAAAGTTATAGGCAACAGCATTATTACGGATGATGGAAACAGAATCGGGGTCAATACAAATCCGCAAAACAACGTGCTGGTTGCAGTTAATAACCAGACACAGCGAATTGGACTTTCATCTCTGACAGCATGCGTTGGATGTACAGGTAGTTTTACCCTCAGTGGTAATATTGCCGTTCATGGGGAGGCAAGAAATAACAATGGTCAAACAAATGTTGGTGGTGCATTTTTTGGCCGTTTGGCACAGTCCTCAACAGGCTATGATAACGTGGGGATATTCTCAATGGGTGGAGATTTAGCGGCTTTGCACTTCGGTTATTCCATTGCAATCGAACACATAGATGCATCCGATATCACTTTAAAAGACAGTATTGAGAATGTGACCAATGTCCTTGCTTTGTTGTCTCAATTACAACCCAAAAGTTATGTTTACAAACGAGACAGTTTTCCTTTCCTTCCTTCTGGCAGGAAATATGGCTTTATCGCTCAGCAAGTGGATACAGTTGCACCTGAACTCACTGTTAGCTTTGGAGTCCCTGAGATAAGGGATACTGCGGGCAATGCGATCGTGAATGATATGGATTTGCTTGGACTTTCATACAATGGTCTGCTTCCACTCCTCGTTGCAGGCGTCAACGAACTCAACAATGGCAAAGTCTCCTCCTGCGCCACCCCAACGGATTCAAACTATGTTACCAAGTGGGATGCGGTGAACAACGTCCTGTGCAACAGTCTCATTTATGATAACGGCAACAATGTAGGCATAGGTGCAACCGATACTTTGGAGGGAGCGCGCCTGGTTGTGCGTGCTGGTACCAATCAGGCTGGGATATTTGGTTATGCAGACAGCGATACGTTCTCACAGGCCGGAGTAGTGGGAGTGAGCATCCATGCGGGCATTGCCAATATTGGGGTTTTGGGCAGTGCAGGTGGTGCGGAGCTACCCGGACCCGAAGATGAACAGATGAATGCAGGAGTTGCGGGTTTTGCCCATTTGCCTTCTGCAGGAAAAAACATAGGGGTAATAGCCGTGAGTAAGGGATCCAGCGCTTTCAATGCAGCAGTGTTTGCATTGTCGGAAGATGAAGATACAGATACTGCTATACATGCAGGGGTTATTGCTTTTGCATCAGGTTCTGACAGTGTAAATGTAGGTGGATTGTTTGGGGCCGAATATGAAAGCGGCATTAACATTGGCTTGTTTGCTCTGGCGGGAGGATCGGATTCCAGCACGGCTGGCTACTTTGCCGGGGATGTAACCGTGACAGGTGCTGTTTATGAGACATCTGATCAGCGGCTGAAGACCAACATAGCCGACATGGATAGATGGGAGTCGTTAAATGTAATCCGGTCACTGAAGCCCAGAAGCTATGCATTCAAAACGGAAGACTTCCGGACAATGTCGCTGCCGGGAGGTATCCAACACGGGCTCATCGCACAGGAAGTAGAGCAATTATTACCTGAACTGGTCACTACAAGAGTGCAGCCGGAGATGAGGGGACTGCAAGGCAAAATGCTATCGGAAAGGGCTGAATTCAAGGCGGTGAACTACACGGGATTGATCCCCTACCTCATCAGCGCCATGCAGGCACAGCAAGCCACCATAGAAGAGCAGCAGGCAAGAATAGACTCGCTGTCTGCAGCCATAAGAGGCACATTGACCAACTTGGAGAATACGATCAACCAATGCTGCGGAGTAGGCTACCGCCAATCAAACCCGGAAGAACAAACCGGAGAGGAAGAAGACAATGCCAACCATCTGACGGTAGAACTCAGCTCACTGCAAGTCGTGATCCTGGAGCAGAACGTCCCGAACCCGTTCAAGGAACAGACGTCTATCTCGTATTTCATTCCGGAAGAAACAGGTAAAGCGCAGATGCTGTTCTTCGACATCACGGGGCGTATCATCAAGACGGTAGAATTGCAGAAAGGCTACGGCATCATGACGGTGTTCGCCCAGAACCTGAGCAGCGGCACTTACAGCTACTCGCTGGTGATAGACGGAGAGGTGGTGGAGACGAAGCGGATGGTGAAGCGGTAGTCATCGCAGGAAGCAAGGCATAAGGAATAAGAATCCAGCAGCAGGACACAGGATCCTGTATCCTGCAGTGCGTGTATGCGCAGCCATGGGTCGTGCATAGATTTTGGCAAATATTGTCTTACTTTGCTGAGCATTAGCTTAACAGATAGGCTGCATGCTTATGAGGAAGACATTTTTTCTGGTTGCCTGCATGATTGCGGTGCAGAGGGGCTTATCTCAGCAGCTACCCATCTTCAGTCTTTACCATGAGAACGGATTTGTGCTGAATCCGGCTATTACGGGGGTAGAAGATCATGGGGTGATAGCGGCTTCTTATCGTGATCAGTGGAATAGGATGGAAGGGCATCCGCGTACCTTAAGTGCCAGCTACCGTACCCCTGTTTCCCGTACCAATATTGGCCTGGGTGGACATATAGTGTATGACGTAACCGGACCCACGTCTTATACGGGGGCCACTGTCACCTTCGCCTATCATGTCAGCTTCCGAAAGATTCAGCCGTTTCACTGGGCGCGTTTTTTACGCAACAGCAAAATATCGGCCGGAATAGCCTTATCGGGCTATTATTATCAGTTGAAATCTTCTGAGCTTGTTCTGGAAAACCCCGTAGATCAGGCGGTGTCACGGGATGACCAGTCAGCCTTCTTACCCAATGCAGGACTAGGGATTTATTATTATTACGATAAATTTTTTCTGGGATTTGCTGCTCCGCAGCTTATTCCGCTCACCGCCCGTTTTAAAGCTGCTGATGCTACCACGCGTATCAAGAGAGTCAACCATTATTATGTCCATGCGGGTGGTAAGATTCCACTGGGGGGCAAAGTGCCGCGGGGATATTATAACAAAATTTATCTGGAGCCCATGGTGTGGCTCAACTATGTGAAAGGCGCACCCTTGCAGTATGATGCCTATTTCCGCATAAGGCATAAGAATTTTATCTGGGGTGGAGCGGGTTATCGCAGTTCAAAAACGGTGTTTGTGGATATAGGCTGTCTTATCAGGAAACAAATGCAGCTCGGCTATGCCTATGATCTGCAGGTAGGTCGTCATCGTGCGCAGCTGGGTCATACGCATGAAATAATACTCGCGTTTCATTTTCCTTCAAGACAGGGCAGCAGCTTTGGGGTGAGATAATTTTGATAAGAGTTTGGAAAGCTTCCGGTTAACAGGCATGATTCTTCAGCTTTTGCAGGTAGCCTGCATGTTAGGAGGCATTCCGGGCGCCTTAGTCCTCTTTGGGCATAATACATTTGATCCATGTGCGGCATAGCCGGTTTTTATTCGCCAGACCTGCTTTTTACCGAAGAACATTTGCAACAAATGACAAGCACGTTGCGGCACCGTGGCCCCGATGCCTGCGGGTTTTACTACAACGGGAAAACTGGATTGGGTCACAGGCGCCTGAGCATCATTGACCTTTCGGAGGCAGCCAACCAGCCAATGTATTCTCATTCCGGAAGGTACCTGGTCGTCTTTAACGGTGAGATATACAATTTCAGGGACCTTGCTGCCGGACTGGGGATAAGAACACGTACGCATAGCGATACGGAAATCATAGCCGAGGGGTTTGAACGCCTGCGGGAAAACATTGCCCATAAACTCAATGGCATGTTTGCCATTGCAGTATATGACGTACAGGAAGATGCATTATTTCTCTTCAGAGATCGGCTTGGCAAGAAGCCTCTTTTTTATTTCTGGGACGGAAAGAATTTTGCTTTTGCATCAGAGATAAAGGCTTTGATGATGCTACCGCAGATACGGCAGCAGAAGGCTATCAGCAAAACGGCACTCAACCATTATCTCTATCTGGGCTATGTGCCCGAACCGCATACAATATATGCACATATCAAAAAGTTTCCTGCCGGCAGCTATGCCCGGCTGAAGAGCCAGGGACTTCACATTACCTCATTCTGGAAGCCTGAACATCACATCAGGGCCGAGGTGATTTCTGATGAACTAACAGCGAAAAGCAAGCTAAATGAGCTGTTGGTAAGCTCGGTGCAATACCGCATGATCAGCGATGTGCCGTATGGTGCTTTTCTGAGCGGAGGAACGGACTCCAGCCTGGTGACGGCTATAGCTCAACGCAACAGTGCAGAGCCGATAAACACATTTTCCATAGGTTTTAAAGAAGCAAAATTTAATGAAGCCCCTTATGCGCGGCAGATTGCAAAATATTTGGGCACACACCACCACGAGTTTACCGTTTCACAAAATGATGCGCTGGAGTATGTAGACATGCTTCCGGAAATCTATGACGAGCCATTTGCCGATTCATCTGCGTTGCCTACCCTGCTGGTTTCACGGCTTGCCAGACAACACGTGAAAATGGTGCTTACCGGAGACGGGGGTGACGAGTTGTATATGGGCTACGGTTTTTACCGGTGGGCCAGGCGGTTGCGGCATCCGCTGATAAGAGCTTTAAGAAAACCCGCAGCAATGGCGCTCGGTCGCCTGTCCTCTCGTTACCAGAGAGCAGCGCATCTGTTTCGCTATCCTCATGAAAACAAACTGCAGTCACACATTTTTTCACAAGAACAGTATAATTATTCCGAAACGGAGATACAACATCTTGTGCAACCTGCCTATTACCAGCCACTGGAGCCGGATACATTGCGGAGTGATCTTCCGCGTAATCTTACGGCTGCAGAAAGTCAGGCATTGTTTGATTTATCTCATTACCTGAAAGATGATCTGCTGGTGAAGGTTGACCGGGCCTCCATGCATTTTTCCCTGGAAGCACGTGTGCCCCTGCTGGATTACCGTCTGGTTGAATTTGCTCTCAATGTGGATGAACGGCTGAAGCTACGCGGTCCGGTTATGAAGTATCTGCTTAAGCAGGCGCTGTATGATTACGTGCCGGAGAAATTTTTTGCAGGAAGACCAAAATGGGGCTTTGCCATTCCGCTTGCAACCTGGCTTAAAAACGAGCTGAAGTATCTTGTTGACACCTATCTTAATGAAACCGTTACGCACGAGATTGGCTTGCTGCGGCCGGATGTGGTTTCAGAACTGGTGCGCAGATTCTATGCCGGCACCGATTATTTGTACAACCGGCTTTGGATAATCATCGTGCTACACCTATGGTATAAAAAATCATTTGAAACGACTGCTGCGTGAAAGTGCTTTACATTTCCTATGACGGCATGACCGACCCTCTGGGGCAGTCGCAGGTACTGCCATACCTAGAAGGTTTATCAGATGCCTCTGTTGAAATATGGCTGCTCAGCTTTGAGAAGAAGAAGCGCTTTGCACAAAACTTCTCACTTATTAAAACTATAACCGGCAAGGCAGGCATTCACTGGATTCCGCTTACGTATACCAAATCACCACCCGTGTTATCTACACTATGGGATGTGATGCGCATGCAAAGCACGGTGCGTACCCTGCATAAAACCCATCGCTTTGATGTGGTCCACTGCCGCAGTTACATTGCTGCTCTTGCAGGACTGATGCTGAAAAGAAGGTATGGAGTGAAGTTCATTTTTGATATGCGAGGGTTCTGGGCTGATGAACGCATTGACGGAAAGCTGTGGAATTTGAACAATCCGGTGTATGCTTCTGTTTACCGCTATTTCAAAAAAAAAGAAAAAGAATTTCTGGAAGCTGCCGATTATACAATCACATTGACCTATGCGGCAAGGGATATTATTCACTCGTGGAACTTTATCAGAAATAATCCGGTGCGCATAGAAGTAATTCCCTGCTGTGCCGACCTGCAGTTGTTTAACCGGATGCACATAAAACAACAGCAGATAAGTACACTGCGCGCAGAGCTGGGTATTCCGGAGAAGGCGCATATTATCACATATATCGGCTCTCTGGGCACATGGTACATGCTGGATGAGATGATGCAGTTTTTTCTGATGTATAGTCAGTCCTTTGCGGAAGCTTTTTTTGTAATCGTCACGCAGGATGATCCGTCTGTTGCTTTTGCTGCCGCTGCTGCCAGCGGGGTAAAAACCGAAAAGTTACGTGTTGTACGGGCCGCCCGCAGGGAAGTGCCTGCCTGGATTGCTCTGGGCGAGGTGTCCGTTTTTTTTGTGCGACAGGCTTTTTCCAAACAGGGATCGTCACCAACCAAGCAGGGAGAAATCATGGGCATGGGTGTCCCCATAGTATGCAACAGCAAGATCGGAGATACTGAAATGGTCATAAAAAAATATCAGGCAGGATGGGTGATAGATGCATTCACCCGCAGCGAATATGAGCGTGTGGTCAGGGAGATGAAAACACAGCCGTGGCCTGACAGCAGCCAAATCAGAGAAGGGGCGGAATCCTTTTATTCGCTCAGCGAGGGAATACAGCGATACCGCATGGTTTATCAGCGCCTGTCGGAGAATTAACCTCTACGGCAGAGCTGACCACTGCGATGCTTATGCTCTGTTTTCTTATATGCAGGAGGATATGTTTGCTGGTTTTGCTTGAAGTATTTTTACGGCTCGATTGACTTATGCATGTATTATTTCTGGTGCCCTATCCGCAGGGGGAAGCACCTTCCCAGCGGTTTCGCTTTGAACAGTACTTTGCCCACCTGCAGCGTGCAGGCATACGATATACGGTTTCCTCATTTATAGACAGGGATACGTGGAAAATACTTTACAAAAAAGGGCATCTGGGGGCAAAGCTTCTGGGCATGGTCAAAGGCATCTTCAGGCGCATACGGGATGTGTTCCGTGCACATCAATATGATTATGTCTTTATCCACCGTGAGGCAGCGCCTTTTGGCCCTCCGGTTTTTGAATGGCTGATAGCCAGAGTGGTGAGAAAAAAAATGATCTATGATTTTGATGACGCCATCTGGCTGGAGAACGTTTCTGAAAGCAATCGTGTTTTTTCACGCCTGAAATGGTACGGCAAGGTACAGTCCGTTTGCCAGTGGGCACATCTTATTTCGGTAGGTAATGACTACCTGCGTGATTATGCACTGCAATACAACAGAAATGTGGTTGTGAATCCTACGGTGGTAGATACAGAACATCACTACAACAGGTTGAAGGAGCATCGTGAGGGCAAAGTAGTAATCGGCTGGACGGGCACCCACACTACCTTGCGCTACTTTGAAACGGTATGCCCGATTTTAAAATCCATTGAAGAAAAGCAGAATGTAGAAATTCGCGTCATTGCAGATATGCTGCCTGCAGTGCCCTTGAAAACCCTGCAGTTTATCCGCTGGAACAAAACAACAGAAATAGACGATCTGCTGACTTTTGATATCGGTATTATGCCATTGGTGGACAATGCATGGACCCGTGGCAAGTGCGGTTTCAAGCTGATACAGTATCTGGCGCTAAGCATACCGGCAGTGGCCAGTGAGGGAGCCATGAGCCGTAAAATCATTGATCATCAGGTCAACGGCTACATCTGCCAGACCCCTGAAGAATGGGAAGAAGCACTGCTCAGCCTGATCAACGATACGTCCAGAAGAAAACAATTCGGCCTGGCGGGGAGAAAAAAAATAGAATCTCACTTTTCGGTGACCGCCAATGCCCCCGCATTTTTAGCCATGTTTGCATGATAGCGGATAATAAATAGCGCCATCACATAAAACGGAATGCAGGGTATTTTATAACGCACCAGCGCCCCGAAATTAAAACTGGTGAACCCCACTGCAAAAGCAAAGATGATGGAAAACAACAGGGCAAAGAACACCTCCGGATTAGCTATGGAAATGCGGAATATGGCGCCAAAACCCACGGAGAAAATTATTCTTAAAGTAAAGATGAACAAGGCCAGACTTTCCAGAGCAGACAAAAACATCACAGGATTGTGTACCTCCCACAGGTAAGGCCTGAACAGCGTCACGTTTACGGCCAGCGGAAAGCTTTGGATGATGTTGCCCAGGCTAAAGTCTCCGGAGCCTATGCTGTAATAAGAACCTCCGCCCCCCTCGCCATAAAGCTCAACCACCTTGGTATGCCACCATTGCATGTCTTTTGCCCGGTCAGATATTTCATCCAGCGACCAGTAGCCTCCGCCAGCACTCATGTTGGTAAGGGCAATGTAGGCACCGCTTACGCTGAATAGAATGATCAGCGGAGTGATAGAAAGCCGCAGGAATTTATTTTGAATCCGGGAGCGGTATTTGAAAAATATCCAGAATAGGAGCGAAGGAATGAAAGCCATAACAATGTATGCCTTGATGATCATCAGGATATAAAAAGAAAAAAGAAAGACAGGTATGTTTACCAACAGATTCTTACGCTTAATGAATATCATATAAACGGCATGCGTGAGCCAGCCTATGAATCCTATCGCAATGGTATCTTTAAAAACACCTGAGCCCCAGAAAAATACTGAGGGAATAAACAAACAGGAAATAGCAAACTCACGGGTCAGATGCGGGTTGATATCGCGGAAGGTGCGAAATAAGGCCCATACTCCCGTAAAAGAGAGAACTGCAAAAGCCAGGGCAATGCCCCAGTAGTTTTTACCCACTATCAGGGAAAGCACGGCTCCGAAGCGTACAACCAGAAATTGACTGGTATCCCAGGCGCGCATGGCATCCAGAAAACTTTGTATTTGGGGATGGTAACGGGTAGTATCTGCAAAAAGCGCTTTCCATGCCGCTGAAGAATTGACGGAAAACAACCAGTTAAAATAAGTTATCCGATAGTAGTAATACACGGTATCTCCGTCTTGGTAGTAGTAGAAATAAATAACTCCTGCCCCAATGGCGCCTATCAATTTCACTGTAAGAGCCGGAATGAAGTACTTTCTCAGCGGTCCCTCCGGATAGAACTTGTTGCGCACTACGAGTGCAATCAGATAAATAACCGCCAGGTAAAGGGGAATATAGTACAGTTCCTTTGTAGGCATAAATGCTAACTTGGCGTCCGGAGTTTAAACGTATAGCAAGAGCTTACCGGGGAGTAACCATGCTGTTTACTTGCGTTTTTTAAAATTACCAAATGACCGTAACTTCTGTTCATGTGCGGAATAGTGGGTTTTTATCTATGGGAAGGACAGGCTTCCGACTATAAGGCATGTTTGGATGCAGCAACGGATGCCTTGAGCAAGAGGGGCCCTGATAGCAGAGGGAGCGTACTGTTCCGGCAGGTAGGGCTGGGGCACACCCGCCTCTCTATCATTGATATTTCCGAGGCCGGCTCACAGCCCATGACAGACGCTTCCGGACGCTATGTCATTGTCTTCAACGGAGAAATTTATAACTACCTATCCCTGCGTGAGCAGCTTTCATCTCAGGGCGTATTGTTTCACTCCCGTACAGATACCGAGGTGCTGCTGAATCTTTATATTCTCTATCGCGAAAAGTGCCTTGAGCTGATAAATGGCTTTTTTGCATTTGCTGTTTATGATACGCTGGAAGGCTCCCTGTTTATCGCCCGAGACCGGCTGGGAATTAAGCCTTTGCTGTTTTATCAGGATGATCAGAAAATTATCTTTTCTTCCGAAATGAAGGCGTTACTGGCCTTCCCCATCCGGAAAGAGCTGGACATCACTTCCCTGTATTTCTACCTCCAGCTAAACTACATTCCCGCTCCCTCTTCGGTGTTTAAGCATGTAAAAAAACTGGAACCGGGAACATATATGACCATTTCCGCCAACGGGCACATGGCTATCAGGCGCTACTACCGGATTGCCTATGATCCGGCAGCAATTAAAAGAAACCGACCGCATGACTACGAAGCCTCCAAAAAAACATTGCGCGACCTACTCACCGATTCAGTGCAGTTGCGGCTGGTAGCCGATGTACCCCTGGGGGCTTTTCTCAGTGGTGGCATTGACTCGTCCATCATTGCCGGTCTGGCAGCGAGGATGACCGATAAGCTGAATACTTTTTCCATTGGCTTTAAGGATGAGCCCTATTTTGACGAAACCCGCTATGCCAATCTGATGGCCGAAAAACTCAAAACGCAACATACCGTATTTTCCCTGACCACCGATGACCTGTATGCGCATCTTACCGAAATGCTGGATTATGTGGATGAGCCCTTTGCCGATTCATCTGCCCTTGCTGTGTATATTCTCAGTAAACATACCCGCAGGCAGGTAACCGTGGCGTTGTCGGGCGATGGTGCCGATGAGTTGTTTGCCGGCTATAATAAACACCTTGCCGATTACAGGGCACGTCAGCGTGCTATACGGAATGCCCTTATCAGGCTGGCACATCCGGTACTGCTTCTTTTACCCGCCAGCAGAAACAATGCTGTCACGAATCTCTTCAGACAGGCGCAACGCTATGCGGAAGGATTGGCGCTGCATCGCTGATGAACGCTACTGGCGCTGGTGTACGTTTATACCCGAGGAAGAAGCCATGCGGATGCTGCTGGCTTCCGATGATTCAGAAGGTGCTGCCGAATACCTGAAAAGAAAAAAAGCCCTGGTGCATTATCATAAGAAAGAAGGCACCATAAATGATAGCCTCTATGCCGACATGCACCTGGTTTTGCCCAATGATATGCTCACCAAAGTAGATATGATGTCAATGGCAAACAGTCTGGAAGTACGCGTGCCTTTTCTGGATCACCGCGTGGTGGATTTTGTCTTCTCCCTTCCTGCTGAATTTAAAATACATAAAGGGATGCGCAAGCGGATATTAAAGGATGCTTTCCAGGATTTACTGCCCCCTCAAATACAGAAGCGGGGAAAGCAGGGTTTTGAAGTGCCGCTGCTGAGATGGTTCACAGGTGAGCTGCGCCCTCTGATTACCAATGACCTGCTTTCGGCTGAACGTGTTCGCAGCCAGGGTTTGTTTGATGTGCAGGTTATTGAAAAGCTCAAGCGGCAATTATTTTCTGCCAGCCCGGGTGAAGCGGTTTCCAGGGTATGGGGGTTGATTGTGTTTCAATATTGGTATAAAAAATATTTAGATTAGCCTGATGCCTAAAGTGCTCAGAATTATCAATCGCCTCAATCTGGGGGGGCCAACCTATAATGCGGCATATCTGACCCGGCATCTGGATAAGCGTTATGAGACAATGCTGCTTGCCGGCATGCGGGATGAAACAGAAGCCAGCTCAGAGTTTATACTTGAAAAGATGGGTATCACTCCCGTATATATATCAGGTATGTATCGCTCCATTCATCCGGCAAACGACTGGCATGCTTTCCGTCAAATCAAACGGATTATCCGGCAATACCAACCGGATATCGTACATACACATGCAGCCAAAGCAGGAGCTCTGGGCCGGATGGCCGCTTATCAGTGTGCTGTCCCCGTTATTGTGCACACGTTTCACGGACATGTATTTCACTCTTATTTTAATCCCGTCAAGACCCGATTATTTATCCGCATTGAAAGATATCTTGCGCGTATCAGCACGGGCATTATTGCAATAAGCAATCTGCAAAAGCAGGAATTGTCTGCGATTTATCGTATTTGTAAGCCCGATAAAATCAGCGTGATACCGCTTGGATTTGACCTGCAAAGATTTCAGGAAGACAGTGAGGCAAAAAGAAAACGATTCAGGCAACGGTTTGGATTGAAGGATGAAGAGGTGGCTATTGGTATAGTGGGGCGGTTGGTACCGGTTAAGAATCACACGCTATTTCTGCGGGCTGCCAGAATACTGCTGAATCAAACGCAGGGTCATGTGAGGATATTCATCGTAGGTGACGGGGAGGAACGTCCACGATTGCTTCAGCTAGCCACACAACTGGGTATGTCTTACGATCTGCCGCAGCAAGAGAGGGGCTCACCGCTGGTATTTACTTCATGGATAAGGGAAATAGATGAAGTAATGGCCGGTCTTGACGTGGTGGCTCTGACTTCCCATAATGAAGGCACACCGGTAAGTCTAATTGAAGCGCAGGCAGCAGGCCGCCCGGTGGTGTCAACGGCTGTAGGGGGTATTGAAGATGTAGTCGTGCCCGGCAAATCAGCTTTTTTATCTCCGGCAGGTGATATAACAGCTTTTGCCGAAAACCTGCTGCGGCTGGTAAACAATCCGTCTCTTCGTCAGCAGATGGGTTCAGAAGGAAGGCGTTTTGTAATGGGGCGGTTCAGCTTTAAACGGCTGGTGGATGATACCACAGCCCTTTATGACCGCTTGCTTGCTGAAAAAGGCTATGGCAGGATGTAATAACTTAATATAAACGTATTTTTGTGTAACATGCGCTATTGCCTTCTAACCCTCGTTGTGGTGTCGCTCTCATTCAGCTCATGTAAGGTGCTTTATCCCAACTATATTCTGCGGGACACCAAAGACTTTTATTACTATGAATTGCAGGAAGCAGATTACCAGAAGCAGGTTATTCTGCCTGGCGACAGACTATCCTACAACCTGTATACGCGCGATGGATTTAATCTGATTGATGTACTGGGAGGCGGTGCCCAGGGAGGAACGTCCACCATGGCACGTGGCAGCTATCTGGTAAAAGAAGACGGTTATGTGGAACTGCCCCTGCTGGGAGAATTATATGTAAAAGGGCTAACCCGCCTGGAACTGGAAAAACTGCTGGAAGAAAAATATTCGGTATGGTATAACGAGCCTTTTGTACAGCTGAATGTTACCAACAGAAGGGTTTATGTGTTTACAGGCATTGGCAGTGCCCAGGTGCTTTCCCTGCCGGAAGAAAACACCAAACTCATAGAGGTAATTGCCATGATTGGAGGTATAGGTGCTGAGTCTAAATCACACCGCATAAAAATCATTCGCGGTGATTATGATAACCCCAGCATCAAACGGGTTGATCTGTCTACCATAGCCGGGCTTAAAGATGCCGACTTTATTATTCAACCCAATGATATTATCATCATTGATCCCAAGCTCAGACCCACACAGGCTATAGTCAGAGAGATCAATATCTTTATGACTTTTATTACCACAATCACTACCGTTTATCTGCTCGTACTCAGCCTGACGCGATTATGAAAAGTCAGACTTCATTGATAGCCTATATTCAGGAGATGCTGGGAGAGGACTTTAATATTGCCCTCTTCCTGTCTATCGTGCGTAAGAACCTGATATGGGTGCTGCTGCTGGTGCTGACTGCCTGTACGGGGGTGTTTCTTTATCTGCGATACACTATTCCTACCTATGAAGCCTCCTCCATGCTGATGCTTAAAAGGGAGCGTTCACTGCGCAGTGAGCTGATGGGCGTAAAAGATGTGCTGGCAACTTCTT
Source organism: Chitinophagales bacterium (assembly GCA_026003335.1). Lineage (NCBI taxonomy): Bacteria > Pseudomonadati > Bacteroidota > Chitinophagia > Chitinophagales > Chitinophagales bacterium. Next base: position 1,565,162 of record BPHB01000001.1, on the reverse strand, counting down.
TTGAGGAGGCTTCTATGGAAATTCAGTTGCTGGGCTCAAAGTATTTTGTGCACCGGGTGATTTCTAAACTGCCGTTTGATATCAGCTATTATAAGGAAGGGCGCACCAAGCTGGTTTCTTCTGAGTTGTATACCGCTACACCCTTCACAGTTCAGGTGTTGCAGATTAAAGATCCGATTGTGTACGGCAAGGAGTTTTACATTGAAATGCTCAATGATAAAACATTTATCCTTCGCTATTCTTTTGAAAATCAAAGCTACCGAGAGATACTCAGCTATGATAAATTTTTTGAAACACCTTTGTTTGAAATTAATGTATCTATTTCCCCGGCCGCCAGAGCCAATCTTCGTGAACATCTTGGGAAAACGTATTTCTTTAGAATCAATGATCTGAATACGCTGGCCGAAGAAATTGCCTCCCGCATTACCATTGTACCCATTGATCCGAAAACCAAAACCATACAGATAAAATATCAGGATAAAAACAAAACCAAGGCCATGGATCTGGTGAATGCCCTGGCTGCCGAGTTTGTGGTGTTTGATGTAGAACGACAGGCAGAAAGTGCTGACCAGATTCTTGCTTTTCTGGATACAGAAATTGATACCTTTTCTCAGGTGCTCCGCAACTATCAGGATACCCTTAAACAATACAGGCTGGCAAAAAAATTTATGGATCCCGCGCAAGAGATGACCAGCCTGATATCCGGTCTTAGGTCTTTGGAACAGCAAAAGCTGAGTTATATGTTTGACCTCCGGGTAATTGACTGGTTTTACAACTACATAGGCAATCTCACTGATCTGGATGCCATCTCATCAGGTCTGCTGGGCAGCGAGCTGTCAGATATAAAATCATACATATCCACCATAAAAAGTCTGGAGCGGCAGAAAGACCAGATGCTGCTCAATGTTTCGCCTGAGCATCCAAACGTGAGGCTGCTGGAGGATGATATTTTAAAGGTGAAAAATGAAATGCTCAACGACCTGGATAATATTGTTGTGCAGAAGAATTACCGTCTCCAGATGCTGGATGAGCAATATCAGCGATATCTGACGCGCCTACTGCTGTTGCCCGAGGAGCAGGAGGAATATGCACGACTGCAGCAGCGCTATCAGGAGCTATGGAATTACTATAAGTTGCTCACGGATAAACAATCGGAATACCGCCTGGCGAAGGCCGGTATGGTTTCAGATTATATTGTGTTAAACACAGCCTCTGTGCCCGAGGATCCCATAGGGCCGCCTACCGCTTATCTGTGGGGCATAGCGATTACCGTAGGCCTGATGCTTGGGTTTTTGCTTATTGTAGTGCGTTATCTGCTGCATGATGCCATTATCACGGTGGATACGATTCATAAGCATTCCAAAGCCTCTGTATTGGGTATTGTGCCCACTGTATTTGAGGATATCCCCGTTTCCGGCATTGTTGTTACACAAAATCCCAAATCCGTTATCACAGAGGCTTTCCGGGTTCTGCGCAACAACCTGCAGTTTATTGATAATTCTCCGGGTCCCAAAACCATTGCCGTGACTTCCACAATTTCCGGAGAAGGGAAAACCTTTATCTCTATCAATATTGCAGCTATCCTGTCTTTGCTGGATAAAAGGGTGATTATCGTGGATGTGGATATGCGCAGACCACGGCTAAGCAAGATCTTTAATGTAGACAATTCTTCCGGTATGAGCACCATCCTTATCGGACGCGATAAGGTGGAGGATTGTATCCGCAAGACAGAGCTCCGTAATGTAGATTTTATTACTTCAGGCCCCATTCCTCCCAATCCTGCCGAGCTTATTCTTTCTCATCGGCTGGAGGAATCCCTGGACTACCTGAAAACAAAGTATGACTATATTATTTTTGACACGCCACCGTTGGGTCTGGTCACAGATGGCTTTGAGGTGATTAAAAAAGTGGATTACCCGATCTATGTGTTCAGGGCTGAATACTCCAGCAAAACTTTCATTGCCAACGTAAACAAGCTCATTGAAGAAAAGGGAATAAAGCGGCTGTCCGTTATCCTGAACGATGTGGGCAGAGGCGTATCGGGATATCACTACGGAGGATACTCCTACCGCTATAGTTACAGCTATGGCTATATGTACACCTATATGGATTCGGGATATTACACCAGCGCGCCTCCACCCAAAAAGTCATTTTTGAAAAAATTATTCGGGAAGTCATAAGTAAAAAATAAAATACAGGCTGAAACATGAGTAGCGACCCTATGCTGGCAGCTCTTTTTTATGCCACCTTTTTTGCTATTGCAGTTTGCTTTTCGGTGCTGATTAACTTTCTGATATTGCGTTTTTCCCGCAATCTCGGCATGCGCAATATCCGGAATAATCAGTTTGGAGGAATGCGCTGGGGCTCTACTTCGAAACCCTCGGTAGGAGGATTTTCTTTCTACATTATTTTTCTGATTTCCATATCGGTGCTGGGAGTGATACCCGTAGAGGATCAGGGGTATTTCAATAAGCAGCTCATCGGACTGCTGGTGGCTTGCAGCATGGGCTTTCTGTTAGGGCTGGCGGATGATGCGTACAATACCAATCCGCTGGTAAAGTTTATAGGCCAGTTTACCTGCGCCAATCTGCTGGTAGCCACAAACTTTCAGATTGCGGTCACTCCGCTGCCCGAAATCAATTACATCATCACTGTATTATGGGTTATCGGACTAATGAACTCTATAAATATGCTGGATAATATGGATGCGATAACGGCATCGGTTTCAGTTTGTATAATCCTTGGGGCAATTGCTCTGATCATTCTCAACGGGGATATTGATAATGTGTATCTGATTATTATGCTGGGTGTACTGGGAGCTCTTACCGGCTTTTTGTTTTTTAACTGGCATCCCTCCAAAATTTATATGGGCGACACAGGAAGTCAGTTTTTAGGGGTGTTTCTGGCAGCTATCAGCATATTGTTCTTCTGGAATTATCGCGAGAGTTACACGGGCTTTATTGAACTGCGCCAGTTTCTGATACCCATGCTGTTATTTATTATTCCGCTTATTGACACGACAACGGTAGTGATAAGAAGACTTGCCCGCAGGCAATCGCCTTTTGTGGGGGGGAAAGACCACATTACGCATCAGCTGGCTTACCTGGGTCTTTCTGATCGCTGGGTAGCCATCGTATTATCTCTGGTGTCCCTGGTTTCGGTTTTTCTTGTAGTGTTTATCTACACCAACCTGGGCAACTGGCATGCTCGGATGACCTTCCTCACGCTGGGCTACTTTGCTCTGGTGTTCATCGTCTTCCAGATTCTTTATGACATGGGCAGAAGGAAGCATGAGCAAAGGCCTAAATCGTAGCTATACATTTGAGCTCAATGGCAATAGGAGTAGGTAAACTCACCACTTCTACCGTAGTGCGGCAGGGCTGATTTTCTCTGAAATATTCAGCATATATGCGGTTGTAGGCCTCAAAGTCCTGCTTCATATTGATGAGAAACACCGTCACATCCACCAGCTTATCCCAGCTTGAACCGCTGGCTTCCAGAACAGCCTTAACGTTTTTGAACACAGCATGGCACTGTTGTACAATGTCATAACGAATGAGATTACCATGCTGGTCATATTCATTGCCGGGAATGCGGTTGGTACCCGGTTCACGGGGGCCTATTCCCGAAAGAAAGAGCAGATTGCCCACCCTGCGGCTGTGCGGATATAAGCCCACGGGTTCAGGCGCTTGGTCGGTAGTAGTACGTTCGGAGCTCATGGTTGAATGCACACATTTTTGGGCTCTGTGAAAAAACGAAAGGCTTCCCATCCGCCTTCCCGTCCGACACCGGATTGTTTTACTCCTCCAAAAGGTGTTCGCAGGTCACGTTCCATCCAGCAATTTATCCATACAATACCCGATTGTATTTGCTCGGCTATACGGAGTGCGCGGCTTAGGTTGCGGGTCCATAAGGTAGCTGCAAGTCCGTAGGGTGTGCCGTTGGCAACAGCCAATGCCTCCTCTTCGGTTTTAAAGGGGAGCAGAGTCACTACAGGTCCAAATACCTCTTCCTGGTTGATGGCACAGTGGGGGTCAACCCCTTCCATAACTGTGGGCTCAGCGAAATAGCCGTTGCGGCATCTTCCTTTAGGTTTCACCAGCCGTCCACCCGTAAGAAGTGTGCCCCCGTCATGTTGGGCCAATGTGATGTAGCGCATGATTTTTTCCAGATGTGTCGTTGAAATGACGGCTCCCAGGTCAGTGCTTTTTGAAAGGGGGTCGCCCACTTTGAGTTTTTTCACCCTTTCGATGAAGGCTTTTCTGAACTCGGGATAAAGGGATTCTTCAATCAAGATGCGTGATCCGCACAGGCAGATTTGCCCCTGGTTGGAAAAAGAAGAGCGCAGTGTGGTGTCCAACATTTTATCAAAATCGCAATCAGCAAAAATGATGGTGGGGTTTTTGCCTCCCAGTTCAAGGGAGAGTTTTTTGAAATGTGCTGCTGTGGTTTGAGCTATGGCTTTTCCGGTGTGTGTGCCTCCGGTGAAAGAAATGGCTTTTACACCGGGATGTGCGCAAAGGGCGTGGCCTGCTTTATTGCCATACCCATGCACGATGTTCAGTACGCCTTTGGGTAAACCCGCCTGCATGCAAACTTTTGCCAGCAGAAAGGCAGTCATGGGTGTGAGCTCAGAGGGCTTGGCCACCACGGTGCATCCGGCTGCGAGAGCGGGAGCAATTTTCCAGCTTAGCAGGTAAAGCGGAAGGTTCCACGGAGAGATGCATCCGGCTACACCCACCGGCTGCCTGAGGGTAAAGTGAAATGATGTGCCGGCATTCCAGTGTGACTCGGATGCAAAGTGAAGGGCACCGGCAGCAAAAAAACGAAAGTTGCGTACAGCCCTTGGGATATCCACCGTGCGGGAAAGTTGCAGGGGCTTGCCCGTATCGGTGGTTTCTGCACGGGCAAAATCATCCAGGCGCTGCGCTATTAAGTCGGCAATGCGATTTAAGTAGCGGGCACGCACTTCGGCCCGACAGGTTGACCATTCGGCAAAGGCCTTTTCCGCCGCGGCTACGGCATCAGCCACATCAGCTGCTTCGGAGTCGGGAAGCCGGGAGTACACCGTGCCGGTAGCGGGATTGATGTTGTCCAGGAAATGGTTGTTTCCGGAGGGAATAAGCTTACCATTAATGTAGTTTAAAATTTTGTGCCTCACCGGTTGCAGCAGGTATTTATTAGCAGCAAGTTACTTCAAATTGGTGCATTCTGAAACAACCATAGCGGTAATGTAGGGGGAGATAAAAAAGGTTTCAGCATGTGCATGCTGAAACCTTTATCCGTCAGTCGGGGCGGCAGGATTCGAACCTGCGGCCTCCTGCTCCCAAAGCAGGCATTCTAACCGGGCTGAACTACGCCCCGCAGCCGCAAAAACAAAACCCACCATTGCAACAGCTACGGTGGGTTGCGCGGAGAGAGGGGGATTCGAACCCCCGCAGCACATTTCTGCGCTGACGGTTTAGCAAACCGCTCCGTTAACCACTCCGGCATCTCTCCGGTCAGCCGCAAAGTTAATAAAACTTCCCTACGCTCTGATTCAGGTAGTACTGCAGGGTTTAGCTTATGCTCATTTGTATTTTCTTCTGCAGCTCCTGCACACTTTCCCTGAACCGGGGGTCGGTATCCAGCAGGTTTTGTATAGCCTGACAGGAATGAATCACGGTGCTGTGATCGCGCCCGCCAAAATGTTTGCCGATTATTTTCAGGGAGTTTTTTGTGTAATTCTTTGCCAGATACATAGACAGTTGCCTGGCTTGAACGATTTGTCTTTTACGGGTTTTTTCCTTCAATTTTTCTACCGGTACGCCAAAGTGTTCGCACACTGTTTTTTGTATATAGTCAATGGAGACCTCGCGCGAAACACTCTTTACAAAGTTTTTAATAATCTTTTTGGCCAGGTCAAGGTCTATTTCTTTTTTGTTCAGCGATGCTTGAGCCAGCAGGGAAGTGAGAGCTCCCTCCAGCTCGCGTATGTTGCTGCTGATGTTATAGGCCACAAACTCTACCACTTCACGGGGCAGCTCTATACCGTCACTGTACATTTTCTTTTCCAGGATGGCAATGCGGGTTTCAAAATCAGGCGTTTGCAGGTCAGCCGCTAAGCCCCATTTAAAGCGAGACAACAGCCGCTCTTCCATTCCCTCCAGGTCTTTGGGGGCGCGATCGGAGGTGAGTACCAGCTGTTTGCTGTTTTGATGCAGATGATTAAAAATGTGGAAGAAGATATCCTGTGTTTTGTCTTTGTTGGCGAAAAACTGAATGTCATCCACAATCAGAAAATCAATGAGCTGGTAGAAGTGGATGAAGTCATTGACAGCATTATTTTTCAGTGCGTCAATAAACTGGTTGGTAAATTTTTCGGAAGAGACGTACAGTACGGTTTTGTTGGGGAAGTTTTGTTTAAACTGGTTGCCAATGGCATGGGCCAGGTGGGTTTTGCCTAAACCAACTCCGCCATAAATTACCAAGGGATTGAAGGCGGTCGCACCCGGAGGTTTGGATGCTACCGCAAAACCAGCCGAACGGGCCAGCCTGTTGCAATCGCCTTCCACGAACGAGTCAAAATTCAGCCGGGGACTGAGCTGAGATTCTACATTCACTTTTTTCAATCCCGGAATGATAAAAGGATTTTTGATAGAGCCTCCCGTAGTAAGAGGGGCAAGCATCTCGGGATTTTTGTTTTCTCCGGTATTGTAGTTGGGATAATTAATGGTGTAGGGTGCTGCTTCAGAGCTGTTGTCCACCACAATGCGGTATTCCAAGCGGGCATCGTTGCCTAGTTCGCGCTTGATAGTCTTTCTTAGTAGTGTGATGTAATGCTCTTCCAGCCATTCATAGAAAAACTGACTGGGCACCTGGATAGTAAGCACATTGTTTTCCAGCTTCACCGGCTTGATGGGTTCAAACCAGGTTTTAAAACTCTGGTGGTTTACATTGTCTTTGATAATCTTCAGACAATTCTTCCAAACTTCTTCATGATTTCTTTTTGCTACGTCTGCTTGACTCTTTGCCATCGGGCAACTGCAATTAAATAGTTAAACAAATTCACCACGGAGAGGAAGACGAAGTTGGTGAAAATAAAACTAAAATAAAAACAGAACAGCTATTGTTTTTTAGGAAACTTTTACAGGCTCGGAAAAAATTTTTTTGCTCTTTTTTGTATAGTCAAAAACAATATCTATTCTGCCCACAACCACTCCTCCCCAGCCGACTTGGTTTACCAGCACCGGCTGATTTTTTCTATTACGAATGACATCCGGTTGCTGCAAAAACGTATGCGTGTGGCCTCCCAGAATCAGGTCAATGTGCTCAGTATTTTGTGCAAGCACGATGTCTGAAATTTTGGGAGTTCCGTATTTGTATCCCAGATGAGATAAACACAACACAAGGTCGCATCCGTATTCTTTTTTCAGCATCCGTGCTGTCTTATTTGCGCTTTTTACTGGTTCAAGATACCGTGTATTGCCATAGAGTTTCGGGGGCACCAATCCTTCCAGCTCAATACCTAAACCAATCACTCCGATGATTACGCTGCCTTTTTGAAAAACTGCAAAAGGCCGTGTTTTACCTTCCATAGGAGTATCTCTGAAATCATAGTTGGTGGCAATCATCGGGAATGTAGCCAGTGGCATTTGTTTGGCCAGCCCTTCCACGCCTGCATCAAAGTCATGATTGCCTATAGTTGCAGCATCATAGCCCACCTTACTCATCAGCTCCATTTCCACGGAGCCGCGAAAATAATTAAAGTATGGTGTTCCCTGAAAAATATCTCCGCTGTCAAAAAGTAAAACATGCTGTTCCTGCTGTCTGATGTTTTTAACTAAAGCAGCACGTCTGGCTATTCCACCCAGATTAGGGAATTTGGAATCAGCAGGAAAGGGTTCAATTCTGCTGTGGGTGTCGTTGGTGTGCAGAATAGTAAGCTTTATTAGTTCACCACTGGCAAAAGCTGAAAAAGGAAAACCACCCAGCGCCAGTAAGCCGGATGACAGAAGTGTTCTTTGGAGAAAAATTCTTCTTTTCATTGGCTGATTCTTTTATCCAGAGTGGCTGAAAGCAGCTTGTTTTGAAGTGTTTGTTCGTGCATATATTCTATAATGATGTCACGAATGAAGATACCTAAATTTTTTCTGTTTTCCTCACGCAAAAAAAGCAAATTATCACCTCCGTCAGCAAGATAATCAGAAAGGGCCACGGTATATTCCCGCAGTGTGTCCAAAGGTTCATGTTGAATGAATATTTGTGTGGCACGACCATCTTTTATCACAAAAGATGCTCCCGCAACCGGCCATCCGCCATCTGCAGCGATAGTATGAAAGAGTTGCTCTATTCGTTTGCCTTTCAGCCGCATGACCACAAGGTAATTATCAAAAGGCATCAGCTCATAGACCATGCCTGTGGTGATGGGTCCTGCAGGAAGGGAGGGCAGACGTATTCCTCCATAATTCAGGATGCTTATGTCAGTACTGTCATTGTTATATTTTCTTGCCATTTCCAAAAGCAGGTCAGCAAGGAAATTACCCAGCAGCGATTCAGGCTTGCCTTTAGGCATTTCTATGGAAGAAACAGCGATGACGTTGTTGAGGCTGCGGGCAAGGCTGTCATGATAAGGTTGAATAAATTGCTGAATGAGGGAGTCAGCGGGTAGTGTATGATCAACCGAATAATAAGTTGCCGTAGTCTGCACCGGACGCAGCACCGTATGGCAAGAAGCAAAGACGATAGCTACAGACGTAATGCACAGCGGAAAACGCATGTTGGACAAATTAAAACAGCCGCCTGACCTCCTGCTTAATCATATCCTGCACCTGCTGCATTGGTAATGCTTCCTGAGATTCCAGATAGTATTCCAGAATTTTTTTGCTAAGGTCTTTGGCGGGAGCGTCAGGTGCTACGGCTGCACTGATCAGGTTAATGTTTCTGATTAACTCATCTTTTACCAGAGATACTGAACGCCAGATTGCAGAAGAGACATAGATCTGCTGCGACACATTGTGTTCATATTCCACCCGTATTGTCTGGATAAGCGCCTGCTGGAAGGCTTGTGCGGTCATACCCGGTTGCAATACCCGCAGAATTAAGTTAGCCGGACTTATGCGTTCCATAAAGAGCGAGAGGCGTTCATAAGCCTGCAGGCGAAGCGGCAGGGTATCTTTGCGGGTTTCTGTGCGCAGGCGGTGTTCTAATTTGCGTAGCTCGTTGTTAAAGAAGGTTTTTATCAGGTAGAATGCTGTAAGAAAAACAATAAGGGAGGGCAGCACATATTTTAGTATTTCCAGGATTGTTTCGGTCATTCGCAATAGTGAGGGTTTAGCAAAGCAAATGTAAAACGAAAGCGGCATTGTGCTAACTTTGTTTTGATCATAATGAAAGATGTAATGATGGAAACAGGTGCTTCATTCACTACACCAGTTACGTTTACAGCCGATGCACTTGCTGAAGTGAAAAGGCTTTATCACGAGTCGGGTTCTGCCGTAGGGAAAGGGTTGCGTGTAGGAGTAAAAGGCGGAGGTTGCTCAGGATTTAGCTACGTGCTGGAGTTTGATACAAAAGGCAGTATGGATGAAGAGTATGAAGTGGAAGGACTGAAAGTTTTTATGAACAAAGCGCATAGGATTTATCTGGAAGGGATGATAATTGACTACAAAGATGGGCTGGATGCCCGGGGCTTCATTTTTCATAATCCTAATGCGACAAAAACCTGTGGTTGCGGAAGTTCTTTCGCAGCGTAAGTATTTATTTAAGTATAGCGCGCGAAATCACAATCCTTTGTACCTCTGAGGTGCCTTCATAAATCTGAGTAATCTTGGCATCGCGCATCAGGCGCTCTACATGATATTCTTTTACATATCCATATCCGCCATGTATCTGAACGGCTTCAATGGTGGTGCGCATGGCTACTTCTGAGGCAAAAACTTTCGCTATGGAGCTGGAGAGTGTGTAATCTTTATGATGATCTTTTTCCCAGGCTGTTTTGTAGCAGAGTAGCCGGGCTGCTTCAATTTCCGTAGCCATATCGGCTAGTTTAAACTGAATAGCCTGGTGTTTGGCTATTTCTTTTCCAAAGGCCTGCCGCTGCTTGGAATAAGACAATGCCCGCTCGTAGGCGCCAGCAGCTATGCCGAGGGCTTGTGCTGCTATGCCTATTCTTCCTCCGGTGAGCGTTTTCATGGCAAACTTAAAACCGAAGCCTTCTTCTCCGATTCGGTTTTCACGAGGCACTTTCACATTGGTAAACATGATGGAGGTGGTGTCAGAAGCCCGGATGCCAAGCTTGGTTTCTTTGGCTCCCACAGTAACACCTTCCCAGTTGCGCTCAACAATAAAGGCATTAATGCCTTTGTGGCCTAGTTCCGGGCGGCTTTGAGCCATAACCAGATAAACCTGTGCGGTGGAGCCATTGGTAATCCAGTTTTTTGTGCCGTTGAGCAGGTAATGATCTCCCATATCAACAGCTGTGGTGCGTTGAGAGGTGGCATCAGAGCCCGCTTCCGGTTCTGAAAGGCAGAATGCTCCGATGATTTCACCTTTGGCAAGAGGAACAAGATATTTTCTTTTCTGCTCTTCGGTGCCAAAAGTTTCCAAACCCCAACACACCAATGAATTATTTACCGACATGATGACGGAGACGGAGGCATCTACTTTGGATATTTCTTCCATAGCAATGACGTAGGATATCGTATCCATTCCACTTCCTCCGTATTCAGGAGAAACCATCATTCCGAGGAATCCCAGCTCCGCAAGTTTACGCACCTGCTCTTTGGGGTAAATCATTTTTTCATCCCGTTCAATTACTCCCGGCAGCAGTTCCTGCATGGCAAAGTCCCGGGCGGCTTTGCGTATCAGGTGATGTTCTTCTGAAAGCTGAAAGTTCATGCGTGATTTAATTGTTTTTGAGGAAAAAGCACACTTGGTAAAAAGGTATAAAAGTAAAATTGTTTGCCTAACCAATCAACCGGATATACGCTGCGTAAGGGCGGTCGTAGAATAGCCGGGCAGCAAATCTACGAATTCAACCCTGCCGCCTTGTTGTTGCACGTATTCTGCTCCGGCTATTTTGCGGTTTTTATAGTCGCTGCCTTTGACCAATACATCCGGTTGAATGAGTTTAATGAGCTCCACGGGTGTTTCCTCCTGAAATAAAACTACTGCATGCACGTAAAACAGAGAGGCCAGGACCCAGGCGCGTGTTTCTTCATCCTGCAGCGGACGGTTGCTGCCTTTAAGTTGTCGTACCGAAGCATCGGAGTTCAACCCGACAATGAGCACATCGCCCAATGCTGCCGCATGAGATAATAAATGCACATGCCCGCGATGCAGCAGATCAAAACAGCCGTTGGTGAAAACGATGCGCTGCTGCTTAAACCGCCATAGGTAGAGTTTTTTTTGCAGTTCAGCAGATTGCAGGATTTTGGATTGAATGATTTTAGTCTTGTCCATCTTTTTGACGGTTTATCAAGGGAAGAATGAGCAGGGAAATAAGCCCCACGATAATGATCATAAGAGTTTGTCCGCTCCAGGCTATCCAGCCAAAGGCATAGGCCTTGAGCCGAAGTAATTCGGCATCGGCAGCAGAGTTAGTTGCAGGGTCTGCCGGGAGCAGATAACGCATCAATATCATTTGCATAATGATAGGGTAAGTACCTATGCCTCCGGGAGTGGCAATCATGGCGAGGCTGCCAAATGCCAGCAGCGAAACAGCTGCTCCCAATCCGAGTGAGGATGTTTCCGGCAGACAGAAAAAACAGAAATACAGCATGAATAAATATCCGGCCCAGATGAATAGGGAGTGGAACAGGAAAATAAAGGGGCGCTCTACGTTTTTAATTGCCTTGAGGCCTTCGGCAAAGCCCAGTATCATACCGAATATGCGCTTAATAATGCTCAGGTTTTTCAGCTTTTTTCTTACAAGATAAAGAACAGATAGGGTCACCAAAACCAGAGCTGCTGCAAGCAGTAACTTGGGTCCCTGCGCTGCTGTGGATAACAATTTTCCCCGCAGCGGAACCAGAATTTCACGGGAGGCATAGTCGCCCAGCCGGTTGAATTCTGCCAGAAAAACAAACAGAAACAGCAGAAAGAGTATAATCAGGTCAATGGCGCGTTCCGTTACTACGGTACCCACTGATTTGTAAATAGGTACCTTTTCATAGCGGTTGAGTATGCCGCAGCGGGTGATTTCACCCAGACGAGGTACAGCCAGATTGGCCAGATAGCCAATCATTACAGCCAGAAAGGAGTTGGTTGCCGAGGGGTTGTAGCCCATGGGACGCAGCATCATATTCCAACGCACCGCCCTGCTGTAATGCGAGGCAAAAGCCACAATAGCCGAAGGGATGAGCCACCAGTAGTTTGCCTCTCTGAAGGCCTGAAGAATCTGACTGCGCTGTTCTGCATTCAGGTCTTTTACTACAAGCCAGATGAGCAACAGGCCTATGCCGAGAAAGAAAATAACTTTAACGGCCGAAAAAAGATTTTTCTTCAAGAAATCAGCTTAGCTTATTGTCTTTCGGGAAGATAATCACCGGGGTGTGTCTTTTGGCTTTCTCAAAGTCCATAGCGGCATAGGAAATAATAATGACGATGTCATTTACCTGACACTTACGGGCAGCAGGACCGTTCAGGCAGATAACTCCACTTCCTCTCTGGCCTTTGATAACAAATGTCTCCAGGCGTTCCCCGTTATTGACGTTCACAACCTGCACCTTTTCGTTTTCAATGATATTGGCTGCATCCATCAGATCTTCATCAATGGTGATGCTGCCGACATAGTCCAGATTGGCCTCCGTAACCCTGACGCGGTGGATTTTGGATTTAACTACTTCTATCATCATGGCGCGGCAAAGTTAAGCAATCATTACATTATCAATCAGACGCACGGTTCCTGCTTTTACGGCAGTGCAAATTATTATCCCGCCAGTCGTCTCAGCCTCCTGCAACGGCCGGAGGGTAACAGCATTGGCTATCTCAAAATATTCGGGTTGCAGTAAAGGCTCTTTTTTCAAATCATTCACACTTTCAGCCCGGATGCTATCCAGCGGGAGCCCTTGTTTCAGCTTTTCGGCTGCCTGAAATAAAGTTCTGGAAATCTGCCGGGCGGCCTCCCGCTCTTGCGGGCTTAATAATTGGTTGCGTGAGCTCAAGGCCAGTCCGTCCGGTTCGCGGACTGTAGGGCACAAAACAAGCCTCACCGGTAGGTGCAAGGCTTCAATCATCCGCTGAACGATAAGGAACTGCTGATAATCTTTTTGGCCCATATACAGATTGTGGGGTTCCACTATATCCAGCAGGCGTTTTACCGCTTTTACAACTCCTTCAAAATGGCCGGGGCGATGCAGGGCCTCCATGGTTTGGAATAAAAAACCAAACGACACATCTACCCGGATATCCAGATGCGCGGGATAGATTTCCTCCACTTCAGGAAAAAAAAGAGCATGGCAGCCTTCCGACAGCAGCAGTTCGAGATCCCTTTCAAACGTGCGCGGATAGCGATTCAGATCTGCCGGGTCGTTGAACTGAGCAGGGTTGACAAAAATGCTCACTATACAAAAATCGTTTTCGCCCAAAGCTGTTTTCACCAGACTAAGGTGGCCGGCATGGAGGGCCCCCATGGTTGGAACAAAACCGATGCGCCTGCCCGCGCGTTTTAAGGTTTGCAGATACCTGCTGAGTTCATTAACCGTTTTGAAAATCAGCATGTTGTTTTTCCATTCAGGTGAGGATTGAAGCTACAGACTTACCCAATCCATTAAAAATCAGTGATTTTTGTTATCTTTGCAGTCCGCAAAGAAAGCCATTATTTTTAGAATCTTAAATCTAGTTCTATGGAAAAAAAACGCATTCTGATCGTAACCCAGGAAATGCAACCTTACCTTCTTGAAACAGAAATCGCAAAGGTTACAAGTACGCTTCCCCACCACATTTTTGAAAGCGGCATGGATATCCGGGTGCTGATGCCCCGTTTCGGAAACATCAATCAAAGACGCAATCGCCTGCATGAGGTAGTGCGCCTTTCGGGTATAAATATCTCAGTAGGGGATGAGGATTATCCTCTCATCATTAAAGTAGCTTCTTTGCCGGGTATCCGGTTGCAGGTTTATTTTTTGGACAATGACGAGCTGTTCGAAAGGAAGGCCGTATTCCGGGACAAAAAGCAGGTGTTTTTTCCCGACAATGAAGACCGCATGATCTTTTTCTGCAAAGGCGTACTGGAAACAGTCAAGAAGTTCGGCTGGCCCCCGCATATCATTCATTGCCATGGGTGGATGACCAGCTTAATTCCTTATTATCTGAAGACCATCTATAAAGATGACCCGGTGTTCAGAAATACAAAAACCGTGTATTCAGTATATGAGCCTCAGTTTAAGGAAACCTTATCCAAAGAGTTTCTGAAGAAAATTGGCGGCACGGAAAATGTCAGCAAGTCGGAACTGAAGTTTTTTGAAAAAGCCACCAACGTTGGTCTTGACCTGGGGGGGTCAACTTTTGCCGATGCAGTGATTATAGGCAGCAAGAACATTGCCAAGGAAGTGAATGCTTTGCTGAATAAAAATGGAAAACCGGTGCTGGGCTATCAGGCAGAAGATGCGTTTAAAGAAGCCTATGAGAAGTTTTATAAATCACTGCTGGAGAGCAAGTAAAAGCGGAAAGCTATCAGAATGACTGTTAAACGCGCACTACTGATTTTCTGTGCAGCTGTTGTTTTGTGCAATGCCTGTAAAAAACCGGTTATTGAAAATAGCCTACTCCTTCCCGAATCAGAAGGAGAGGTAAGATTTACCGATACACTGACTGTTGTAGCCTATACCGTTCAGGACGCGCCTTATGAGATAACCGCACGCTCGTTGTTGGCCCTAGGCATCACCGATGATCCTGAACTGGGCCGCACCGATGCTTCCGTTTATATCCCTTTCAGTCTGCCGAATGACAGTTTTTCGTTTCCTGCATCGCTGGTACTGGATTCGGTAGTGCTCTCTTTACGGTACTCCTACCTGTATGGCGACAGCCTCACTCCGCAGGAGTTTGAGGTTTACGAAATGCTGGAACCTATAGTGGATTCAGTAACCTATAAAACCAATTCTACCTTTGCGGTAGGGGCATCGGTAATCGGCAGCAATATCATTATACCCAACACTACGGAGAATTTCAACTTACCTGGCGATACGTTGCTTCCTCATCTGCGCATCCGTCTGGATGACAGCTTTGGGCAAAAGCTGCTCAATGCCTCACAAACCGATTTGCTGAATGAGGCAAATTTCAGAAACTTCTTTAAAGGCCTTTATGTGAGGAGCAACGCAGCGCGGGGAGGTAAAGGATTGGTATTTGTGACTACCAATTCTTCCTACTCCCGTATTACTCTGTATGCACACGATTCTACCAGTAATCATGTATTTCGCTTTGAGGCGGATGACGGGCTGAATCATTTTAGTCATGATTATTCCCATGCCCGGGCGGCACAGTTCATTTACCGGCCCGACAGCCTCAAGGGAGATAGCCTGGTTTTTATAAAAGGCCTGGCCGGGCTCAGTGTGAAATGTAAAGTGCCTTATCTAGCAAATCTTGGCAATATTGCTATAAACAAAGCCGAGCTGGTATTAACGCAGCTTCCCGATAAAAACAGGGCAACCGCCTTCCTGCAGCCTCCGAATAACCTGGTGTTGTTCAGTGCTGATGAAGAAGGTAATCCCGTTGTGGATGGAGTAACCGACCAGGTCAGGTCCATCACCATTTCGGGAGGAACGCGATCGGAAGCCTTTGACAGTCTGCTCCATACCCAGGTGGGCCGTTATTCTTTCAGTCTCAGCCGGTACTATCAGGAGGTCATACACGGAAAAAAAGATTATGGTATCTTTATAGTCAACGGGTTGCGTTCAGGGATCAGCCTGAGTTATGTAGAACGTCTGAACGCAGGTCGGCTTGTGGCAGGAGGGAGCAACCATTCCCGTTACGCCATAAAATTAAATCTAACTTATACCGTAATAGAATAAACCAATATGTGCGGCATCGTTGGCTACATTGGGCACCGGCCTGCTTATCCCATTTTGATTAATGGACTCAAACGCCTGGAGTATCGCGGATATGATAGTGCTGGTATTGCTTTGTTTAACAATGGACTGCATGTATACAAGTGTGCCGGTAAAGTTACTGACCTGGAAAATCATGTGCAGGGTCAGGATACGTCCGGCACCGTAGGCATCGGGCATACCCGCTGGGCCACCCATGGAGCACCCAACGATATAAATGCTCATCCGCATGTTTCTGAATCCGGAAACATCACCATTATCCATAACGGAATCATAGAGAACTATGCTTCCCTAAAGGAAGAACTCCTCAGTCGGGGCCACCGTTTTATCACCGATACGGATACCGAAGTGCTGGTCAATCTGATTGAAGACATTCAGAAAAACAGCAACGTTGACCTTGCCGAAGCCGTAAGGCTGGCGCTCAATGAAGTGGTGGGCGCTTATGCCATCGTCCTGCTTGCAAAAGATAGCCCCAATCAGCTCATAGCAGCCCGTAAGGGAAGCCCGCTGGTTATCGGTATCGGAGAAAATGAATTTTTCCTGGCCTCCGATCCCACACCCATTGTGGAACATACCAAAAACGTAGTTTATCTCAATGATGAAGAAATAGCCGTGGTAACCCGCAACGGTCAACTCAGCATCAAGACAATTCATAACAAGAATAAAACACCCTATGTGCAGGAACTGGAGTTGCAGTTGGAAATGCTGGAAAAGGGTGGCTTTGACCACTTCATGCTGAAGGAGATTTATGAGCAGCCCGATTCGGTAAGAGACAGTATGCGCGGACGGCTGAATGTTCAACGGGGTCTGGTACAGTTGGGCGGCATAAAGGATTATTTTGAAAAGCTGCTGCGTGCCAGACGCATCGTGATGACGGCCTGCGGCACCTCCTGGCATGCCGCTCTTGTAGGAGAATATCTGCTGGAAGATCTGGCGCGCATACCTGTGGAAGTGGATTATGCCTCTGAATTCCGCTACCGCAACCCCATCCTTTATGAAGATGATATTGTAATAGCTATTTCCCAATCCGGGGAAACAGCCGATACCTTGGCAGCCATTGAACTGGCAAAAGCCAAAGGGGCAACCATTCTGGGTATCTGCAATGTGGTGGGATCTTCCATTGCCCGCACCACACATGCCGGCATTTATACCCATGCCGGACCGGAAATAGGCGTGGCTTCCACCAAAGCATTTACGGCTCAGGTAACCGTGCTGACCCTTATGGCTTTATCATTGGGCTATGAAAACGGTTCTCTGTCCGAATCCCGCTATATGCAATTACTCAAAGAACTGAACCAGATTCCTGAAAAGATAAAACAGGTGCTTGAAAACAATCAGCGTATTCGTGAAATAGCCCATACCTTTGCCGAGTCTTCCAACTTTTTGTATCTGGGACGGGGGTATAATTTCCCGGTAGCACTGGAAGGAGCGCTCAAACTGAAAGAAATCTCCTATATCCATGCTGAAGGGTATCCGGCTGCAGAAATGAAGCATGGGCCTATTGCACTTATTGATGAAGCCATGCCGGTGGTTTTCCTGGCTACTAACGTAAGCGCGTATGACAAAATCCTCAGTAATATTCAGGAAGTTAAAGCCCGCAAAGGCAGAGTTATCGCTATAGTTTCAAAGGGCGATGAGGTGATTAAAAATATTGCCGAATTCGTGATTGAAATACCTGAAACGGAAGAACCGCTTACCCCCTTACTTTCCGTCATTCCGCTGCAATTGCTGGCTTATCATATAGCAGTGCTCCGGGGCTGCAATGTGGATCAGCCGAGAAACCTTGCCAAATCCGTTACTGTGGAATAGGGATTCTTTTTTCCTGCCGCAGGCTAACCAGATAAACACCTGCAAAAATCAGAGCCGAAGCCCCTATCTTAAACACATTCAGCTCTTCCTGACCCAGAGTCAGGGCAATGGTTGCAGCAATCAGGGGCTGCAGGTAGATATACGTACCAACCAGTGAGGGATTGGCCCGGGTGAGAGCAATCACATTAAGCAGGTAAGTAAAGAAAGTAGCTCCGATGACCACATATGCAAGGCTGAGCCAGGCAGGCACAGTCAGGGAATGCCACGGAATAGCTGCCAGTTGTTTTCCCCCTGCCGGCAGCACAAAGAGCAGACCGAACGTAAAAGCCCACTTCACTACCGTCAGAGGGTGATAGCGTGCCATCAGGGGCTTTACCAGCGTGAGGTATACAGCGTAGGAAGTAGCGTTGATTAAAACAAAAATGTCTCCCAGCTGGCCATGTGGATGTAAGGCATCCAGTTGACCGTTCAGAATAATAAGTGCCGCACCGGCCGCTCCGCACAGGATGCCTGATATTTTGGAAACGGTAAGCCGCTCCACTTTGCTGAGCGAAGCAATAAGCAGCACAGCTATGGGTGTGGTAATCATCATCAGGGAGGCATTAATTGGAGTGGTGAGAGACAGCCCTTTGAAAAAGGAAAGCTGATTGAGGGCTACTCCGAAGACACCGCAAAGAAATAATCGTCCAAGATCCTGGCGGCTCACCTTTTCCCGGATAAATATCCAATGAACTACATGAAAAAAAAACACTGCGCAAATGACACGTATCGCTATGAAACCAAAAGGAGCTATCGGGTGAGGCATGGCAATCTTGGCAATACTGTAATTGCCGCCATACAGCAGGTTAGCGCCCAGCAGGGCAAGATGGGTGCGCACAGCAGGAGACATGGCTGCGCAAAGCTATGGCTTTTGATAGTGCCCTGACGCAAGGTGGTAGTGTAGAGGCCTCGGTTCGCTCAGAACAAAGCGGTTGCTGGTTCACAATAGCATGAAAAGCCGGCCTATTAGAAATCAAAACCTGAAGCAAAATGAATAACCGGACGCATGCTGGTGACTCCGCTGTCATTTCCCCAGGCAAAATCAATCCGCCAGTAATAGCCCAGAAGACCAAACAGCTTGAAGAGCGGAGTGAAACGGCAGCCCAGGCCATAGCTGAATACTATCGGATTCTTGAAGTAATTTACCCGAACGGTAACAGGGTCGCGGCCAAAGTCTTCACTGGAGATAGGAGTGTCTGTTTTCCATGGGTCAACGCCTTCCCAGGCAGTTCCGGCATCCATAAAAGCCACAAGCTGAAAGTGTTTCAAAAACTCAGATTTTATAGTTGAGCTGAAATAGGAGAATATCGGAATGCGGAGTTCGGTGTTGAAGAGCACATAGCTGTTGCCATTGCGGATATTTTGGTCAAATCCGCGTATATTGGTTGCAGCAGACTGGAAAGCATATTGCCCTCCACCAGGACGATTGGCTTTCGCATTATAGGGCGGCAGGGTGTCGCCATTGGCATCAGAAGGGAAATAAGTGTAGAGCTGACCGTCTACATTGCCCAAATAAAAGAGCATTCTGCGGTTACCCAGCGAGGAGCCCCAGGCCAGCCGGTTTGCCCAGATGATGTTTTTGTGCACCTTCAGATAGTAACGTACATCAGCTCCCAGCACTATCAGATAGGCATTATTGAATCCGGGCAGTGTCAGGTTCACTCTACCAACGGTTCGCTCATTAAAAAGTACTTCCTTATGTAATTCTCCATAAATCCGGAAGCGTAATCCTTCTCGCAGGTTCAATAGTCCCAGTCCCACAGTATTGTCGTGCACATATTCCAGTCTTAGATACAGCCAGCTTTCCTTCTCGTTGGGCAAGTGGAGGGTGATGTCATCCACAGCAGAGTAAATGAGGTTTTCATGCCTGAATCCTAAGGTGGCCCGCACGCTTTTTATTACGTCAAAAGGATAGCTGAGGCGCACTTCAGCCAGATTGGTTTTCAGACGGGTTTGTGCTTCACGATCCCCCAGCACACTGAAGGAGGTTTGGGTGTCCACCTTTCGGTAATACAAAAACCTTTTATCCAGCCGCTTTCTCAGATTATCGTAGACTATGAAATATTCCGACCCCTTAAAGTCGTAGGGAAAATGGAATCCCCCTCCGATAAGGTGATCCTCAAACAACTCGCTTGCCCCAAAGCTGATGGTGGGTCCGAGGGCAGGAAAATTATAGCCCAGTGAGCCGTTGGGATTGTATTTCTGATAACGGGTAATAAGAATTGTGTTGTCCAGAAAGTTGCCCTGCACATAGTCGGTGGAAAGTTTAATCTGATAAGGTTTTGCCCTGGACAGCCTGTGGAACGCAAATCCGGCTTCTGCTTCGGCAAAGTCAGTGTAGTCATCCACATGCAGGTGGGGTGCCACGGTGAAAGGTGTCTGAAAAAAATAGTCAGTGGAGTCTTCTAATTCAGTGCTCTCCGGCTGCGTATTATTCTGGCTGCCGTTTTCGGAGCGCTTACCGGCATATTTGCGTTGGAGTGTCAGGAAGTTCTGGTAGTAAGAGGGCGATAGTCGCACAACGGAGGGGGAAGGGGGTATCTCGTTGAGAAAAAATTCATAACGGGAAGCCATCAGGTGCATATCCAAGCTTTTTCCGGCAGCTGGCTGCAGGTCATGTTCAAGAATGCCGGTAAAGAAATTGGATATAGGGAAGGTTAAAGCGGTGTCTTTATATGCCGGCACTATGGCTAGCGAATCCAGATTTTCGCGGGCTTCTTCCGGTAACTCGGGTAGTATCCATCGGGGGCGCGTAACTACTGAATCACGGAAATAATAAACGGTATCGTAGCCGGCAAAAACAGATTTGAAATACCCCGCATAGCGGTTCATAATTCCATTGGCGTCACTGAGAAAGGCAAACAAACTGTCATTAAGCTGCACCGGTTCAGACTCTATGGCGAGAGGTGTGTGTGTTACCCTTGTTAAACTGCCTGAACGATTTAGCAGGTCGTAGAAAAACAAATCATAATGATTGGGCGGCAATATTGAGTCCAGTTTTTGCACCTTCAGCTCAGTATCCGTGCGGTTAGAGACAAACAAAATGCCGCGTTTGTCTCCCAGCTTTATGAATCCTGCGTGGAGGTCATCATAAAAATCGTTGGTGAGCTGCTCTACGGTAGTAGAGGGAATTACATAGGTATAGAGGTCGCTTTGTCCGCGATTGGAAGCAGCCATTACCAGCACGCGCGGGTCATCGGTGAAGGCGAAGTGATGGATTTGCTGAAATTTGGTGATGGGCTGTTTTATCTTTTGATGCGTTTCGGTATTGTATAGCAACAGATAGAGGCGATCTTTTTTTTCAAAGATTACGGCAAGCGTTTTACCATCAGGCGACCAGGCCAGCAGGGGATAGGCGAAATCGGTAACCAGGGTGGTGGTTTTCATGCCAGCACGAAGAACGGCTTTTTCTTTACCGGTGGTATAGTTCAGCAGCCTTACCCGATAAAGACCGCGGTTGTTGGTGGCGAAAGCCAGATGCCTGCCATCTGAGCTGAGCTTGGGTTCATAGTGGCGCTGTTTTCTGAAGCGCTTTAACCTTATCCAGTTCGTGTCGGTAGGTAACTCCCGGTTTTCTTTTTCTTCGGAAAATACATCATAGCAGTAACGATACCATTCCTGGGTGACTGTGCGCACGGAGCCGCCCAGCACAAAAAGAAATCCGGTTTCTATGCTGCGATGCTGACGGCTGTAGTAAAGCAGATTAGGTATAGCTGCGCGTCCATATTTTTCTTCAACATAGTGTAGCAGGGCATGCCCTACGAAGCGGGCATCTTCACCCGTTAGCTTGCTGAACTTTTTATACTTACCTGTAAGGATGCCATCCCGCAACCTGTTGTCAAGTTCTGTGCTCCAATTTTCGCCCAGATAGGAGGCTAACCCCTGGGTAAACCATTCGGGAAGGTTGAGCAGAAATGAATTTTGAATAACTTCCTGCAGATAGCCACCCAGCAGGATATGGTTAATGTATATCTGCGCAAGCCCGTGCCTGATTTGGCGTTCCAGATGCTGATGATTGCCGTCAAAGTATACAAATATCTTGTTGTCAATGATCTTGGTCGTGCCAGCAAGGTCCACCACATCCAGATTCTGGCCAATATTGGTTTGATTCAAATCAGAAAGGTCATTATAAACCAGTATGATTACCCGCTTATTGAGTTTGGTTTCCAGAATATTTTCCATGCGGGATAGCTCCTGCCCGGCAAATTGCATCACGAACTTCCCAATGTCTTGTCCGCCCAGATAAAAGTATGTGGTAACTCTGTCGGTTTCGTAATAGGACCATTCAAATTTTTTGTACTGGACGCGGTTTTGGCCAAAAGGCACCTGCGTGCCTTGTGCAAGAAGGTATTGAGCCGTCACCGTCAGCAGGAATACTGTAGCAGCACAGAAAAAACGTACAGGCATGAACAGCTTTGAATAAAGGTTGTTTGATTTAGCTTTGATGCATCAAGCTTTTTGAAGTTAACAAATTTAAATGCAAACCGGATGACTCAGGTTACTCAATTTACTTTCAATATGTTTCAGGAAAATACCTATTTGCTGTTCGATGAAACGGGTCAATGCGTGATTATAGACCCGGGCTGCCACACCAACCGCGAACGGCAGGAACTCACCCGCTATATTGACTCCGAACAACTCAAACCCGTGATGCTCATTAACACCCATTGCCATGTAGACCATATCATGGGTAATAGGTTTATTTACGACACCTACCAGCTTAAACCGGTCATGCACCGGCTGGAATTGCCTGTATTGCAGGCAGCCGATCGCGTAGCAGCCTACTTTGGCGTACAGGTGGAGGAATCGCCTCTGCCGGAAGAGTTTCTTGAAGAGGGGGATATTGTACAAGTGGGCAATATGCAACTGGAAGTTATTTTCACACCCGGCCATTCCCCGGGGGAAATCTGCCTGTATTGCCGTGCAGAGCAGTTTCTCATTGCCGGTGATGTATTGTTTTATCAAAGCATTGGCCGAACAGACCTGCCGGGAGGTGATTATGAAACCCTGATTGCAAGCATTAAGAAGAAAATTTTGCCTCTCGGTGATGAAGTGAAAGTGTATTCCGGCCACGGGCCGGAAACTACCATTGGTTTTGAAAGGCGGAACAATCCGTTTTTGCTATGAGGAGTGTTTAGACCCATTTCCGCTATACCTGCTGATCTGCTCTTTGTCTGGGGTGGAAGGGCCTGGCATGAATGGCATCCGTTTCATTTCTATTCTTCAAGGTAAGGTATATTCATGAAACTCCTTGTGCAAGTGAAGAAAAACGTGGAGCCTAAACTTTCAAAATGCCTCAGTCATGGCACAGACCTCAATTCTTGAGACACACATGCATGTGCATGGATATATCGGCAACATCTCAGTCCACACCTTTTTAATTTCTGCATCCGTTTCGTTTCAGCGGGGGCATCCTGAAGGCCCCCGAAAAAGGTGGTCTCTTTTTGCCGGTTGCACATTCCGGCCATACAGACTTGCCGTCAATAATTCCTTACCTTTGTTTACAGATTGCAATCCGGATGGCACACTCAGCTTCTTACGAAATAAAACTGCCTCAGTTTGAAGGCCCCTTTGACCTTTTGCTTTTTTTTATTGAGCGGGATGAACTGGATATCTATGATATTCCGATAAAAAAAATAACGGATGATTTTCTGGACTACCTCCATCAGGCTGAAGCGTTGAATATTGAGTTGGCCAGCGAATTTATTCTGGTGGCGGCCACGCTTATGCGTATTAAGGCAAAGATGCTGCTGCCCAGAAAAGAGCGGGACGAGCAGGGCAACGAAATTGACCCGCGGCAGGAGCTGGTACAACGTTTGGTGGAATACAAGCAGTTTAAAGAAGTGGTGGAGGAGCTCACCCGGATGGAGGAAGAACGCATGAAGTTATTCTCGCGCGGCAACATTCAGCGTGACCTGATAAGGCTCAGCGAACTGAGCGAAGGGGATGCTGAACTCCATTCACTTACCCTGTTTAAGCTCTTTAACGCCTTCAGCAGCGTATTGAAGAGGTATGAACAGCAGGAAAAAGTGAAGCATACGGTGATAAAATATCCTTACACCATAGAAGAAACCAAAACCAATCTGATCGGCAGGCTGAAAAAGGAAGCTTATGAGAGCTTTGAAAATATCTTCCGGACATGCGAAAGCCGCATACACGCCATTTTTACCTTTCTTGCCATGCTGGAGCTGATTCAGCAAAACCTTATTGAGCTGAAGCTGGGCGAAGGCATAAACAATTTCTGGGTGAAGCTCGCTTGAAGGCATGTCCTCTTCCGGGAAAACTATTCTTACTCAGTTTTCTGCCCGCAGAATTCTCATTCCGGTGTTGCTGGGTATAGGGGTGCTGGCAATCGTGTTTATCCGCAAATTTGATCGGGAGGCATTTGCGCAAATTCAATGGTCATGGCTTTCTCTGCTCTGGTTGGGCATAGCCATAGTCATGATCGGATTGCGTCAATTTTTCTACATGTGGCGCATTCGCTTTCTTACAGATGATTACCTGAGCTGGAAAGCAAGCTTCCAGGTTATTCTGTTGTGGGAATTTGGTTCAGCGGCTACCCCCACGGCTGTGGGCGGCACAACCGTAGCCCTGTTGCTGCTTATAAAAGAAGGCATCCAGACCGGCAAAGCTATTGCCATTGATCTGTGCACCATTTTGCTGGATATGAGCTTTCTGCTTTTAGCTCTGATAGTAGCAGTGATAGTTTTTAGCTTTAATGAGTTGTTACCCGGGGGCCATGTGGGCAATTTCAATCGCGCTTTTTTTGCCCTCACTTTTGTACTGTTGCTGGGGTACACCATTCTGGTGGGTTATGGCCTTTTTGGCAGACCTGCTGCGGTGAAGTGGATGCTGGTAAAGGTAATGTCGTTGAAATGGCTCAGACGCTGGCAACATAAAGCCGTGGAGATTGGCGATCAGCTCATCGCAGCCTCAGCCGAGCTCAGACATCGCAATGCGGCCTTCTGGATTAAATCGTTTCTGATGACTGCCGGCACATGGACTGCCCGTTTTCTGATTGCCAACTGTTTGATTATGATTGTAACCCCGCTGGATGAGCACCTGCTCTTGTTTTTTCGGCAGATTGCTTTGATGGTGATTCTGATGATGGTGCCTTCCCCCGGAGGGAGCGGATTTGCCGAGATCTCTTTTCCGGCTTTTATCAGCGACATGGTGCCGGCAGGTTTGGTAGCTACCGTAACCGCATTGTGGCGCTCATTCACCTTTTATCCTTACCTGCTTATGGGGCTGGTGATTTTGCCGCGCTGGGTAAACCGGGTGTTTCACGTATCCAACCGGGCTACAACCGGCTGAAGAGACATACCTTTTTCAAATTTCAAAGCAGCGTATTTTCTGCAAACTGTTTTTTGTAGGGGTAGTCTGTGTTGTAATGCAAACCACGGCTTTCATGCCGCATCATGGAACAGCGTGTAATCAGGTAACCTATCGTGATCAGATTGCGTAACTCGCAGAGCTGGGGCGATAACACGGTGGTGTTGTACAAATCTTCGGTTTCTTTATAGAGCAGTTCTATGCGGTGGGCAGCACGTTGCAACCGCACATTGGAACGCACAATACCTACATAGTAGCTCATCACTTCCTGCAGCTCCTTACGGCTTTGGGTAATCAGCACCATCTCTTTGGGCATGATGGTGCCTTCTGCATTCCAATCGGGAATATTTTCCTCATACATAATATGCCTGACTTCGTCTGATGAATCCAGAAAAATGCGGTGCGAAAAGACCAGAGCTTCCAGCAGGGAGTTGGAAGCCAGCCGGTTGGCTCCATGCAGGCCGGAGCTGGCGCATTCTCCGCAGGCATACAGGTGACGAATGGAAGTACGGCCGTAGTAATCAATCTTTATTCCCCCGCAGGAATAGTGGGCTGCCGGCACAACAGGAATCATTTCCTTTTCCGGGTTGATACCAATGCTGATGCATTTCTGATAAATGTTGGGAAACTTTTCGCGGAAATCTTTCAGATGACGCACATCCAGATACACATGATCTTCTCCGCTTTTCTTTAGCTCGCTGTCAATGGCTCTGGCTACGATGTCCCTTGGAGCCAGGGATTTGCGCGGGTCGTACAGGTGCATGAATTCCCTCCCGTCAGTGGTTTTTAATACGCCTCCATGTCCGCGTACCGCCTCGCTGACCAGGAAAGAAGGACTTTCATCCGGATTGTATAAGGCTGTAGGGTGAAACTGAATAAACTCCATATTTTCAATCCGTCCCTTGGCCCGGTAAACCATGGCTATACCATCACCGGTAGCAATCAAGGGGTTGGTGGTGTTTTTGTAAACCTGACCGGTACCTCCGGTGGCGAGCACGGTAATACGGGAAAGTATTTTTTCAATCTGATTGGTTTGCGTGTTAAGCACATACACACCAAAGCAGGTAATGTCTCTAGTAACCCGGGTAACTATCCGTCCGAGGTGATGTTGGGTGATGAGGTCAATGACAAAGTGATGCGTGTTGACCTCAATATTGGGCATCTGATGAATTCTGTGGAGCAAGGCACGTTCAATTTCCTTTCCGGTGATGTCTTTGTGATGCAGCACCCGATGCGCAGTATGGCCGCCTTCTTTTCCTAAATCAAATTCACCGGATTCTTTTTGATCAAAGTGGGTACCCCATTGTATCATCTCCCGGATTCTGTCAGGGGCCTCTTTCACGCAAAATTCCACTACCTCAGGGTTGCATAAACCATCACCGGCATCCAGCGTGTCGTCAATGTGTTTTTGAAAACTGTCTTTTTCAAAATCCACCACTGCAGCTACACCTCCCTGGGCATATTTGGTGTTGCTTTCGTCTTCACTTGCCTTGGTGAGAATGAGAACCTTGCGGTCAGGAAATTTTTCAGCAACCTTCAATGCGTAGGACAGACCGGCAATGCCGGAGCCTACTACCAAAAAATCAACCCGCTTTTCCATAGTTAATTTTAAGGGCAAAATATTCGTAGCCGAAGTTATGATAAATGTAAAGCATCGCAATATCCGTGTTACAGGTAAAGTGCAGGGGGTATGGTATCGGGATTCTGCACGGAAGAAGGCGCTGGAGCTGGGTATCACAGGTTTTGTTCGCAATGAAGCCGATGGCTCTGTGTATATTGAAGCTGAGGGCACTGCAGAGCAACTGGATCAGTTTACTGCCTGGTGCAGACAGGGACCTCCATTGGCAAGAGTGGAAAAAGTGGAATACACGGAAGCGCAGCCAAGGCACTTCAGCAGCTTTGAAATATTACGGAGTGTTTTTTAGCAGCGATGCAGCTGCATGGTCCAGCGCCTTGTAAAAGGATTTTCCCCATTTCCGGATAATGGCATCTTTGACAAACCGGTAAACCGGCATTTGTACGGACTTCCCCAGCAGGCAGGCAGGATTGCAGATTTCCCATTCTTCGTAGTTGACGTGTTCTTTTCCGAGCCGGGAGCGGCTTACCCGTATAGGATATAAATGACAGGATATCGGTTTTATAAAACTTATGTATTTGGCTTCCCACGCTTTCTGGATACCGCAGGTGGCAATACCATTTTCATAACACACATAGGCACAAGCCCCATCTGACATCAGAGGCGTTTTCCATTTGCCTTTGGAGTCTTTGACATACAGCCCTTTTTCTTTAATGGTTTCCCTTCCTTCAGGGGTAATGAACCTGCTGACTTTCGGGTAAATTTTTTTCAATATATCCAGTTCGCCATCTTCCAGCGGGGCGCCACTTTCTCCTTCTACGCAGCAGGCTCCTTTGCACTTTTTCAGGTCGCAAAGGAAGTGCGTGGTAACTACGCTATCACTGATTAAAACATCATCTATCTGTATCATAGTTTGAAGAAAGAAGGCCATCTATTGTCTGCATAAAGCTGCTGTGCGGGTGCAGTAATGCATCTGTAAGCTATCTAAAAAAAATAAAAATCTGCGCATATCTGTGTCGCCTGCATCTGCGGAGAAATTTACCGCTTATTCGGCTGAGCTTGCAAATGGATTGCCGCATCATGTTGCAATTAGAACATTGTTGAGTTAGGTAATGGATATTACTTTATTTCCCACACCTCCTTGCCGCGCAGCAACTTGTCCAGATCGCCTTCACCCAGGCGTTCCGTGACGGACTGAATCTGTTCTTCTAACAGCTCTTCATAGGTCGGGCGTTGTTGAACATAAAAAACTCCGAATGGGCGGGGCAGATGGTTGGGTTTTGCGGGATCGTCAAAGAAGCGGGCAAGAATTTGGGCTTTCACCTGGTCTGTTTCATCGTGAATCCACAGGTCGCTTGTGCCTGTTTCCTGTATGTTTACCACCTCGGGTGTAAAGCCGTTGAGGCGGATACCTTTATCCCTGTTGGCTCCGAATATCAAAGGCTTACCATGTTCTAAAAACAACGCTTCGTCCGGCTGGGTGGCTTTTTCGGTGTACACCATAAAAGCACCATCATTGAAGATGTTGCAGTTCTGGTAAATCTCCACAAAAGAGGTTCCTTTGTGAGCGTGAGCCCGCTTGATTATTTCAGGAAGATGTTTGGAGGCAACGTCCATGGAACGGGCTACGAAGGTGGCATCGGCTCCCAGTGCCAATGCCACGGGATTGAATGGATAGTCAATAGAGCCATAAGGCGTTGACTTGGTAAGTTTTTTAAATTCCGAGGTAGGAGAATATTGTCCTTTGGTAAGTCCGTAAATCTGGTTGTTAAACAACAGGATATTAACGTCAAAATTCCTGCGCAGCAAATGAATAAGGTGATTGCCACCGATGGAAAGACCGTCACCGTCACCGGTGATGATCCACACACTCAAATCCGGACGGGTGGCCTTCAGGCCGGAGGCAATAGCCGTAGCCCTTCCGTGAATGGAGTGCATGCCATAGGTATTGGTATAGTAGGGAAAGCGCGAAGAACAGCCTATGCCTGAGATGAATACTATTTTCTCCCGGGGAATGCCCAGTTCGGGCAATGTGCGGTGCGTTTGTGCCAGAATAGAATAGTCACCACATCCGGGACACCAGCGTACGTCCTGGTCTGTTTTCAAATCTTTTGTTGTAAGAGATGTTGCAGGTGCAGACGGAATATTCATGATTGCAGAACCTCCAAAGCTTTTTCTTTCAATTCTGTTTTGGTAATAGGCACGCCTCTGATGCGGTTGTAGCCGATGGCTGGTATCAGAAATTGATCCCGTATCACTTTAATAAGCTGTCCGTTGTTGATTTCCGGTATCAGCACTTTTTCAAAATTGCGCAGCAGGCGGCCCAGATTTGTCGGGAAAGGCTTCAGATAACGCAGATGCACATGGGCTACCGGCAGGCCCTCCTGTTCATACAAATCTTTAACCACCGATTTGATAACTCCGTAAGTGGATCCCCAGCCCAGAATGAGCAGTTTGCCCTTTTCGGGTCCGATTTCTATTTTCTGTTGCGGCAGGTAGTCGGCTATCCGCTGCACCTTTTCTTCACGCAGTTTAACCATCAGCTCATGATTATCCGGGTCGTAAGACACGTTGCCGGTGATATTTTCTTTTTCCAGGCCACCCACGCGGTGTTCAAGGCCTGGGGTGCCTGGTATAGCCCAGGGGCGGCTTAGCTTTTCATCCCGCTGATAGGGCATAAACGGTTGTCCGTTGGGCCGGGCAAAGGTGACTTTAATTTCCGGAATGTCGGCTGCAGCAGGAAATTTCCATGGTTCAGAGCCGTTGGCGATATAGCCATCACTAAGAAAAATAACCGGGGTCATGTGCTGGATAGCTATACGGCAGGCTTCAAACACACTTTCAAAACAATCAGAGGGTGAGCTGGCGGCCACCACGGGCATGGGGCATTCGCTGTTGCGTCCATAGAGGGCCTGCAGCAGGTCGGCCTGTTCGGTTTTAGTAGGGAGACCTGTGGAGGGCCCTCCCCGTTGCACGTCAATGATCACCAGCGGTATTTCAAGCATCACCGCCAGCCCCATGGCTTCCGTTTTTAGTGCCATCCCAGGACCTGAAGTGCCGGTGACACCAAGACAACCCCCGAAGGAGGCACCTATGGCTGAGCATATAGCAGCAATTTCGTCTTCTGCCTGAAAGGTTTTGACGCCAAAGTTTTTATGCCGGGCCAGCATATGCAGAATGTCAGATGCCGGAGTAATGGGATAGGAGCCGTAAAAAAGAGGAAGTCCTGACTTTTTTGATGCGGTAATTAATCCCAGTACCGTGGCCTGATTGCCCATGATGTTTCTATAAACACCAGGCTCCAGATTGGCTGCCGCCACAGCGAAACGGGTAGTAAAGGTCTCAGTGGTATCTCCATAGTTGTATCCAGCCTGTATGCTTCTTATATTGGCTTCCAGCACTACGGGGTCTTTGTCAAATTTCTCTTGCAAAAAGCGGATGGTGCTGTCAGGAGTTTTGTTATACATCCAGAAGAGAAAGCCTAACACAAACATATTTTTTGAGCGGTCTTTTTCTTTGGTGCCTAACGGCAGACCTTCCAGGCATTCTCTGGTAAGGCGCGTAACGTCCATTTCGTACACGGTATAGTTGCCAAGTTGTTCGTCCTGCAGCGGATTTTTATCATATCCGGCCAGGCGGAGGTTTTTGCTGTCAAAGCCCGAAGTGTTAGCAATCAGTATGCCTCCTTTTTTCAGGCGCTTTATGTTCACTTTCAGTGCAGCCGCATTCATGGCAACAAGCACATCATACTCATCACCCGGAGTGTAAATTTCCCGGCTGCCGAAGTGTAACTGAAAGCCCGAAACACCAGCCAGGGTACCCTGAGGTGCTCGTATTTCTGCAGGAAAGTCAGGAAAGGTAGATATGTCGCTGCCTCCGAGCACAATTTCATTGGTGAATTGACTGCCGGTGAGTTGCATGCCATCTCCTGAATCTCCGGCAAACTTAATGACTACGGCTTCTTTGGTTTCTACGGTTGCCTGCATAGTAAAAAAAAGCGACAAAAGTTAGTATAAAGTTAGCTATAATAAATAATCGTTCCGCTCAACAATAATTGCCTGCGTGACGTTTTCAGCACATGGTTTTTTATCAACATGCTGTTGTGAGACCTTTCGGTTTGTGGTGGACTAAAAGCTGCTTAACATTGGTGGGTTCCCTGGTCTTGTCGGTCTTCCCATGCTGTTGAATAATTATAGAGTAGAAAGCCGTTGCCTTCGCATGCTTGCTGACACCTACACTCCGGTGGGTGTGTATGCCCGCCTACGCGAGCATTTCCCGGTGTCCTGTTTGCTGGAAAGTTCGGACTATCATACGTCTGAAAACAGTCGTTCCTTTATTTGTGCTGACCCGATTGCTTCTATAGTGCTTACCTCGGACTCTGTTCACCTGCTCATCAGCGGACAACCCGTGAAAAACATATCCCTGAAGCAGGGTGTTTCAGTAGCCGAGGTGACGGATAATCTGTTGCGCAGCTTTCAGCGTAAAGAACCGCTCGCTGCGGTGGCGTATGATGGATTTTTCGGATATACATGTTATGATGCCGTGCAGCATTTTGAGGCCATTCAGTTTAAGGGTAATTCTGCGCAAGACATTCCTCTGCTGCAATATCATATGTTTCGGTATGTTCTGGTGTTTAATCACTTCAGCGAAGAGCTGTTTGTATTTAGTAATAATCTGAACGGGCCGGCAGAAAACCCCGCTTTGATTCAGGATATTATCAGAAATAAAAATTTTCGCCCTTACCCTTTCAGGGCAGAGAAGAAGGTAAAAGCAGACATGACTGATGAAACTTTTCTGGACAGGGTAAGGCAGGGGCAACGGCATTGTCAGCGGGGCGATGTGTTTCAGGTTGTTTTGTCACGCAGGTTCAGCCAGTCTTTTGAGGGGGATGATTTTAATGTTTACCGGGCTTTGCGCTCCATCAATCCTTCTCCTTACCTGTTTTATTTTGATTTCGGCAGTTTCCGCATTTTTGGCTCCTCCCCCGAAGCTCAGCTCATTATTAAAAACAATAAAGCCTATATCAATCCGATTGCGGGCACCTTCAGACGTACAGGAAATGACGAAGAGGATCGTCAGCTTGCTGCCAGACTCCTGCAGGATCCGAAAGAGAATGCCGAGCATGTCATGCTGGTGGATTTGGCCAGAAATGACCTTTCTGTTTATTGCCGGAATGTACAAGTAGAGCGGTTCAGGGAAATTCAGTTTTATTCTCATGTGATTCATCTTGTTTCCACCGTGTCCGGAGAGCTTGCCGAGGGCGCCATGGCCTTTGAGTTGTTCAGCAAGACGTTTCCGGCAGGAACGCTGACAGGTGCGCCTAAAATCAGGGCTATGCAAATTATTGATAGTTGCGAGCCGCAGCTAAGAGGTTATTACGGTGGAGCTTTGGGTATGATAGGGCTGGACGGAAGCATGAATCAAGCGATTACAATACGTTCGTTTCTCAGCTGCAAAAACACGCTTTTCTATCAGGCTGGTGCCGGTGTGGTCATTGACTCCGAACCTGAGGCCGAGCTCCAGGAAGTGCATAATAAACTGGGGGCGCTGAGAAAGGCTATTGAGGAAGCCGAAAATATCGCTTTATGAAAAAAGTTCTCGTCATAGATAATTATGATTCATTCACCTACAATCTGGTGCATCTGGTGCATGAGGTTACCGGAGAGCGTCCACAGGTGTGGCGTAATGATGTTTTTAAACTGGATGCCGTAGCGCAGTTTGAGTATATCCTGCTTTCACCCGGTCCGGGGCTGCCTTCGGAAGCCGGATTGCTGGAAGAAGTGGTAAAAGTCTATGCTTCGGTAAAAAAAATCCTTGGGGTGTGTTTGGGTCATCAGGCAATCGGGGAAGTCTTCGGAGCACAGTTGAAAAATCTCTCCCGCGTGTATCATGGCAAGGAGACTCCAGTGAAAGTTATCCGCCCTGATCATCCTCTTTTTGAAAACGTGCAGTCGCCTTTTGCAGCTGGGCGCTATCACTCCTGGGTGGTAAACCGGGAAACCGTGCCTGCTGATCTGGAAGTAATTGCAGAAGATGAATCCGGGGAGATTATGGCACTAAGTCATCGCACATATAAGGTATGGGGAGTACAGTTTCACCCTGAATCGGTGATGACTCCGGCAGGAAAACAGATTATACATAACTGGATTTATCTGTGAGACCGGTTAAAGACATTTTACAGCAACTGCTCAACTGTCATACGCTTGCGTATGAAGAAGCGCGGGAGTGTATGATGCGCATAGCAGGCAATGAGCTGAATGAAGCTCAAACTGCTGCTTTCCTCACCATTTTTATGATGCGCCCTATCACTGTAAATGAGTTGCTGGGCTTTCGCCAGGCCATCACCGAGTTGTGTGTGCGTGTGGATTTATCTGCTTACGAGCCTCTGGATGTTTGCGGCACAGGCGGTGACGGACGTAATACGTTCAATATTTCTACCCTAACGGCTTTTGTAGCTGCAGGAGCCGGCATTAAGGTGGCCAAGCATGGCAACTACGGAGTATCGTCTGTCAGCGGTTCATCCAATGTCATGGAGTATTTCGGATATCGCTTTTCGGATGCGGAATCCAAACTGAAAAAAGAATTGGAAGAGGCAGGCATCTGTTTTCTGCACGCTCCGTTGTTTCATCCTGCCCTTAAGGCAGTAGCACCGGTAAGAAAGCAACTGGGTGTAAGAACTTTTTTCAATATGCTTGGACCGCTGGTTAATCCATGCAACCCGCCAGTGCAGGTATCAGGAGTATTCAGCTTTGAGTTACAGCGGATCTATAATTATATTCTTCAGCGTGAAAAGGAAAGATATACCGTATTGATCAGCACGGATGGCTATGACGAAATATCGCTCACTGCTCCGGTGAAGATATGCACACCTGCCGGAGAACAGCTCCTGAGTCCCGAGGCAATGGGATTTGAAAAAATTGTTCCTGACTTTCTTTATGGCGGAAAAACTATCGCTGAGGCAGCAAATATTTTTTCGGATGTACTAAACAATAGCTGCACGGAAGCCCAGCGTCAGGTGGTAGTTGCCAATGCAGCCGTTGCCATTCATTGCTATTATCCGGAGAAAGGTTATGCGGAAAGCCGCGCCATGGCTGAAGAATCGCTCCTGTCAGGAAAGGCCAAGAAGGTTTTTGAAAAACTCCTCAGTATGCAACCATGAGTATTCTTGAAGAAATAAGAAAACATAAAATCCGGGAAGTAGCCGAGCGAAAGGAGCTCTATCCGGTAAAGCTGCTTGAGCGCAGCATGTATTTTAAAGAACGTCCTGTTTCCCTGCGTAAATATCTGCTGCGCAAAGACCTTTGCGGCATCATAGCCGAATTTAAAAGGCAATCGCCCTCTAGGGGGGTGATTAACCGCTATGCACGGGCAGCCGAAGTTTGCCATGGCTACATGCAAGCCGGAGCTTCAGCGCTCAGTGTACTCACAGATACAAAGTATTTTGGCGGCAGTGCAGACGACCTGCAGGCAGCCAGAAAGTTCAACTATTGTCCCATATTGCGCAAAGATTTTATCCTGGATGAATATCAGATCATTGAAGCACGCTCCATGGGAGCAGATGTCGTTTTGCTAATTGCCGCTTTGCTGGATAAAAAAGAAATGCACAAGCTGGCAAAATTTGCCGTCTCTCTGGGTATGGAAGTGCTTGCCGAATTTCACAGCCATGAAGAATTGGGCAAGCTGAACCCCTACATCCAACATGTGGGTGTAAACAATCGTGATCTGAAAACTTTTGATGTGAATCTGACTACGGCATATGAACTTGCCGAACATATTCCTGATGATTTTATCAAAATAGCTGAAAGCGGCATTGAAGAAGCAACTACAGTATTTGCGCTGAGAAAAGCCGGCTATCATGGCTTTCTGATAGGAGAATACTTCATGCGTCAGCCTGATCCGGCTGCTGCCTGCGCCCGGTTTATTCAGGACGTGCGCAACTATGAAAATATCAGGCCATGAGTAAACAATGTTTGATATGAAAATCAAAGTGTGTGGCATCACACGGCAAAATGACTTGCAGGCGCTGAGCCTGTCAGATCAGCCTGTTGATTTTGTAGGATTTGTTTTTTATCCGCCTTCACCGCGCTATGTGGCGCATGAAATGCCCTCACTTGCCCGCATACCGAAGGGTATTGCTACCCAGCGGGTGGGTGTTTTTGTGAATGAAAGCCTCAGCCGTGTGGAAGAGCTCGCCCGCAGCTATGCCTTTCAACTGGTTCAGTTGCATGGTCAGGAGTCTGCAGCATATTGTCAGCGTCTGCGGCAGTCATTCCGGGTGATAAAAGCTTTTAACGTGGATGCCGGTTTTGATTTTGAAACGCTGTCATCTTATGCTTCATGCTGCGATTATTTTCTCTTTGATGCCCGAGGTAAATTACCCGGAGGTAACCGGATTGCTTTTGACTGGAGTCTTTTGCAGAAATATCGTTTGCATGTGCCTTTTTTTCTCAGCGGAGGGATCAGTCCTGTGCACACACGGCAGTTATTATCTTTTTCGCATCCCTCTTTTTTCGGTGTGGATATTAATTCAGGTTTTGAAATTGCTCCGGGGAGCAAAGACATTCAGGCCATCCGGAATTTTGTAAAACAACTCCGCCAGCAGGTATGAAATTTAAAGTCAGCAATCAGGGCTTTTATGGAACGTTCGGAGGAGCGTACATACCGGAGCTGCTGTTTCACAACGTAAATGAATTACAGAGGAGATATCGTTCTATCCTGCGGGACAAAAGCTTTCAGAGAGAGTTTCATCAGTTGTTGAAAAGCTATGCCGGCCGGCCTACTCCATTGTTTTATGCCGCCCGCCTGTCTGATTATTTCCACACGCATATTTATCTGAAACGAGAAGATCTGTGTCATACGGGTGCGCATAAAATCAATAACGCCATCGGGCAGGCTTTGCTGGCCAAAAGGATGGGCAAAAGCAGAATTATAGCCGAAACCGGAGCCGGGCAGCATGGAGTAGCAACGGCAACGGTGTGTGCTCTGCTGGGGTTGCAGTGTGTAGTGTATATGGGTAAAAAAGATATGGAAAGGCAGCAGCCTAATGTGTTGCGCATGCAAATGCTGGGAGCAACGGTCATTGCTGTGGATAAGGGAAGTATGACACTGAAAGACGCCACCAATGAGGCTATCCGTGACTGGATTAATCATCCTGACGATACCCATTACATTATTGGCTCCATTGTGGGGCCGCATCCCTATCCTGACATGGTAGCCCGGTTTCAGTCTGTGATCAGCCGGGAAATACGCAGGCAATTGCAGGGCTTACCCCGATATGTCATTGCATGTGTGGGCGGAGGCAGCAATGCGGCCGGAGCATTCTGGCATTTTTTGGATAAACCTGAGGTGCGTCTCATCGGAGTAGAGGCTGCCGGAAAAGGAGTGCGTTCCGGACAGTCAGCGGCAACCATACGTCTGGGCAGGCCGGGTGTAATACATGGCAGCAAGACCCTTCTAATGCAAACCCGTGACGGTCAAATCAGGGAGCCGTATTCTGTTTCAGCAGGCCTTGACTATCCCGGCATCGGACCGCTGATGGCGCATCTGCATGTCAGTGGCCGGGCAACCTTTTTATCTGCCACCGATAAAGAAGCCCTGAATGCAGCTGCATTGCTGGCCCGCCTGGAAGGTGTTATCCCTGCGCTGGAGTCGGCTCATGCGATTGCTGCATTAAAAAAAATACAGTTTCGGAAGATGGATAAAGTAGTGGTGTGTTTATCCGGAAGAGGCGATAAAGATTTGGAGACTTACAGGAAATATTTTTCCTCATGAGACCAACGGCTTCTATTGTAACCAACCGGATAGATGAGCTGTTTCGCACCCGGCCTGAGCGGGTGCTGTCGGTGTATTACACGGCTGGCTTTCCCCAACTGGAGGCAACGCTCTCTATTGCGGCAGCTCTGGAGAAGGCAGGTGCCGATATGCTGGAGATAGGAATGCCCTACTCTGATCCGCTTGCGGACGGACCGGTTATTCAGCACAGCAGTGAGGTGGCTATAAAAAACGGGATGACGCTGCACCTGCTCTTTCAACAGTTGCAGCAGCTGCGCAATCATTGCCGCCTGCCGGTGTTGTTGATGGGATATGTAAATCCCGTCATGCAATACGGATTTGAACGCTTTTGCCATCAGGCTGCGCGTTGCGGTGTGGACGGTATTATTCTTCCCGATATGCCGCTGGATGATGTGCAACGTCATAAGCCCTTGTTCAGGAAGTATGGTTTGCACACGGTGTTGCTGGTTACACCCCACACCCCGGCCGCCAGGGTTCGCAAAATTGCATCGCTCTGCAGCGGATTCGTGTATATGGTAAGTGCAGCCACCACTACCGGCAGGCAGTCAGGCTTCAGTTCGGCCCAGACGGCATACTTTAACCGGATAAAAAAGATGGGTTTGAACAGGCCGTTGCTGATAGGCTTCGGAATACATGATGCGCATACATATCGTGTTGCATGCCAATATGCCAACGGAGCCATCGTAGGCAGTTATTTTATCCGGCTGCTGGAAAAGTATGCACCTGACAAGGCAGCGCGCACATTGCTGAAAAAACTCACTCGCCATGATAATTCAGTTGAAGGCTGATTGCACCGACAAGCAAAAAGCGGCTATCATCAGTAAAGTCCAGGCTTTTGGTTATAAGGTTAATGAGGTAACTACCTTTGAGCGTCATTATCTGGTTTGCGTAGGTAAGGCCGACTTTGATATCCGTGCTATCGGTAACCTCCGGGGCGTGCAGGATGTGCATCGTGTAGAGGATGCCAACATGCTGGTATCGCACCAATGGCGGGTGCATCCTACCGTTATCCGGCTGGATGACGGGGTTGAAATCGGGCGCAACAATTTATCCATCATTGCCGGTCCGTGCTCTATTGAAAGCGAAGAACAGGTGCAGATTACGCTGGATTTTCTACAGCGTCAGCATATAAAACTCATGCGCGGAGGAGTCTTTAAGCCACGCAGTTCACCATATTCATTCCGTGGATTGGGTATTGAAGGTTTGAAATTTTTTTCCCGCATGGCTCGTGAACGCGGTATCAAAGTCGTCACTGAAGTGATGCAGGTATCGCAGATTGAGCAGATGTATGATTATGTGGATGTTTTTCAGGTGGGAGCACGAAATGCGCAGAATTTTAATCTGCTGGATGAGCTGGGACTGGTAGATAAGCCGGTTTTGCTGAAGAGGGGATTATCTACTACACTGGAGGAATTTCTTGCTTCCGCTGAATACATCTTCTGCAACGGCAATGAACGGATAATCCTTTGCGAGCGCGGTATCCGCACTTTTGAAAAGTCCTATCGCAATACACTTGACCTGAATGCTGTGCCGGTACTCAAGCATAAAACCCATTTGCCTGTAATTGTGGATCCCTCTCACGGCATTGGCATACGCAGGTTTGTAGAACCTATGGCGCTTGCCGCAGTAATGGCAGGCGCTGATGGTATTCTGGTAGAGATACACCATGAGCCGGAACTAGCGTATTCAGATGGCGACCAGACCCTGAATTTTCAGGAGGCTGAGCATCTTTTCCGAAAACTGCGCACCGCCTATGCGCTTGTTGCACAATAAGGTCAGCGTAGCAGGAAAAATTTTAAAGCGGAAGAAAAACACAAACAGGCTTGTGTTGGTTAACCCGTATGTCAGGAAGAGAATACAATTGTACGCCAGGAAAGGACGTGCGAGATCTACGCTCCAGGTTGTTTCTTTCACTGCAAAATCAGCAATCCATTTATAGGTTTTGGGGCTGGTAGCGCAAAAATTACATAAGACAGGATCAGCGGCTGCAGGTTATGCAGACACAGGAATTACATATTCAAAAATCAATAAGCTCTTTCATTAATGCCTTCCATGTAGTTCATGAAGGCGCGATTTACCACTTTATTTCCTCCGGGGGTGGGAAAGTCTCCGGAAAAGTACCAGTCACCGGTGTGGTTGGGGCATGCCTTATGGAGGTTTTCTATGGTTTGATAAATCACTTCCACTTCCGCCCGGATAGAATCGCCTCTGACAAGCTGGGCAATTTTTGCAGAGATTTCTTCATAAGAGAACGGTGCATACAGTTTCTTCACTTCGTTAGTCACCTGATGGGCGGGCAGATGTTGCTGGGCCTTGCATCGTTCGTAGATTTCGTCCATTAAATCTTCCATGTTGCGCTCTTCAATGAGGGCGATGGCAGCCCGGAAAGCAATAAAATCATTCATGCGCGACATATCAATGCCATAGCAGTCTGGGTAGCGGATTTGCGGAGCTGAAGAGACAATAATAATTTTTTTGGGGCAGAGGCGATCCAGGTTTAATAGTATGCTTTGCTGAAGGGTAGTGCCTCGCACGATAGAGTCATCCAGGGCAACAATGGTATCCTGATTGTTGCGTATCAGTCCGTAAGTTACGTCAT
This sequence comes from Chitinophagales bacterium, assembly GCA_026003335.1. Classification (NCBI taxonomy): domain Bacteria; kingdom Pseudomonadati; phylum Bacteroidota; class Chitinophagia; order Chitinophagales; species Chitinophagales bacterium. The sequence continues at coordinate 1,525,990 of BPHB01000001.1, read as the reverse complement.
AGACGTGAGAAACGAGTTCTTTGCGGGCATTGTCTTCGGTAATGAAAGTGCGGAGTTTTACATCTTTTATAGCCAGTTTTTCTACGCGGGGTGTAAGGCGGAGAATGCGATCAATGTCTTCCTCGCGGGTGTTGCCGTTTAAGCCTATTTTACGAAGCTGCTCCTTTTTATAGTTTGCCAGATGTTCATGCAGGCCGTTTTGGAGTCCGATAAAAGCCACTTCAGCGGTATTGGGTATGCAGGAGAAGACGGTATTTTCAAAATCATAGTTTACAGCTTTCAGTACGGAATCGGTGAGCAGGTAGCCCAGTTTTTTTCTCTCTGTATAAATGTCTTTATCGGTGCCCCGGGAGAAGTAAATTCTTTCAAAGCTGCAAGATTTACGCGGTGCCGGTTCGCTGATGCGTTCTTCACGAATGAGACCGTTTTTTTTGAGGATAAGTGCATGTCCCGGCTGGAGTTCGTGGATGTGGTTTACATCCGGAATGCTGAAACAGGTTTGGATAGCCGGACGTTCGGATGCTACTACAGCTACTTCATCATCAAAATAGTAAAAAGCCGGACGTATGCCGTTGGGGTCGCGCATGACAAAGGCATCGCCATGCCCAATGAGGCCGGCCATGGCGTAGCCGCCATCAAAATCCTTGATGGAGCGTGACAGGACACGGGCCAGATCCAGATGTTCAGCTATGAGGTCTGATATTTCGCGATTGGTATAACCCTGGGATTTAAATTCCTCAAAAAGACGCTGGTTCTCGGTATCCAGAAAGTGTCCGATTTTTTCCAGCACGGTTACCGTATCGGAATCTTCTTTAGGGTGTTGACCGAGCTCAAGGAGCTGCTGAAACAGCTCATCGTTGTTGGTCATGTTGAAGTTACCGGCAAGCAGGAGATTGCGGGTCATCCAGTTGTTTGTGCGTAGTACAGGGTGGCATTGTTCAATATTGTTTTTTCCATGGGTGCCGTATCGGAGATGTCCCAGGAGCAACTCTCCCACAAAGCGTACATTTTGTTTTAGCCAGGTGACATTTTCTAGGAGGGCAGGTCGGCTTTCTTCAAGCTTGCGGAAGGGAGCGAAAATGTTTTGAAAAATGTCAGCAATGGGTTGGGATGAATTGGAGCGTTCGCGGTGTATAAAGGCATGTCCGGGTCGGGGATCCAGGGTGATGACGGCCACACCGGCTCCATCCTGCCCGCGGTTATGCTGTTTTTCCATCAGCAGGTAAAGCTTTTTGAGACCGTAGAGGGGGGTATGATATTTTGCTACGTAAAACTCAAGGGGCTTCCGCAAGCGGATGAGTGCAAGGCCGCACTCGTGTTTAATCTGTTCGCTCATTTATAATGCTGATACAAAATTAGACAAAGGGTATAAATGATAAGATGTTTCTGACAGGGGTTATTTCAGGAAAGAACAGGAAATTACAGGTCAAAGTCGTTGTTGAACGATTTAGGGGTCAGATTAAACTCATCCTCATTTTCATAGCGTGAGCAATCCAGGGTGATGGTAAGTTTCTGTGCAGGTTTTTCGAATTGCGCATTGGGGTCATAACCCAGGGAGTCATTAGCGAATACACTTTTGAAAAAAAGCGCCCAGATGGGCAGAGCAGTGCTGGCTCCCTGTCCGTACTTCATATTTTCAAATCGCATAAAACGGTCTTCCCCTCCCACCCATACGCCACCAATAAGCTCAGGGGTAATGCCGATAAACCAGCCGTCAGAATGGTTTTGCGTGGTGCCTGTTTTCCCGCCTATGTCCATTTTAAGTTGATAGCCATAGGAAGGTAATCGCAGGCGTATGCCGGTGCCGTGATTCACCACATAGCGCAGCATTTCTACCATGATATATGCGGTTTGCTCGCTCATGGCTTCCTGGCTTTCGGGATGGAATTCCTGAATCAGGTTGCCGTTTTTGTCTTCAATGCGAGATATGTAAAACGGTTTTGAGTAAATACCTTTGTTGGCGAAGGCTGTATAGGCTCCTACCATTTCATACAGTGTAAGGTCGGCAGTGCCCAGGCAGATAGAGGGGTAGGGGTCAATGGGGCTTTGAATGCCAAACTTTCGGGTGAAGTCAATAACAGCCTGTGGACTCATTTGTTTCATCAGGTAGGCTGAGCAGGAGTTTTTTGACTCGGCCAGGCATTTCAGCAGGGTGTATTTCTGATAGGTGTATTTGCCGTCTGCATTCTGGGGTGTCCAGTTATTGAAATCTTCAAAGGTGTAAGGGGCATCCAGCACCTTGAAGCAGGGAGAATAGCCGTTATCAATGGCCGTGGCATACAGGAAAGGCTTGAAGGTGGAGCCAATCTGTCTGCGCGTGGTGACGTGGTCAAACTGGAAGTATTTATAATTTATACCTCCGACCCATACTTTTATCTGACCGTTTTTGGGGTCCAGCACCAGAAAGCCGCATTGGAGCATCATACGGCTGTGTCTGAGCGAATCCAGGGGCGATAGCAGGGTGTCTTTTTCTCCGTCCCATGTGAAAATGGTCATGGGTATAGGGGTTTTAAAGCTGCGGTCAATAGAATCCTTTGTTGCTCCGGCTTCCTGCAATACCCGATAACGCTCGGAGTTGGTTATGGCTTTTTCCAGCTCTGCTTCAAATCCTTTCCACGGGTTGCGGCCCTTCCATTGGTCGTTGAATTGCTGTTGCAAAACCTTCATGTGCCGGGCCATTGCTGTTTCGGCCAGTTGCTGAAGCCGGGAGTCTATGGTAGTGTATATTTTCAGTCCGTCTTTATAAATGTTATAACGGGAGCCATCTACTTTCACATTTTCATTGCTCCACCTGAGCAGATAAAGACGCAGGTGCTCACGAAAATAAGGCGCCAGCCCTTCCACATGGCCTGGCGGCTGATAGCGGAGTGTAATGGGAAGCTGACTGAGGCTGTCCAGTTCTTCCTGAGTAATGAAGTTGTATTTGCGCATTTGTGCCAGCACTACATTTCTTCTTTTGCGGGCATTTTCCGGATTGAGCTTAGGGTTGTAGCGTGTAGGTGCTTGCAACATACCTACCAGCAGTGCGCTTTCATCAATGCTAAGCGAGTCAGGGGGCTTATTAAAGTAAGTTTTTGCTGCAGACTTGATGCCGTATGAGTTACTGCTGAACTCAACGGTATTCAGATACATGGTGATAATTTCTTTTTTGGTATAACAGCGTTCAAGACGAACGGCAATAATCCATTCCTTGAATTTGCGCAGGATGAGGCCTACACTACTCAGCTTTTCACGCGGGAAGAGGTTTTTGGCTAGTTGCTGACTTAGCGTGCTTCCTCCTCCGGCATCCTGTTGCAGGAGAATAGTTTTAAACAGCACGCGCAGGAGGCCTTTGATATCTACTCCGGCATGTTTTTCAAAGCGGATGTCTTCGGTGCTGATCAAAGCTTCAATCAGGTGAGGGGGCAACTCTTCATAGCGGGCGTTGGAGCGGTTTTGACTGAAATATTTGCCTAGCAGAACTCCATCACTGGAATACACTTCAGAGGCAAGGGCACTTTTGGGGTTTTCCAGCTCTTCAAAGGTGGGAAGAGCCCCGAACGTACCTATGGAAATAAGGTAAAAAAACAGAGCTACCACGCCTATTCCGACTGTGAATACCAGCCAGAAGGCCGCAATGTATTTCCACGCTCCGGCTGTTTCTGATTTTTTTTTCCTTTTCAAAAAATACTACGGGTTTGTATTGTAACGCGATTTAAAAAATTTCTGATATGACTCTGCTTCCCGATGCATAATTATCTTGTTGAAATTCACATCAGAGACAACCGCAAACTGCCTATCCGATGCCGGGAACGATTTGAAAAGCTCGCTGGATAGAATGGCATTGTAATAGTCAAGAGCGGCTTTCATGTTTTTAAAGCTTTTTACTACCAGCAGGGTCTGTTTGTCATTCAAGGCTATGGCATTGATTTTAAGATCATCCAGGCTGCGGTTGATGTCGTTATAGCCGGCAATGGCATTGGAAAGTGTGGAGGAGTTGACTGAATCTCCCGAGAGAATAACCATGAAGAAATGAATAGCGTCAGGGTCATATTTATATTCGCTGATATTAATCTGCATGGTAACAGCAGAGTCGGTGCCTGCTTTCAGGTGGCTAAGTATCTCTTCAGCCTGGTAGCGTACCGGGTCGTTGGGGTAGGTATCAATCAGGTCTTGCAGGGAGGCCAAGAAGGTGTGCACCTCTTTTTTCTTGCCGTAGATGTAGGCTTTCAGCAGGTCAAATTTTGGCTTCAGGGAATTGGCCGGGAAAAGGCTGTCGGCTTGTCCGATGGCTGCTAGTGCCTGATCCAGGCTGTCTTGCTCATAGAGCATATACACCTGGGTATAAAACTGCTCCAGTTTCTGGTCTTTCTGGTTTTCTTCTTTCAGGAAAGAAGGGTTTTGGATATATCTGGCATAGCGGCTGTCAGGAAATTTTGACAGCAGAAGGTTTTTGTATTGATTGGCTTTTTCTGCATAGCCGTTTTCCTCATGGAGAGTGTAGAGGTTATAATACACCTCCGGAAGATAATTTGTCTCAGGGAAGCGTTCTGCAAGTTGCTGAAAGGCTGATATGGCTTTTGTATTGTTTTTCAGATCTATTCTGTAGATAGTGGCAATTTTATACAGAGCATCTTCAATACGCTGTTGTGCTTGCTGCACTTGTGCTTCTGTTAGCGGAAGTGCTTTCAGAATGTCTTCTGCATAAGTGCCTGCCTCTGCTAGGCTGGTCAGAGGGGCATCGGCAGCCGTCTCCGCAATGTCTTCGGTAATAAAATCAACAGTGTTTTTATTGCTTCTTCTCCAGTTATCTTCCAGTTTGCGATTGCCCCAGGTTTTTATAAAGTTGTTATAGCCTGAAGTGCGGGCGTTGACATTATAGAAATAAAAACCTGAAGCCGAAGCGGAGGCACCATTTTGTGGCTTGTCTGTTTTTGGGTTTTGTTGAACAGACGGTGTAGTATTTTCAGGGTCTTTTTTCTGCTGTTTCTTTTGAATAATTTCCTCAATCACTTTTTTGCGTTCTGCTTCCGGCAGGGATGCGATTTCAAGCAGGCTGTCCTGTGCAGATACGATTTGGAGTTGCTCGATGAGCTCTTTCAGGATGTGTGCCCGGTTTTCAATATCATAATATCGCTCATGTTTCTTGTCTATCAGGGCAAGTGTGCTGTCGTAGTAGGGCTGTGCCTCCAGGTAGTTCTCCTCGGCATAGTAAAGGTCAGCCAGCCGCAGCATGGAGCGCGCCTTTTGCCGGTTGTTTACAGTGGATGCCTGCACAGACTTTTTCAGAAAATCTACAGCCTGGGTTGTGTTGCCACGGCTTAGGGCTAATTCAGCCAGAGCATAGTATACCTGGTCAAAAAAGTCTTCATTTTTACTGTCTTTGAGAAGCTTGTTCAGCATTTTTGTTATCTCTTCAGCGGGCATAGACTGATCGGCAGCAGCAATCCGGGCAATATTTATCTGGGCATTGAAAGCCATGTCAAAAGGCGGGCGGTTTTTCAGCACCTTTTCGTAGTTGGCTACCGCATTGGGTCCGTCATGCAGCCTTTCATAAATCTGTCCAAGCACAAAATAATAACGCGCCTTATTTCGCTTTTTGCGGGTATCCTGGATGGCCTGCGTCAGGGGCGGAATGGCTCGTTCCAGACTGCCTTTTTTGATAAAAAGTCTGGCCTTAGTGATTTCCAGAGCCCGCTTATGTTTGCGGGGAAAGTTTTTCTCCGCTTCAATAAGGGTTATGACCTGTTCAGCCTGTTTGAACTTTTTCTGTTCGGTGTAAGCATCAGCCATCCACAACATGGCTTCAGCCCGGGGGAAGAGTTTAAGAAATTCCAGCTTTGGGGGCGCAGCATCTGTCTTCTTTTCTGAAATCGTGACGTGGGTGTTTTTTTTCTTTGCGGAAGAAGATTTCTTTTTCTTCTTTTTTTTCTTTTTGCCGGACTTTTTCTTCTTCTTTTTCTGAGGCTCTGATTTCTTTTCTTCCAGGCGTGTGTTGTCTTTAAACTCGGTTGTGATAAACTGGAAAGCCTCAATAGCGGCATCAAAGTCACCTTTTAGAAAATAAGACTTACCTACCAGCAGGTAGCTGTTGTCAGTCCACTTGCTGGGTTCGTGCCGCTTGATAGCAAAAGAAGCTTTTTTGACTACTTCGTCCAGCTCATTGGAAAAGTTTTTGCCGGTTTTGACATCACGATCGGTTTGTAAGTCCAGAATATCATCGTAATTGTCTTTGTGTGATGCGGCTATGTTCTTCTGTATGATTTTAAGTTTCTCCTTACCGTTGAAATAGGCATTATTGCGGGCAGTAATGTCATGATATACCTTACCTGTCAGGGAAGTTTTGCCTGTTTTTTTTGAAGAGCTGCAACCGGAAAAGAGAAGAAAGCATAGGGGGAGAGAAACAGCCCAAATGCTTAATCTAACGTTTTTTGTCACGTTGAGATATTTATCATTACTAATTTTCAGGGCTAATAACTGCAATGCGGCAAAGTTATTTTAATTTTTTTTCAAAAATCTGATGCCCGCCTACCGTGCAACCTGGAAAAAAGCGATTGATAGACAAGCTCCGCAACAAATACCGTCTGGTCATACTGGATGATGACACCTTTGAGGAACGTGCTTCTTTTCGGCTAAACCGTTTCAATGTTTATATGCTGCTGAGTGTGGTTTCTCTGTTGATGGCAGTGGGGATATTTGCGCTCATTGCGTTTACTCCTCTGAAAGAGTATATCCCCGGTTATGGTAGCATGGATGTGCGTAGGGAGGTGATCAACCTGGAGCTTCGGTCTGATTCTCTGGAACAGGTGGTGTTGAGGCAGGAAGCCTGGATAAACAACGTGCGCAACATTCTTTATGGCAATGTAGATACAGCGCCCCAGTCTGTGGTGCCTACTTCGGTCATCTATGATACAATTGATCTGGAGCGTGTGCCGGAAGAAGACCTGCTGTTGCGCGAAGAGATAGAGAATGAACAGCGCTATGAGCTGGTATTTTCAGGTCAGCCGAATACCGGCCGCACCAACATTGCCCAGTTGAATTTTTTTCCACCTCTGAAAGGATATCTTACAGCGGGCTTCAATCCGCGCGAAGAGCATTTCGGGGTAGATATCGTTGCTCCGGCAGGAGAACCAATAAAAAGCATTCTGGATGGGCATGTTGTTTTTGCCGATTGGACCGTAGATGCTGGCTATGTGATTGCAGTGCAGCATGCTAATGATTTAATATCTTTTTACAAGCACAATTCGGTATTACTGAAAAAAGTTGGTAACTTCGTCAAAGCAGGTGATGCCATTGCTATTATTGGGAACAGCGGAGAGATGACTTCTGGTCCGCATCTGCATTTTGAATTGTGGCATGAGGGCCTGCCTTTGAATCCGGAAGAATACATTGTTTTTTAAGAAAAAAATCCGGTAGGCGGTGTTCAACAATAAAAAAACAGAAATTCCCCCCAAGACCTCGTTAGGCGGTCAGACCAATCAGTTCAGTGAAGGCACGATAATAGAAGGTGGCATAAAATCTACCAATGATATACGGCTGGACGGAGTGGTGCACGGCAATATCCAGTCCAGCGCCAAAGTGGTTATTGGCCAGAATGGACGGGTTGAGGGAGAACTGCGTTGCCAGAATGCAGATATTTCAGGCGCTGTGAAAGGTAAAATTGAAGTAAAAGAGGTTCTCTTTCTAAAAGCAACGGCTGAAATTGAAGGCGACATTATTACCAACAAACTGGTAGTGGAAGCTGGTGCGCGCTTCAACGGCTCCTGCACGATGGGCAATACTTATCAGATGCACGATGAACAATCTGCCCTCAAAAAGGAAGCCGTTTAAGGACTATATAAAATACTCCGGCCTTGCCTTTCAGTTTCTGGCAGCCATCTTGCTGGGTTTTCTTGTCGGCAACTGGCTGGATAAATACCTGAAAATGTCCAGGCCGGTTTTTACAATAGTATTTTCCCTGTTCTGTATGGTTGCATCTTTAGTTCTGGTAATTCGCGACTTAACGGGTAAAAAATGAAATTTCGCTATTTTGTGAGGAAAGCGTTCAAACTCACCTTTTTCCTCATCGTGCTGCTTTCCGTGTTGAGTCTGGAGTATTTTCAGTTTTTCCAACCTTATCGCTTTTTTACCTGGCTGAGCCTGTTTTTTTTTCTGGGGCTTACTCTGTTTTCCGGCTACTATAACACAAGAAGCATTAAAAAACGTTTTTTCTTTAATATCTTTTTCGGCACTCTGGCCGTGAAGTTCGTCCTGAGCTTAGCTTTTCTGGTTGCGTTTCTGGTTTATATTGATCCGGACAATAAAAAGATGTACGTAATTCCGTTTTTTCTGATGTTTCTCATTTTTAAGGTTTTTGAAACCTATATGCTGCTCCGGTTTGCACAGGCAGGTGATTCCCGTGCGGTGGATGATGCGGGCAGTTCCGCAGGAAGCTGACGTGCTCCTCTTTCATTTGGTACAGATAGGTTATTCAAAAAAAACTTTCTGCCGGCTTTTGATACTTTTGCTAATCCGTTTACCCAATTGATATATTGCTATGCCGAATTACGATGTAACTATCATTGGCTCAGGCCCGGGAGGATATATTGCTGCCATCCGGTGCGCACAACTGGGCTTCAGGACTGCCATCATTGAACGCTATCCCACACTCGGTGGAACCTGTCTGAATGTGGGGTGCATCCCTTCCAAGGCGTTGCTGGATTCCACCGAGCATCTGCATGCAGCAAAAGAAAAGTTCAAAACGCATGGCATTGAGTTGACTGGCGTGAAAGTGAATATCAGGCAGATGATGCAGCGCAAAACAGAGGTTGTGCAGCAGACTACTGCAGGTGTAGCCTATCTGATGAAAAAAAACAAAATTGACGTTTATCACGGGCACGGCTCCTTCATTTCAAAAAATAAAATCACCATAAAGGGAGAAAGGGAAACATCCGAAATAGATGCCGGCAAAGTCATCATTGCTACAGGCTCAAAACCTGCAACCCTTCCGGGCGTTGCCTTGGACAAGCAACGTATTATTACCTCCACGGAAGCTCTCAGTCTTACCGAAGTGCCGGAATCCATGGTTGTCATTGGAGGGGGAATAATCGGGGTAGAACTGGGCTCAGTTTATGCACGGTTGGGAACCAAAGTGCAGATTATTGAATATACGGACACACTCATTGGCACTATGGACAGAGAGTTGGGCAAAGAGCTATTGCGGGTGTTGAAAAAGCTGGGAATAGAAATTTATCTGAGCCATAAAGTAACCGGTGCAACAGTAAAAAGAAAAAAAGTAGTGGTTACGGCAGATGACAGTGGCGGAGCAAAAAAGGAGTTTACCGGAGATTATTGCCTGGTTTGTGTAGGAAGAAAACCCTACACCGAAAACCTGGGTTTGGAGCATATCGGATTGACTCCGGATGATAAAGGGCGCATCCCCGTAAACGACAGGCTGGAAACTGCCGTGGATGGCGTCTATGCTATTGGAGACGTGATTCGGGGTCCCATGCTGGCGCATAAAGCCGAAGAAGAAGGGATATTTGTGGCCGAGGTAATAGCCGGACAAAAGCCCCATATAAACTATAGGCTCATACCCAGTGTAGCCTACACCTGGCCGGAGGTGGCCGGAGTAGGTTTTACAGAGGAGGAATTAAAAGAGAGCAACATGCCATATAAAAAGGGCACATTCCCGTTCAAAGCCAGTGGCCGTGCCCGGGCCAGCATGGATACGGAGGGTTTTATTAAAGTACTTGCCCATGCGGAAACAGATGAAATCCTTGGTGTGCAGATGATTGGCCCGCGTGCAGCAGACCTGATTGCCGAAGCCGCCGTGGCAATGGAGTTTCGTGCTTCTGCTGAGGATATTGGCATGATATGCCATCCGCATCCTACCTACTCTGAAGCATTCAAAGAGGCATGTCTGGCGGCATGTGCCAATCGCGCCTTGAATGTTTAAAGAGGCGCTGGCCTACGTGGATTCGAACCACGACTAACAGCTCCAAAGGCTGCTGTGCTACCATTACACCATAGGCCAGAACGGGGCAAAGTTAGCGAATCAGTACAATTCCTGTTGTCCTTTATAAATTTTAAGCTCCGCCTGACACGAATCTGTATAAAATCCACACACATACTCATACACCTTGTTGTATACCCGCCTTTCGGGATAAGGGACTGTGTTGGTTTCATCTATCAACCAGTAAGTGAGATCTAAATAGGGTTTTCCGTGCATTGTTTTTACGTGTTGACGTACAGGTGCGGACAATGATTGCACATGATCTTCTCCTAGATATATAATTGCATAGGGCGCTTTGTTTGAATAAAGGCTGAATGACAGATAATGATCCCAATAGCCAATAAAGTTGAAGGCGGGCATTAAAATCACCAAGACAAATATAGCGGCCTTAATCAGGGAACGCTCAGGGCTGAAAATCTTCCCTACAGACGAGAAATATTTTTTTTCGCCAAACAAAATAATAACCAACACAATCAGGGCTGCATTCCAGGGAATGACAATCAGATTCCATCTTTTCAGCAATAGCCCCGTTATTATTATCAAGTGCATGCAAACCAGCAGAAAGACCGATATTCTGCGGGTTCTACTATATAGCAGCCCCAGTGCAAGCGATGTTTCCAAAGCCGGAATAAGAAGCATAACATGTTGCCCAAAGGCAAAATCCGTCATGTAAGCCGGCAGCAGATGGTTGGCTGTTGTAAGTATCCGTCCGGCAAACTGCATGTTCATCTTATGGATACCGCTCCAGAAGTATACTCCGAAGAATAGCAAGCGTATTGTGTTGAGCGCTATTTCGGTTTTCTGCTCCTGATTTCTTTGGCTTATGCAGGTGGCCAGCAGGATAAGGCAATACATATAATAGTAAGGCTGCAGGCGATTCTGGTCCTGTACAGCCACTGTCAGATACACCGCTAAAAAAAGAAATACCGGCAAGGTATGCTTTCTGAATACAATGATTACACATAGCAATACTGCCATCAGCCCTGTAAGCACATAATCAGCGGGAGGTCGTAGTATCGGAATCCACTCCCAGAAAGGAACCAGCGGGAATGACCTGTCGGTAATCCATAGCCTTGCCGAGAGCAGCATGCCTGTGAGAAATGCCAGGGCTGTAACTACCTTTACTGCCGAAAGTGTAACTTCATTTTTCAGGGTTATCATGCGTAATAATATCCAGGCGCTTCCAGAAGTCATGTTTCCGGTCTGTGCGGATTTCGTTGATTGCTTCAATCACCCAAAGTCTTTTGGGAGCCGACAGCTGATAGGCAATTATCTGTCCGTCAGGAAATGCAAACTGATGATATAAGTTTTTGGATTCAGGATTGGCTTTCAGGATTTCTTCCAGCAAAGCAGCGCTGCCTTGCTGCCAGTGTGGAAAAAGAAGTATTATTCCCAAATCTGCGGAATTGAAAACTGTCACACGCAAGGCATCCTGTGTATAGGGCTTGTAGATGCACCATCCGCTTGCGCAGGTATCAGGCGCATAGGTTTCCGGCCGGTGTACCTTGCCTTTGCCTGCTGCAAAATGACGGTAAACCCCGGTATTATTCCACCTGCGCATATTTTCTTTATTTTTTATATGGAAACACTCCTCCAGTGAAGCAGCTCCATCCTGCAGCAGCAAAGTGGTGGGTTGCGCAACGATCTGTGATATTTTCCCCCGTTGCACTCCTCCCGCGCTGAGCAGAAAACCAGGACCTCCGGAGTAGATTTCCGGTGTTGCCCGAAACCCATGGCTGATGCGGGCAAAATAGTCGGGACGATTCTGCATAAAACGGGCTATCGTGTCCGGAAGCGTATAAGGGAGCAGCAGGGCCATCAATGCCTGATGACTTGCATGGGGGATATCATGCAGTGTGAAAGGCTGCCTTTGATAAACAAAACTCCATGTTCGCATCATAGCTGAGTGCGGGTCATCCTGTATGCTTGATTTTCCGGCTTTCTCCAGCCTTCTGCGAAAAGGGCCGGCATAGCGGAAATCCAGGCTACCTAAGGCGTACTCAAAGTTGAACAGATCAATCACATGGCGGGCTTTTACAGCAATTTTTTCTGAGCCATAGGCTTCCAGCAGCAGCAAGGGCACCATACTGTATCCGAAATAAGGGTCGGAGTGAAATTCATACATGCCTGTTTTTTCCATTTCATCGAGCAGGCTCAACAGGCGGTCTTCCAGTTCAAACATCCGGGAGGCATTTACTGTGCAACTATGGGTGAGCAGCCATTTGTTTTTCAGGTAGCTGCTCGCGGTTTTCATCAGGATGTGGTTTTCGGTTTCCCGCATCAGACGCAGCGTACGCGGAGCATATTGTCTGTGCCTGGCGCCATCAGAAATGATGAGCTTCTCCAGGATATGCTGTACGGTTTCGGGAAAAAGTTTTTCCGGATAAGGCTCGAGCAAATACACCATGGCTATCCACATGACCTCCGTGAAGTCGTAATCTCCCTTAGGGTTCAGCAGCCAGCGTGTGCCGGTGCGTCCCCATGGCTGCAGCTGAAGAATGTAATTATTGACGGCAACAATGTCTTTGCCCTGAATGAGCTTTGCCAGCATGATGCGAGGCTCGGTTACTTTACCCTGCTGCTTCCAGTTGCCCAGTGATTGATCAGCCCATTCAGTTATTAAGTCTTTACCCAACACAACCCGTTGCTCCAGTGGAAGGCCTGGCAGACGTGTACAAAAAGATGGCAGGGCAGATGGGGCATAGTTGAATCGGGATATCCGTGTATTGCCAAAATAATAGCTGCAACCCTGCAAGGCAAACAGAATGCAAGAAAGAATCAGCGTTCTGACCATACGTAAATAATATAGGTCGCCACGCCTGCAACCTGTTCTGCTTTTATCGTTGCAATGCATATATTTAGCGCATGGTAATAAAAACAGCACTTTTTCTGCCGCTTTTGATTACGTTGTGTAACTGCAATTTTGCGCAAAACATTTTAAAGAATATACAATATGGCGGCACGTTGCGCACCTATCGCATCTACATCCCCTCCTCTTACGATGGTATGCAAGCCGTTCCGCTGGTCATGGCTCTTCACGGCCTTGGGGATAATGCGGATAATTTTCAGGGTATTGGGCTTAATAGCATTGCAGACACGGCCGGCTTTATTGTAGTGTATCCCAACGCACTCCCTGATCCGGTGCTGGGTGCTCCTGGCTGGAATGCCGGGTTGAATCCTTTGAACAATACCGATGACGTAGGTTTTCTCCTTGCGCTGATAGATACCGTGCGGTCCGTCTATGCCATTGATACGATGCGCATCTACGTGTGCGGGTTTTCGCTGGGCGGCTTTATGAGCTATCGGCTGGCGTGCGCAAGGGATAACCCTTTTGCTGCATTAGCTTCTGTAGCCGGATCGCTGCCCGCATCGGCTGTTCCTACGTGTAATCCCGGGCGCCCGCTACCCGTGTTGCATGTGCACGGCACGGCTGATCCGGTTATCCCCTACAACTTCGGGCTGATATATGGAATAGTAACTAACCTGGGGGCTGATTCTACAATACATTTCTGGCGTCAAAATAATGCGTGCGAGGCACCCCCTATACATGATACTTTACCGGATACCCATCCTGATGGTTATCTGTTTGAAAAATGGGTATATGGTCCTTGTGCAGATTCCGCTGCGGTGGTGCTTTACAAGGCCAATAACATGCCGCACGTCTGGCCGCTTGCTCAAAACGATGTGCACGCTACCAGGGAAATATGGAATTTTTTCCGCTCCTTCTCCAGGCAAGCCTTTATAATAAATTCCTCCGGAGAAAAAAATAAGGATAAGGAAGCGCTCCTCATCTATCCTAACCCTGCAGCAGAAATACTTTTTATTCAGACATCTTTCAGCCAGGGAACCGAAATGGCCATTCTGGATTTTACGGGAAGACAAGTACATGTTACTCCGATGCAGGGCACTTCGTATGCGTTTTCCCTGTCGGCTCTGCCGCAGGGTGTTTATTTTCTCAGGGCAGTTAGCGGGAAAACCGTAATGCTGCATAAAATCATGATCCAGCGTTGAGAAGCCTGCCGGTAAGTTTTGCCATTTATGCTATTCTCGTTAACTTTCATTTAATATGGGAACCAAGGTACAATTATTCAGCGATACGACCATTGACCAGATAGGTGTGGAAGAGCGGGTAGCCCGCCTGTGTGCACGCAGCATCAAAAAAGAATCTAAAGTGGCAGGCCTGCGGCTTGCTTTGAGCATGATTGATCTTACAACCCTGGAAGGTAAAGATAGTGAGGGAAAAGTAAGGCAGCTTTGTTATAAAGCCATGCATTTACATGACGAACTGCCGGGTTTGCCAACGGTAGCAGCTGTATGTGTATATCCTACTTTGGTACGTGTGGCGAAAAAAGCATTGGCCGGCAGTAACATAAAAGTTGCCGCTGTGGCCACTGCTTTTCCTTCGGGGCTTGCTCCCCTTAGTGTGAAGCTGGCCGATACCCGCTTTGCCGTCAAGGAAGGAGCCGATGAAATTGACATGGTCATTTCAAGAGGCAAGTTTCTGCAAGGTGAATACAACTACGTTTTTGATGAAATTGCCGCAGTGAAAGAAGCCTGTGGCCAGGCTCATCTGAAGGTGATACTGGAGACCGGAGAGCTGAGTACCCTGGACAACGTGCGCAAAGCAAGTGAAATTGCCATGCGGGCCGGGGCTGATTTTATTAAAACATCAACGGGGAAAATACAGCCGGCTGCCACCATGCCCGTTACCCTGGTTATGCTGGAGGCCATCCGGGATTTTTATTATGAAACCGGACGCAAAGTAGGCATGAAGCCCGCAGGCGGGATTTCTGCTGCCAAACAAGCACTCCAGTATCTGGTAATGGTCAAGGAAACCCTCGGTGCAGGCTGGCTTACGCCCGATTATTTCCGTTTCGGTGCAAGCAGGCTGGCCAATGATATACTTATGCAGATTATGAAGGAAGAAACCGGTCGCTATCAAAGTGCAGACTATTTCTCTGTGGACTGATAACCTCATTGAATGTATCACATGCTGATCTGAACACTAAAAACAAACTCATGTCATCCAAGACTACCAGGGCCAAAACGTATGCACTTTCCTTTGACGCAGGCTGGAGCTATGCTCCTGCTCCGGAAGGTACTGAACATATAGAACTCAGAGAGCGCTACAACCTTTTTATCAACGGAAAATTCGTTGAGCCGGAAAAAGGAAAATATTTTGAAACGATAAACCCTGCTACTGAAGAAAAGATTGCTGAAGTAGCCGAGGCTACGGCTGACGATGTAGATCGTGCTGTACGCGCAGCCCGAAAGGCATACGAAAATGTGTGGTCCGTAATGGATCCTTCTGAGCGGGGCAAGTATATCTATCGTATTGCACGACTCATACAGGAGCGGGCACGTGAGTTTGCGGTGATTGAGTCATTGGATGGGGGCAAGCCCATACGCGAATCGCGGACTGTAGATGTGCCTCTGGCGGCTGCACACTTTTTCTACTACGCAGGCTGGGCTGACAAGCTCCGCTATGCTTTTCCCGGCAGAAAACCCAAACCTCTGGGTGTGGCCGGGCAGATTATACCGTGGAATTTTCCTCTGCTAATGGCTGCATGGAAAATTGCTCCGGCCCTTGCCACAGGCAACACCGTAGTGCTGAAGCCAGCCGAAACAACGCCCCTTACAGCTCTTAAACTGGCCGAACTGATTCAGGATGCGGGGTTGCCTCCCGGAGTAGTTAATATCGTTACCGGAGCAGGTAAAACAGGCGCTGCTCTTGTGCAGCATCCCGATGTGGATAAAATTGCTTTCACCGGTAGCACAGAAGTAGGCAAAACCATTCAACGCACCCTTGCGGGCACAGGAAAAAAATACACTTTGGAGCTGGGCGGTAAGGCAGCCAACATAGTGTTTGAGGATGCCCCACTCGATCAGGCTGTGGAAGGTATTATCAATGGCATCTTCTTTAACCAGGGCCATGTGTGCTGTGCCGGCTCGCGTCTGTTTGTTCAGGAAAGCATTTATGAAAAACTTATTCGCAAATTGAAAGACCGCATGGAAACGCTCATTGTCGGTAATCCGCTGGACAAAAACACCGACATCGGGGCTATCAATTCAAAAGCACAGCTGGAAAAGATTCAGCAATACCTGCACATCGGCAAACAGGAGGGAGCCGAAATGTATCAGACCTCATGTCCTGTGCCGCAAAAAGGGTACTGGTGCCGTCCCACGTTGTTTTTAAACTGCTCCCAGTCGCATCGCATCGTGCAGGACGAAATTTTCGGGCCTGTGCTAGCCGTGCAAACTTTCAGAACTGTAGAGGAGGCTATTGAAAAGGCTAATAACACACCCTATGGACTTTCAGGAGGTGTATGGACCGATAAGGGCTCCAAAATATTCAAAGTCTCCTCCAAAATTCGTTCAGGGGTCATTTGGGCAAATACCTATAACAAGTTTGACCCCACATCGCCTTTTGGAGGATACAAAGAAAGCGGAATGGGCCGTGAAGGTGGTTTGCATGGGCTGAGTGCCTATATTGATTTGAACTGAGAACACTAAAATCGACAGTGAGCAGATATAAGGATGTATCCGATGCACTCAGAATGACGGTTTATCTTATGCATTAAAAACCGTTGTGTTATGGGATGGACTTTTAAAAAATGGTTCCAAGCCGGTCCGGTACGTACTTCGGTTACTCAAAATGGGATGGGTGCAAGTGTAGGCATATTGGGATTCCGCATAGGAGTCAGCCCCGGGGGTAAGCGATTTGTGAGTTTCCGCATTCCCGGCACAGGTATTTATTACATGAAATATTTCGGCACGGAGAAAAAGAGCAGCAATGCACAGAAACCAGTGTCGTCATCATTGGAATCCCGGACCAACCAGCGTGAGAATGATTAAATTTGAAGTATGTCAAAATCCAACGACAGCAAATCCATTGCAAGAAAAGCGGGCATACATGCCGACCTGCTTGCTCCGCTGAAGGAGAACGGTAAGGCGCCTACTGCTGGGCGACTGCAGGTGCAAAAGACATATAAAATTTATATTGACGGAAAATTTCCCCGCACTGAATCAGGCCGTTACTATAAGCTGAAAGATAAAAAGGGCAACACCATTGCCAACATCTGCCGGTGCACCAGAAAAGATTTCCGTGATGCTGTGGTTGCGGCAAGGAAAGCTTTTGAAAAATGGTCAGCTTTGACGGCCTTTCACCGCGGACAGATTATTTATCGCATTGCCGAAATGCTGGAAGGTCGCAGTGCGCAGTTTGTTGCAGAAATGATTCAGCAGGGGCATTCGGTAGAAGCGGCTACGCGCGAAATGGGCATCTCCATTGACAGGGTGGTTTACTATGCCGGCTGGGCTGATAAGTATCAACAGGTCTTCAGCAGTGTGAATCCGGTAAATGCCTCATATTTTAATTTTTCCCTTTGTGAGCCCACCGGTGTGGTGGCTATTATAGCAGATGAAGAAACGGCTCTCACGGGCCTGCTTTCGGTGATGTTGCCTGCCATTACGGGAGGCAACTCCTGTGTGGTGTTGGCATCTCAATCATACCCGATGACAGCAGTAACCCTTGCGGAGGTTTTGCATGCCTCTGACGTGCCCGCCGGAGTGGTGAACATACTGACCGGCCTGCGAAAGGAATTGCTGCCGCATTTTGCCTCCCACATGGATGTGAATGCGATTGTTTATTGCGGAGAAAGTCAGCCGGATATCAAGATGGTGCAGGAAGCTGCTGCTTTTAATGTGAAGCGTGCCGTTATTTATCACCATAAAGATTGGCTGCAGCCGGCATCTCAGGGTCCTTACTTCATTCTGGATACTCAGGAAATCAAAACTACCTGGCACCCCGTTGGTATCTGAAATCAGCGGGCTGTCCGGCCGGCACGTTACTGCACTTTACCTAAAATCAAAGGGGTAGCCGCAGGTTTTCTTTTCCCGAATGTATAGGCTGAAAGCAGTTTCTTTTCGGCTACCTCCAGTGTGTCAATGTCGTTGGTAAATAAAGAAGCTATCTTTTCGCCTCTTTTCACTTTTTCCCCGGCTTTTTTGTGCAACACGATGCCGGCTGAAAGGTCAATGGGGTCGTCTTTTTTGTGGCGGCCTGCTCCCAGCAACATGGCAGCCTGCCCCACAGGTTCGGCTTTTATGCGAACGATATAACCATCCTGGGGAGAGGTAATAATTTCGGTGACGCGTGCCAGCGGCAGTTGTTTCGGATTGTTGATCTGATCTACATTGCCCCCTTGAGCCTGCACCATAAGTTTCAGTTTGTTCAAAGCACGGCCGGTAGCTATTATTTTTTTTACTTCCCGCATGGCAGCAGTTTCCGTTCTGGCGTGCCCGCACAATACCATACCTGTGGCTGCAAGATAATAACAGAGCTCGGTAAGGTCAGCAGGACCTTGTCCGCTGAGTGTTTTAACGGCTTCGGCCACTTCAAGAGAGTTTCCGATGGCTGTTCCAAGTGGTTGTTCCATGGATGATACAATGGCCACTGTTTTGCGTTCCATACTATTGCCGATTTCCACCAGCAATCGTGCCAGGGAGAAGGCTTCTTTGCGGGTTTTCATAAATGCTCCGTTGCCGCATTTTACATCCAGCAGAATGACATCTGCTCCGGCAGCCAGCTTTTTGCTCATGATGCTGGCGGCAATGAGCGCACGGCTGTCCACTGTTGCGGTGGCATCGCGCAGGGCATACAGTTTTTTATCAGCCGGTACCAGGTCGGCCGTCTGAGAAGCTATGGCCAAGCCAATAGCTTTCACCTGGCGGATGATTTCATCTACCAGCATTTCAACACGCAGACCAGATATGGATTCCAGTTTATCCAGTGTTCCACCGGTATGTCCAAGTCCACGGCCAGATAGCTTGGCAACAGGAATGCCCGCAGCCGCAAGAATGGGAGCAACGATTAAGGTGGTTTTATCTCCTACTCCCCCGGTGCTGTGTTTATCCAGCTTAGTTCCTTTTATGGCAGAGAGGTTTAATGTTATCCCTGAGTACATCATAGCCCGTGTGAGAGTGAGTACCTCGGTTTTGTTCATTCCTCTGATGCAGATAGCCATGAGCAGAGCTGCTGCCTGATAGTCAGGTATGCTGCCGCGGGTATAGTTGTCAATGAAGTAATGAATCTCTTCCGTGGTAAGGGGTTTGCCTTCACGCTTTTTACGAATGATATTAAGCATCATAAAGGCCTTTTGTATTTTTAATTTACGAAAGGCAACGGCATTTTCTACTAGCTGTATGGGGCGTTAGCCCTTTGGCGCATCACTTCATACAAAATTATACCGGCCGCTACGGAAACATTGAATGACCCCGTTTTTCCTACCATGGGGATTGCAAAGCGTTCGTCTGCTTTTTCGTTGAGGGAAGCACTGATACCTTTTCCTTCAGCACCCAGTATGAGGGCTACAGGGGGAACGAAATCCATTTCAAAAACTTTTTTATCAGCTTTTTCGTCCGCAGCCAGCAGCCGTATTCCGTTCAGGTGCAGATAATCAGCCGTTTGCCGGAGGCTGGAGGTTTTGCAGAGGTGCATATGATGCAATGCTCCGGCTGAGGCTTTGATTGCATCAGCATGAATCAGTGCGCTGCCTTTTTCGGGCACTATCAGTGCATCCACACCGGTGAGTTCGGCAGTGCGTGCGATGGCTCCGAAATTTCTTACATCCGTTATGTGGTCAAGAATAAGAAACAGAGGAGAGCGCCCTTCGTCATAAGCTTTCAGCATGATGTCTTCTACCTTATAGTAGGGAAGCAGAGAGAGATAGCCAATCACTCCCTGGTGATTTTTGGCGGTTATGAGATGAAGCCTGCGTGCAGGAACAAGCTGGAGAGGTATCTTATGGAGGGTGGCTAATTGCCGTATGGTTTTCAATTCATCGGAGCGGGCATCCTGCTGTATGAGTATTTTTTCAAAAGATTTGCCTGCCTTCAGAGCTTCCAGCACAGGATGGCGGCCGTAGATGAGATGACGCTGATTCAAAAGAATGCAGTTAAATGTCCTTAAAGGAGGCAAACTGGGCGCTCAGCTCCTGCTCTGTTTCGGTGTCTTTATAGATTCGTGCTACCCGAATGAGCTCCTGGAAAACAGCCATGGCCTGCTGAATGCTGCGTTTTGCTCCCGGATCAATGTCCAGCACATCCGGATAGTATTGTAAGTCTTGGCTGTATTTTTTCACCAGCAGCCGTATAAGTGCCCTGGCTTTAGCCTGGTCATCCAGGCGATAGCAAAACTCGGGAAAGCGCACCATAAAGATGTTGTACGGCACGGTTTGCCAGGGCATCACAGCGATACATCGGTCCAACGCAGCGCGAGCCTGTTCTTTTTTCCCCTCTTCCAGCAGAGCTTCAATGAGCCGTGCGAAGTTGCTGCGGAGGTTCATCGTCATGCGCAGGATATTTTCATCCAGATAAAGTGGATTGGGGAGTACCACTTTGATTTTCTCATTAGGTGCAAAAGTGGCCTGCGGATTGGCAAAGGTCAGCTCATCTTCCGTGACATTGAATTTTTGAGCTACCGAGCTTTTTGTTTCTCCGGTAGCAATGGTGTACTCTATAGTGTCTTTCAGCTCTATACCGCCCCATTTAAATTTATTCATCATATTGTCAAACATGATGTCGGTAGCCACATGCCCTCCCTGACCGAAGCGGTCTTCTTTCTCCAGGGGAACGATGCGATAGGCTAATCCTTCCAGTTGAAAATAGTTTTGAAAACCCAGATAGGAATCCGGAGAAACAGATACGGCAAAATAAATGGGGCGCTCCCATAAGTTAGAGGCGATAATATCCAGCACCATCAGGTCATTTTTCAGCAGGTTGTTGCGATTAATTTTGATAAGCAACTCCTTTTTCATCTGACCATACATGGATTCGGGGATGACTTTATTTTTAACCACCGTGGCGGAGTCAACGGTTACTTTCATGAATTTGGTAGGGAGGTAATTTACCATTTCACCGTTTGAAAGAGGCACCTTGGAATTGCGTTCATCACTGGCAATAAATTGAATCACATTTTTTAGTTCTACCGGGACATCCTGCGGTATTCTTTTGTTGTCAAAATAGCGAATCACATCCCGTCTGTTGCCGAGATATTTATCCGGGGTATGGATGAGCTTAACCGGGTCGGCATCGTTGATTTTGTATTTCAGTTGTTCAATATACCAATCCACACCCAGCAGGCTGAGGTTAACTACTCTTACATCTGTACGGATACCCTCAACTTCCTGGGCATACCAGAGCGGATAGGTGTCATTGTCACCTTGGGTGAAAAGTATCGCATTGGGAGCGCATGACTCCAGATAATTGATGGCAAAATCGCGGGCTGTGTAGCGGCCTGAGCGGTCATGATCGTCATAACCATCTTTTGCCATCAGGGCAGGTGCCGTAAGGCTTAAAAGGAAGGTTGCTCCCAGAGCTACTGAGGCAGGCAATTTGGATTTTAGAAAGTCAAATATTGCCAGTGCACCGAATCCGATCCATATGCAATAAGTAACAAATGATCCCACCAGCGTGTAGTCACGCTCCCGGGGCTCAAAGGGAGGGGAGTTAAAAAATATTACTTCCAGGATACCAGTAAACATAAACAGCGTGAGCACCACCAGAAAATCATTTTTATCGTGCCGGTAGAAGTAAATCATGCCGATAAGGCCCAACAGGAAGGGTATCATGTAAAATACGTTTCTGCCCTTATTGTTTTTTAGCTCATCGGGCAGGTTGTCGGTGGGGCCTATACGGGGCTCATCCAGAAATTTAAATCCGCTTATCCATTTGCCGTTGTTGTTATCAAAGCGTCCCTGAATATCGTCTTGCCTGCCCGAAAAATTCCACATGAAATAGCGAAACCACATGAATCCAACCTGATAATGGAGAAAAAAACGAATATTATCAGCCATGGTCGGATTCTGGTTTTCCTTTAACCCGAGAATGGCGCGGTAGGCTTCAACATGGCGCTCATCCTGCCAGGATCCCATACGTGGGAAAAACATCATATCCTTATCGTCAAACTTGTAATCCACTTTATATCCGATATCAAGGTATTTATCTTCACCTTTGTAGTAGCGCTTACCTTTCTTTACAATTTCTATCGGATATGCGTTAAAATGGGGTCCGTAAAGCAGCGGCCTGTCACCATACTGCTCACGGTTAAGGTAAGACTGCAGCCTGAAAATATCGGCCGGTTTGTTCATGTCTATAGGCGGGATGGCCAAAGCCCGGATTACTACCACGCTGTAAAGGGAGAATCCGATGAAAATCATAGATAGTGAAAGGAGAGCCGTTTGCAGATTAGGAAGGTTTTTACGATGTGCATACACCAGCCCTCCTACAATGGCAGCAACCAGCAGCACCACACCAAAAGCAACTCCACTACCAAAGGGTAGATTGAGCGTGTTTACGAAAAACAGATCCAGTCCTGCAAGGATATTGATAAACTTGCTGACAATGCCGAGGTAAACCAGAAACAGCAGGGCAGTTCCGATTGCCAGAGCAGCCAGAGTGCCTTTGGGGGTGGGATTATATTTTTTGAAATAGTACACCATGGCCATAGCGGGAATAGCCAGCAAACTCATCAGGTGTACACCTAAAGCCAGCCCCAGGAAAAAAGCTATCAGAATAATCCAGCGGTCGCGATAGCGCTCATCTTCAGAAGCCTCCCATTTCATAATGCCCCAGAAAACCAGAATAATAAAAAATGTGGACAGGGCATATACCTCACCTTCCACTGCCGAAAACCAGTAGGTGTCAGAAAACGTACAGCACAGGGCTGCGATAAGGCCTGTGAGCATTACCGAAAGAGTTTGCATAATGGAGGGCTCCCTGCTTTTGCCTATGACGGCTTTGCGGGCAAAGGCGGTGGTTATCCAGAACAGGAACATGATGCCCAGAGCGCTAAACAAACCGGATGAAAAGTTTACCATATAAGCCACATACTCAGGGCCGGGAGCAAAGAGGCTGAATATTCTTCCCAGCAGCAGAAAAAAAGGCGCCCCGGGCGGATGTACCACCTCTAGCTTGTAGGCACCGGAAATAAATTCACCGCAGTCCCAGAAGCTGGCGGTGGGCTCAAGGGTAGAGGTGTAAACCGCCAGCGCTATGACAAAGACAAACCATCCTAATAGATTATTGAGCAGCTTATAGGTTTTCATTCCGGCATGTAAATAAATGAGTAAATAAATATGAATTCAGGACGGGCAAATTTACTAAAATAGTAAAGGGCAGCCAGAAGCGGTAATTGTTCAAAAGAGTTTCTGGTGGTTCACATGAAAAGAGGAGGGCTGCGTTGTGCGCCCCGCGGGTTAATTTTACTGCCCAAATACAACAGATGGCGGTTCATACCACAGAGATTGCTTCAGCTATACTGCCTTCAGATAATCCGATTCATCAGCGGTTGCTGTTTGCCTATGTAAAAGCAGCAGAATTAGTTTCCGGAGACCTGCTGGATGTGGGATGCGGAGAGGGCAGGGGTACTGATTTGCTGATGCAGAAATGCCGTTCCTATACGGCTGTTGATAAAATTGAGGAGGTTATTGAACGGCTGAAGAAAAAATACCCGTCTGCTCAATTTATTGCCGGTCATATTCCACCCTTCCCTTTTGAAGATAACCGCTTTGACAGTGTGGTTTCTTTTCAGGTGATTGAGCATATAGAGGACGATCAGTTATTTATGCGTGAGATACATCGCGTATTGAAGCCGGGGGGCATTGCCGTGCTTACCACACCCAATATCAAGATGACACTTACGCGCAACCCTTGGCATGTGCGCGAATACACCCGCGAAGAGTTGACTGCCCTTTCCAGGGCATACTTTTCCGATGTCGGCTTGCTGGGTGTATACGGTGATGAGAAGGTCAACCAGTATTATGAGGAAAACAAAAAATCAGTCAGGAAGTTTACCCGCTTTGATATATTTAATCTGCAATACCGCCTGCCGAGAACATGGCTTCAGGTACCCTATGATATTCTCAATCGCATAAATCGTAACCGGCTGAAAACCCAGAACGAGAAACTTGTCATGGAAATCAATACCTCCAGCTTCCGGCTTCAACCTGCCGATGACCGCTGTTATGATTTTTTCCTGGTGCTGAAAAAGTAATCAGGGCACAAATTCATAAGCTCCGATATCGGGGGTATCCGTACGCGCATTTCCATTCAGATCGGTCATTAGTGGGGAAGGCTTGCCTGCATTGATGCAGGGGGAATCATCTTTGAGCGTATAATCATCCTCTGCAGGGTCGGTAAAGTGCGGGTCCTGATTCAGTATAGAACCTACAATGCTTACGGTGTCGGTTTGCAGCTTTGTTTTCAGCAGGCAGTGGTCAAAAACAATTTCGGCAAAGGAGGTGTCAGCCACTTCAAATTTAATTTCTTCATCCAGCGAGCCGTAAATAATTGTATTATCCGTTTGCAGGATCAATTCAGCTACGTAGGGAGCGAAATCGCAATACAACACATTGGAAGTAAAAAGCACGGGCACCTGATGATTAAGCAGAGCAGAACCGTAGTTGGCAAAGGTGCAGTGATTGAGCCTGTAGTTTCCTCCGTAAACAAGTGAAATCAGATGATCACTGCTTCCGAATACCAGACAGTTTTCAGCCGTTATTTCGGAAAAAAGTCCTGAAAGACCGCTGTAGAAACTGTTTTGTATTATACAATTCCGGAGGGTTACCTGTGGAATATTGGTGTTGGTGATGAGCGTGGTGATATCTGCACACGTATCAATGCGGGCAGGCACCGAGCCTAAGTTGATACCGTAATCAGAATTTTTAATGATGGCATATTCAAACAGGTTATTGCGGCTGCCCCGAAGAATAAATATGCCGGCCCATTGTCCTGGCAGATCTTCATAAAAATCTTCCAGACGAATGCCCTGAAAGACTACCGGCTGATCTTTAGTGCCCGTAACCAGAATTTTCCCTGTGCCATATACAATAAACTGTGCGTTGCCACCCATGTATATCTGGGTACCCTCCCGGATTTGCAGATTAGCTCCGGAGTCCACTATTGCGTAACGCAGAATGACATGGGGTTTTTCATTGCTCCATATACCCGAGGGAAGAATAGAGTCTTTGTAGAAATAAGCATCCTGCCCCCATGCCTCCAGAATTACTTTTTGCCGGTTGCCGTTGGTTTCAAATAATACACTATCGTAAATCACTACCGGAGTGTTTTGATTATTCGGGTCAACGGTTACTTCCACAAACACATAAATACTGTCATTGCCATAGATGAGTACGTTTTGGTGCTTACGTCCGGGTAAGCCGTCCACATTGATTCTGAAGTTGGAGGCATCACCCCCGGCAAGCATGATGTCTGTTTCAACAGCCTGACGATTCCGATTATATACCTTGAAAGAGAGAGTCGTAGAGCCCAGAGTTGTAAACACTGTGTCAAAGGTGAGCGTATCGACAGAAAAAGCCAGCCTGGCTGAGGGATTATCGGTGACCACGTCTTTGCGGCATCCGGATGACCATATCAGCACAGCGGCCAGCAACGCAAGAGTTATAAATGGCAAACTGGATTTCAAACTTCAGGCTAAACGCTGCTTTAAAAAAGTTATGGTGCAAAGGAAATACAATTTCCGTTAATGCGCGATGGCAATAGCGGCTATGCTTACCTTAACTGCTTCAGCCTGCTGCAGCGTATGGGTGCAGGCTTCCAGAGTGGCTCCAGTAGTAATTACATCATCCACCAACAGAATATGTTTGCCCTGTATGGAAGGCGCATGTGGAAGGAAAAACACTTCATGGACGTTGCCCCAGCGTTCAAAACGCGATTTGGCAGTCTGTGTTTGTGTGTAAATTTTTCGTTTCAAGATATTAGCTGACCAGGGTATTTCCATGCTTTCCGAAAGGCCCATGGCAAAGTAATCACTCTGGTTATAGCCGCGCTGACGCTTTTTCTTCTCATGCAGGGGAACGGGCACAATCAGATTGATGCCTTCGGCAAAAGGTGTGCCGCTGAGCATGCTTCCGTAAAGGTGCCCCAGCTTGTA
Source organism: Chitinophagales bacterium (assembly GCA_026003335.1). Taxonomy (NCBI): domain Bacteria; kingdom Pseudomonadati; phylum Bacteroidota; class Chitinophagia; order Chitinophagales; species Chitinophagales bacterium. The sequence continues at coordinate 1,500,065 of BPHB01000001.1, read as the reverse complement.
GGCTATCTCTTTTTTGCCATGATATTTTATGGCATGAAGCAGGTGCTGAACTCTGGACCTGGAATGATAAAAGTAAAGAGCGGCCGCCCGCTGCACATCCGCCCTTCCCCAGAAGAGCTTTTCAGCCGGATTGTCCTTTTCAAGATGGTAATGGGTTTGAGGCATGGCATACAGGCAGAACAGGCACAATATGTCTTCGCCTTTCGTCAGAGTACGACCGCAGGCTTCACAGGAGTGAGGAAAAAACAGCCCTATGAAATCACTCAGATATTCCCGGGTAATGTCCAGGACATGCATCGGAGCTTTGTTTACTTACAGCCATGCCGGTTTATGCGAAAAGCCGCTGTGCCACCTGCTGTACTTTGGATACCTGAGCTACTTTGATACGGGTGTTCATGCCTGACAAGGCTTTTCTGTTTCCGGCCGGAATAAATATTTTTTCGAAACCCAGTTTATCAGCCTCGAAGATGCGCTGTTCTATACCTCGTACAGCACGTATTTCCCCTGACAAGCCTACTTCGCCAGCGAAGCATACGTTGTAAGGCACAGGAGTATCTTCGGCTGAAGACAACAGGGCGCAAACCACTGCCAGATCAATTGCCGGGTCTTCCACCTTCAGGCCGCCCGCAATATTGAAAAACACATCTCTTGCCCCGAAATGAAAACCCAGTCTTTTCTCCAGCACCGCCAGCAGCATGTGCAGTCTGCGGATGTCAAAACCCGTTGAAGAACGCTGGGGCGTGCCATAAACAGCTGGTGCCACCAGCGCCTGTGTTTCAATGAGCATAGGGCGCATGCCTTCCATCGTTGCTGCGATGGTAATCCCGCTCAGCAGTTCTTCGCGCTCTGAGAGCAACAACTCGGAGGGATTACTCACCTGCCGCAGTCCGGAGGTTTGCATGTCATAAATACCTATTTCGGAGGTGCTGCCAAACCGGTTTTTGGAGGTGCGCAGGATACGATAATTGTAATTCCGATCGCCTTCAAACTGCAGCACTGTATCCACAATGTGTTCCAGCACCTTAGGCCCGGCAATCATGCCTTCTTTGGTGATATGCCCAATCAGAAATACCGGCACTCCACTTTCCTTTGCATACCGCTGCAGTTCAGCTGCACATTCGCGTATTTGACTGACACTGCCCGGTGACGACTCTATCTTTTGCGTGTAAAGGGTTTGGATAGAGTCCACAATCAGCAGCCCGGGATTGAGTGCTTTGAGTTGATCAAAAATGAGTTGTGTACAGGTTTCAGCCAATACATAGCAGTTGGATGTGCGCAGTCCCATTCTATTTGCACGCAATCCGAGCTGTGCCGGGCTTTCCTCGCCACTTATATAGATCACCGTAGCTTGTTGAAGCCCTGCGGCCAGTTGCAACATCAAAGTGGACTTCCCTATGCCGGGATCTCCGGCTACCAGTACCACCGAGCCGGGAACAATGCCTCCCCCAAGAACCCGGTTTAGCTCATCATCAGGGGTTAGTATTCTGAATGTATCCAGCGACTCGGCCTCATCCAGCCTGACGGCCACAGACCCTTTTAAAAAACCATTGCTACTCCCGTGCAGTTGCCCCTGAGGCTTTTTGATGATTTCTTCCACATAGGTGTTCCATTGATTGCACGAAGGGCATCTGCCCATCCACTTCGGGGATTCAGCACCACAGTTCTGACAGATATACGTGGTTTTTACTTTGGGCATCAGGAGTGGGTTGAACAACTAAGATAAAATTTCTCCGGTCAACACCCGCAAATAAAATATTTAGCAAAGAAAGCGCTCGTTGCTTGAGCTTGTGGTAATATCTGATAACTTTGAGGCGTAAACGTAAGGCTGTTTAATAGAGGGGAAACTTTTGTCCATTTAATAATTTAATATTCGCACTAAAACAGTGGCAAGGTTGAGGGGAATTGCAGGATTGTGAAAGCAATTCCTTAGATAAGATTATGGAGTGTCTATCAGGATTGCAGCTTTCCTGTAATTCAATTATCAGATTGCCCGCATATTAACTTTTGAACAAACTAAAACATGGATATCAGAGGTAAAAAATTTCTTGTGATCGGAGGCGCTGGCTTCATTGGCTCGCACGTGGTAGATCAGCTGCTTGCGGAAGATGTAAAAGAGGTGGTGATTTACGATAACTTTTCGCGCGGGCGGCTGGATAATATTGAAAATGCCCTACGTGATCCCCGATGCAAGGTTTTTGAGCTTGGGGGCGATATCCTGCACCAGGATATTCTCAATGCTGCCATGAAAGGCACCGATGGGGTTTTTTATCTTGCAGCCCTGTGGTTGCTGCATTGTCATGACTATCCCCGCTCGGCTTTTGAAGTGAACATACGGGGCTGCTTTAACGTGATAGAGTCGGCTATTCAAAACCAAGTGCAACGGGTAGTGTATTCCTCCAGCGCTTCGGTGTATGGTAATGCGGTGGAAATACCTATGCGGGAAGACCATCCTTTTAATAATGATACATTTTACGGAGCCACCAAAATTGCCGGAGAGCAAATGTTTCATTCCTTGGGCAAACGCTATGGGTTGAATTGGGTAGGCCTGCGTTACATGAACGTGTATGGGCCGCGACAAGACTATAAGGGCGCCTACATTGCCGTTATGCATAAGATCTTGGACCGCCTGGACCGAAATGAAAAACCGGTTATTTATGGTGACGGAAGCCAGCAGTATGATTTTATTGCTGTGGAAGATGTGGCGCGGGCGAATATATGTGCTATGAAAGCCGATGTATCGGGCGCTTGTTACAATGTTGGCCGCGGCATCGGAACGTCAATTAAGGAGCTTGCTGAGCTATTGATCCGGCTTTCCGGAAAATCTATAGATATCCAGTATGAGCCTGCCGGTTTAACCTTTGTTACCAACAGAATAGGCAGCACCGAGAAAGCCGAAAAAGACCTCGGGTTTAAGTGGCAAATCGGACTGGAAGAAGGAATGAAAAAACTAATAGAGTGGAGAAATACACACAAAGAGGCGCTGAAAGCCAGACAGACCACGGAGCTGGTGTAATGAAGCCAAGGAAAATCAATATTTCCGAGCCCGTGATGGGCGAAGAGGAGTGGAATGCCCTCAGGGAGCCTATTGCCACCGGATGGCTCACCCAGGGACCCAAAGTAAAAGAATTTGAACGGCTGTTTGCAGAACGGCATCAGGTGAAAAATGCCATTGCGGTAACCAGCTGCACTACAGCGCTGCATCTCAGCCTGCTGGCGCTGGGCGTAAAACCCGGTGATGAAGTCATTGTTCCGGCCTTCACCTGGGTAGCCACAGCCAATGCCGTGCTTTACTGCGGAGCCACCCCCGTTTTTGCCGATATACACCTTGACTCCTTTAATATAGCTGCTGAGGAAGTTAAAAGGAAAATCACTCCCAGAACAAAAGCCATTATTGCCGTGCACCTGTTTGGACTCTGTGCTGATATGGATGCCATAAAAGCTGTGGCGGGCAACATCCCGATTATTGAAGATGCAGCTTGTGCATCAGGAGCCGGATACAAAGGCAGGCCTGCCGGAGGCCTTGGCACGATGGCCTGTTTTTCTTTTCATCCGAGAAAAGCCATTACAACCGGTGAAGGAGGTATGATTACGACTGATGATGATGCGCTTGCCCAAACGGTGGATGTCCTGCGCAACCACGGTGCTTCGGTTTCGGAAGAGCAACGCCACCGGGGTCCCAGACCTTATATTTTGCCCGACTTTAAGGTGATGGGTTTTAATTACCGCATGACCGACCTGCAGGGCGCTCTGGGCATGGTGCAACTTAAAAAGTTAGACCGCTTTATACAGGAACGCAAACACTGGGCTGATTACTACTTCCGGGAGCTGCAAAGCGTTAACTGGCTGCGCCTGCCATTGGTGCCCGCAGAATCCGATCACGGCTGGCAGTCATTCGTCACTATCGTGGATGAATCTTCGGCTCCGATGCCCAGAAATAAAATCATGGAACAGCTCCAGGAAAAAGGTATCAGCACCAGACCCGGAACCCATGCCGTGCACATGCTGAACTACTACGCAAAAAAATACGACTTTAAACCCGATGATTATCCCAATGCGCGGATAGCCAATGATTGCTCCATGGCTATTCCGCTGCATAATAAAATGGATGCTGCTGACTTTGCATACATAGTGGAAACGCTGAAATCTTTTTGAGTACATGTGTGGCATAGCCGGAATTTTTAATTTCAGCGGACGTCCGGTTTCGCTTCCCTTGCTGAAAAAAATGACCCATGCTTTAAGTCACCGCGGTCCGGACGGAGAGGGGCATTTCGTGCACGAGAATATCGGTCTGGGGCACCGCAGACTGGCCATTCTTGACCCTTCCCCGCGGGGAGCACAGCCGATGACTTCCGCTGACGGCAACTGGACTATCGTCTTCAACGGCTGTATTTACAATTTCCTGGAGCTTAAGCAACTCCTAAAAGCAAGAGGCCATGCTTTTGTTTCCTCTTCGGATACGGAGGTCCTCGTGGAAGGTCTGGCAGAATTCGGACCTGCCTTTTTTGAGCGCATAAACGGCATGTTTGCCGTTGCCGCCTGGAAAAAGGATACCGGAGAGCTTTTTCTCAGCAGAGATCGCTACGGCATAAAACCTTTATACTACTGGTTTAACGGGGAAACTATCGTCTTTGCCTCTGAAATAAAGGCCATCCTGGAGCATCCTGATTACCACGTGTCTCTGAATCTGGATGCATTGAATGAATACTTTACTTTTCAGAATCTCTTCAGATTTCATACCCTCTTTCAGGGCATCATTCTGCTGCCACCGGCTAACATTGTCAGGCTGGACAAAAACTCAAAGTTTGTAAAACATCATTCCTGGTGGGACTATGACTTTTCCAACCCCGATGAGTCCATCTCTTTTGAAGAGGCAACCAATGAAACGCGGAGACTGATGGAGAATGCGGTGTGCCGGCAGTTGGTGTCTGATGTTCCGGTGGGCTGTTACTTGTCGGGGGGTATGGATTCAGGCTCCATCACGGCTCTGGCTGCCCGACACCTCAACAGGTTTCCCACTTTCACTGCAGGTTTTGATATGTCTGAAGTGGATGGGGTAGAGGCAAACTATGATGAAAGAAGAGATGCCGAACTGCTGGCCAGTTATTACAAAACCGAACACTATGAGCAGGTGATTAATGCCGGTGATTTGGGCTGGTCATTACCCAGAGTGGTGTGGCATCTGGAAGATTTGCGGGTGGGTATGAGTTATCCGCAGTTCTATATCAGCCGCCTGGCGTCCAAGTTTGTGAAGGTCTGCCTGCAGGGCACCGGTGGTGATGAGCTCTATGGCGGTTACCCGTGGCGCTACTATCGCGTTTTCCGCTCTCTGGACCAAAAAAGTTTTTTTGAAAACTATTATCACTTCTGGCAGCGTCTGGTGCCCGATCAGGACAAGACAAGCCTCTTTCAGGATTCCGTGCTCAGCAAGATTGACCTTAACGCCCCCCGTTCGGTCTTTGAAAAGGTGTTTACCTTCAACAAGCATCTTAAATATGACACTCCGGAACAGCACATCCAGAACAGCCTGTATTTTGAAATAAAAACGTTTCTTTCGGGATTGCTGATTGTGGGCGATAAGCTGTCTATGGCCAATGGGCTGGAAGAGCGTTTTCCCTTTCTGGACAACGACCTTGTGGAATTTGCGCAAAAAGTGCCTGTCCGGTATAAGCTGGGCAATCTGGAGCACTTTAAAAAACTGGATGAGAACATACTGGGGAAGAAGCAGCTTTTTTACCGGGAGTTTGATGATGGGAAAAACGTACTCCGTAAGGCGATGAAAGATATCTTGCCTGCCCAGGTAATCAACAGAAAGAAACAGGGATTTTCCGCTCCGGACGAATCATGGTACAGGGGAGGAAATGCTCAGTATGTCAAGGAATTGTTGTTGCAAAGAAAAACAGTATGTACGGAATTTATAAGACCGGAATACATAAAAAAAATTCTTGACGAGCACATCAATCAGCGAATTAATCACCGGTTGGTCATCTGGTCTTTTTTATGCTTTGAATGGTGGTGCCGGATATTTCTCGAAAGAAACTTTGATAAAAATGCATTGGAAAATCTACGATGATATTCCACCAGATAAAGCGCCCGCGTACAAAGAGTTTTTACTTCGGCACGAAAGCACCCTCTTCTATCAGTCTTTATCTTATCATAGATTATTAAAGAAACATCTGGATGCCCAGTCGGTGTATTTCACCTGCTGGCACGATGATGAGCTGATAGCAACCATGCCGTTTTTATATAAGTCTGCGGAGCAGGGTACGGTATTTAATTCGCTTCCTTATTATGGCAGTAACGGAGGTTTCGTCATCTCCCGGACGTTGCCGGTGCAAGAGCAAAACCGCTTACGTGAAGATTGTTTGCGGGAAATTACCGGGTACGCCCGTTCTTTATCCGCTGTTTTGGTAACTATAGTGTGCAATCCGTTTGATCCGGAGAGCGAAAATTGGCTGGAACAGCATTTTGCTCCCGACTACACCGACCAGCGTATCGGACAGATTACCCGGCTTCCGGAAGCCGTCAGTGAAGAAGGCGTGGAATTGATGCACATGTTTTCAGACCCCAGACCCAGAAATATAAGAAAGGCCCTCAAGTCAGGCATTACATTTCAGATACATCATGATGCCGGTGCGCTGGGCTTCTTATACAAGGTGCATGAGAAAAACATACAGGACATAGGCGGGCTCCCCAAACGGGAAGCGTTTTTTACCCTTATACCCGATTTTTTCGGGCCGAAGGAGTATGCAGTGTTTATCGCCTATCAGGGAAAAACTCCCGTAGCCGGTCTGTTACTGTTTTATTTCAACAGAACCGTTGAATACTTTACTCCTGCTATCCTGTATGAGTACAGGAATCTGCAACCGTTATCATTGCTTATTTTTGAGGCCATGAAAGATGCCGTGAAACGCGGATTTCTCTATTGGAACTGGGGTGGAACATGGCTCACGCAAAAAGGAGTGTATGATTTTAAAAAACGCTGGGGTGCCGTGGATAAACCTTACAGGTATTTTACAAAAGTGCTGGATAAATCTGTGCTGCAGCTTCCCCGGCAGCAGCTGATGGATACCTTCCGGAACTTTTACCTTTTTCCCTTCAATACGCAAGCATGAAAAAGACAAAAAAGGCAATACTATTTGGCTCCTCAGGCCAGGCGGAGGTGATGGCCTACCTGCTGGAAGCCGACAGCGAATACGAAGTAGCGGCTTTTACCAGCACACGTGACTATGTGAAATCGGATGTGCTCTTCAACAAGCCGTTTGTGCCCTTTGAGGAGATAGAAAAACGCTATCCACCGGATAGCTATGAGATGCATATCGCTGTGGGCTATCAGCAAAACAACAGGGTGCGGGAGCGTTTTTTCCATGAAGCCAAAGCCAAAGGCTATCGGTTACTCACCTATGTGAGCTCCCGGGCGGTGAACTATGCAAAATCCATAGGAGAAAACTGTTTTATTTTTGAGGCTAATGTATTACAGCCTTTCGTGCAAATAGGAGATAATTGCATTTTGTGGAGTGGCAATCATATAGGGCATCATTCGGTCATCGGCAATCATGTCTTCATCTCCTCGCACGTTGTCATTTCAGGACATTGCAGGATTAAAGACTATTGCTTTCTGGGCGTGAATTCTACGCTTCGGGATGGTATTACACTTGCAGAAGGAACCGTGTTAGGTGCCGGGTGCCTGATTGTAAAAGATACCGAACCCCATCAAACGCTGATAGGTGTGAAGGCCTCCGTATATACCAAGAAAGCTGAATCATGAATTTGGAAAAGGTTGAAAAACTCTATTCTGAAAACCTCAGGAAATTCGGCATTGATCCGCGCAGTGTGGGATGGACCCGGGAGGGATCGCAGCAACTCCGGTTTCATAAGCTTTTGCAGATAGTGCAAAACAAAAGCGAACCTTTCACCCTCAACGAAGTGGGTTGTGGCTACGGAGAGCTATATAAATATTGCAAAGAAACAGGCTACAATATTCAGAAATATTACGGCTATGACATCAGCACCGATATGCTGGAAGCAGCCCGCAAATACATTGGCGGGCCGGAGGTGGTTTTGTATCATAAGTCCAGACTTGAATCTCAGGCCGATTATGCCGTAGCATCCGGTATTTTCAATGTCAAGTTTGATGAGGATGATCAGAAGTGGGAAGCCTACGTGCGGGATATGATTGTCAACATGAGTCAGTTTTCGGTGAAGGGTTTTGCTTTTAACGCCCTTACTACCTATGTGGACTATAAAGCCCCCGGCCTCTATTATGCTGACCCGTTTTATTACTTTGATTTCTGTAAGAAAAACATTTCCCGTTATGTGACGCTTCTCCATGATTATGACCTGTATGAATGGACTATGCTCGTAACCAAACCTGCTTAGGGCATGCAATGGGAAAAAAAAGGCCTGATATTTAAACCGGTCAAAGAACACTGGTGGATGCAGTCGCATTGCCAACTGCCCGTAGCGCTGCCCATTGGTGAAAACACCTATCGCATTTATTTCGCAGCACGGGATGAACGGCAATATTCCCATGTGGGTTTTTTTGAGATAGATATCCGCGACCCCCACAGGGTTTTGCGCTACAGCAAAGAGCCGGTTTTGCTTCCCGGTGACATCGGGTATTTTGATGAGCATGGCGTTTACCCCGCCTCCATTATCAGCAAAAACAATCAACTGTATCTCTACTACATCGGCTGGAATAAAGGGTGCGAGCCTCCGTTGTTTTATGCTGCCATCGGACTGGCCGTCAGTTCCGATGACGGGTTGACCTTCCGCAAGTATTCCCGTGCCCCCATTTTTTCAAGAAATGAATTCTCCCCCTGCCTGGTAACAGCTCCTTATGTTTTCCCAATGCACAACGGCTATGCTATGCTCTATACTTCTGGATTAAAATGGGAAAGGGATGACCAGGGCAGACTCAGATCCTTTTATCATTTAAAATACACCGAATCGGATGACGGCATAAGCTGGCAGATACGCGATACGGTGGCCATTGATTTCTGCCACAGCAAAGAAAGAGATATTTCACGGGCCTGTGTCATCAAAGAGCAAAAGGTGTACAAGGCATGGTATGCCTACAACACCGTTGACACCCCTTACAGAATAGGATATGCCGAATCTGCAGACGCCAGGCAGTGGAAGCGTCTGGATCACCTTGCCGGCATTGATGTTTCACCCTCCGGCTTTGATAGCGATATGATCTGCTACCCTTATGTGATAAAGCATGCAGACCTTTATTATATGTTCTATAACGGTAACCGTTTCGGATATGACGGGATTGCTCTGGCAACCGCTAAAGCTTGATTATGGACCTGGAAAAAAGCATTTTTCTTACGTTTGATATTGACTGGGCATGTGACGAAGTAATCCGTGACACACTGGACATTCTGGAAGAACATCAGGTTCGGGCAACATTTTTCGTCACCCACTCTTCTTCGCTGTTAAACAGTCTTGTGGAGCATCCTCTGATTGAAATAGGACTACATCCCAATTTCAATAATCTGTTAAATGGCCAGGGCAATCAGTCGGTGCAGACCCTGCTGGAGGAGTTGCAGCGCGCCTTTCCCGCTGCGGTCAGCATCAGAACCCACTCGTTGATGCAAAGCAGTGTCATCTTTAATGTGTTTGCCCGGGCAGGTATGAAATATGACTTAAACATGTTCATCCCCTTCTGGAGCAACATCATATGTTATCCTTACAAAGAAATTAACGGAATGATTCGGGTACCCTACATGTGGGAAGATGATGTGCACACCATTGCATTGCAAAACGGTCTGGATACAGACTGGAGCGTACACAAATATCTGACCCGCCCGGGAATTAAGGTGTTTGATTATCATCCGATCCATGTGTTTTTGAACACCGAAACGCTGGAGCGCTACAACCAATCCAGGGAGTTTCATAAAGATCCGTTGCGGCTGCTGGAGTTTCGCAACAACGGGAAGCAGGGAGTGCGCACCTTCTTAACAGATCTTATTGCGCAAGCCCGGAATAGCGGATTTACATTCTGCCAAATTTCAGATCTGAAATACTAAGCGGCTCTATGAGAATTGCCATCATCGGAAGAACGGAGACCCTTTATGAAAGCGCCCTTAAGCTTCTGGAAGCCGGGCATGAGATTCCCCTCATTATCACGGCAAAAGAAGCTCCCGAATACAAAATAGGGGCTTCCGGCTTTAAAGAACTTGCAGAACGGATTGGAGCGCGATACCTGTGCTCAACCCTGTTCAATCAGCAGGTAATAGAAGAAGTGAAGCGCTCATTGCCTCTGGATTTGGGTATTAGTATGAACTATCCTACCATTATCAATCAGGAAGCCATTGATTTGTTTAAGCTTGGAATTCTGAATGCCCATGGAGGCGATTTGCCACGCTACCGGGGAAATGCCTGTCAGGCATGGGCAATAATCAATGGAGAAAGTCGCATTGGCCTGTGCATTCACAAAATGGATGGCCTCCATCTTGACGCAGGCGACATCATCGTCAGAGATTATTTCCCGGTTTCGGTCCACACAAAGATCGGGCAATGCTATAAATGGTTTCAGGAGCGGATTCCCGACATGTTTTTAGAAGCGGTGACACTTTTGCAAAACAATCCGCATTACTATCTGCAGAAGCAATCCACGCGTCCGGAAGATGCCCTCCGCTGCTATCCGCGCAATCCGGAAGACGGAAGAATTGACTGGAAGCAAACCAATATAGAGATATTGCGACTTATCAATGCCTCTTCAGAGCCCTATCCCGGGGCATTCTGTACCTATAAAGAGGATAAATTGATTATCTGGGATGCAGAACTTTATGAGGACAAGGAAAACTATCTTGCAGTGCCCGGACAGATAGCCGAAATTGATAAAAAGGCCGGACACGTCATTGTGATATGTGGCAAGGGAAAGCTAAAAGTGAATGAGGTTTCATTTGCAAATCAGCATCGGATTAAACCGGCTCAGGTGATTCACTCCATCAGAGAACGCTTAAAATAAGACCTTGGAAAACGAGAAAAAATTTCACTTCTCCGATTTCACCTATGCTAACTATGGCCGGTTGTTATCCCTGGCCCGGGAAAAATACCTGTTCAAAACCTATACGGATTTTAATAAAGAGGAAAATTTCGTTCTCTGGAGGCATGATGTGGACTTCTCGGTCCACAGCGCGTATGAGCTGGCTAAAATAGAATCAGAAAATCACGTCAGGGCCACCTATTTTCTTCATCTGCATAGTGAGTTTTATAATTTGCTTGAGCCGGAAATCACCCTGCTGGTGAGAAAAATTATAGATTTAGGGCATGCTGTCGGTATTCACTTTGACCCGCATTTCTATGACATACGGTCTGAGCATGAAATTGAAGAATACCTGACTTTTGAGGCTGCCATCATGGAGCGGATATTTAAAATAAAGCCACAGGTGTTTTCCTTTCATAATACCAATGATTTCACTATGAAATGTAAGGAGTGGCAGTATGCTGGTTTGATTAATGTCTATGCTGAATATTTTAAACGAGAGGTGGGCTATTGTTCTGATTCAAACGGCTACTGGATTTACCAACGTCTGGAAGAGGTGCTGCAAAGCGGTAAGCACAAGCGCCTGCAGGTGCTTACACATCCGGCTTGGTGGCAACGTGAAGTCATGTCGCCCAAACAAAGGATATGGAAATGTATTGATGACTGGGCCTCAAGGAAAAAACACAACTATCAGCAGGCCATGGCCAATGCAAACAGACTAATAGTGGATTGGTAACTAGGTACTCTATGTCTAATGCGTAAAGCATCATGAGCAAGAAAAAAATCGTCATGTGCGGATGCCATGAAGTGGGATGGGAAATCATTGAGTTCCTCCTGAAGCGGGGAATAGCATTTTCCTATTTCGTCACCTTAACCGAAGAAAAGGCGCGGCAGCAAAATGTTTCCGGCTATAAGCGCTTTGATGACCTTGCCGCTGCATATCACATACCGGTATATTATGCCCGCAAATACTCCCTGCAATCACAAGAAGACCTGGAGTTTTTTGAACAAAACCGGTTTGACCTGCTGATACAGGGTGGCTGGCAGCGTCTTTTCCCGGAAGCTATCCTGAATACGCTCAGCATCGGTGCCGTGGGCGGACATGGCAGCGCTGAATTTCTCCCCAAAGGACGCGGGCGTTCTCCGCTCAACTGGTCTCTCATAGAAGGACAGAAACGCTTTATCCTGCAGTATTTTTTAATGACCCCCAATGCCGATGACGGCAATGTTTTTCACTATGAGTTTTTTGATATCACCGAATGGGATGACATCCGGACCCTGTATTACAAAAACGCACTGGTCACCGCCAGGGTGTTGCTGCAATGGATACCCAGACTGCTGTCCGGAAACTTTACCAGCGTTCCGCAAACCGGTGAGCCCACCTATTATCCCAAAAGAAGCCCGGAAGACGGCTTGATTAACTGGAATCAGAATCCCCTGCAGATTTACAACCTGGTGAGAGCCCTGACCCGTCCCTATCCGGGTGCGTTTACTCTTCTGAATAAAGAGAAAGTATATATCTGGAAGGCGCAGCCCTTTGATTTTAAAATTGACGATCCGGCATGGCGCATCGGGGAAATAGTGAAAGTATTTCACACCGGGGATTTTGTGGTGAAATGCTTCGGGGGCACCCTGCTGGTTACCGATTACACATCTCCTTCGGCTGAAATTAAGGAGGGTATTTTGTTTGAATAGGGCTGCCGCTAAAAAGAGGATTTTTATAGGCCTCAAAGAGGTGGCAGGCTATTATTACTATATAAGCCAGGGGCTGAGGGAGCTGGGTTATCCGGTTACCCTGTTATATCTCAGTCAGCATCAGTTTCGGTACGGAAGCGGATATTCCAACAGGCTTTTATCCCTGCTGTATAAACTGGAACGATGCTCTCTGCAAAATACCCGGGGGCGCGGTGCAGGGCTTCTGCGCAATCTGGCGGGTATAGTTGCCCGGATGTACAGGGATTTTGTTGTGCGCCCCGTCATTTTTGTGTGGGCATTGCTGCATCATGATGTTTTTATATTCGGCTTTGCCAGTACATTCTTTTTTTATGTGGATACTTTCATTCTCCGGTTGGCAGGCAAGCAGATTATTTATGTATTCAATGGATCTGATGCCAGGCCGCCTTACATCGATGGATCAGCGCATAAAAGAGCTTTGCGGCTCAGGAAGCCCCTGCAGATGCTGTTCCTCCTGCTGCAGACAATGCGGATAAAAACAAGGGTATTTCTGATTGAACATCTGGCCCATCGGGTAATAATTTGGCCCGGTGGCGCTCAGTTTCTCACACGCAGGGCTATTTCCGGTATAACCATAGGCGTGCCGTTATGCATCAAGCCAATTACAGGACATCCACCGCCCCCTGCCGGAGATAAGATTACCATTCTGCATGCGCCCTCAAATCCAGTGGAGAAAGGCACCGACCGAATCAGAGAGGTAATCAGTAAACTGAAACAGCGGTACTCCATTGCGTTTGTGGAAATCCGGAACATGCCCAATGAGCAGGTGCTGCAGGAAATCACAAAGTGTGATTTTATTATAGACCAGTTGTATTCGGACACTCCCATGGCCGGCTTTGCCACCGAAGCCGCTTTTTTCGGTAAACCTGCAGTAGTCGGGGGCTATTATGCCAGGCATCTGCGGTTAATTCATGCCGAGGAAGATATTGCGCCCTCCCTGTTCGTGCATCCCGATGAGTTGGAGTCTGCCATTGAAAAGATGGTTACCGATGCAGCTTTCAGAAACGAATTGGGACAGCGAGCTCAGCATTTTGTTCGCACACGATGGCATTATACGGAGGTTGCGCGAAAGTATGCCGTCATTATAGAAGGGGAAGCCATACCGGATTCCTGGTGGTTTGACCCCAGGCGCATTCAATATGTACACGGATGGGGCTGCCCGGAAACGGCTATCGGAATTATGGTGTCCCGCATGGTGAAAAACTTTGGTGCCTGGTCGCTATTCCTGAACGATAAACCTCAGCAGAAGGCTGCCCTGCTGCAACTGGCAGGGCTGCAGGAAAAAAATTAATCGTCATTTTCGGTTAGCAGAAAAGAACTTATTCCTTGCAAGGGCATAGACTGCCCTGACTTCAGCCATCTCCGCCAAAAGAACCACCAGTATGCCTGCACCGAAAATTCCGGCCACTATTCTATATAATAGAAACATGCCACTGGAGAGCGCAGCAACAATTACGCACGCCATCAGAAGAAAGGCAATAAAGATTCTCCTCCATGGAAATTCCAGCCGGTAGAAGCGCTGGCTGAATATATAATATAACCCTCCTCCGATAAGTGCACTGAGGAGGGTGGCCGAAGCCGCTCCCATAAGACCAATCCTGGGGATTAACAAGAGGTTAAGCAGTAAATTGCCGAAGGCAACAGCTACATTGATGAGGGCAATGATGAGCGTCTTTTTTGCAATGCCAAGTCCGGGAAAAAACAGATACAGGTTTGAAAATAAAATAGAGCACATCAGCACGGGAATGAGGAATTGTGCTCCGTAATACTCCGGAGCAGTAAAAACAACCACGATCTCTCTGGAAAAAACGCCACACAACAAAATCAGCATACACACAACCAGCAGGTAATACCGGAAGATGCGCACAATATCCGTTTTAGTGTTTTCTGATTTGTAATTGCTATAGATTAACGGCATCAAAGCATACTGCACACCCGCCACCACAAGCCCCACTACCGAAGCTATGGAATAGCCGATCCCATAAATGCCGACCTCTTTCAGCGACAACAGCTCTTTTATCATGATCCGGTCAATGTAAATTGCCGTGAGCACACCCAGGCTGGATGGCACCAGGGGAGCCGAGAATAAGAGCATCTTCCGCAGCAGCGCGAGATCAAACTGCCATGCAAAGCTGTTCCTCAAAAAGTAAAACGCGAGGGCTGTTCCCACACCGTTTGAAATGATAACTGCAGTGTACACTGCTTTCAGTTCCCCGTCAAAATAGATTAACCCGACCACCACCAATACGGCATACAGGAGTGCCTGCGAAGACATAACCAAAGCTGCCGGCCCGGATTTCAGCTCCCACTTCAGCTGGTTGGTGGTAAAATAAAACAGACTCTGGAAAACCGAGGCTATAATGAATAACCTATAGATATCCAGAAAAAGCAGGTCGTCCAGCACGATCAGGGTGAGCTGCTCGGCCAGGGCAAAAGAGCCAACGGCATACATCAGATACATCACCAAAACAAAAAAAAGAGCGGAGGAAGCAATAGCCTTCTTCTCCTTCTGACAGCCGGCATCAACCAGAAACCGCCCTACTGCCTGAGTCAATTCAAAGCCGATCACAAAATTGATAGCCGTGTAAACCACCGTAAGCAAATCCACTACACCGTACTGCCGTGGCAGAAGATAATGGGTGTAGAGAGGTATTAAAAATATCTGCATGCCGCTGGACAAAAAACGCGGAATGGAGTAAATGACACTGTCTTGTAAGAAGCGCTTAATCACTGCCGGGGATTACTGCCGCAAAGGCGGCTAAAAATACTAATCTTGCAACAGTTTTATCAGGCGGGGTACAACGAGGGCATTACGGTCTGTGGTCCTCCTCTGAATATCAGCATTAAGAGCATGTGCGGCATTACAGGTATTATCGCGCTCTCCGGAAAACAGGGAAATCTTGCGGGTCCTTTAAAAAAAATGACCGACAGCCTGCGCCATCGGGGCCCTGATGATGAAGGGTTTCTTTTATTCACGCCCCAGGGGGCGAAAATCTATGCCGGTGAAGACACCCCCGCTGCTGACACAGACATGATTTATTATCCGCACGAGCCGATAACAAACGCTTTGCCGTTGCCGGCATACCTCGCATTTGGCCACCGCAGACTATCTATCGTGGACCTCAGCTACCGGGGGCACCAACCCATGTGTGATTCCAGCGCCCGTTACTGGATAGTGTACAACGGGGAAGTGTATAATCATCATGAAGTAAAAGAAGAACTGAAAAGCCTTGGTTTTTGCTTCCGGAGCACCACGGATACAGAAGTGATTTTGTATGCCTACATGCAATGGGGAGCACAGTGTCTGCAAAGATTTAATGGCATGTTTGCCTTTGCCATTTATGATGCGCATGACCAGACTGTTTTCCTGGCCCGGGATCGGGTGGGCATAAAGCCTCTTTACTATACCCTGCAGAACGGCTATTTCCTGTTTGCCTCTGAAATGAAGGCAATCCTTCAATCCGGGCTGTATTCGGCTGAGGTAAATCACGAGGGCCTTTGGCACAACCTGAGCTTCGGCATCGCTCCCCGGCCCATGACGTGTTTTAAAAATATTTATGCGCTGGAGCAGGCGCACTGGATGCATATCACTTTGCAAACAGGTGACATCAAAAAACTAAGGTATTGGCAGCTCCCCACCGGTCATCATGATTTTAATATCCCTGAACGCCAGGCAGCCGAAATGCTGGAAGCTGCGATAACACAATCCGTGAAATACAGACTCATCGCTGATGTGGAAGTGGGTACATTCATGAGCGGAGGAATTGATTCCACCACAATTTCTGCCATTGCCAACAAACTCCACCAAGGAATAAAAGTATTTACCCTGGCTTTTGACAAGTCTATCTCAGAATATGATGAACTGGAAGAAGCCCGGGAAAATGCCCGCATCAACCACCTGAACCATGTGGTGAAAATGGTAGGTGCAAAAGATATTCTTGACGATGTGGAGCATATTATTCTGAACCAGGAGGAACCCTATCATTCCATTCACCCAGACTATGTCATTTCACGCCTGGTTGCCGGACACAGGATAAAAGTAATCCTCAACGGCTTAGGCCCCGATGAGCTGCTGGCCGGCTATCGCTATTATACCCGCTTTAATGTCTGGAAAACCGTAAGACGCATGAAACTCCTGAGCATACTGTTGCCGGGCGGTGTAAGTCATTATCTGGATATCCTCAAAGAGCTGGCAGACTGTTCCCGTATAGCAGAGTATTATTATGTGCTGTTTGCTAACTTCCTGGATACACAGAAAAGAAAACTTTTTGCTGCTCCTGATGCATTTGAATCAAAAACCATTCTCTCCCGCCTCTACAACCCGGAAAACAAGCAGTTTTCCGATGCCTTGCAGGAATTGAGTTACTTTGATTTCATGCATTTTATCGGGAATCACCATGTAAGCCGCTCTGACCTGAACACGATGCATTTCTCCATTGAGGCGCGGTTTCCCTATCTGGATCATCATGTAGTTGAACTGGCCTTTAAACTCCCCCCTGAATATAAAATCCGCAACGGTGTGCAGAAATATCTGCTGCAGCAGGTGGCCGGCAAATACATCTCTCCGCGCTCTTTAACAATGAGAAAACGGGGCTTCGGCTTGCCTGTAGGCCGGTGGATGCAACACGAACTTCAGGACTTTTGCCTGAACAATTTAAACAACCTGAAAAAAAGAGGAATATTTAACCCCACCCGCATTGATGCAGTTTACAAAAAGGCGGGGCCGACTGATTATTACCGGGCCTGGCATCTGGTTACGGTGGAGCAATGGCTTCAGAAGTTCATTGATTGATCCCTTGCCAATAGTCCTCTGGACCGAACCATTCAAAGCATAACAAACAGCAAGCGGATACCTAACCCGGAAAGGCTCCGGACATAATTTTTTTTCCTTCCAAAAGCTCTTCAAAATGCCGGGCAAGCTGACCGGTTTGTTCCTTTCGTTCAAAAACAGGGTTTTGATAGGTATTGCGGGTTAATCCTCCTTGCTTCCATTTTTTATAATGTTGCAGCACAAATTGTGACGGACCCTCCTTGTCGTCATATGCAAAGACTTTACCGGAATTTGCCATGCGTATTATGCGTCCGGCTTCACCCTGCAGCGGGCCTATAACTAATACGGGCCACCCCGACCGGATGTATTCAAATATTTTTGACGAAACGATCAGCTCGCTTGTCGGGTCTTGCGGAATATAGAGAAAAAGCACTTGCTCTTCCCCCAGCTTTTCAATCAGCTTCTGGCGGGGCAGGTTGTCTCCGATGTGGAGGTTGGGTGCCGGTATGTGTCGTTCAATTTCATGTTTTACTTTCTGCGTCAAGGGGCCGAAAAACTCAAATATCAGATCCTCTGCCAGTTGGCTGTTGTCTTTCACTAATCTGCCTACAGATGCAAAAAAGCTTATCGGTATCTGAGTGTCCAGTATACTTCCGTAGTAGCCTATCTTGAAATGTCTGTTTTTTACTGCGTGAAAATTGCTGAACTCCTCTTCATCATAACCATTATAGATAATGCTTAGCTTGCTGTTATCGGGTATTTTGTTTCTGATCAGCTCAGCTATCTTTTCTCCAACGGTAATAATCCGGTCAGCCTTTTGATACACCTTTTTTTCCAGCAATTGATTAATAGCCTTAACCACTCCAAAGCGGTACACCGCATTGTAGTTCACATTCTCCACCCACGGGTCACGGGCATCTACGATCCACGGCAGCCGGTATTTGTTTTTTACATACAGCCCGAGCAGATGCGCGGTGTAGGGCGGGCCGGTGGTGAGCACAGCCGAAATATCCGTTGTTTGCATGATGGCGTCAATCGCCTTCCTGGCCGGCAGGTACCAGCCGATTTTTGAGTCGGGAATAAAAAAATTCAGCCAGATAAAATGCAACAGATAGTTGATGCCATCACGCAACCATGAACGCCCGGCTTTGGAAGGCGCCTTTTTTTCTGCAGCCGGCAGCCGGCTGCTGCCGGAAAACCAGCGTGCCGGATCAAACCAGTAATGTACCCGCGCCACTGAAGCGCCTCCTTCCTGTGTCAGCAAGGGCTGTCCCGCGGTGCGTCTTTCCGGGCTGATAGTCAGCACTACCGGATGGATGCCATATTGGGGCAGATATTTGCAAAACTTCATTATCCTTTGCACACCCACGCCATTTTCAGGAGGCCAGTAGTAGGTGATAATCAATACCTTCCTTGTTACCTTCATTTCCGGTTACGCCTTTCAATATTAGGGCAAAAAACAAGCAGAGCCGCCTGCCGCCCTGAAAAGTAATAATTTTAATGCATCATCATGATTTCTGTATAAACCGCTTCTGCCCCCGGAATGAAAGTGCCTTTTTTAGATCTGCATGCCCAGTACGTAACGATTAAAAATGAAATTGACCGGCAGTTAGAACAATGCCTGGAAACGTCTTCCTTCATTGGAGGGCAAATAGTTTCCCGTTTTGAAAAGGAGTTTGCCGACTATCTGGGCGTAAAACATTGTGTGACCTGTGCAAATGGCACGGACGCGCTGGAAATACTTTTAAAGGCGCTTGGCATTGGCCCCGGTGACGAAGTCCTTGTGCCTGCTTTGACCTGGATCTCTACGGCTGAAGCGGTCAACTCGGTGGGCGCCCAGCCGGTCTTTGTAGATATTCATCCGGATTATTACACCATAGACCCTTCCAAAATAGAAGCCTGCATCACCGAAAAAACCAAAGCCATTATTCCCGTGCATTTGTATGGGCTGCCTTGTGAAATGGATGAAATATTGGCCATTGCAAAAAAGTACCGACTCAAAATTCTGGAAGACTGTGCCCAGGCGCACGGAGCCACCTACAAAGGCAAAATGGTGGGCGCCCTGGGCGATGCCGCAGCCTTCAGCTTCTATCCGGGCAAAAACCTTGGCGCCTATGGCGATGGCGGCTGCATGGTGACCAGCCATGACGAAATCGCCCGCCAGGCACGGCTGATAACCAATCATGGCCAACCGGTAAAACACGACCATCAGATTCATGGACGCAACAGCCGGTTAGACACCATCCAGGCTGCCGTGTTAGGGGTGAAACTGAAATATCTGGACCGGTGGAATCATAGCCGGAGGGCTGCAGCTGCCAGGTATAAAAAGCTGTTGGAAGGCACGGATATTAAGCTGCCCGTGTCGCCTGAGTATTCCGGGCATGTGTATCATCTGTTCGTAGTTCAGGTGAGCGATAGAGAAGCCTTGCAAAACGCATTGTCCCGAAAAGGAATTGAAACCGCGGTGCACTATCCCAAGGCCCTTCCCTTTGTGAAAGCCTACGCATACCTGAATCACCAAACCAGTGATTTTCCCGTTTCTGCAGCTGCGCAAAGCCGGATTCTCTCCCTCCCGATTTATGCAGAGCTCACCGACCGGCAGATAGATTATGTAGCCGAAAACCTCCTCTCATGCTCGCACCAGTCATCCAAAACTGCGGCTCTTTGATTAAATTGAGCACCCGGTTATGCATACTTCCGAAACATCCTCCATCACCTCTTTTGCGGAGATCAACGCAATCATAGAAGCCATTCCGGAAAGGACCTTTGGCGGCTCCCAGCCGGAGTTTTTGTTTCATCTGCTGCTGAATCTGCAGGTAGAAGGCGAAGTGGTGGAAATCGGCACAAATGTCGGGAAAAGCACCATTGCCCTCGCTTTTGCCCAGAAGGTAAAAAACGGCCGCCCCATACACACTATTGACATCTTCCAGCATCCCGCTATTGAACAAAACCTGCAAAGAGCCGGTGTCAGCCAATACGTCAACCGCATCATTTCCCCCAGCCATGTGGCCGCGAAACAGTGGAATAAGCCTGTTAAGTTGCTCTGGATAGATGGCGATCACTCCTACCGGGGTGTGGTAACGGACATAAAAAACTGGTCAAAGTTTGTTGTGGAGGGAGGCCTTATAGCCCTGCACGACTATCCGGGGCACTACGGTTCCAAAGTGGTTTTCAGAGCCATTGCAGATTCGGTGCTGATGGATCCGTTTCAATACAGGATACTCCACGACCGGGAAGCGGGCAGTATCATCGTTTTTCAAAAACTTCAGCAGACAGCTCAAAGCCTACCCTCCAGGAATAAAATTCGGGATTTCATATATTGGAAAACAAGAAATCTGCGGGCTTGGATTATTGAAACGTTTCCCGGCTTTGCTCAGAAGCTGATCAGGAAAATAAAGGAATAGTCTGCATCTTACTGCGTGCAACCGCACTGTTGCAGCATCGTTTGAGTGGCATTAAGGGTGCTGGAGGCTGTTTAAAAAATCACGTATGTCGTGGTAAGCCTGTAAAGCCAGAGGATGCACATACGGCAGGTTGAAGAAACCATGCATCAGCCCCGGATACTCCCGGTACACAACATGGGTTCCTCCGACCTGCAGCTGTTGATAGTAATTGTATCCATCATCCCGAAGAGGGTCCAGTTCTGCGGTTAAAATAAAACTAGGCGCCAGCCCGCTAAAGTCATCTTCATAGCAGGGGGAAACCAGCGGATGGCATTGGTCTTCTTTTCGAGGGGTATACTGCTGCTGAAACCACAGCATCGCTTCACGGGTAAGCAGGTAACCCTTGCCATTTCTGACGATAGAAGGATTTTCCAGCTTCCCGTCAATCCAGGGATACACCAGCACCTGTGCCAGCACGGGAATGCGCTCTTTTTTACACTTATGCGCCATGCAGGCAGCCAGATTTCCCCCGGCACTATCACCCATCAGAATAATCCGATCGGGATTACCGCCATGGTTTTGAATATGCTCCCTGACCCATTGCAGGGCGGAAAAGGCATCTTCATGAGCTGCCGGAAAGGTATGCTCCGGAGCCAACCGATAGTCTACCGAGACAACCAAACACCGGTTCATCAGACACAGCCTTCGGCACACATAGTCGTGAGAGTCAAGGCCGTAAAAAACAAAACCACCCCCGTGATAATACACTATAATCTGCTGGTCGGGCGCATCCCAATGACGATAGATCCGCACGGGCACATTCCCTGCCGGGATGTCAGCCACAAAACGTATGGGCAACTTTTTATCAAACAAAAACGAGCCCAGCCGGGCAGCCCCTTCGGCCTGCCTGCGCAGAGCATCTACATCCTGAAGCGCATTGGGCTCAATGGGTTTTCTGAGCCGGGCAAACAGCAAAACTAACCTGAGCTTCCAATTCATAAGGATTACCAAAATAGGCAAAACATTCCCGTATTTTCCGGTTTTTCATATCTTTGCCCACTCGCTTTAAAAAACCGGTTCTTGGACATTTTAAAACAATATCGCATTCCATTTACCGGCCTCAAAGTGGGGCATCATCTGTTTCGGTTTGACATAACTGAGGAGTTTTTTAAGGCTTTCTCGGATGCGGAAACCGGTAAAAAACAGGTGCAGGTGGATGTGGATTTTGAAAAGCGGGAAAATTTTTTCGTAGTGGGCTTTTCCATTGAAGGCACTGTGCGTGTGGAATGTGATCGCTGCCTGGAAACCTTTGATCAGCCCATTCTTGACGAATTTACCGTGTATGTAAAATACAGTGATGACCTCAAACTCAAAAAAGAAGAAGACGAGGACATTATTTACATTTCACGCAACGATGTGTATATTGACCTCAGTCAGATGATTTATGACTTCATCCTGTTGAGCATCCCGGTAAGGAGGGTCTGTATCCCCAAAGAAGATGGTTCACCGGGATGTAATGAGCAGGTATTGAAAATACTGGAAAACAAACAGCAAAAACCGTTTGAGACAGACCCGCGCTGGGCAGCATTGAAAAATCTGAAATAAAAAAATAGTCATGCCAAATCCTAAAAGACGACACTCTAAACAAAGAACTCGCACCAGAAGGAGCAAATACAAGGCCCCGGTACCTACCCTTTCGGTATGTCCTACTACCGGTGTTACGCATCTGCGCCACAGAGCTTACAAGGTGGATGGCAACCTCTACTACAAGGGTAAAATGATCGTGGAGGCTAAAACAACAACCTGAGGCTTCCCGGGTCAAATTGCTAAGATGAGCCAGATACGTGCAGCTATCTCTGCCATCAGCGGCTATGTGCCCGATGATGTGCTGACCAATGCAGACCTGGAAAAAATGGTGGATACCCATGACGAATGGATAACCACCCGTACCGGTATCCGAGAAAGGCGTATCCTTAAAGATAAGGAAATGGGCTCATCTTTCATGGCTGAACAGGCAGTGCTTAAACTGTTACAGGATACAGGTACCGATCCGGCAGAAATTGACCTGCTGATATGTGCTACCGTTACTCCTGACTTTCCCCTGCCGGCAACCGCTAATATCATTTCCGAAAAAACAGGCATCAAAAACGCCTTTAGCTTTGACCTGGCTGCAGCATGCTCCGGCTTTTTATATGCCCTCATTACAGCGGCTCAGTTTATTGAATCAGGCAGGTGCAGAAAAATTATTGTAGTAGGTGCCGATAAGATGTCTTCAATAGTCAACTATGAAGACCGGGAAACCTGCGTGCTTTTCGGGGATGGGGCAGGAGCGGCATTGCTGGAACCCTCACCGAAATACGGAATTGAGGATTTTATCCTTAAAGCCGATGGTTCAGGGTGCCGGCATTTGTACGTGAAAGCAGGCGGATCAGTAAAACCGGCATCCCATGAAACAGTGGATGCCCGCGAACATTTTGTTTATCAGGAGGGGAAGGCTGTCTTTAAATTTGCAGTGGTAAATATGGCTGATGCCTGTGAGGAATTGATGAAACGCAACGGCCTGACGGCAAATGACATTGACTGGCTGGTGCCGCATCAGGCCAATAAGCGCATTATTGAAGCCACCCGCACACGCATCGGGCTACCCGAAGAAAAAGTAATGATAAACATTCATAAGTACGGTAATACCACTGCGGCAACAATTCCTCTTTGTCTGTGGGAGTGGGAAAACAAACTACACCGTGGAGATAAGCTCATCCTTACCGCAGTGGGAGGAGGATATACCTGGGGAGCCATTTACATGACCTGGGCATATTAAATCCCAGGGACAGGCTTTTTGTTAAAAGTTTAGCAAACAAAAATGAATATACGCTCATGGCTACAACAGCAGATTTCCGAAATGGAATGTGTATCTATTACAATAATGAAATCTGGCAAATCCTGGACTTTCAGCATGTAAAGATGCAACAGCGCAGGCCTATTGTGCGCACCAAGCTTAAAAACCTTACTACATCCAAGGTGCTGGAAGTTACTTTCAGTGCCGGTGACAAGGTGGACGAAGTGCGCGTGGAAAGAAGAAAAGTGCAGTTTCTTTACAAAGATGATTCCGGCTACACCTTCATGGATCAGGATACTTACGATCAGTTTACGCTGAATGAATCCATGGTGCCCAGCTCTGATCTGCTTAAGGAAGGACAGGAGGTGGAAATATTGTTTCAAGCCGAAACCGAACAGCCTCTGCTGGTAGAACTCCCTCCTTTCGTCATTCTGGAAGTTGCTTACACAGAGCCCGGTGTGCGCGGTGACACAGCCACAAACGTTACCAAGCCAGCACGACTGGAAACCGGAGCAGAAGTTGCCGTCCCTCTTTTTGTGGATACGGGCGAAAAAATAAAAGTGGACACCCGCTCACGTTCCTATGTAGAACGGGTCAAATAATTCCCGCTCACTTTTGTATTTTGCAGTTTCCAACTCAAACATATAACTATGGATTTCAAACAGATTCAGGAGCTGATAAAAATCATGGGAAAGTCAGACCTGACAGAGCTTAAGATTGAACAGGAAAGCTTCAAGATTACTCTGCGCAAGGGAACGGCCATGCCGCTGATTCCTTCTGCCGTGCAGCCTCAAGCCCCCAAAAATGTTCTCCAGGAAAACACAATTACCCCACCTCCGGTTGAAACAGGCACTCAGGAAAAAACAGATTCTGACAAGGCAGCAGCCAATAAATACATTACTATTAAATCACCCATGGTGGGTACTTTTTACCGCGCACCGGCCCCTGACAAAGAACCGTACGTGAAAGTAGGCGACATTATAAAAAAAGGAGATCATATCTGTATTATTGAGGCGATGAAGCTCTTCAATGAAATTGAATCGGAAGTGGATGGGAAGGTGGTAAAAATTCTGGTGGAAGATGCCAGTCCGGTAGAATATGATCAACCCCTTTTTCTGATTGATCCAGAAGGAGTATAACCCACCCATGTTTAAGAAAATCCTGATTGCCAACCGGGGAGAAATAGCCCTTAGAATCATACGCACGTGCCGCGAGATGGGCATTAAGACGGTAGCCGTGTATTCTACGGCTGACAAGGAGAGCCTGCACGTGCGTTTTGCCGATGAAGCCGTTTGTATAGGTCCCCCTCCCAGCAGCGAAAGCTATCTGAAAATTCCTACCATCATGGCCGTGGCCGAACTCACCAACTCCGATGCCATTCATCCCGGCTACGGCTTTCATGCCGAAAATCCTGCCTTTGCCGAATTGTGTGAGCAACACAATATAAAGCTGATTGGGCCTTCGGCTGAAATGATAAGGAAAATGGGCGACAAGGTAACGGCAAAAAAAACCATGAAAGAAGCCGGAGTGCCGGTGATTCCCGGATCTGACGGCCTGGTGTCTGATATGAGTGCCGCAAAAAAGGTGATTAAGAAAATAGGCTATCCGATTGTAATTAAGGCCACTGCCGGAGGTGGAGGCAAAGGAATTCGTATCGTGCGCGATGAAAAAGACTTTGAAAAAGCCTTTGAAATAGCCCGTGCAGAAGCGAAAGCGGCTTTCTCCAACGAAGGGGTGTATATTGAAAAATTTATAGAAGAACCGCGCCATATAGAAATACAGATTGCCGGTGACCAGTATGGTAATGTCATTCACATGTCGGAACGCGACTGCTCTATTCAGCGCAGAATGCAGAAGCTGGTAGAGGAGTCACCCTCACCTTTTGTGGACACCCGGTTGCGGAAAAAAATGGGCGAAGCAGCTGTGCTGGCAGGAAAGGCCATTAACTACGAAAGCCTGGGTACGGTAGAATTTCTTGTGGACAAGTACAAGAATTTTTACTTCATGGAAATGAATACCCGCATTCAGGTGGAACATCCGGTGACCGAGGAAGTGATTGACTATGACCTGGTGAAGGAACAGATTAAGATTGCAGCGGGTGTGAAGATTAGCGGTAAAAACTATTTCCCACAGGGTTGTGCTATGGAATGCCGCATCAATGCTGAAGATCCCTACAACAATTTCGCACCCTGTCCGGGCAAGATCACTTCCTTTCATACACCCAAAGGCCATGGAGTGAGAGTAGATACACACGTCTATGCCGGATATACCGTTCCGCCTTATTACGATTCATTACTTGCTAAAGTGATCTGTCGCGCCCAGACCCGTGATGCCGTCATTGCCAAAATGGAGCGTGCCTTGAATGAATTTATCGTGGAAGGTATAAAAACCACCATTCCCTTCCAGATTGCCCTGATGCGGCATGATGACTTCAAAGCCGGAAATTTCACAACCTCCTTTGTAGAGCATCTTAATTTCAAAAAATAACTTACCCGCTGCGGGATGTATGCTCATGGTAAAAAGGCGCTGACGGTGAGGCCCTGTTTACACATCTTCGTAACCCTACTGATTTTCGGTTGGCTCTTTGCCGGAGGGTACAGAAATCCTATCTTAGTGTGCAACTGAATCAGGGTTGCACCTCTCATGAATCCATTTTTGCTGTGAGGGATCGGTATGTTCGGCCTTCGTAAATATTTTTCCGGCTGCCTGGTGCCGGCCATTGTCATAGCTGTGCTGACACTCTCAGAGGTATGGGCGCAGTGCCCGCGGGCAGGACGTTTTTATGATAAAATTTTTGCCTTTGACAGTATGGAAGTGCAGTACACTACCGTACGCTCTGACTTTAACAAGATGGATGTGTTCCTGCCAGTCAATGATGATGCACAAAGACGGCCGCTTCTTTTGTTAGCGCATGGCGGAGGGTTCAATTCAGGTGACAAAAATACGGACCGTGCCGTGAATGTCCTGTGCCGCAGCTTTGCGCAACGTGGCTTTGTGACAGCGTCCATACAATATCGCTTAACCGAAGCACTCAATCTCATTGATTCCGTCAAAATGATGTATGCAGTGTTGAACGCTATTTATGACGCCAAAGCTGCAGTACGCTTTTTTGTAAAAGATGCGGCCACTGCCAATCAGTTTCGTATAGATAGCAATTATATTTTCATAGGAGGTAGCTCTGCAGGCGCTGTGCTGAGCATTCACTATGCCTATCTGGATGATTTGAGTGAGGTGCCTGCGGTATTGCTGGATTCAGTACTCGCCCATGGCGGGTTGGAAGGCGATGCCGGAAATCCGGGCTATTCTTCATCTGTCAAAGCTGCCATACCCATGGCAGGAGGCATCAACCGCCTATGGTGGATTGGTGATGATGAGGAGCCCATGCTGCTGATACACGGAGATAAGGACCGCACCATTCCTTACTTCTTTGACCAGGTTTACCGATTGCCGCCTTATAATTTTTTCACCTTGATAACCCTTTACGGATCGGGTTCTATAGACACGGCTTTAAATAACCGGGGGATATATCATCAATTAAAAACCTATTACGATTATGATCATACCCCATGGGATACTTCCTGGGCTTTATGTGCTGAAATAGATACTATTGCCCGGGATTTTCTGTATCCGATGATATGCAATGATTTTCCGCTTCCTGTTCCGGATGATTTTAAACCCGTCCGGTTATTGCAGGTATTTCCCAATCCTGTATTCCAAGAGCTGTATGCAGAGAGCAATTATGCGCCCATATCGCGTATAGATGTTTTCAATGCAATGGGAGAAAAAATATACACGCAACAATATGCTAATGCCGCACAGCGGCAAAAGTTGTATACCGGTCGCTGGGTGCCCGGACTGTATATTGTGTATGCCGCTGATGATAAGGGAAGCCCGCTGGGGCATAAAAAAATCATTATAAAACACTAAGGTTAAAACCTGCCTCTCCTGCTGCCGACACTGGAGCGGGTGATGGTATTTTATGCGCTGGCCTGCTCCTTTTGCCGCATTTGAAGAACAGCAATAATTATTTGGCGTTATCTTCTGCAGGTTGCGCTCATTTGACGGATACGATAGCAGAGGTGATCGCGGATTCCCGCACAAAAGACGGATTAATCAAACGCCCAGCAGCGTTTTCACCGGATCATCTCCGGTGAGCATGAATGCCGGATTCTCCAGCAGTTGCTTTACTCTTACCAGAAAGCTTACGGATTCTTTGCCATCAATGATTCTGTGGTCATAAGATAAAGCGACATACATCATCGGGCGAATTACGACCTGTCCGTTTACAGCGATGGGGCGCTCCTCAATTTTATGCATACCCAGAATGGCTGATTGGGGGGCGTTCAGTATAGGCGTGGAAAGCAAGGAGCCGAAAACCCCACCGTTGCTGATGGTAAACGTGCCGCCCTGCATCTCCTCCAGGGTAAGTTTGTTATCTCTGCCGCGTGTGGCCAGGTCCACAACGGCTTTTTCAATTTCTGCCATGGAAAGAGATTCTGCATTGCGGATCACGGGCACAACCAGTCCGCGGGGTGTAGATACCGCTATGCCGATGTCACAGTAATCGTGATACACGATATATTCATCTTCAATAATGCCGTTAACGGCCGGAAATTCCTGGAGGGCAATACAGCAGGCTTTTGTAAAAAAAGACATAAAACCGAGTCCTATGCCGTGTATTTCTTTGAATTTCTCTTTGTATTGGTTGCGAATGTGCAGGATGGCGCTCATGTCCACCTCGTTAAAGGTGGTGAGCATGGCTGTTTCATTTTTAGCAGCCACCAGGCGTCTGGCAATGGTTTTTCGCAGGGTGGACATTTTTTCCCTGTGTGTTTCCCGGCTAAAACTCCCCTTTTTGGGGGCTTCAGAACCGTTGCCCTGCTCCGGCTGCCGGGCCATGGTTTTGAGCACATCTTCTTTGGTGATGCGTCCTCCCTTACCCGATGGTGTAATGGAAGAAGTTTTAATGTTATGTTCGGCTATCAGTTTGGCAGCAGCGGGAGAAGGCACACCCTGGGCATAGGCCGTTTCTTTTTGCTCAGCAGGCTTCTGAGAGGCTTTTGTTTCCGTTTTTTTTACTACTTCCTTAGGTTCTGTTTTAACCGTAGAGTCAGCCGGGGGTTCAGCGGGAACAGGCTCCTTCTTTGCAGGCACGGCAACGCTGGTGTCTATTTTTGCGATAACTGCACCTACAGGAACGGTTTCGCCTGCCTGAACAACTATGGCGATGCGGCCTGATTTTTCAGCTGTTACTTCAAAGGTAGCTTTATCGGAATCTATTTCACAAAGAGGCTGGTCAATTTCCACAATGTCGCCATCTTTTACCAACCAGTTGGCCAGGGTCACTTCTGTGACGGATTCGCCTACTGCAGGTACTTTTACTTCAAGCATAAGAACTGTTTATCGCGTTGAATAATACTTACGAAGTTAAATCAATCAGCCTATACGGGTTTCCATCAGGCAAAGGCCTGTTCTATGATGCGCTGTTGTTCTTCAAAATGCACTTTTTGATATCCTGTTGCGGGCGAAGCGCTATTCTTCCGTGAAATGACATCCAGGGGTACCTTGCGGTAACAGCTTAACATGTACACCCAAGCTCCCATGTTAGAGGGCTCTTCCTGCACCCAGATGAATTTAGCCTTATGGTATTTGTCAGTAATTGCATCCAGGGTTTTGTAATTAAGCGGATAAAGCTGTTCCAGTCTTATGATGGCTATATCTTTGCGCTTATCCCTTTCCTGCAATTCCTGCAGGTCGTAATAGATTTTTCCTGAACACAGCAACACCTTTTTTACCTTTCGTGCATCTGCGTAAGTATCATCAAGAATTTCCCTGAATCCGCCTTTGAGGAATTCCTCCTTCGGAGAAACACATTTTGGGTGGCGAAGCAGGGATTTGGGAGTCATAACAACAAGTGGTTTGCGAAAGGGCCAGGCAAGTTGTCTGCGCAGGAGATGGAAGAAATTGGCGGGGGTAGTGCAATTAGCAACGATCATGTTGAACTCTGCACTAAGCTGAAGGAAGCGTTCCAGACGGCCGCTGGAGTGTTCGGGTCCCTGTCCTTCATAGCCGTGAGGAAGCAGGAGTACCAGGCCGCTCATCCGTTGCCATTTGCTTTCTGAAGGGGCTATAAATTGGTCAATAATGGTTTGTGCGCCATTGGCAAAGTCTCCAAACTGTGCTTCCCAAATGGTAAGCGTGTTGGGTGAGGCCATGGAGTAGCCGAACTCAAACCCCAGCACACCAAACTCCGACAGCAGCGAGTTGTATATTCTGAACTTGCCTTGTTGGGGATCCAGATGAGCCAGCCGATTGTAGGGGGCGCTGGTGTCTTCGTCACGGATGATAGCATGCCGATGAGAGAAGGTGCCCCTGCGAATATCCTGGCCGCTCATGCGAATGTCTTTGCCCTCCAGCAAAATGGATCCGTAGGCGAGCAGTTCCCCCAGGGCCCAGTCCAGTACACCTTCCTCAATCATTGTCCGCTGCTGATCAAGAAGTTTTTTAACCTTTTGTAAGGGTTTAAAGTCGGGAGGATAGGTGATAATACCATTCAGCACCTTATCCATTACCTCTTTGGAGATATAGGTATCAGGGGATTTTTCAAAATCCTCAGGCCGGGATCTGCGCAGGGATTTCCAGGCCAGCTCCGGCTCCTGATATTCATAAGGAAGGGGTTGCTGTTTTACCTCATTGAGGCGGTCCTGGAGCATTTTCCAAAACTCCTTATCCATTTTTTTTGCAAGTTCAGCTTCGATGCTGCCTGCTTCAACGAGCTTTTTTACATAGATCTCCCGGGGGCTGGGATGGTTGGCGATAATGCTGTATAGCTTAGGTTGCGTAAAGCGGGGCTCATCCCCTTCGTTATGGCCGTATTTACGGTAGCACACCATGTCCACAAATACATCTGTATTAAAATGTTGCCGGTATTCGGTTGCCAGTTCTACAGCATAGACTACGGCTTCCACATCATCACCGTTAACATGAAAGACAGGAGCCTCAATAACGGCCGCTACACTGGTGCAGTAGTTAGAGGAGCGGGCATCATCAAAATCGGTGGTAAATCCGATCTGGTTATTAATGACAAAATGCAATGTGCCCCCTGTGGTATATCCTTCCAGTTGTGACATTTGAATGGTTTCGTAGACCACCCCCTGTCCGGCAAGAGAGGCATCTCCGTGAATCAGCAAAGGAAAAATCAGATCAATGTCTGAGCCGTAAACGATGTCAGCCTTAGCCCGGGCAAAGCCTTCTACGACCGGATTTACCGCTTCCAAATGCGAAGGATTGGGCACCAGTTTAAGATGCACGATTTTGTCGTTAAGGGTTTTTATTTGCGAAGAATACCCGAGGTGATATTTTACATCACCGTCACCCATGGTGAGATCGGCAGGGAGGTTGCCTTCAAACTCGCTGAAAATCTGTTTGTAGGTTTTGCCCATAATATTGGCCAACACATTGAGGCGGCCACGATGTGCCATGCCGATGATAATTTCCTGCACGCCCAGTTCGGCTGCCTTCTGAATGATGGCATCCAGAGCGGGAATAGTGGATTCACCGCCTTCCAGTGAGAACCGTTTCTGGCCAATGTATTTGGTGTGCAGAAACTTTTCAAGCACAGCCGATTCATTGAGTTTGGTGAGAATGCGTTTTTTCTTTTCCAGCGGCAGATGTACTTCACCTCCGTCTTTTTCAATACGTGTTTTCAGCCAGTTGTATTTTTCAGTATTGCTGATGTAGCCGTACTCAAAACCGATAGAGCCGCAATAAATTTTCTTTAGCCGGGCGAGGATGTTTCCCAGTGTAGGTTCTGTGAGCCCTAGTTCTTTTCCGGCCAGAAAGGTCTGGCTCAAATGTTTCTCCGAAAGCCCGAAATGATGCAGCTCCAGATTGGCCTTGCGGTCTTTGCGCTCGCGGATGGGATTGGTTTTTGAAATCAGGTGTCCGCGCATACGATAAGCCTGAATCAATGACCAGACCTTTAGTTCATCTGGTGAAACGGAAGCTCCTTCTGAAGAGTAGAGCGAAACGGCCAGATCAAAGCCTTCAAAAAAACGTTTCCACTCTCCATCAATCGATGTCGGATCTTTTTTGTAATCCTGGTAAAGTGATTCTATGTAAGCCGGATGGGCATTGGAAATATACGATACGTCCATGCAGGAAGCGATGCTTTATGCAAATATCGGATTTTGGAGAAACCTTTTATTTGCATCTGCTTACGAATCCTTTGCAGGTGTATGTTTTTCTAATCGTTCAGATTTCGTTAGCTTTGCAACCCTGAATAAAATATACGGCATGGCACATCACAAATCCGCTATCAAAAGAATAAGACAATCTGCCAAAAGAAGAGCTGAAAATAGGTATTACGGTAAGACCACACGCAACCTGATTGCAAAGTTGAGGGCTACAACCGATAAAACTGAGGCACTTAAGCTGTTACCCCAGGTGGTTTCCAGAATTGACCGGCTGGTTAAAAGAAATCAGATACACTGGAAGAAGGCGGCTAATCTTAAATCTTCGGTCATGATACATGTAAACAAGCTGAAGTAAGCCTCCAGTTTCGCACACTTCTTCCCGGAAGCCTATACAACATCCCGACTGTAGCATGTGTAAATGTTTGCGCATGCTTTTTTATTTTTAGAAAAACATTATCCGTGGAAGAAAACGAATCATACAGGTTGCCTATCCGCACATGGGCGGAAGATGATCGCCCACGGGAAAAGCTGATCACCAAAGGCAGGCAAGCCCTTTCAAATGCTGAACTCCTTGCCATCCTGATTCGCAGTGGCTCACGGGAATTGTCGGCCGTTGATCTGGCAAAACGTCTGCTTGCCAAGGCCGGAAATGACCTTAATCGGCTTGCCCGTTTTCATCTGGCCGACTTTAAAGACCCTAAAAATCTCAAAGGGCTTGGAGTTACAAAAGCCATTACTATTATGGCCGCTTTGGAGCTGGGGGCACGCAGAAAGGCGGCTGATGCACTGGATAAACTGAAGATCATCAATAGCCAAACCGTTTATGAAGTGTTGCATCCCCGCATGGCTGATCTTACTCACGAGGAATTTTGGGTGATCTGCTTAAACAGAGCTAACAAAATACTTGCTATTGAATCCATAAGCAAAGGAGGGGTGAGCGGAACCGTAGCGGATGTAAGAATTATCTTTCGCAGAGCAGTTGAGCTGTTGGCCTCTTCCATCATTCTTGCCCATAATCATCCTTCCGGCAATAAAAGGCCCAGTGAGCAAGACAAGGCTCTTACCCGCAAAATGAAAGAGGCCGGTAAAATTATGGATATAGCAGTTTTAGACCACCTTATCATAACCGCTGACGGATACTTCAGCTTTGCCGATGAAGGGCTGATCTAAATTATCCGATAAAATCAAAGTATCCACACAAAACAAAGGGCGCGACCCCTGAAAAGCCGCGCCCCAACACCACCCGTTTACAAAAACTCAAAATTATAGGGTAAAAATTAATTTTTTATGGTTTTTTTAAAAAAAACTGAAAATTTTTTTTTCAGACAAAATCAAATGCTGCCGTTTATTAAATATCTAAAAATCAATTTGTTATTAATTTTTTTTGCTTTCTTATGGAATTATTTAGCCCTAAAAATTGATAAAAAAAATTTAAAAAATTTTTGAAAAAAAACAGAAATTGTTTTCATTTGCTGCAAAATTTTTTAAAAATATATGAATATGATATTAGTAAAACACTTTCGCGAAACGACATTTCTTATTTTCATTTTTTCTTTAGGCTATATGAAAGCCCAGGCTAAAGGAAGCTTACACCAGTTTTTACCAGCAAATTCCTCCTCGGGTAGGGATACAGTTTTGTCAGAAAGCGCAACCTCGTTTCCAGTCACATTTGGCTTTGACTTGGTCAGCCGTTACATCTGGCGCGGCATGGATTTTGGCGTGGCGCCAGCCTTCCAACCCGGGGTATCCTATTCCGTTGCCACCAAACGAATAGTAAAAGGAGACCAGCCGGTTGCAACTTTTCAAATTGGGGCCTGGGCATCCTATGCAGTGACTGGCAGCTTTGCGGAAACCGACCTATATGCCACTCTCCGGTTTCCCTATGTTTGGATTGGCTTGATTGATTATTATTTCCCTACTGAAACCACTGCTAAAGACCGGTATTTTAACTACGGACGCAATACTGCGCATATTTACGAAGCGCTGATAGGTTTTGATGGGCCGGAAAATGTTCCACTAAGTGTATTTCTGGGCTACAATTTTCATGGGCCAGATGACCAGCCGGTCATGACCATTACTCCGGCCGACAGCATAAATCAGTTGCCTGCCGATACAACGGTTAGTTATGTGGGGTGGAAACACTCCTTTTATGTGGAAGGAAGCTATTCTTTTCAACTGAAGGGTGACGTGGAGCTGACTCTCATACTCGGGGGAGCTTACGGAAAGTACTATACCCAAAATAGCGGCTATGTCCGTAACGGCCTGGATGTAACCGTAAATCAGCGCTTTAATATTGTCAACGCAGGTGTTCGGGTGGCTAAAACTTTTGAATTGGGCGAAAAGCATAAGGTACAGCTTCCTGTGTCTGTCTCTCTGATCACCAATCCTGATGCCCGAAAGTTTTATTTCGTTGCCGGAATTGGCATCTGGAATCAATAGCCTTACGGGCACCCCTTGTTTTTAGGGTACTTTTGCTGATTTTATTCCGAAATGCCAATGATTCGGGCAACGTTCCAGATAGACATAAAAAAAGGTCCCCAACGGTTTTTCCTGATTTGCATTTCCTCTCTTTTCCAGAAATGCAGGTTGTGTACCGGATACAGATAACCGTAATTATAGGCTGTATGACTGTAGTAGCGTCCAGCCAGCAGGCTCACCGGATAGCGATATTCTGCTTCCCTGCGTCTGACGACCTGAAGTGCCCGTTGACGGATTAACTCAGCCTCTTGCAGATGAGCTTCTCGTTGTTTGGGATACATCATAGCTTGGAAAATACTTACCCGCTGTCTTGCCCGCAGGCTTGTTATACGCAAGCCATCCATAATTTCATTGAAGATTTTATCCACCTGTGGCGATTGAGGTGAATTTCGGGAATAAGCAGCTTCGGTGTGGGTAAGGATACTGTCTGTTTGGTTTGCAAATCGGATCAAAGAGGTTACTACGGGTTGCAGTTCTTTGGCTGCCAGCTCCGGATTTTTAAACATTTGACGGTAGCTAAGCTTTGGGCGCGGATGCAATTGCAGATTGAAAGGCCGAGGCAGTTCGTCAGTAACGGTCTGAGCGGTAAGATATGCTATAAGGCCGCTGTCTTTAAGGAAGAGCTGCTGCAGGCGTAATGCTTCAAGAAGGCCTGTGGTTACTGATGCATCATGTAACAACTCATTCAGATAATCGTCCGGTCTTGGCTGCCGGATTGTTCCGTTTTCTTCATGCTGCCAGCTCCATCGGGCAATGCTCCAGTCAATCAGCCAGTAGCCCCATTCCCATCCGGAGCTGAAAGTGATATGCCCTGTTACCTGCAGGGAATCACAAAGCAGAATATCTTCCAGGCGTGCAGACAGGTAAGGGGCTAAAAACATGGGCACCGAGTTATCAAAAGTTATCCAGTAGGCTGATTCAGGATAATACCAGGTTTCCCGGTATTGCTGCTCATAAAGAAGCGCATCCAGCATATGGAGCAGATTCTCATTGCCGTAAACAGGGGCATTGCTGTCTGTGAGAGAGTAAAACATCACCGTGTGAATGAGTATGCCGCGATTCTGGTCAAGGAGAGAGTCTGCAACGGACATGCTTTGGCTGCTTGTTTCCCGGCGGTCTATCATCCTTTCGTCCTTCACCACATGCATACGCCCCATGGGTTTGATGCTATATTGGTTAACCAGACGGTCGGTAATATAGCGTTGTAAAGCACGTTTTTTCTTTTCATTGCCTTTGCTGAATTCCGTGGTGGAAAATTCAATGTTGAACACATCCCAGTCTGCCTTGCATAAGTGGCGAAGATTGCGGTCAATCTGCTTTTTTTTGGTGCGCCAGGAGGCCGGAAAATTTCGGTAGAGCATAAATGCTTTCTGTTGGATCATCCGCATGGAGAGGTCAACACCCATGAGAATACCTCGTTGATGACCATATTCAATGATAAATTGGAAATATGGAATCCATTCTGGCAGCCAGACGCTCTCCAACAGATTAAATTCAAAATAGTTTTGCTGGTTGCGGGCCAACCAGTCAATATATTCACGGATACGTTGCCTGGATTCCGGACTGTAGGGGTGCATCAAATCTTCTGTCAGTTCAAGGGGATGTTGTGTATGTAAATGAAATCCCCTTTTATGAAAGCGGGGAGAAGCCTTCCAGGTAAATGCGGCAGGCAGGGGCCAGCGCTCAAAGGAAGGGATAATCATCTCACGGGGATGATAAAACTGAAATCCCAGTTTTTCCTGCAGAAGTCCGTAAAGCCCGAAGCTGATGGCTTGAGCCGTGCGGGCGTATAAACGCAAAAGGATTACTCCTGCCGAGTCGGTAGATTCCCATTGATAATCCTGCTCAGGATAGTGCAGAATAGGGTAGGGCCATTGCTTTTCAAACTGTGTTAGGTGGTGCTCTGCATCCGGATCTGTTGCGGGAAGAATGATTTTCACATTGGCAGTGTCTTTGTTCCAATACACCTCACAATGGCAGGCCTTGCGCAGCAAATCCGTTACATCTTCAACGGCAATCCGGGTAATAGAATTTTGCTGCAAAACAGGCGGAATGATAAGCGAAACCATAGTCTTTGCCTCTCCGGTATAAGCGAAGCCTGTCAGCAGGCAAAACACGGAGAATACACTTGTGCAGGAAATGATTTTGAAGCAGATTATTCTTTTCACAAAGACGCTTTCCAGTGCTGCCCAACATACCAGGGCAAAAAGGGTTCTTCAATATAATACATTCAGATAAAAGCCCAATCTGGCCTGCAGGAACCCATTCATATGGTCAGGCGCAGATGCAGCTCCTTTAGTTGTTCTTCGCTGATGGGAGAGGGCGCATCAATCATCATATCTCTTCCCGCATTATTTTTGGGGAAAGCGATAAAGTCGCGGATAGATTCCTGTCCGCCAAAAATGGCACACAGGCGATCAAAGCCGAAAGCAATGCCTCCATGCGGGGGGGCGCCATATTCAAAGGCATTCATGAGAAAGCCAAATTTCATCTCGGCTTCTGCATCGCTGAACCCCAGCAGGCGAAACATTTTCTGTTGCAACGCGCTATCATGAATCCTCACGGAGCCACCGCCAAGCTCTACGCCATTGATGACCATGTCGTATGCATTGGCACGTACCCTACCGGGGTCGCTGTCCAGCAACGGGATGTCCTCTTCTTTTGGGGAGGTGAAAGGATGATGCATAGCATACCAGCGCTTGTCATCGGGATTCCATTCCAACAAGGGGAAGTCAACCACCCATAATGGCTTATATACATCATTGTTGCGTAGACCAAGCTGGTTGCCCATTTCCAGGCGGAGGGCATTGAGCGCCTTACGAGTTTTGTCGGCTTCCCCGGCAAGGATGAGCATCAGGTCGCCCGGAGCAGCGCTAAACTGTTCGGCCCAACGGGCAAAGTCGTCCGGGGTGAAGAACTTATCCACCGATGACTTGAATGTCCCATCGCTGTCGTAGCGCACATACACCAGACCTTTAGCACCGATCTGTGGCTTACGCACAAATTCTGTGAGTTCATCTATTTGCCTGCGGGTATAGTGAGCCGCTCCCTTTGCGCAAATACCCACAACCAGCTCAGCTTCATCAAAAACACGAAAGCCTTTACCTTTAGCCCAGTCATTTAGTTCTACAAAAGTCATTTCAAAGCGGGTGTCGGGCTTATCGGAGCCATACTTTTTGATTGCCTCCTGATAAGTCATTACGGGCATTTTGCCCAGCTCAACGCCTTTTATCGTTTTAAATAAATGGGCAATAAGTCCTTCAAAAGTATCCAGCACGTCTTGCTGATGAATGAATGACATTTCGCAGTCAATTTGCGTGAACTCCGGCTGGCGATCTGCCCGAAGGTCTTCATCTCTGAAGCACTTTACAATTTGAAAATATTTATC
The DNA here is from genome assembly GCA_026003335.1 of Chitinophagales bacterium. Taxonomy (NCBI): domain Bacteria; kingdom Pseudomonadati; phylum Bacteroidota; class Chitinophagia; order Chitinophagales; species Chitinophagales bacterium. Next base: position 1,462,287 of record BPHB01000001.1, on the reverse strand, counting down.
CATGCCGGCTACCATGAGAATCTGTTTGAAGGTCTGAGGTGATTGCGGAAGAGCATAGAACTCACCTGGATTCATTCGTGAAGGCACCACAAAATCACGCGCACCTTCGGGAGTAGACTTAATAAGCATGGGTGTTTCCACTTCAATGAAGCCGAGCGCATCCATGTATTTACGTGTTTCCATAGCCAGGCGATGACGCAGGAGCAGGTTTGCTGCCAGCGGTTTTCTGCGTAAATCCAGGTAACGATATTTCATTCGGAGATCATCTCCCCCGTCTGTGTGGTCTTCAATGGTAAACGGTGGGGTTTTGCTGGGATTGAGCACAGTCAGTTCTTCCACGGATATTTCAATTTCTCCGGTGGGCAGATTCGGATTTTTATTGCTGCGCTCTGCTACAATACCTTTAGCCTGAATGACATACTCCCTGCCCAGCCCACGTGCCTGGCGGCATAGTTCAGCATTTACTTCCATATTGAAAACCAGTTGGGTAATGCCATAGCGGTCGCGCAGGTCAATGAAGGTCATGCCGCCCAGGTCGCGGCTTTTATGAATCCAGCCACAAAGGGTAACTTTGTGTTGCAGATGGGTTAGGCGTAATTCTCCGCAGGTGTGGGTTCTGTACATGTTTAATTGGTTTTTGTGCGATAAAAACGCTTTATTAAGCTTTGGTTAAAGATGCAAATTTGAAATGTTACGTTGACCCAGGAGGGGATTTATTAAGATTTTGATAAAATTCCTACATTTAAGTGTTGGTGATTATTATAAAATGCTGCGTATGAAGCCGTTTTATGCTGCTATGTGGGCGGTGGGAGGGTTGCTGTTGCCGCTGCAGATGCTTGGGTCACACGCCATGGGCACGGACATTACCTTTCAATGCCTGGGGAACAATCAGTATCGCATATCAGTAGCCTTTTATCGTGACTGTGCAGGCATCAATGCGCCTACCAGCATTTCGGTTAGTTATTTTTCTCCGTCATGTAATATTCCGGCAGGAACCTACTCGCAAACATTGACTCTGCAGGGTTCGCAGGAGGTGTCCCCATTGTGTCCCAGCCAGCTGGCCAACAGCAGCTGCAATGGAGGCGCCCTTCCGGGAGTTCAGCAATATGTTTATTCCGGTGTTATCACACTTCCGGCATCCTGCAGTGACTGGATTGTCGGGTATGCTGAATGTTGCCGCAATAATGCCATTACAAACCTTGCCAGTGCATCCAGCTATAATCTATACGCCTACGCTACTATAAACAATACCAGTGGTATCTGTGATAACTCTCCGGTCTTTACCACATTTCCCGTGCCTTATATCTGTGCCGGGGTGCCGTTTAATTACAATCACGGTGCCATTGATGTGGATGGCGATTCCCTGGTTTACCGCATGGTGCAGCCCAGTGACGGTTATAACGTTCCTATCGCCTATCAGGGTAGCTATAATGTAAATTATCCTTTATCTACAACTACAAGCACCTTTGGCTTTGATCCGCTCACCGGGCAAATGGGCTTTACCCCCAGCATTCAGCAAACCGCGGTGATAACGGTTATTGTGGAAGAGTATCGCAATGGCGTGCTTATCGGCACCACAATGCGGGATATTCAGGTAGTAGTGTTACCACCTAACCTATGTAGTAATACGTCTCCATCAATTAATAGCATCCACAATATCAGTGGTGGGGGATTTATAGACTCCAGCGTAATTCAAATGTGCCCCAACACGCAGTTGACTTTTGATGTCAACATTACTGATCCCAACGGCAATAACGTCATTCTGAGCTCCAATGCAGCAACGGCTATACCGGGTGCTACCTTTACGGTTATCGGCTCGGGCGCATCGGTGACCGGAAAATTTAGTTGGATACCAACCACTGCCGACAGCGGCTTGCATTTATTTCACATCACCTATAAAGATGATGGATGCCCTGTGTCCACACCCCAGACTTTTGTGTTTACTATTTATGTTTTTAACCGTGTGATAGCTAGTAATGACCAGGTTTTCTGCGGCCTGCCCATACAGCTAAGTGCTATCGGAGGCACTTTTTTCCAGTGGACTCCAACTCAGGGACTTTCCAACCCGAATATTCCCAATCCTGTTGCCACGCCTAATGTGCCAACTATGTATTATGTCACCAGCGACTGTGGCATGGATTCGGTTTTTGTGGATGTCCAGCCACCCTATACTCTTGATGCAGGCCCGGATACGGCCATCTGTCTGAACGCTCTTGCACAGCTCAATGCAACCGTAAGCCAGCCGGCTTACGGGCCGTATACCTATTCGTGGTCACCTGCTACAGGATTGAGTAATACCACAGTGCCTAATCCTATAGCCAGTCCGCCAGCCACTACTACGTACTATCTTACTGCTTCTTCAGCGCAGGGGTGTTTGCGCACCGATTCCATTACTGTGCGCATCTCCGGGGTTGCCCCCAGCGTGAGGGCGTTTGCTGATCCGGATACGGTGTGTCCTGGGGAAACCATTCAGCTAAGTCTGACAACTACGCCTACTTTATGTGGAACGGCAATTACCCCTTGCAACAACAATACTCAGACATTCACCCTGGGCACTGGTGGTACCTATACCGCAACCGGATCGCCTTTCCGTGGATATTGGGAAGATGGTCGTGTACAATATCTCTATCGTGCTTCAGAGCTGAACGCTATGGGAATTTCCGGAGGCACCTTCACTGAGCTCGCCTTCAATATAGGTTTAAAAGCAAGTACCGCGCCTTACCAGAACTTTACCATCCGTATGGGGTGCACCAGCCTCAGTGAATTTCCCGGCACTTCAAGCTCCACCAATTTTACTCCGGGCATGGCTATTGTTTATGGTCCTGTTTCTTATACCACCACAGCAGGATGGAACACCTTTCTGCTAACCAACCAATATGACTGGGATGGCGTATCTAATCTGATTGTAGAGGTGTGCTTTGATAATACCAACTTTTCCGGTGACGATCAGGTATACTACACTTCCACGGCTTTTCGTTCCGTAGCCCATGATTTTGATGATGCCGCTAGCGGATGCAACCTGGCTTCTCCCTTTTCCGGAGTCAACCGGCCGAATATCCGTTTTGGCGTATGCCAGCGTGTGGCAACCAATGCCGTCATCTCCTGGACGCCTTCCGCAGCAGTGGACAATCCATCCAGCCTTTCCCCCAAGGCGCAGATTTCAGGCACCACCACCTTCATTGCCAATGTTACCGAAGGGGGATGTGCCGGTCAGGGATATGCTACTGTAGTAGTAGATACAACTGTGAGAATTACGGCTGGTCCGGATACAAGTTTGTGTCTTTCCTCACCGATACAGTTGCATGCTGTGGCAACGGGAGTTCCTGCGCCTATTCAGCTAAACTGCGGAGTAAACGGCACTCCGGTTGGTACATCCACCATCCATACAGTAGGTGTAGGGGTAAATGTTACCTCAACACGCCACACCATTTAACGGTAACTTTCATGACGGCAGAATGCAGATGCTTTTCCGCAAATCAGAGTTAGCTGCCAGTGGAATGCAACGCGGCATTCTGACGAGTCTGGCTTTGCAGATTGCTTTTAAAAACTCCCTAACCCCGTTTTCAGGATTCACCATTAAAATGGGATGTACGAGCGCGGATGTGATAGGTACGGCTTTTCAGCCCAATCTTGAAATCGTTTTTAATCCGAAAAACATCACTACTACCAGTGGTTGGAATACCTTCAATTTTGATAATCCCTATGACTGGGATGGCTATTCCAATCTGCTGGTTGAAATTTGCTTTGACAATAATGGCTACGCGGGAGCTGATATTGTCCGCTATGCAGCCACGCCTTTCAGTTCTGTATTGTACGCACAGGCCGACTTTACTTCCGGTTGCCAGCTAACCAACCCCACCGCTACTTCCTCGCGTCCCAACGTGCGTTTTGGCATCAGCCCTCCACCGCAGGGAGTATTTACCTACTCGTGGACACCCACAACTACTTTAAGTGATCCCAATATTTCTAACCCCGTTGCTACTCCAACGGATACCACCTTTTACGTTGTGAGAGTTACGGATGGAACCTGCTTTGCAACTGATACGGTGGAAGTATACTTTTACAATACATACAATGTAAATGTGTTCGGTCAGAATCTGGGATGTAACGGAGTAAGTGATGGAAATGCTGTTTCTGTTCCTGTCGGAGGAGAACCGCCTTATACTTTCGTGTGGAGCACCAGCCAAACCAACTCCGGTGTCATGTCAGATACATTGTTTAATCTCCCTGCTGGTATTTATTCGGTCACGGTTACGGACAACAATAATTGCCAGGCTTCAGACACTGTGGAAATAACTGTGCCTCCGCCTCTGGTATTAACGCTGACGGCCCAGCATGTAGATTGTTTCGGTGCCAACACGGGAAGAGCTATTGCTGCCGCCAGCGGAGGAACGCCCGGCTATGCTTTTATCTGGCAAAATGGAACTATAGGTCCCGTAGCCGATCTCCTTGTAGCAGGTACTTATTCAGTTACCCTGACAGATTATAGCGGTTGCACCGTGAGTGACGCTGTAGCCATTACCCAACCTCCGGCACTGACAACTACTACATTTGCCACAGATGCTTCCTGCTTTGGATATCAGGATGGCAGTGTAGGGGTTTCTGTTTCCGGAGGGACCCCACCGTATAGCTACTTATGGCAGAATAATCAGACCGGTTCCCTGGTAACAGGTCTGGCTGCCGGCACATATACTGTTACAGTGACTGATGACAGCGGTTGTGTAGCAGTAGATAATGCTGCAGTGGGTCAACCAGACAGTTTTTCGATTAGTCTTGGTACCACTCCTGTTAGCTGTTTCAATGGTTCAGACGGAGGTGCCAGTGCTTCCGTGCAGGGCGACACAGTCAATTATACCTTCCGGTGGGCTTTGCAACCACCGCAGAATACGGCTACCGTAAGCGGCTTACCAGCAGGGGTATATACGGTTACGATCACCGATACGCTAGGATGTTCTCAAAGCAGAACCGTAACTATCGTACAGCCTCCGGATATGGTGCTCAACTGGCAGGTGACACCGGCCTCCTGTAATGGCTCTTCTGACGGGGAAGCTGTAGTGCAGGTGATTGCGGGCGGCACACGACCATTCATGTATCAATGGAGCACCCTCGCCCAGGATTCCATTGCCTCCGGTCTGGCAGCCGGCACCTATTATGTGTCTGTAACAGATGTCAACAATTGCATAAAAGAAGATTCGGTAACGATAGGGGAACCCTTACCGCTGTCTTTAAGCCTGCAAAATACGGTGGATGTGTCGTGCTTTGGGCTGAATGACGGTATCTTGTTGGTTTCGGCTACCGGTGGTACTCCTCCATATCAATACCTCTGGTCTAACCAGCAAAATATGCCTGTAGCAGCCAACCTTGCTGCGGGCCTTTATTCCGTAACAGTGATTGATGACAATGGGTGCATAGACTCTCTGACTTCTCTGGTCGTTGAGGAACCTCCCGCTTTATCTCTTGCAGTAGATGTTATACGCCCCTGTATCGGAGAGGCGGGCGGAGTTATCCATATTACAGCATTCGGAGGAACACCTCCTTATCAGTATGCCATGAATAGTAATTCCTGGCAAAGTGAGTCTGCTTATACCGGATTAACCGCTGGAGCCTATACAGTTAAGGTTTCTGACCAGCAAATGTGTGAAACAGATTCCACAGTGACATTGCAAGCCTACCCTCCGGTGGAGGTTTCTTTTGACACCAATCGGATAAAAATCAATCTCGGGCAGGAAATTCAGCTCATGCCGATTATTGATCCTTCCGGCAACAATTACTTGTACGACTGGATTCCCGCAAATGGATTAAGCTGCACAGATTGCCAGCAACCTTATGCTTCACCGGTCAGCACATCAACCTACGTATTCCATGTTACCGATACAACCACCAGCTGCAGCTACCGTGATACGATCATAGTTGAAGTAGCAAATGAGCTGATCGTGGTGGTTCCGAATGCCTTCACACCAGACGGTGACGGGGAAAACGATATTTTGAAAGTTTTAGGAATCTCCATAGCTTCGGCTGACTTTCAGATTTTCAATCGATGGGGGCAGAAAGTATTTGAAACCCAGGATGGTACCCGAGTGGGATGGGATGGGACAATAAAAGAAAAAAAAGCAACACCGGGTGTGTATGTGTATTATGTAAGGGCGGTGTTTGATGATGGGCAGGAAAAACAAATTAAAGGAAGCGTTACACTCATAAGATAGGGTGTGTTGTGGAAGACAAACAGTGTATTGCGGGGTTTCTTTGATAATTTATAATTAAGCACTAAATTTTTATAAATTTGAGACCATGAAACAGTTTAAAACAGCGTTTATTGCAGTTTTGGCGGTGATTTTAGGTTTCCAATCCTTTGGACAGGACCCTCATTTCTCACAATACAATTCCAGTCCATTGAATGTGAATCCGGCCATGACAGGATTGTTTAGCGGCAACTATCGTTTTACGGCCATTTTCCGCAGTCAGTGGAGCAGCATATTGCGGGATGAAACCATTCCAATGTTTCGTACGTTCTCGGCTTCGTTTGATTTGCGGATAGGTATTCCGGCAAGCCGCCATGACGCTATTGGCGTGGGACTATCATTTATAAATGATAAAGCCGGTGACGCTGCCTATGGTACCAACCAACCCAACTTATCAGTGGCTTATCTGAAGTCTCTGAACAGCCAAGGCAATCATTTTCTCTCGGCAGGCGTACAGGCCGGCCTCGGCTTCCGCAGTATTGATTACACGAGGCTGCGTTTCGGCAATCAGTTTGATGCAGCCATAGGTGACTTTAATCCGAATATAAACAATAATGAAAACTTTAATAATAACTTCACTTTCTTTGACCTGGGTGCAGGTGTATTTTGGTATTACTTCCCTAAAAAACGCACCAACTTCTGGGCAGGATTTTCGGTGAGCCATGTAAATATGCCGAACCAATCTTTCGGTAGCGGAGACGCGCGGTTATACATTAAATACACCGGCACAGGAGGAGTACAGGTGCCTTTGAGCAATACTTTGGATCTGTTGCCCAGTTTTCTCATTTTGAGTCAGGGTCCGGCCTTTGAAACACAAGTAGGTACTTACCTGAAGGTGTTGTTCGTTCCCAACGAACCTCAAGGGAATGCCTTCTATATCGGTCCATGGTATCGCATTGTAAGAGGCTATCAAAAAGGTATTGCCAGCGATGCACTCATTCTGGCTACCCGGTTTGATGTTGCAAGCTTCAGCTTCGGATTTGCTTACGACTTAAATTTCTCTGAACTCACCGATGCGACCAATTCACGGGGAGCCTTTGAAGTGTCCGCCATACACATAGGCTCATTCCGACAAAAGAACAAGGTGAAATTCTGTCCGCGCTTTTAATACATTCCCGCAATTACAGTAAAATACGAAGGCCGGTTTCTCCGGTCTTTTGTATTTTTATCAGACAGTTGCGGATAAAATTGCCTTGGCTTTTATTACTTTTAAAGCATAACATACTTTTGGGAAATGCGCACCATCCTTGTGCTGTTATGTGTAAGCACGTTCTCCGGAATATCTTTTTCGCAGGATATTCATTTTTCCCAATTTTATGCTTCCCCGCTGACACTCAATCCTGCCCTCACCGGCTTTATTGACGGCACCTACCGGCTAACTGCAATTTACCGAAACCAGTGGCGCAGTGTTACTACGCCCTATCACACTGTGGGGGCTTCGTTTGATATGCGTTTATTGGACGGAAAGATAAAGGATGTTTTGGGTGCGGGCGCCTCTGCGGTGTACGATCAGGCCGGTGACGGCAATCTTAGTTTGATGAGTTTAATGGCTTCAGGGGCCTATAGCAAGGTGCTTGGAAAATCAAAACGCCATTTTATCGGAGCGGGAATCCAGCTCGGGTATGTTTACCGCTCATTAGACTATAACAGCCTGCTTTTTCCGCAACAGTATAATGCCACCCTAAATGAATTTGACCAAGCCCAAACCAACGGGGAATCGTTTCAGGGTACGGGCATCAGTTATTTTGACATGGCTGCGGGGTTGATGTGGAGCTCTATGATAGGAAAACGCTTTGGAATATTTGCCGGAGGGGCATTGCATCATCTTACAACGCCTAAAGAATCTTTTCTGGGCAGAGAGGAGCGTTTATCCAGGCGGGCAACTGGCCATGCCGGCCTGCATGTTAAAGCCTCAGAACATATTGTAATTACCCCAAATGTTTTATTCATGTATCAGAATAAGGCCCGGGAGCTGCATTTAGGTAGTGCCGTAGAATGGCATTTTCATGACCCCCACAACACCGTGATTAGCCTGGGCGGATGGTATCGTCTGGAGGATGCCGGGGTGATAACCCTGGGTTTTGAGCATCGTGGCCTGCGGGTGGGCTTTGCCTATGATGTCAATACTTCCGGGCTGAAACCGGCCAGCCACAGCCGCGGAGCGTTTGAAATTGCGGTTTTGTATGTGGGGAAAATCACTAAAGTAGAGGCTCCTGTGCTTGTACCCTGTCCGAGGTTATAACATGCTGCTGAATGACATCAGATATAAATAAATCCTTAACCGAGAAGTGAAAACTCTTATACTTACAACTGCTTTATTGTTAGGTATCCTGCCGCTTTGTGCCCAGACCAGTGAAGACTCAGATACAGCCATTGCCCTGCCAAACACGAATACACAATCTCCGAAGTTTAAAGTAAAAAAACAAAGTAAGGCGGCTGGTAAATTGTTGCGTAAAGGCAACATTTATGCAGCCAGCGACCTGTTTGAAAAAGTCATGCAGCATGATCCTGAAAATGCTGAGGTTGCTTATAAGCTGGCTGAATCTTACCGTATTGCACGCGACTATAAAAAAGCGGAACAATGGTACAAACGGGTATCCGAAATGGATCCGGTGTCCTATCCGGATGCAGCTTTCTGGATGGCGCTGATGATGAAGATGAACGGTAAATATTCTGAAGCACGCAGGGCTTTTGACGATTTTGCCCGTACTTATAAGGGTCCGGCCACGTATCTGAAAAAATGGGCGCAGACCGAATCCAGAGGATGCGAACTGGCTCTGCAACTCATGGAACAACCACTGCCGCTTAATATTTATCATCTGGATAGAAGAGTGAACTCCCCCTATACGGATATAGCTCCTCTGCTATGGGATGACACCACGTTGCTGTTTGCTTCTCTGCCTTCGGATACAGTAATTGTTTTAAGTGGTAATGAGGTAGATCATTTCATTAAGCTATATAAGGCTACCCGTTTGGGACGCCATGCATTTGATACGGCACGTGTTTTTGAGCTGTTTAATCGCAGCGGCTACCATGTGGCTAATGGCTGCCTTTCACCGGATCGCCAGCGGTTCTATTTTACCCAGTGCTCCGAAAATGAAAAAAACGGGAAAATAATCTGCGCCATTTATATGAGTCAGCGGGAAAATGGCTCATGGAGCGAACCTACTCCGGTAAGTGCAGAAATTAACTTACCCGGATATACCAGCACGCATCCGTGGGTAGCTCCGGCAAGAAAGGGTTTTGAAACCTTATACTTTGCCTCCGACCGTCCTGAAGGTAAAGGAGGATTAGACCTCTGGGTATCTTCATTTAACATCAGCAGAAAAACATTCAGCACTCCGAAAAACCTGGGTGCCAAAATCAATACCGACCGGGATGAAGCCACACCTTATTTTGATGCCGTATCCGGCACTCTTTTTTTTAGTTCCAATGGCCACGTGGGCATGGGGGGCTATGACGTTTTCAAAACCGAAGGAAGTGGATCACGTTATAGCGATCCGGTCAATATTGGTTATCCCCTCAATTCCAGTACCGATGAAATGTATTTCAGAATGTATGATGACGGGCGTAGCGGATTTTTTGTGTCCAATCGTCCGGGAATTATTTCTATTCGCAGTGAAACCTGCTGCGATGATATCTTTTCCTTTGAATATATCCAGACTATTCATGTTGCCGTGATGGGGTATGTATATGATGAAGATGATACTACACATACACCCATAGAAAATGCCCGTGTAGCCCTTTCTTTGGAAAGTCCGGAAGGTATTCTTCAAAACATTCATCTCGGTGATGATACCATCGTGAATGGGCAGCGCTACTATTTCTCACTGAATGTGGATAAAAACTATCGGGTAAGCGGCTCGGCAGAAGGCTACCTCACCAATTCAGTGCCCTTTCATACCCATGGCATTGTGGAGTCAGATACCTTGTATGTTGACATTTATCTGAAAAAGAAAGTTTTAGACAAAGCCTATCGCCTCAAAAACATCTATTACGACTTTGACAAATGGGATTTACGCGAAGCCTCCAAACTTACACTGGACACACTCTACAACATCATGATTGAAAATCCAACCATAATTGTAGAAATAGGATCACATACGGACACGCGAGCCACTGATCAGTATAATCTGAGCCTCTCTCAAAAAAGGGCTGAAAGCTGCGTAAACTACCTGATTTCAAAAGGCATTCCCAAGACCCGCCTGCAGGCGAAGGGCTATGGAGAGACACGTCTGTTAGATGATTGCCGTAAATATCCCGAGTGTCCTCAGGATAATTCGGGCGACTGCCCATGCCATCAAAACAACCGTAGAACCGAATTTAAAATTATCGGTGAGCTGGATGCAGAGCTTATCTATGAAGACGAGCGTTATGAAGAAAAAATATCCCGTGAGAATACACCTGCTCCCGCAGATAAAAAGAAAGAAAGAAATTAAAAATACGCTAGCTCTGCGTGATGTATTAATAAGATTTAATCAGACGCTCAATATATTCGTGCCCGTTTGTTGTCATTCTTAGCAGAAAAACCCCGTTGGCCGGGAAATCTGATTTGTGAAATACCAGCGTATGCTTTCCGGCATGAAGATGTGCATGGGTATAAAGCGTCTTAATCTGCCTTCCCCTTATGTCAAACAGGTCAATGACTACAGCAGCCGGTTGCAGCAGATGAAATGCCACTTCCACCTCACCAATAAAAGGATTGGGATAGACCTGAAACCCTTTTACCAATTCAGCAAACCCTGCCGTGGAGGTAGGAGTGGTATCCGGTGGCAGAATTTTGTACATCGTGAAATGATCCAGTATTTCTCCCGACTCATTCAAAAACCGGCCATGCAGCGTATCACCGTGAATATCCAATATAAAGGAACCACCCTTATCACCATATCCTGTAAACATTACCGGATGATTCAGCGCAGCACCCGTTTCCAGCGAACCTGAGCTTCCGCATACTACATAGACGGTTCCCTCATTGCCATTGGGTTGAGTAAGATCTTTCACATAAGCTTCTCCCAGCGAATCTATACCGCTGGAACCATCTACCAGCATGGTGCCAGGATCAAAGGAAGAAGAGTTACCATAATGTCCTTTGATGAGGTATGAGCGCTCATACACGTGGCTGTGGCCGCAAAGTACCAGATCAACCCCGTACTGATCAAAGATGGGAACAAACGTTTCGCGCATAGCAATCATATATCTTTCATAAAAAAGATCCGAGTCGTGTGATCCTTTCGTATAGGGAGGCTGATGAAAATACACAATCACCCAAGGCTGGGTGTTTGCCTGCAGATCCTGATGCAGCCACTCGGTCAAGGGGGAACTGGTGAAACTTCCGGTAAGCCGCGCCCCGGTCCAGTCGTGTGATGGATTAAAGGGTGAGCCAAGCTCGGAGTTCAGAGAAATGAAGTGGACATTGCCATAATCAAAAGAATAATACAACTCCCGCCCTGAGGGCACGCCTCCCATTTCTCCGGCAGTAGGCATTTCAAAAATTTCATAATAGGGACCCGTATGACTGGGGCTTGCAGGATCCTTTGTCGCTGTTGGTGGAGATACAGACACATAATCATGATTGCCCGGGCAAGGCCAGAACGGCATATACCGAAACACCTGACCGTAGTAAGCATTATCAAAAACCTTATCCTGATATTCCTGATCAGTACCGTTGTCATATACATTATCGCCCAGCCACAGCCACACATCTGTATGTGTGCTTCCGGTATAGTTCAGATAGGCATCACGAACGGCATTCTGTCGGGTGTTGGCTTTGCCGAAATCACCAATCGCCCAAACACGAATAGGTTTTACGGTTCCCGGAAGAGGTGAAGTGACAAAATAATGATCATTGGCAGGGCCGCTCAATACTTGTGACGAGCTGCCGACAGAATAATAATATTTTGTGTAGGGGCTGAGGCCTGTAAGCTGCACGTAATGTTCCGTGGTTAATGTGGTATCAGTGGCGGTGAAGGAAAGATTATTTAGATCCGTCCCGTAGCTTACCTTGCTGTCGGTAGGTTGGTCAGTTCTCCAGCGAATAATAATACTGTTGTGGGTGGGCACCTGCAGATAGGGACCACGCGTGACGGTTTGTGCAGATAACGGAACTGTAGTTGCAACAAGGAGTGAAAAAGCAACTGCTGCAATACACCTGTGGGTCCGTGTCATCTCAGAAAGATTTTTTTGTTAAGATTACAGACAAATTTAGGAACTCTGCTATAATTATTTTCCATGCAAAACAACGTTATTCAAGCGGGAATGATAGCGGGGCTTGTTGCCTGGATGTGCTCATTGGTATACGGGCAAAATCATCCTCCCCGAATCAGCAATTTTGAAGTGATACACGATTCGGCAGCCCATCGTATTGAACTGCAATTTGACATTACTGATGATGAACAGGATGACGTGGAAGTCAGCGTGGGTCTGTCGGACAACGGGGGAGAGACTTTTCTTGCTCCTGTATATAGCCTTGCCGGTGATACCGGATACCCGGTGGCCCCGGGTCCGGGTAAAGTGATTTCCTTTTACTACACTCCGGATTCAGCCGGCATGAGCAATTACCAGATCAGGTTGGTAGTTGCTGACCGCAATCCGGTGGATATTTCCTCTCTCATAGCTCTGGTGGATAGCAACCGCCTGAAGCAGGAGCTCTCCGTCATTGAGGGCATCCGCCATTATCAGGCTAATCCATCTCATCTGGAGATGGTTAAGGATTATATAGAGAATCAGTTTGTCAATCAAAGACTGCAGGCTTACCGGCAGCCCTTTCTCCATAATGGTTATAATGCCCATAATATCATCGGGCGTTTGCCCGGATTGAAGGATGAAAGAAAGACCTATATCATTGACGGGCATTTTGATACGGTAAGTAACAGCCCCGGAGCTGACGACAACGGATCAGGGATAGTAGGTATGCTGGAAGCTATGCGGATACTCTCGCAATATCAGTTTAAGTACTCCCTGAAATTTATCGGATTTGATTTTGAAGAAAGCTCCCCCACTATAGGGCTGGAGGGCAGCCGAAGATATGTTAGCCAGGGTATTAAAAACTATGAGCGGCTGGAAGGGGTATTTAATTTTGAGATGATCGGCTATTATTCTGAAGTGCCTAACAGCCAGCAGATCCCTGCGGGATTTGATGTGGCTTTTCCGGCTGAATATGCATTGGTGCGCAATGACAGCTTTCGCGGAAACTTTATAGTGAATGCTGCCAACGACTCCTCTGCTAACATCTGGGCGGCTTTCAGTAATGCAGCTTCTGCTTATGTGCCTGCTCTGAGAGTTATTTCCGTTATCCTTCCTTATAATGGCATTTTTACTCCCGATTTCAGGCGCAGCGACCATGCCAGCTTCTGGGATGCCAATATTAAAGCTATCATGTTAACCGATGGAGCCAACTTCAGGAATCATAATTATCATACTCCGCAAGACACATTGGGAACAATCAACTTTACCTTTATGAGTCGCGTGGTGCAGGCTACCATAGCGGCAGTGGCTGAGCTGGCCGGCATTCAAAACAGCACCTACCAGATTAAAAAAATCACCAACGAGATGGTGTGGTCATCGGTGCTGCACGAGCCGGCATGCTCTTTAAGAATTGTTAGAAGTTCATCTACTGCATTCACTGTTTCTGCTGACCAATGTGGTTATACAGGGTTTACAGAAATTCTGGACGTTCAGGGGAAACGGGTAGCTGCTTTCCAACTTCATCAGGGTTTAAACACTATTCGGCTTGATAAGCCTATAGCCCCGGGTCTCTATTTTATCGTTTACAAAGGTCTTGTGATGCAAAAGCTGGCACTCTACCGTTAATGAACCGTTTGTCTTCTCGTGAAAGAAACTAACTTTAATAAGCTTAAAATCTGTACTTCCTTATGCAATTCACCATCGCAGCCCGTTGGATGATGGTCCTTTTTTTAGTATGGACCTTGCCATCTGAGGCCCAGGTGCAGCGTTGCCATACCGATGAGTATATGCAACAGCTAAAACAATCAGATCCCGGCCTGGAAAGCCGCATACAGCAGGCGCGCGAACAGACGCGGCATTTCTTAAGTCAATCATCTTCTCAGAAAACAGACCGCAGCGCAGTGATTACCATCCCCGTAGTAGTTCACGTAATGCATCATGGTGAGCCTGTCGGAACAGGCACCAACATTTCGGATGCCCAGATCCTTTCACAAATTGAAGTGTTGAACGAAGATTATCAGGGGTTAAATGCAGATCTAACGAAAGTGCCGGCTCATTTTTCGAACGTCATCGGAATTCCCAACATTGAATTCTGTCTTGCCCAGCTGGATCCGCAAGGACAACCTACTACCGGCATCAACCGCGTGAACATCGGGAGTGCTTCCTGGAGTGATAATCTGAAACCTGGCACGATATGGGACGCCACCCGATATTTAAACATCTGGGTAACCGAAATCAGTGGCGGTGTACTCGGCTACACGACCTTCCCGGGCTCAAATCTATCCCAGGATGGAGTGGTCATTGACTATCGCTACTTCGGTAAGGCCCCCTACAACAGTTATAACAGCAAGTTTAATCTTGGACGCACCGCAACCCATGAAATAGGTCACTGGCTTGACCTGGATCATACTTTTGAAAATGGATGTTCGGGCGGCACTCCGTCAACATGCAGCAGCGCGGGTGATCGCATGTGCGATACTCCTCCCACTGCTAATGCCAATTATGGTTGCGCTTTCTCCACCACCCGCAATACCTGCACCGAAAGTCCGGTGGATAATCCGGATATGTGGATGAATTATATGGACTACATGGATGACGCCTGTTTGTATATGTTTACCCAAGATCAGGCCAACTGGATGCGGGCGGTTCTTAATTCCTCCCGGTCGGGTATTCTGCTTAGTCCGGCTTGTAACAATCAGAGTCTGTTCGCCTATACGGGCCGGGTGATTGATGCGGTTACGGGCTCAGGGGTTCCTTTTGCCAAAATACTGTTTAAAGGAGGGCTCACCTACGAAATCACAGCAGATGGTGCAGGATATTTCAATCATCCCGCGTTTCGCGAAGACACTTATGCCATCTATGCGGGCAAGTGGGGCTACCAGACCAGGCTGTTCTCTGCTTCCTTACGCATTACGGCCGGCTCTCCTGCCCTTACTATTCCCATTGACCCCGGCTACTATTATGATGATTTTATAATGGGTTACGGCTGGACCTCATCCGGCTCAGCGTCAACTGGCTTGTGGGAGCGGGGAGTACCCATTCAAACCAGCTATAACGGAGAAACATCCAATCCCGGGGAGGATGTACCCGATGATTTTGGTGAATCGTGTTACGTCACCGGCAATGCCGGGGGATCAGCAGGAAATGACGATGTGGATGACGGGGATGCCGTGCTCAGATCTCCGATATTCAATCTTTCCAGCTATCATGACCCTTATTTAAGCTACTATCGGTGGTTTTTCAATGGGGGAGGGCAGGGCAATCCGGATGACCAGCTTATCATCTCGCTGTCCAATGGTATAACGACAGCCGTCATAGAAACCATTGATGCCTCTACGCCTTTTAGCAATCAATGGAATGGGGTAAAAGTGCGTATTAAAGACTTCATCATTCCTACTTCCACCATGCAGTTTATCATAACTGCCGAAGACCGTGGTGCGGGGCATCTGGTAGAGGCAGCGCTAGATAAATTTGAGATAACGGATTCGCTGCCCACTGCCGGTCCTCATGTACCTGCTGTTGGGATTATCGCTTTCCCCAATCCCGCTTCGGATGTATTGGCAGTGAAGATAAATGGCGCCATAGGACGCGCGCAGCTGCTGGTTACCGATGTTTCAGGACGTGTGTTCAGGAACATGTATGTGGCCGAACATGCTTCGCTGACTTTAGAGGTAAGCAGCTTGCCGGCCGGTTTGTATTTTCTGAAATTGAAGGACACGCAGGCAACAGTGGTCCGGAAAATTTTCATCTTTCGCTAAACGTTGATGCAACAGGCTTTGCTTACACCCGTAGCTTTGGTTATTTTCACCCACTTTTTGGCCAAATAAACAGATATCCATAAATAGATGATAAAGTGGCTTGTGTTCTGTAAAAGCGTGCTTCTGTTTGTGCTGCTTGCCGGCTGTAGCGATGATGCGCTGCCAGAAGCTCAGGGCTTAGTAGTCTATACAGGTAGCTTTGCCTCCGGAGGCTGCGAGTGGATTATAGTTATCCATAATGAAGCCTATGAGCCCCGCAACCTGCCTGTGCAGTTTCAGACTGATAGTATGCAGGTCATGCTGACTTATCGTATTTGGAGCCGTGACGTATCCTGTCCGAATGCAGGAAAATATGCCGGCATCATACACATTCATCAGATTGCTCCCATCTGAGCTCTTTTGCCGGATCCCAGAATATTTTTTCAAAGTCTTTAACGTGGTTGTTTACTACTGTTATGCCTTCGTTCTCCAGCAGCTCTTGCATTTGTCCCGGATAGGCGAAATGGTGCTGTCCGGTAAGCAAGCCGTTACGGTTGACAACACGATGAGCCGGTACGGGAGGAAAAACGCTGCCGGAGCTATTCATGGCCCAGCCAACCAGGCGTGCAGATTTACCCGTGCCCAGAAAACGCGCTATGGCTCCGTAGGTAGATACCCGTCCACGGGGTATTTGGCGTACTACCTGATACACACGTTGATAGAAGCTTGCCCTTGCAGATGTGTGGCTCATGAAGGATTCATCCAAACCTGACGGTGCCAGACAGCCAGCTGGTTGACTTTCCAGCGTTCAAAGAGGTTATTCTTCAACACAGCCCCCCGCCTGAATACTCCGGGAAATTTTTCAAGTAGGTAATCATAATTTTCTGCAGTGCGCTTTTGCCATTTTTCTGTCTGCATCCACAGCTCTCCCGGGGTGCCGAAACCGATTTTATCCTTTCTGTTCAGAATCTCCGGAATGGTATATTTCCCCAGAGAACGCTTCTGCAAAATTTTGTTCTCACCTTTTGTGATCTTAAGTTCCTGAGGTACGCTAAGAGCGTACTCTACGAAACGATAATCCAGATAGGGCAATCGTGCTTCAATGGAAAAGGCCATTGAGTTGCGATCTTCTGTGCGGAGGAGGTGTTCCAGTTTATACTGAAAATGCCGTACGAGACTGGTATTCAGATCAGTAGCATTGAAAAAATAACGGAATATGCGACTGCTGTCAATGTAGGTATAGAAGAAATCCTTTTGCACATGGTTTTTCAAAGTGGCGTATAACAGCATCTTCCGTAAAAAGTCAGGAATATTCTGGAAAAGTAGTGTTTGAAACGACTCTTTTTCCTGCCTGCGCAAAGCAGCGTGCAGGACTTCATTGAGAAAAGAAAACACTTTACCCTTACGCAACAGATAGGTTTGGAAAAAAGCATGAAAATACTGATAGCCGGCAAAGCTTTCATCTCCGCCCTGACCATCCAGCAAAACGGTTACACCATTCTGCCGCGCCAGTTCCATAACTTTATATTGTGAGTAAAAAGTAGGACTGGTGCAGGGTTCGTCCATCATGAATGTGAAGCGCTCAAACTCATCAAAGGCGCTATCAGCAGTGGGGCAGGTTCTGAAATTTTTGAATCCGTAACGCTGCTGCAGCAGGTCAATGAAATGTGTTTCGTCTATGGCATGGCCCGGAAATGAAACGGTGAAGGTTTTATAGTTTTCATTGGCAAGATGTTTCTGGTAGAGAATGCCGGCAATAACCGAGGAGTCCAGTCCGCCACTCAGGCAGGAGCCAACAGGCACATCACTGCGCATACGCAGCGCTACGGCTGAGCAGATGAGCTCTTCAATTTTGCGGTAGATGTCTGCCGGGGTGTCGGAAGTGGTGTGCTGAATAAATTTCTCAGGATTCCACCATTGCCTGACTTCCAATTTGCGTCCGGCAGTGAGAAATCCATAATGGCCTTTGGGTATTTTCCGGATTTCATTCAGAAAGGTTTCGTCAAACACATCCGTGCGGTTGAAGCAAAGAAAGTCAAACAGACTTTGAAGGTTTACTGAGCGGGAGTGTTGAACAATGCGAAGGGCCTTTATTTCAGAAGCGAAATAGAAGCAGCCTTCAACTTCGGTGTAGTAGAGTGGCTTTTTTCCAAATCGGTCGCGTGCTAAAAACAGGGTGTGCTGCTGTGTATCATAAATGGCGAAGGCAAACATGCCGTTAAGTTTGTCCAGGCATGCGCTGCCGTATTGGATATAACAAGTGAGCAGTACCTCAGTGTCGGTTTGGGTAAGAAAAACACGGTCAAGTTTTTTCAGTTCCTCGCGGAGCTCTATGTAATTATATATCTCTCCGTTGTAAACCATTTGATAGCGTCCGTCTGCTGAAATAAAAGGCTGGTGCCCGTCTCGCGAAAGGTCAATGATAGACAACCTGCGGTGTCCGAGAATACATTTTTCATTTACCTGTATGCCTTCATCATCGGGGCCGCGATGTTGCTGAATGTTGTTCATACGCTCTATCACACTGCGATGGTAGGCCGTCAGCGGATTAGAAGAAAAAACTCCTGCAATGCCACACATAGTAACTGTTAGGATAAATTTTAAAGATTGCTTTTTGAAAATAACTCAAGATTTGAATTTATAGATTTTCTACTTCAGCGAGTTCCTCCAGAAATAAGGAAGAGCCGTCACGTACTTCCTGAAGCAGTTTTTCCCTTTTGTTTTTACCTTCTTTCCACAGATTGGGATTTTGCAGCAGTTGCATCCCTTTCTGAACAGAGGCCTCCTGGGAGGCGGGGTCCAGTCTGAAATTATAAACCAGTCCATACTTTTTTTCCTGCTCATCGGTGTAGCCGCGTCCGGTGAAGTCACAGTAGATAGCGTGAGTGCCGAGAACAGCGCATTCTGATGCCATAGTGGCGCTTTCACCGTAAAGAAGGGATGCGTAGTACATGATATGGTGTATTTTTTCAGGAGCAATACGAATACGGTAGGGTTCCAGTGCAGCAGGCAGTTGCTCTTCGGAAGAAATAAGTACACGTCCGAATTGTTCAAATGCTTTCACGGCTTTAATTTTTGTTTGCAGGCTCAAGCCCTTCTGTCCGAGGTCATGGTCAGCAGTCCATGCAACAAAGCGCATAAGCACAAAAGGCTCTCCTTCCTGTATGCCGATTGCATGCAGATAAGCGGGGTCCGGTTTAAAATGGGCGGGGTGCAGATAAAAGGATTCTTTATAAACCGGCAATCGCTTCTGAGCTTTACCGAGGTTTGTTCTGAAGCTAACAGGGGTGATGATGCGGGTGCTCAGGTGTCGGCAGAAGAAAAGACTGATATGGGAATGCTCGGTGTCTTCAAATATGACGTGGGGGCGCCTGTAACAGGCAGCTGTCATTGCCATCATCGGGGAGGCACGGCCAATGAAGCAATCCGGCTTGTAGTGGCGGCAGGCCCAAATCATCTTAAGGGTAATGCTAAACAGTAGCCAGGCTTTCTGCAGGATACCGCTTCCGGTCGTAGTGCCTACCAGCACATAAGGGATGCCGAATTGCTTCAGCAGTTCCAGGTCTACATCTTTTTTTATGGCGAGCACCAGTACCCGATGCCCGCGTTGTTCAAGCAGTTGAATGATGTAACGGAATTGGTGCGCCCAGGCAGGATGTTCAACAGAAAGCACAAAGTTCATTGGGCGTACAGGGTTGGGATTTGATTGATTCTGCGAATGGTTTCCTTCCAGTCAATATCAATGGTGTTGCAGTACCATTGAATGGAGTCCCAGCGCGGCATATTTTCCTGGATTGACCTGCGCAATGCTTCCTGCCGGGTAATCATACCCTCGCGTATCTGATTGCTGCGGAAGGTATCATTCTCCGTAAAACCTGCAACCATGTAGTAAATGTAATTATAAAAAGCAGCAGTGCCGTCTCCTATGCGCCAGGTAGTTGTGGTGCTCGGATCAGTTTCCCAGTCGTATTCATTTATGAGAGTTTGTGCAATCTGTTGTTCATCCCATCGCAGGTAATCAAAAATATTCAGGTAGTTGTGCTCCATTCCGTAATAGGAGAAGAAGGCGCCAATGGTGTCCAGCAGGGAGATGTTCAGGTAAGCCGGATTGGTAAGGTATTCTCTGGCGTAGAATGCTACCATGCGCAATTTGTTGGCCGTGGAGATGTGATAAGACATGAAACCCGACTCTTCCAGATTGGCTCCACTGAAGAGGGATTTAAAGCCGGTTTTCTCCAGATGATTTTCGCCCATGATAGTGGTAGAAATGTTGTTCTGTTTTTTTATGCGATGGGCATAATAGAAATACTGCTTGTCGCCTGCCATAAAGAGGGGAATGGTGCCAAGGTGCGGCTTCCTGAGCCAAGCCAGCACATTCAGGCGGATGTTTCTGCGTTTTTTGCGAATGTCGGCTGATACCAGAATGTGTTCCACGCCCAGCCTGGCACACATGCGTGACTGATTGCGTCTTGCCAGATCGGTTATCATGCCCCAGTCATAGGAGAAAGCAAGAGGCGACAAACCTAATTCTTTTTTAATGTAATGTAATGAGTAACAACTGTCACGCCCTCCACTGAGCGATACGAGGCAGTCATGTCGTGAGCCAGTGTTTTTCATCTTTCGGGCAGCTGCAGCAAGGGCCTCAGGTCCTTTTACTTTGATGGGTACATAGCTGGCACAGAAATTACAAAGTCCGTGTGTGTCAAAATGTATGGAAGGAAAGGTCTCCGGCAGCAGGCATTTCACACACCGTTTTAGCCGGCTTATCATTTCTGCCCGTTTTTGATAGGCCTGTTCAAATTCAGTAGGAATATTTTTTTCAATCAGGCGGCCCCGTGTGGGAGTAACCGGATCAGACACATCCCGGATGATGCGCGGAGGATTGAATTGCTGGATATTATTCAGTTGTGCCGCATTTTCCAGAGGGGTGGTTTCCACAGATAAAGATTGCAGATGCACCGAGCAAAGCTGTCCTGGCTCAAGTCCGGTAATGGACTTTTCCCGGAAGTAACGGCTCAGCTTATTTTTAATCAGTTGCTGCAGGATATAGTATTCTGAGCCAAACAGCACTTCTGTGCCGGCTTCGGAAACGGCAACATAGAGCGAGCCATTATTGGTAGCCAAAATGACATTATGAAAATCATGGAACAGCAGTGCTATGGAAGCCATTCCGTAAATTTCCCGATATGCTTCCGCCACGGCTGCTCCAAGGGGCAAGCCTTGATCCTGGGCGTTTCGGACCAGCATGGGCAGCACTTCGCTATCCAGTTCTGTAAGCGGTTTTTGCTCCGCATGCCGCTCCCATATTTCCCGCGCATTCACAATAATGCCGTTATGGATGCCGGTGATACCCTGCCGGATAAAGGGCTGGTTGTTTTGATTGGAATATTCCGTGCCGTTGGTTACCATGCGGGAATGGCCGATGACAACCTGAGCGCCTGCAAGCCGTCCGTTGCGGCAAAGGTTTTTGTAATAGGATGATTGGATAAAATGGTCGGGGTGGAGTGGGGTTTTATATACTTCAATGGTATCACCTGATAACAGCGCCAAACCCGAGGCTTCTTTTCCCCGGGAAGAGGATAGTATGATCAGACGAGTGAAGGCTTCTTCAAAATCGCGGCCCTTCAGTGAAGCATGTTCACTTTTAATGATGCCAAATATGCCACACATACCTGTTGGAGAGTCTTAAAATTAACGAGCAAACCGCAATTGGAAATACATACTACTTGTAGAGGCGTTCATTATCCTGAATGTCCATCCACATGGCGAACAATAGTGATTGAAATGCACTGATGCCCAGAAAGGTGAAAGCAAAGAGCGTTTCAAAGGAAAGCGTTAGTCCTTGCAGAAGCGCCAGCGATACCTTGATCAAATAGGGTATCCAAGCAAGGAGGAGAATAAATGAAAAATTATAGAGCAGAAATAACGGATGAAAGTCGCGAAAGAGATATTTAATCCAGAGCCGCTTGAAAAACGACTTCACCAGCAGCCAGGATATTTTCGGTATCACTTTGGCAAGCTTCATCTTGGACTTTTCGCCTACATTATACACAGGTTTTATGGGTACCTCCTTCAGTGTACACATGGCGATATTGAGCTTTACCAGCATGTCGTTAGGCATCCCGTAGCTGCGGTATATTTCATGCAGACGAATGGAATTCAGAGCCGCTCTGGAGATGGCTGTGTAGCCGGTTTGCGTATCACTCACCCGCCAGTAGCCTGAGGCAATTTTGGTAAGAATGGAGAGAATGGAGTTTCCGAAATAACGCAGCTTGGGAATAACCAGCCACGCACTGCGATGAATCAGACGGTTGCCTTTGACATAATCTACTTCATCTTTTACAATAGGCAGGCAAATGCTTTCCAGCTCGGCAGGATCCATTTGCCCGTCACCGGCCATTACTGCAGTACAATCAATATTATGGTCTTTGCACCATTTGTATCCGGTAGCGATGGCTCCCCCCACGCCACCATTTACCTTATGGTTAATCAGGATGATGCGATCAGTGTCGGGGTTGATGTTGGCAATCTCAGCCGGATTGAAAAAACGGAGTTCCTCACGTCCCTGCTGATGCAGTATTTCATCGGCTTTATTGTATTTGTTTGCTTTGAACTGGCTTTGGAGTTTATTCGGAATGTGCTTTTTATCAGAAGTGTCATTCCGGATATATTGCTCTACAATTTTTGCGGTGTTATCCGTGCTGCAGTCATTTACCACAACGATGCGGTCAACAAAATCAGGCATAGATTCCAGCACCATGCCGATCTGGCTTTCTTCATTATAGGCGGGCACCACTACCGCAACGGTTTTATTGTGCAGCATCTCAGCGGATAGTTGATTTTCCGTGAGGAAATACAAGAAGCATACCCATAAGAGGAGCCAGATAAAGCAGAAACTCCGATACGTGTGTATAACGCAGCTGAACCCTGGAATTTCCGATAATCACAACCAATACTGCCAGCAGGTGAATCAGGCCGATAAGCAGAATTATCATCGCTTCCTTATTGGTGTATTTGCTTTTTAGCAGCGTAATTATACCAACTGCCATGAGGAAAAAGCTGATAACATACCACAGCAAATTTCTGAAAATAATATTTTGAATTTTATACACGATATGGATGAGCAGCATCAAAGGGTTGCTCCTGGCGCTGCTGACCTGCATGAGGTCGGCATTTTTCCGCAAACGTTCCGGTTCTTCATAGTATTCCCGGAAGGTAAACTTCCTGAGCTCGTCCGGAATGGGGGTGGTCCAATCCAGCATTTTGTAATCTGGATCATGCATCATGTTTTTAGTATAGAGCTCTTCATAACGGGATGGCAGCAGGCTGAAATAAAAACTCGGAAAGTCGGGCATACTCAGATAGGCGGCAGCCATACTGATTTTCTTCTGCAGATAAGTGTGGAAGGAAACATGCTGCACTGCAGTTTTTTCTCTTGCAAAGACATCTTCAACCCGACTGGAAGACTCCGGCAGGTAGTCAGTGGTGTGTTTCAGCACAGGGATAACGGTTTGCAGCGCGAGGGCGGGGAGCAGCAGACTGGCAAAGGCCCTCCAGCTGCGTTGGTTGAAGATAAGCCATACAACGAGTACCGGAAATAAAAAGTAAATAAATAAGCCATTGGAGCGGATAAATGCCATGGTAAACATACTCAGGGAAAGCAGAAACAAGGGGAGGTTTTTGTTTGTTCGGATGCTGTCCACGAGAAAAGCGGTTGTAAAAAGAATTGCTGAGTTGTACAGAGATTCTGTTTGCAGGCAGGTGTCGTAACGCAGCGAAAAACTATCGGTGATATAAAAAAGCAGCGCCAGCATAAAAGCCGGGGTCCAGCGTGGATAGTACTTGTATAGGGTATAAAGCAGTGTGGCTCCGGCAAGAAACTTTATGCAGCATTGTATGGCGATGATTGTCAGTATGTTGCAGCCTATAAGTGTGGTAAGCAGAATAAAAAGCGGAAAGCCCAGAGGTGCATCCAGAGGGTAGTTATGGGCAATATTGCCCTCATGCCAGAGCCTTGCCAGAGCGAAATAGTCAAAGGTATCAGGGGCAAATTCCGGCAGCGGTATCCAGAGGAAAAAGGGCAGCCGCCAGAGCCAGAAGGCAATAGTGAAGATAAGAAGAGACCACAGAAAGCGATGAGGCATGGCCGCGATGTTGAACATCAACCCAGCAGACGAACCTGGTTGTTTTCCAATACGTATTTTTCCTGTGTGGCAGGGCACACGGCCGTATTGTTGTGGTCAAACACAAGCCGGTGACCATGTCGGCTCATCCAGCCGGTGATTTTTGCCGGCACTCCGGTCATGAGCGCAAAGGCCGGTACGTTCCGGGTAACCACTGCTCCGGCACCGATAAAGCAATACTCTCCCAGGGTTACACCACATATGATTGTGGCATTGGCGCCAATGGATGCCCCCCGTTTGATCAGAGTTTTCCGGTATTCGGTTTTGCGTTCTACCCCACTGCGCGGATTGATGACATTGGTAAAGACCATTGACGGGCCAAGAAATACATCATCTTCGCAGATTACCCCTTCATAGAGAGAAACATTGTTCTGAATTTTCACATTATTGCCGATCACTACATTGTTGGCGACAAATACGTTCTGGCCGATACTGCAGTTCTTACCGATGCGGGCTTTGGGCATAATATGGCAGAAATGCCACACCTTTGTGCCTTCGCCAATCTGGCATCCTTCATCTGCATAGGAGGAAGGATGTATAAAAACATGCTGATTCATAGCGATAGGGGCTGATGTGCTTTTGTCGGGGAAATATCCGTGAGGCGATTCACATCGCGCTGAGCGTAGATACGCTCAATGATATCCACTACTTTCATGCCTTCCAGGGCGTTGGTATCAATGGAGGCGGTTCCATGGATGGTGTCAATCACATTCTGTATTACGTGATGATGGTTGGCTGCGCTGCCTTTGTAGGGGCCATAGTCATTGGGTGGATTGGTAGGCTCCAGCACCGGAAGCGTATAGTTTTTTATATGGCAGTATTCTACTTCGTTCATGTACTGGCCGCCAATTTTCAGGCATCCGTTTTCGGCTACCACCGTAATACTGCTCTCCATGTTTTTATCATAGCAGGCGGTGGTAAAGTTTATGCAACCCATGCCCCCATTCACAAAGTCGAAGGTTGCCATGCCGCTGTCTTCAAATTCCGTTGACGGCCGGTGATTGAAATTCTCAAACCGGGCATGGATATTTTTAATATCCCCGAATACCCAATACATAATGTCAATGAAGTGGCTAAACTGCGTGAAGAGGATGCCGCCATCCTGGTGTAGTTGGCCTTTCCAGCCTCCTTTTTTATAGTAGCGCTCGTCCCGGTTCCAGTAGCAGTTTACCTGCACCATATAAATATTGCCCAGTATTCCGGTGTCGTGTATTTCTTTTAGCCATTTAGAGGGAGGGCTGTAGCGGTTTTGCTTTACTACAAAGACATTTCGTGAAACCTGCAGCGATTTGAAAATTATTTTTTCACAATCAGCCCGGTTCAGGGCCATAGGTTTTTCAATGATAACATGATACCGGTAATCCAGAGCCCGCAAGGCTAAAGGGGCGTGCAAGTGGTTGGGTGTGCATATACTTACTACATCCACTGGCAGCACAGCATTTCTCATAGCCTCCAGGGTTTCAAACACCGGTACACGAAACTGCTTCCGGGCTTCTGTACGTTTTTGCGGATCAATTTCTACGATAGCACTAAGTTCAGATTGTGGATGTTTGCTGATGATAGTGGCATGGCGTTGTCCTATGAGCCCGAAACCCACAACGGCAAACTTTACCGGACTTTTCATGAAGGGTTGCCTGATTTTATTTCAGAATAACCACGTAAATATAGGGCACTCTAACTGAAAAATTATTTTATTACTCTATTTACCGGTAAGGGTTTAGTTGCGGTTGAATTAATTTTAGCGACAGAAAATCACTTTTTGGGCAAGACATTAATCCTTCTCGTATCGGTTTATCCTTATGGATTAAAGGAATCATACCTCAAAGAGGAGCTTGAGGCACTTTCTGCACAGTTTGATAAAATATACATAGTTGCCACAGAAGTGCGTCAGGGTGCCACCAATTCTATCCTTTTTGCATTGCCCCCCAATGCAGAATCAGTATTGTTCAGCGTTCGCTATGGTTGGAAAGAAAAGATAAGGGCCGTTTTTAGTTTACTATCGCCCCCCATGCGGCAACATTTGAAAAGGGTGAGGGAGCACTACCGGCTTCCTCTGAGCAGGAAGATTCTCAGCATTCTGCTGTCTTATGAAGCGCTGGACTGCGTTTTCCGCAAAAAGCTGGAGCAATTTATAACTTCAAGGGGCATACAAACCGGAGCACTCACCATCTATACCTATTGGCTTACCGGCTATACCTACTCTGCTGCCAGGCTTAAGGAAAAAAATAAACACATACAGGTTATCAGCCGCGCACATGCATGGGATGTGTATTTTGAAAGACACAACCCTCCTTATTTGCCCTTGCGGGATTATATCGTGTCAGTTATCGACCGGGTGATAACTATTTCAGAAAACGGCAGGCAGTATTTGCTGGCAAAGGCAGGCAAAGAGTATGCAAATAAGGTTGTAACCCACCGTCTGGCGGTAGCGCGAGGCCGCTTCAGAGATGCATTGCCTCCTCATGAGGGCATTCATATCCTCAGCCTCTCTTTTTTGTCACCCATTAAAAGGGTTGAATTAATCATAGAAGCATTAGCCTTGTTGAACATACGGGTAATATGGTTTTACATCGGAGACAGTAAGGACGTCTATGCCCTCAGGATAAAAGCGCTTGCTGAAGAAAAACTTGGCAACCATGCACATATTACTTACCGATTTTTAGGAGAGATGGATAAGTCTGCAGTTTATAATTTTTTAGGAAGTGAAATCATTGATGTCATTGTAAATACTTCCTTTTTTGAAGGACTGCCGGTTTCTATCATGGAAGCCATGGCGCATGGGATTCCGGCTATTGCTCCCGATATTGGCGCAATGAACGAGATAATAGAGCACGGAAGAAATGGCTTTCTTATGTCTGAAAGACCGGATGCCGCAGAGCTGGCTGCGGTCATGGAAAAGTTTTACCGCCTGACACCTGCTGAAAAGAATTCTTTGCGTATACAGGCGTTCCAAACCTGGGAAGAGCGCTTTAATCCGGAAAAAAACTATAAGCAGCTGATGAAAGAATTTATCCGGTAATAACTATCTGATATCCGATGGCAAAAAAGATATTAACCTGTGTGGGCACACGCCCGAATTTTATCAAAACCGTCAATCTCAGGGAATTACTGGAGCAGCGTGGTTTTGAATATAAGCTGTTGCATACAGGTCAGCATTTTGATCATAATATGAGCGGAATTTTTTTTAAAGAACTTAACCTTGGCGAGCCGGATTTTCACCTCAATGTAAAAGGGAGCTCCAATAATGAAGTAGTAGGTAAAATTATTTTGGCTATGGAGCCTGTTATTGAAAGCTACAGACCGGATTTGATTATGGTGCCCGGTGATGTGAATTCCACGTTTGCCTGCGCATTTGCAGCTTCTGCATGTCGGGTTCCGGTGGCGCATATAGAAAGTGGCCTCAGGAGCTTTGATCGTTCCATGCCTGAAGAGATAAACCGCATCCTGGTGGATGACCTCAGTGATTTGCTTTTTGTTACCGAAGAAAGCGGTGTGCAAAATCTGCACAGGGAAGGTAAATCTGCGGAAAAGATAAAATTTGTAGGCAATACCATGATTGATGCCCTGGTGAGGTTTTTACCATTTATTGAGCAATCAGACATTCGCACCAGGTATAATCTTTCTGATTATTATCTGGTAACATTCCACCGTCCCTCCAATGTGGATACGGAAAACGCTCTGGAGGAAATAATCCGCTTGCTGGAAGAAGTTTCCCGTACAAAACAGGTAGTTTTCCCGGTGCATCCGCGAACCAGAAAACGCCTGGCAGAACATAAGGTTGCATCCTTGCTTGATAAGCCGAACATCATTCTGACTGATCCTGTCGGGTATCTGGATTTTATTCATTTACTGAAATATGCCGCTGCCGTGCTTACCGATTCGGGAGGCATACAGGAAGAATCCACTTACCTGGGAATTCCCTGCCTTACCATACGCCCTAATACGGAACGCCCCGTTACCATTACTGTTGGGACAAACACGCTGGTGCCCTTTGATAGAAAAAGAATTTTGTCCCTGCTGGATGACATCGCACAGGGTCGCTATAAAACAGGCCGGGTGCCTCCTCTGTGGGATGGAAAGGCCTCCGAACGCATAGCCGAAGAAGTAAGACGTTTTTTTGCCTGAAGTTGCAAATAAAAGGTTGTCCACATTTTTAGAAAATCATAGACTGAAATGGAGAAGGTGCTTATCATGAGTTATTTTTTCCCGCCCTGTAATC
Source organism: Chitinophagales bacterium (assembly GCA_026003335.1). Classification (NCBI taxonomy): domain Bacteria; kingdom Pseudomonadati; phylum Bacteroidota; class Chitinophagia; order Chitinophagales; species Chitinophagales bacterium. The sequence goes on along the minus strand of BPHB01000001.1, from coordinate 1,433,726 downwards.
TGACTGCGTCTTCCCGCGTGGCTGGCTGGGCCAGATACCTGCCCGATTTCGGATACGAACCTATCGTTGTAACCCGCAACTGGGATGTGCCGGTTTCGGTCTTGGCCGATATGGCCAGAGATTCGGGCACGCAAGACGAATTGAAAACCATCGGCCAGGCCAAGGTTTGGTATACGCAACATCGCGGCAACCTCCGCGACAGAATACTGGCTAAGTATGGAGACAAACGATTCAACTTCCTGCGCAGAGGATTGACTTTTCTTGAGTTGATTCTTGAAAATTTCATGGTTTCGCATCTTTCCTATGCCAATCTTTATTACAAGGCCAGAGAAATTCTGGCTCAGGATGCTTCTATCCGTAAAATAATTATCTCTGCAAGCCCCTATGCGCAATTTCATTTCGGTTACTTGCTGAAGAAGGAATTTCCTCGCATACAGTGGCTTGCAGATTATCGGGACGACTGGACCACCACCGAACTGGCAGAAAACAGACATTTTCCATGGTCATTCATTTACCTGCTGAACCGGAGAAGTGAAAAAAAATGGCTTTCCTCCTCAGCAGCCTTTCTGGCTACGGCAGAAATGGGAAAGAAGAGAATAGAACAATTTGTAGGTAAAAAAGGCTACGTGGTACTCAACGGGTTTGACAACCATATACAACTGAGCGAGCCCATAATGGATAGAAAAAGATTTATCATAACCTACACCGGAACATTGTATAAAACGCAGCCGGTTGAATTATTGTTGGATGCTTTTAAAATTCTTCATGATCAGTTCCGCAATCAGATTGAAGTTATACTGCAGTTTCCCGGATTAGCTTTTAACCGGGAGGTGGCAAAGCGGATAGAGCAGTATCTTAAAAACTATAGCCATGCTGTGAAAATAACTCCCAGAATCCCCAGGGAGGAGGTTATGGATTTACAGCAAAAATCCAATTTGCTGGTGCTCATCGGTCATACGGGTTTGAAGGGCATTGCCCCAAGCAAAATGTTTGAATATATCGGTATGAGAAAGAAAATCCTGTTTTGCTGCAATGACCATGATATCATAGAAAATGCACTGACACAAACCGGCCTTGGAATTATTTGTGATTCCGTGGATGAAATCGTGCAGTCCGTTTCAAAAGAAATTCACCGGTTTTTACAAAATCCGGAAAGCAAACCACAGGGCAATGAGCAGGCAATCCAGCAATTTTCCAGAAAAGTGCAGGTGCAAAAGCTGGCCGAAATTCTCGACACGTTAAAGTGAAGAAACACTATGGCTCATGATTCCAAAGCTTTAATGCACTGCGGGCAACAGCTTAACAACACACCTGCAAACAAATGTGGAAAAGCAGATCGCCTTGCAACGTGTCAAAAAAATCTTTGCAGGCATTACCCGGATATTGCGACTATTTTCAGTCAGTAAAATGAAATGAAGAGTCGGCATACACCCTTTTTTTCGGTTATCATTCCTAGCTATAATCGGGCCTCCCTGCTGCCGGTGCCGCTGAAAAGTGTGCTGAAGCAAACCTATCACTCATGGGAGCTCATAATTGTAGACGATGGCTCTACCGACAATACGCGTCAGGTGGTGGAGTCGTTTAACGATTCCCGAATACGCTATTTCTACCAAACCAACCAGGAACGCAGTGCAGCCCGCAATTACGGTATTCGGCAGGCACGCGGACAGTATATCTGTTTTTTGGATAGTGATGATTACTATCTGCCCGGGCACCTTGAAGCTTTCTACAATAAAATTGAAAGCTGTGGTTTCCCCGTTGCAGTGTTTTATTGCGATACCTATGAAGACCGTGATGGGGAGCTGATACCTTTCATTACTCCGGAAATAAAAGCAGCCAATAATGTAGAGTGGGTTGTACAGGCCGTGATCGGGATACCTCGTGCCTGTGTGCATAGAAATATTTTTGAAAGGTATCGGTTTAATCCATCTATAAAGGTGGGCGAAGATGTGGAGTTGTGGGCAAGAGTTTTCAGGGAGTATCCTGTCATTTATATTCAGGCACGTACGGTAGTGTTTGTTTCTCACAGTGGCAGAACGGTTGCCGTAGCCAATGAAGAAAGTTTCTGGCTGCATCTGCAGGTGATGAAAAAAATCATAGCCGAAGATGTACCACAGATGATATCCCCTGCGGTAAGAAAAAGAGTAGTCAGCAATGCTTGGTTTAGGCTGGGTCAGCATTATGTATATACCGGCAGGCGGCTGAAGGCCATAAGGGCCTTACTTACTGCATGGTGGCTTGCCCCGTCTTATCGTGCCCGTGAAAAGTGGTTTTTGATTTTCAATCAGTTTTGGTTGACCCGCTCAGGGCTTCGCCTGATGAGAATGGTAAAAAGCCCGCAAGCACGCACGTAATATGCGCATACTGCATGTCATACCTAACCTGAAAAAAGGAGGAGCCGAGCGCCTTACGCTGGACATCTGCAATGCGTTGTCCAAAAAGCCCGGTGTGGATGTCGCAGTCATCACGTTCCAGGATGCCAATGCATATCCGTTTCTTTCCAGAAATGTCACCGTTAAAGTCATCCCGGCCCGGTTTATCCCTTCGCTGTCGGGCCGGCCAACAAAGCAGCTGGATGCCTATAAGCATTTTCTGGAAACATTTAAACCCGACATTATACATTCTCACCTGTTTGAAGCAGAGATGACCTCGCGGCAGATCATACAGCCGGGAGTTCGCTATTTCAGTCATCTGCATGATAATATGTGGCAGTTTTCCAGATTAGCCTTACCGGATATTTTCAGCAAAAAAAGGCTTACGGCTTTATATGAAAAAAGATTGCTTATCCGGCAATACCGTCAGTGTGACAACCGGTTTATTGCCATATCGCGGCACACAGCAGATTATTTTGCCCGATGTTTGCCGGCCGACCTGGCCGGAAAAATTGTTGTGCTGCATAATGCCATAGATTATCAGCGGTTCAAAGGCAGTCCGGATTCGGTGCCTGCGAAGGATTATGTTCGTCTGATAACCACGGGCAGCCTGGTAGATAAAAAAAATCAGATTTTTCTTATTGATGTGGTACACAGGCTGAGCATGAAAGGCTATAACGTATATCTGGACATCCTTGGTGATGGCCCTAACCGGCTAAAGATTGAAGAGCGCATAAGGTCGTTAAACCTCAGTGACCGTATTCTTTTACATGGGAATGTAGCACATGTGGAAGACCTTTTAAGACAAGCACATATTTATGTACACGCGGCATTGTATGAACCTTTCGGGCTGGCTATTGTGGAGGCCATGGCCGGTGGATTGCCCTGCGTAATGCTGGACGGAGGAGGAAATGGCGACCTGGCGGTTGAGGGGAAAAACTGTTTTATGATAAAGATGCCTGATGCTGAAATGTTTGCGGCTCAAATAGAGAGGCTCGTGTTAAATCAGGCGCTTTATAAAAACATGTCAGCCTATGCCAACCGGTTTGCCATGCAGTTTGACATCGGCCAGTACACCGACAAATTATTGGATATTTACAGGCAAAACTAATCCCTATCTTTTCCAGCCATGCAACGGAATCCATACTATGAGCAGGTTCTTTTTGATTTGCTGAGTCAGATGAAAAAAGATGATTATGCCGGTTATGAGAAATTTGATGCACTGAACAGTCCTTTTCTTGAAGCGCTGTCGCTGGGCAATCCATGGTTGCGGTTTATCATTATTCAGGCCGTTAAAGAGTGTCCTTTACATGTCAGGCCGCTGCTTGGAGTGAAGAAGGTCAGAAATCAGAAAGGCATTGCCTTGTTTGCAAAGGCATATCTTTTAATTTACCAACACACCGGACGTAAGGATTACCTGGAGGAAGCTGAGAGGCTGTTAAACTGGTTGCTGGATAATCCGTCACCCGGAAGACGAAATCTTTGCTGGGGCTACAGTTTTCTCTGGCAAAGTGTGCCCCCTTTTTGTCAGGACCGCAATGAACCGAACATTGTAGTAACCTCCTTTGCCGGAGAGGCGTTTGTGAAAGCATGGCAGCTTACCGGAAATCCCAAATACAAATCGGCTTTAGAATCTATTGCCCGATTCATTACCGAAGACCTGCCGGTGCTCATTGAAGACGAGCACCAGCGGGCTATAGCTTACATCCTTACTCCAGTGGACAGTATCACGATTAACGTGCAGGCTATGTCCGCTGGACTGCTGGCGAAGATATATGCTATTATTCCGGAAGAAAGATGGTTGGAGGCTGCCCGAAAACAAATGCAGTTTGTGCAAAACAACATTACACCGGAAGGAGCATGGCCCTATGCTTTGCCACTGCCGGGAAGCCATCCCATTTATATTGATTATCATGACAACTTTCACACCGGAGGGCTGCTGGATAATATGCTGGATTACATGGAAGCAAGCCGCGACTTCCGCTTTATGCCAGTTTATGAAAAGGGTTTGAATTATTATAAAAAAAACATGTTTATGCCCGATGGCGCCCCAAAGTGGACAGATAAAAAACAATACCCTTATGACATTCACTGCTGCGCACAGGGTATTCTGACATTTAAAAAGGCATCAAAATATCATCCGCAACTTCTGGATGATGCATACAAAATTGCCGACTGGACTTTAAAGTATATGTACCGTCCTGCACGGCATGACTTCATTTACCGCAAAAGCAGATTTTATACGTGGAACTATTCCCTTGTGCGTTGGTGCAACGGATGGATGGCAAAGGCACTCAGTGAATTGCTATATACCTGAAATTGGAAAGTGTCTGTCGGATATGTAAATGATTGGCAAATACCGTTTAATAAATGCTTCCCATTGTGGGTAATGGACAAACTGTGCCTAATTTCGGCACGGCATGATCAGGCAATTTGCAGAAAAGCTGGGGGATAGTCTAAAACATCTGCCCGGTCATACGGTGCAGGAGCGGATGGCTCCACCGCACAGGCTGCCCAGCAAGGAGTGGGAAAAATATTACGAAAGGGCACGTTTGGGCGGAGTGCTCATTTTGTTTTATCCCGACCAGGAGACCATCCGTACGGTGATGATTCAGCGGCCTGAATATGTCGGAGTGCACAGCGGACAGGTAGCTTTCCCGGGTGGACAAATGGAGCGCAGCGACAGGGACCTCATTGACACTGCCCTTCGCGAGGCGCATGAGGAAGTAGGTGTGGACCTTTCTTCCATTCATGTGTTGGGTTCGCTTACGCGTCTGTATATTCCACCCAGTAACTTTCTGATCACTCCGGTTGTTGCATACAGCGCAAACCATCCTATGTTTAAACCCGATAAAAATGAAGTGGCCGCATTGATTGAACCCAGCGTAGAGGAACTATTGGATGAGAAGGCAGCCGGGATAAAACCAATTCGGGTGATGCAGGAGTTCAGCATACAGGCGCCTTGCTATACCATCTGCAACCGAACGGTGTGGGGTGCTACTGCCATGATTATTGCAGAGCTGAATGAAATACTGAAAAGGGTGTTGCCGCGATAAAAACAACTGGTTCGGTGACGTAAGCGCTAAAGCACATTATTGAGTAATTCTTTCACTTTTTCCAGTTCATCTTTCATTAGAACAACTTTTTTCTGAATAGCCGCATCGTTGGCTTTAGCCCCCAGCGTATTAATTTCACGACCCATTTCCTGAGTGATGAATGTGAGCTTTTTACCTTTTGCCGTTTCCGGCTGTCGGACGACTTCCAGGAAATAATCGCAGTGGCTGTCCAGGCGTACCAGCTCTTCGGTAATATCCAGCCGTTCTGTATAATACAGAATTTCCTGTTCAAGGCGTGTCTGGTTCACTTCGGGTGTTGAAGTAAGTTCACATAGTTTGTCCATCAGTCTGCTGCGGATTGCTTGTGTGCGGGCAGCTTCCGCATTGCGTATTTCACGGGCAGTATTCTGAATGCCGGTGATGCGGGGTATAATATCCTGTTCCATTTTTAAACCTTCCTGAATACGAAATGTATCCAGGGCATGACAGGCTTCTTTTAGTCCTTTCAGAAGCAAATGGATGTCAGTATCGTTTAAATCATCAGCGGCCGTTGAGAGCACATCTGGCAGTTGCATGATAATTTCTGTGATGTTTCCGTAAGGAATGTTCATCTCGCTGGTAAGGTCTTCCAGCTCCTGATAATACTTACGGAAAGCCGTTTTATTAATGCAATACAGTGGTTGACCGCCAGTGGTGGGCTCAATGATTAAATCAGCTTTTCCGCGTATCAGTATTTCTGCAAGTAGGTTTCTGATTTCCATTTCCTGATACCTCAGGTTATTGGGCAATTTGATGCTTAAATCCAGAAACTTGCCATTTAATGATTTAAGCTCAATGCTGTATTGAATTTCTCTGATACGCACCAAAGATTTGCCATATCCGGTCATTGACTTGAGCATCTTCTTTTCATTTCGGGCGAATTTAATGCGCTTTGCGGGTTTCCCGAATTGCGGGTATATGTAAAAATCTGTAAAGGGGCAAGTTTTGATAGGTAGCAGAAAACTAATTTCACAAATTCATAAGGCATTCATGCGCTGGCTTATTCTGGCGATAGGGATTGTAATCGGGGAGGCCGGATGGGCTTCGGCTCAGAAGTCTGTGCGGATCCATTTGCATATCCATGATGCCGGGCAACATGTTCTGAAAGGTAAGTACCGTCTCAAGGAGTTTTACAGCAACGCGGAGGAAATACAGCGGGCACTCAGTCTTCTTGTGGTGCGTTTACAGAGCGCGGGTTTTATTGAGGCTTCAATAGATAGTCAGCAGATTTCCGAAGGCACTATGGATGTCTATCTGCACATGGGGCCTCAATATCAATGGAAACAGCTACGGCCGGGCAATGCCGAGCCGGCACTGTTGCAGCAAGCCGGCTATTCACCACGCTTGTGGAGAAAAAATTTCAGCTATCGGCAGGCGGAAGGTTTAATGAAACGTCTGTTGACGTATCTGGAAAATCATGGTTATCCATTTGCGCTGGTAAGTCTGGATAGTGTGACGATAAAAGATAACCATATTTCGGCTTCTCTGTTTGTAGATAAAGGCCCTCTTATACGATATGACACCCTGACTGTGGTGGGAGATGCCCGCATTGCCAGGGGCTTTCTGAGCAGCTACCTGGGTATAAGAAAAAATGGCCTGTATAATGAAAGTGCAATACGCAAAGCCGACAAGAGGGTTGGAGAGCTGCCCTTTGTGCAAAGCGAAAAGCCGATGCGTGTGCAATTTCAGGAAGATAAAGCCAGGCTCTATTTTTATCTGAAGAAAAAAAAAGCAAGCAGGTTTGATTTTTTGCTGGGTATTTTACCCAACAACGAACGCACCGGACGGGTGTTGATTACCGGAGAAGTAATGATGGATTTAACCAGCCCGTTTGGACGTGGCGAACAGCTCTGGATAAACTGGAAAAGACTGCAGACCGCAACCCAAACACTTGATGCCAGCTTCCGCTATCCTTATCTGTTCTCTACCCCTTTGGGCATTGACGCCTCCTTTCACCTGTTCAAGCGGGATACTCTCTATCTTGACCTGGATTGGTCTTTGGGATTCCAGTATTTATTTGCCGGAGGAAGTTATCTGAAAGCTTTTGTACAAAACAAGTTCACCAATCTTATCACGGTAGACACTGGTTATGTTATACTGAATCGCAGGCTTCCCCCCGTAAATGATGTAAGCAGGGTATTGTTTGGGGTTGAATATTTTTTTGAAAATCTGGATTATCGGTTAAATCCCAAACGCGGAATATCTCTTATGCTGCAGGCCGGGGCCGGTACCAGAAATATCAAGCGCATTGCGCAGATAGAAAATTTGAAAGATCCACTTAACACAGATAAAACCTTTGCTGTCCTGTATGATAGTACAGATTTAAAAACTATTCACCTGAGCTTTCATTACCATTTTGCCCGCTATTGGCAAATCGGCAGGCGTTCCACCGTAAAAACAGCCGTAAAAGGCGCTGCTGTGGTGAGTCCGCGATTGTTTGAAAATGAGCTGCTGAGATTGGGAGGAAGTCGTCTCTTAAGAGGATTTGATGAGGAATCCATATATGCTTCTCTGTATAATGTAGTCACGGTGGAATACCGTTTTTTGTTATCCAGAAATGCGCATGTGCACATATTCTTTGATGGTGCATATGTGGAGAACAGGAGCGGAGATTATTTTAATGATTTCCCTTTTGGTTTCGGAGCGGGAATGACCTTTGATACCCGGGCTGGTGTTTTTGGTGTAAGTTATGCGCTTGGAAGGCAACAAGGTAATCCCATTGATTTCAAAGCGTCAAAGATTCATATAGGCTATGTCAATTATTTTTAGCCCGGTTTCTTTATTTCTCTGCTTTTTCACCATGCTGGTTTGTCTATCTGCTGAAGCCGTGATGGACGAGGTATGCAGAGATAGCCTACAAAGTCATGCGCAATGGGAAATTACCGGAAATGATAATACAATACATTCAGAAGAAGAGCTGATTTATCCCCGCCAGCTAACAAGTCCTTCCCCATGGCTGTTTGTGCTTTTTCTTGTCCAACTGGCGCTGATAGCGGTGTTAAGGGTGTTTTATACACGTGATTTTGAAGAATTGTTCAGGTCGCTGGCCAATGCGAATGTTTCTCATCAACTATATCGTCAAGAGGGCAAAAACATGTCGGTTCCGGCAATTCTGCTTAACATCAACTTTGTCCTATCCGGCGGAATATATCTACATGAGGTTGTAAGGGAAGAAGTCTTCATGCAGGAATCCTATCTGTTGAATCTATTGTTTTCCATCTGGCTGGTTATTGTCCTTTATTCGGCACGGTATGCCTTTCTGAAATTTATATCGTGGGTTTTCCCTTTTGGTAAGGAGCTGGATCAGTATAATTTTAATTTCTATTTGCACCTCAAAGCTGCAGGTGTTTTTTTGGTTCCGCTCAATCTGATAATTGTGTATTTCCCTTATAAAGTTTTTCCTGTAAGTATGCTTTCGGGCCTGATACTTATCGTGGCTGTTTTACTCGCATATGGTAGAGGCTGGAACATCGCCTCTGATATTATCCGCAGAAACAAGTTTCATTTTATTATCTATCTTTGCACCCTTGAAGTCGCACCAGTTAGTATACTTCTCAAGGCTGTATTTGAATGGGTAAATTGAAAACCAAGGCGGGGGCAAGCAAAAAAATATCCCGGCCTGCAGTAACCAGGAAAAAAACTACCAAAAAGCCAACCGGCAAAATCAAAACAATTCTCATCTCTCAGCCCAAACCGGAGAGCGAAAGAAATCCATACAGCGATCTGATGAAGAAGTATGAGGTACAGATTGACTTCCATCCCTTCATTGTAGTGGAAGGCATTTCGGCAAAAGAATTTCGCAAGTTCAGAATAAACCCAACAGAATATACAGCCGTTGTTTTCAACAGTAAAAATGCTGTGGATCATTTTTTCCGGATTTGCGAGGAGATGCGCATGCGCATGTCTCAGGACACAAAGTATTTCTGTATATCGGAAGCAGTGGCCTTGTATCTGCAGAAATACATCCTCTACCGGAAGCGTAAAGTATTTTTTGCAAACGGGAAGGAGAGTGAGCTGATTGAGATCATGCGTAAGTTTCAGGACTCCGAGCGCTTTTTACTTCCCTGCTCCGATGTTCATAAGGAGGGATTGTATGAAATGATGAAAGATGCAGGCTTTGAATTTGATAAAGCAATTATTTATCGTACGGTTAGCAATGACCTGTCGGAGTTGAAGAAAAACTTTCATTACGACCTGATAGTATTTTTCAGCCCGTTGGGAGTGAAATCTTTATTTGACAATTTCCCCAAGTTCAAACAGGGCACAACCCGCATTGCGGCTTTCGGTAAATCCACAGCCAAGGCAGTGATGGATATGGGCTTGCGCCTTGATCTTGAAGCTCCTACTCCGGAATATCCTTCCATGGTTAGCGCGCTGGACTACTATTTGTCAGTTACCAACAAAAAGGCCTGAGCAATTTAACCTGGAGTCATCCTGCTACTTTAATTAAAGCCGCTTATTTTTAGGTGAATTTTTCCCATCCTTAAGTAAATACGATGCGATCACTGGGCCAGCATATAGTGCTTGTGTTTTCCCTGGCTGTGCATTATGCCATGGCTCAGAATGCCCCGGTATTTTCCAACTTCATGCACCTTAAAACATTACATAACCCGGCAGCGAGCGGGGCTGACGGTGCCCTGGAGGTATTTGCAGTATATCGTACACAATGGGTAGGCATACAGGGTAGCCCTTCAGTTCAGGCACTTTCTTTAAGTTCTCCCCTTACGGTTGCTAATTCCAGTGTCGGAGTGCTTGCTGTTAATGAGTTTCAGGGTGAAGAGCGCATTACATCGGCTTTTATTTCGTATGCCTATGAACAGGACTTTCGCAGCTGGATTCTGAGAGCAGGAATCAGCGGAGGCATTATGCAAAGGGCTATTGATGGGGCGCGGTTGAAAGCACCGGAAGGGAGATATGATCAGGGAATTGTACACAATGATGTCTATATTCCCGAGCTGCTGAGTTCTGCTCTTACCGGGGATATCAGCTCAGGTATTTTGATTCAGACAAAAAACCTATATGCCGGCTTTTCAGCCAATAATCTGCTGGAGACAAAGGCCCGGTTTGAATGGAATGCATACCGGACTGAAATAAAAAACACGCGGTACATCACTGCGATGGCGGGTTATCAGTTCAGATTTAAAGGGAAACTAACACTCGCTCCCAACGTAATAATGTTAAGCGATTTCAACAACACGCAGGCGGAGGTCAACGTGATTTTACAATATAAAGACAATATTTACGGAGGACTTTCGTTAAGAGGCTTTACTAAAAGCCAGAATGATGCGCTGGTGGTTATGGCAGGTTTTAAGTTGCTGAAGAGAATTATGATAGGATACAGCTATGACTTTTCCCTGTCTGCCCTTAATGCGGTCAATACCGGTTCACATGAGCTTTTCGTGGGTTACCGGGTCAACGTCAAGGAGTTGTTGAAAAAAGGTAAAATTATTTATAGTCCCCGGTTTTTGTGACTGATAAAACCCCTAACTTTAACCTGAAAGAAGGAAATACTAAAAAACGATATTTTTCTTTTTTTGCAAAACATGTATATTTACACGCCTCTTTGAGAAATGCACTCAGAAGGCTCTAAAAAAAGTTAAAATGAAAAAGAATCTGCTTTTTGCTTCAGGCATTTCAGTTATCATCCTTGCAGGATGCGGGAGTGGCTACAACGGGCAGCTTATTGGGGTTCAGGATCGCCCCAAGTGGAATAATGTCATTCCCTATGGCATGGTTTATATACCCTCCGGTACGCTCCACATAGGCCCGAGTGACCAAGATGTCAACAATTCCATGATACAACGTAGCAAGGCTATATCTATTCAAGGCTTCTACATGGATGATACCGAAATCACAAACAACGAATACCGCCAGTTTGTGCATTGGGTAAGAGATTCCATAGCTGCCAAAACCATTGGGGCTGATATGCTCATTACCGATGATAACAATCCCGAAGGCGAAGGACGTATTGACTGGGACCGCATGCAAAACTTCAACTATGAAGATGAGGAATATGCAGAAACCCTTAATGATATGTACTATCCGGAAAATGAAAGATTCTGGCATAAGAAAGAATTTGATGTGCGAAAATTGAATTATGAGTATTACTGGATAGATATTAAGGAGGCAGCCAAAGTAGCTAATCGGAATAAGCCCAGGTCTGAATTTATCCGGAAGGAAGTAACCAATGTCTATCCTGATACCTTGGTATGGGTAAGAGACTTTTCCTACTCCTACAATGAGCCCATGACCAGAAACTACTTCTGGCACCCGGCATTTGATGACTACCCTGTAGTAGGTGTTACCTGGGGGCAGGCAAATGCCTTCAGCGCATGGAGAACGCGTTTCTGGGAAGATTACAGAACCCAGCGGGGTGAGGTAATTAATGATCCTTTCCGACTGCCAACTGAACAGGAATGGGAATACGCGGCCCGAGGGGGTAAAAAACTTGCACCTTATCCTTGGGGTGGTCCCTATCTGAGAAATACCAAGGGCTGTCTGCTGGCTAACTTTAAGCCAGGCAGAGGCAATTACCCGGAAGATGGAGGTTTCTACACTGTGCGGGCTGATGCATACTGGCCTAATGACTATGGTCTCTACTGCATGTCCGGCAACGTTGCGGAGTGGACATCCACGGCCTTTTACGAAAACGCCTATTCCTTTATACACGATCTTAATCCTGACATTCGCTATGACGCGAAGGAAGATGATCCTATCACCATGAAAAGAAAGGTTATCAGAGGCGGCTCATGGAAAGATATTGGGTATTATTTGCAAACCGGTGCGCGGCATTGGGAATACCAGGATTCAGCCAAGTCATATATAGGCTTCAGAAATGTGCTTACTTTCCTGGGGAGATCTTTTAATGACTAAGAAGAGTAACAACCATTGCCTAGACCAAGCAATTTGAAAGCCTCAGGCCTGAATGCTCAGCTCAAAAGCAACGAGTGTGTATTGTTTAAACTTAAAGATAAAATTTAAAACTCCGTACAAATTATGAGAAAGCTTGCAATTTTCTTTGAATCCGATAAGGGAAAGAGGGTCAAAAACATGATCATCGGCCTTGGAGCAGCTGTGGTGATGATGGGTGCCCTGTTCAAACTGGAATCCTGGCCTGGTGCCAGCATCATGCTTATTATAGGGCTAAGCGTGGAGGCCTTTATTTTTGCCCTCCAGGGCATCCTGCCGCCTCATAAGGACTATTACTGGGAAAAAATCTATCCCGGTTTGGATATTTCACCAGAGGTAGAGGGAGAAGAAGAGGGGCATAGCTACAAAGGCACTATCACCGAACAATTGGATAAAATGCTAGAGGAAGCTAATGTGGAGTCACGGCTTATTGAGAATCTTGGCAGAAATCTTGGCAAATTGAGTGAAACTGTGGAGCGCCTTTCTGAGGTAGGAGAAGTTACGCTCTCAACCAATGAATATGCGGCAAAAGCCAGAGAAGCAACCATGGCTTTAAGTCAGATGAAAGAAGCCTACGTGGGTGCAACCGAAGCAATCAAAGCGCTCTCCAGCGCCTCCGAAGATGCCCAAAATTTCCATACCCAGATGCAGTTGGTAACCAAAAACCTTGCTTCTCTCAACTCCATTTACGAGGTAGAATTGCAAGACGCCTCCACACATATTGCGGCCATAAACAAATTCTATAGCACTTTGGCTGATACCACTGAAAACCTCAAAGAGTCGGTGTCTGATGCCAAAGCCTATAAAGAGCAAATTGGCGCATTGGCCAGAAATCTGGCTGCGCTGAATACCGTCTATGGCAATATGCTCTCAGCCATGGCAATAAGGAATCAGTAAACCCGTTTTTGATTTTAAAATTTTAATCCGGACGAAAAAACTAACAGGTAATGGGAATTCCTAAGGAACCACGGCAGCAGATGATCAATCTGATGTATTTGGTGCTTACTGCATTGCTGGCGCTGAACATCTCTGCGGAAGTGCTAAATGCTTTCAAGCTGGTCAGTGACGGTATGGAGGTGAGTAATTCGGCTATTGACAAGAAGAATTTTGCGGTGATGGAAGATTTTGAAGCCCAATATCTCAATGACCCTGTACGCACCGAAAAGTATCGCCAGGATGCTCAGAAAGCCATGACTCTTGCTGAAGAATTTGTCGAAAGAGTGCAGGCAATAAAAGACATGATAATTGAACAAAGTGGCGGATACGTTGATGGGGATACTGTAAGAAAAGACCTGAAAGGGAAGCGCAATTTTGATATTACCACCTTTCTCATGGTCGAACAAGATAACGGCAGAAAGCTTAAGGCAGAAATTGAAAACTTGCGGGAGGCGCTCCTCTCTCTCCCCACCCTGGATGAGGCAGATAAAGAGGCTCTCTCCCGTCAGTTCACCCTCAATACTGAATACAATAAAGAGGCAGCAAAACGGTTAGGAAAGAAAAGCTGGGAAGCATATCTGTTTGACCATGTGCCGGTTATTGCCGTAGTCACAATCCTAACCAAATTTCAGGGAGACGCCAAAAGCTCAGCCGGGTTGGTCATTGAAACTCTTTTCAAGAAGATAGGCGCATCTTCCTACAAGTTTGACGCACTTTCAGCAAAGGTAATCGCTCCCAGCAGCTATGTATTGGCAGGGCAGGAATATAAAGCCGATATCTTCGTGTCGGCTACCAGTTCAACTCAGGATCCAAAAGTTTACATTGGAAGATTTGATCCCAAGATTATCAAGTATGATCCGAAAACCAAACAACTTCCGGTGAAGGTGGAAGAATTCCCCTTGCTTCCCCCGTATGACAGCCTGCCGGTAGTTAATGGATTCGGCAAGTATGTGGACAAGTCTTCAAAAATCGGATTCCAGGAAAGAACCGGAGTAATTAAGGTGAAAAAACCGCAGGGAACAGGCTATGAATACTATCCATTTGCATTGGAATATCAGATTGCAGAAGCCGGTGTGGTGGTTTCCCCCGACAAGATGAACGTTTTCTATATTGGGGTAGACAATCCGGTATCCATATCGGTGCCCGGCTTCCCGGCTGAAAAAGTTACCGCATCTCTGAACAAAAACGGCACATTGAAAATGGAAAAACCCGGTCACTTCATAGCTAATGTTACAACCGTTGACCTGAAAGGCGAAACCGAAGTGCAGGTATTCGCGGAAATGCAGGATGGCACCAAAAAGCTGATGGGTTCAAAACCCTTCCGCGTTAAAAGAGTACCCGATCCTGTCGCCAAAATCGGAGGCGAAAAAGGCGGGAGCATGAAGGCAGCGACCTTTAAAGTACAACGGGGGATTATAGCTGAACTGGAAAACTTTGATTTTGACATCCGTTTCCAGATTATAGGGTTTGAAATGACCTATGCAGCTGCCCGTCAGGATCTTTTAACTACATCTACCGATGGTCCTATGTTCTCTCAGAAAATGTTGGACTATATGAACCGCGCTAAACCGGGGGATGTATTTTATTTTGATAAAATCAGGGCTAAAGGACCAGACGGAACAGTCAGAAACCTGGCCGGAATAGTCTTTAAACTTATTTAAACATTACAGCCATGAGAAAGGTAATGGTAATGATTGCAGTATTTGCTTTGGGGGCACTATATCTGAATGGGCAAACGGTGCCTGCCGAACGTCCAAGGGATGCGGCGTATGATAAAATAACTATTGAAGAACGCCAGATCGTGCCTTATGACCATATCCGCGAAGCAGATGTCTTTTGGTCAAAACGTATCTGGAGGGTTATTGACACCAGGGAAAAGATGAACCTTCCTTTTAAATATCCCAAGCAATATCTGATTAATATTCTGAAAGATCATGCCATTGAAGGATCCATTACGGTATATGACCCTATTGATGACGAATTCAGCAAGCCGCTGACACCCGAAGAAGTAGCCAAAATCGGAGTGGGTGAGCCCGAAACCATTCGCGTACTGGATCCAGTCACTCTGGAAGAAAAAGTAGAAATCACCAAGCCGGAATTTGATCCGCAAAAAGTCACCAAATATCGCTTGAAGGAAGATTGGATTTTTGACGAAGAAACCTCCACACTGGTGGTGAGAATTCTGGGCATTGCTCCTATCCAGGAAGAATATAATGTGGATGGCAGCTATCGCGGGGATAAAGTGTTGTTCTGGGCTTATTACCCCGAACTGAGACCGGTGCTGGCTAAATATCAGGTATTTAATACCCAGAATGATGCGGTCACTATTAGCTGGGAAGATCTATTTGAAATGCGATACTTCTCCAGCTATATCTATAAAGAGTCTAATGTGCACGATCGCAGAATTCAGGATTATGCCACCGGCATTGATGCTCTGCTGGAATCAGAAAATATCAAAAACAAGATATTCACCTTTGAACATGATTTGTGGTCGTATTAACCTCTGAGCGGGCATAGTAGTTCATTATAGCCTGAGCCCGCGCTGAACCGACCAATGAGGCAAGCTCTTCAAAAGAAGCTTGCCTTATTTTTTTCTCTGATCTGAATTTCTTTAAAAGCATGCTGCTGGTTTTTTCGCCAATACCCGGAATGGCGGTAAGGTGTGTTTTCAGCGTACTGCTATCGCGTTTGTTCTGATAAAACGTAATCGCAAACCTATGCGCTTCGTTCCGTATACGCTGAATAAGCTGGAGTGAAGGGGACCGTTTATCCAGATGTAACGGCAGCGGATCATCCGGAACATATATTTCCTCAAGCTTTTTAGCTATGCTGATAATCGGAATTTTCTTTTCCAGCCCAAGTGTGCTCAGAGCTTTTATAGCTGCATTAAGCTGTCCTTTTCCGCCATCAATAATAATAAGCTGAGGAAAGGAGGCACCCTCTTGTTGTAAAGCCTTATATCTGCGGTAAACAGCTTCCTCCATTGAAGCAAAGTCATTTTGACCAGTCACCGTTTTGATGTTATAGTGCCGGTAATCCTTTTTAGAGGGCTTTCCGTCTTTGAAGACGACCACTGCGGCAACCTGATGGCTGCCCTGAAAACCCGAATTGTCAAAGCATTCAATGTGAAGCGGTACGGATGGCAGGCGAAAATCCCTCTGCATTATTTCCAGTACCTCAGGTCGCCTGGCTTGGGGTGCAAATGGTCGGCTGCTCTGATAATAGGCAGCGTTGCTGAGGGATAATTCCAGTAATCTTTTCTTATCACCCCGCTGAGGTACGGTCACCAAAAGGTTGCTGTCTGGTAATTGTAAAGGGAAGGGTACTATCACTTCCCGTGATTCACTTTTAAATTCTTCTCGGAGTAATGTGATGGCAAATAGTAAAATCTCTTCCTGGCTTTCATCCAGCTTTTTATGAAGTTCAATGGTTTTTGTTTGTGTGATACCTCCCTGCACTACTTTCAGATAGTTAACATAAGCTTGTTTTTCTCCGTCAATAATGGAAAAAACATCTACGTTGTCAATAGAAGGGTTGACTACGGTTGACCGGCTTTGATAGTTCTCCAGCAGCTCTATTTTTTTCTTTATTTGAGCGGCTTTTTCAAACTCATATTTTTCGGCAAAATGCAGCATCTGTTTTTTCAGCTCTGCAAGTACAGGACTGATTCGTCCTTTCAACACATTTCTCACATGCGCGATAGTTTCATTGTAGGCCTCTTCAGACTGAAGGTTTTCGCACGGCCCCAGACAATTGCCGATATGATATTCCAGACACACTTTAAATTTTCCGGCTTCAACATTTTTAGAAGACAGATTAAGATTGCACGTACGAAGCGGAAAAATCTCCTGCAGCAACTGTAAAAGGCTACGTACTTTTTTGACTGAAGTGTAGGGTCCCAGATATTCCGATCCGTCAGCCAGGGGTCTGCGGGTGAGAAAGATACGAGGAAATCTCTCGTTTTTAATACAGATGTAAGGATAGGTCTTGTCATCTCTGAGCTGAATATTGTAGCGGGGTTGATTTTCCTTAATCAGCAGATTTTCCAGCAGCAAAGCATCCTGCTCGGTTTGCACCACTACGAAATCAATGCGCTCTGTCTTCCGGCTAAGCACATGGGTTTTGTAATTGTCATGTCCGGATTTAAAGTAGGATGAAATGCGGTTGCGCAGATTGCGGGCCTTTCCCACATAAATCAAACGTCCGTACTTATCAGAAAACTTATAAACCCCCGGTTCCTGCGGTAAGGTGTCCTGAATTTTTTTAAACGCTTCCGGTGTCATGCTGAAACAAAATTAACCGTCAGCAGGGCAAGGTAATTAATAGCCGCCTTCGTATTTGCGGATAAACCACTCCAGGGCAAGCATTCCGCTGACTACCAAAAGCAGCCACCAAAGATCAATGACCGAACTGGTCCGGTAGGTACTGTACATGACCGCTTTTATTTGGTTATTATTCAGCAGGGAATCGGTCAGAGCGTCTATTTGATCTGGCCGAAACATTTTACCTCCCGATTTCTGGCTGAGCTGATATAATAACTGGTGGTTTGCTACCGTATTGTACGCTTCAAGTTGCAGCGGGATAACTGAAAACTTGCCAGTATAGCTTAATTCGCGTCCTCCCAGCTTTGCTACGGCACGAAAGGTATAATCGCCTACCGGAAAATTACCTGCATCCAAGGCATAGCCGTTGGAAGTCTTGTCAAATAAATAAGGAAACTCTTTCCCCTCTTCATCTACAATCGTAATGGCTACATCGGGAGTATTTATAAGTTCATAACTGTCATTATACAACTCCGCCTGCATGGTTATTGGCTCATTTTCATAAAATACATTTTTGGGCATCCTCACTTTAAACTGTCTTTTATCTTCTTTGACTGATAGATACTGTATGGTTTTACCTATCAGCTCATGGAATGCATTTTGATTCCCTGTCTCGCGGTAGTTATAGGCAGACCAGCGCCACAAGCCTTCCCCGCTAAGAATGGCAATTTTCTGTCCTGAGGTTTCGTCAAAAAGCATCAGAGGGTAGTTTGTCTGCACGGAACCGATTTTCTGCAGCAGCAGCTTCCGTGCAGCAGGAGACGCACTGAATTCCCCGAATGGGCTGAACACCGGAGGCCATTCACCGAGCTGTCGGCTCAATTCCTCCGAAATAGTGAACAGTGAAAAGTCGGCTTGGAAGGCGGGAAGCACTTCGTTCATCCCTGCTCCTTGCGTGCGGATTTCCATAACAGACTGGGCAGAGTTGAATAAGCGCATATCCGTGCGTGCACCTACGATGTAAAACACCGGTATTCTCCGCTTTTTTATTTGTTCCTGGATTGCGGGTATCGGAAAATTGCGGGAAGGTAATTGATGCAGAATAACTACCTGAAAATCTTCCACAGCTGCCGAGGTTATATCATTACCAATTTTCAAAACCACCTCATAATTCTTATTGTTTTCTATGCTGCGTTTGAGAGCCGCTAAATCCGGATGAGGAGCATGAGCAAGCAGAAGTATTTTCTGCCGGCTGTCCAGAACGTCAATGAAAATATCCATAGAATTATTGACAGCTGTAAATTCTCCCGCCACTGGAATCAGACGAACCCTGTATTTCAGCAAACCCGGCTTTGAGGCTTCCAGTATAAATTCGGCATCAGCAAAACCTGAAGGTGAAAAATCTACCTCTTTGCTTTGTGTGTCAAGACCCGAACCGGCATCACTGAGTGCGCTCACCTGTATCACAGTGCGGGCCCCAGGAAAGTTAATGGCTTCTGCTTCCACGCGAATGCGGAATTTATCATTCAGATATACAATCTCATTGTACAGAACACGGTTTATCTTAAGGTCCTTTTTTGGGGAAGTGTCCCCGAGGGCAATAGTGTATATGGGGAATTTGAGAGAGCGTCCTGCATACAACGGATTGCCCCCTTTGTTGTAGATACCATCAGTTGCCACAACGAGAGCCCCCGTGTTTTCACTGCTGTATAAAGATATAAGTTCATTCAGGCTTTCAGACAGATTGGTAATCTTTCCGCTGAAAGAGAAATCTATTCCCGGTGTTAAAGACTCGCTAAAGGAATATTCCCTGACGTCAAAGGTGTTTTTGAGCCTTTCAACCATTCTCAGCAACGCATTTCTGTATGTGAGGGAATCTACTGAAGAGAGACTGTTCTTTATAGATTCTGAATTATCCTGCAGGATGAGAATAGCGGGCTTGCGGATTTCGGTTATTTTGAATTTTAAAAACGGAGAAAGCAGCAGTATGGCAAGAACACTGGCAGACAAAAAGCGCAAGAAGCCCAGAAATTTCATCAGGTGTTTCTGGAAAGGAGTAGGGTCTTTAATAAAGTAATGCCGGTAGTACAGCAAACCTGCGTAAAGTATGCCAGGCAGAAGGCAAAGCAGGATATAACTGGAGGGTTGTTGAAATGAAATCAAATCCGAACTTCTTTTACCGCGGTAATGATTAGCTGTTGCTGTGATACGTTATTGCGTATCTTCTCGCTGTGCAAATTAAACAAACCGCAGGCGGCAAACCACATTCAATAAGGGCAATTATCTGTACATGCCTCCGCAAACGCTGATAACCTGTCCGTTGATATAGCTGGAAAGGTCGGAAGCCAGAAAAAGTGCGGTGTTGGCTACTTCTTCTGCGGTGCCCAGTCGCCCCATGGGTATCTTCTGCAACATGGCATGGGCGGTTTTTTCGTCCAGCGCACGTGTCATTTCAGTATCAATAAAGCCGGGAGCTATTGCATTGCAGCGTATTTTTCTGGAACCCAGCTCCTGTGAAATGGTTTTGGTGAAAGCAATGATGCCAGCTTTGGCTGAAGCATAATTGGCCTGGCCGGGGTTGCCAATCAACCCGATGATAGAGGTGATATTTATAATAGCACCCGACTTTTGCTTGAGCATGTGCCAGGAAACAAAGCGGGTTAAGTTGAATACGGATTTCAGGTTGTTATGGATAACTTCATCCCACTGTACTTCGGTCATCCGCAGCAGGAGTGCATCGCGGGTGATTCCTGCATTGTTCACCAGAATATCAATTCTACCGAAGTCGTGCAATACGGATTCCACCAGACGTTCAGAGGCGGAGAAATCAGAGGCATCAGAGCAGTAGCTCTTGCAGCGGATACCTGCTTGGGACAGTTTGGCTTCAAGGGCTTGGGCCCGATCGGCTGAATGCTTGTAGGTAAAAGCCACCTGCGCTCCGTGCATGGCAAATTTTTGGGTAATAGCCTCACCGATACCGCGGGAACCTCCGGTGATGAGGGCAATTTTTCCGGCAAGCAATTGCATGGGCTTAGCTTTGTGTGGAAACCTTTGTCAGGGCATCTGCCATAGTAGTGCCTATGTCTGCTGGTGACTCCACTACATAAATACCGCATTCAGCCATTACCTGCATCTTGGCTGCTGCTGTGTCATCCTTCCCACCGATGATAGCCCCGGCATGGCCCATTCGTCTACCTGGAGGGGCGGTACGTCCGGCAATGAATCCTACCACCGGCTTAGTACCGTGTTGGGCTATCCATCGGGCGGCTTCTGTTTCCATGCTGCCGCCTATTTCACCAATAAGGATAATACCCTCGGTTTCCGGGTCATCCATCAGCAGCTTCACCGCTTCCAGTGTGGTAGTGCCCACTATGGGGTCGCCTCCAATGCCTATGCAGGTGGACTGTCCTAAACCGGCTTTGGTTACCTGATCTACGGCTTCATAAGTAAGCGTTCCTGAACGGGATACAATACCCACCGTGCCGGGTTTGTGTATAAAGCCCGGCATAATGCCTACCTTGGCTTCTCCCGGGGTGATAACTCCCGGGCAGTTGGGCCCAATGAGCGTACAATTTTTTCGGCTTAAATAGCTTTTTACCTGCATCATATCCTTTACCGGAATGCCTTCGGTAATACAGACAATTACCTCTATTCCGGCATCGGCAGCTTCCAGAATAGCATCCGCAGCATAGGCCGGAGGAACAAATATCACCGACACATTGCACTCAGTTTCCTTTACGGCTTGTTCTACGGTATTAAAAACCGGCCGGTCAAGATGCTGTGTTCCTCCCTTGCCGGGGGTAACCCCTCCCACCACACAGGTGCCGTATTCAATCATTTGGGTGGCGTGGAAGGTACCTTCTTTTCCG
The DNA here is from genome assembly GCA_026003335.1 of Chitinophagales bacterium. Lineage (NCBI taxonomy): Bacteria > Pseudomonadati > Bacteroidota > Chitinophagia > Chitinophagales > Chitinophagales bacterium. The sequence goes on along the minus strand of BPHB01000001.1, from coordinate 1,412,283 downwards.
GTAAAGCCCTGTACTAAAACCCTTGAATTTCTGTTAACCAATACACTCATGTTGTTGCTCTTTGTGGACTAAAATACATCAATTTACCGTACTCACTGCCAATGTGCTGTCAGCTGGTTGCCCGAGCATTTCGCCCCGGCTATGTATGCTTTTTAGTTTCCAGGGAATAATTTTATTAGTCATGCCGATATCAAAAGTATGCCGCACCCGGATGTAATTGTCTGTAAAGCCGTACATAAATCCATCCTGATTTTCGGACTCAAATAAAACAGGTCGTGTTTGCCCCAGGTGCAACTGATAGAAATGCATCTTCTTTTTTGCCGATAGGTTCCGCAGCTGGGCGGTTCTTTTTTTGCGCTCGGATATGGGTACAGGATTATGCATGGTTGCCGCTATCGTATCCGGTCGCTCGGAATAGGTAAAAACATGCAGGTAAGCGATGTCCAATTCATTGAGGAAGGTAAATGTTTCCATATAGTGGGAAGGGGTTTCTCCCGGAAAGCCGGTTATTACGTCCACTCCGATGCAACAGTGGGGCATAATCTGTTTTATAAGGTGCACGCGTTCGGCATAGAGTTCACGTAAATATCTTCTGCGCATGGCTTTAAGTATGTCATTGGAGCCCGATTGCAGAGGAATGTGGAAGTGAGGAGCAAATCGTTTGGATTCGGCCACAAAGCCAATAATGTCTTCATGCAGAAGATTGGGCTCAATGGATGAAATACGGAAACGGGCAATGCCTTCAATTTTATCCAGAGCTTTGAGTAGGGCAAGAAGATTTTCCTTTCTTTTATTGCCACCGTAGGGGCCTTTACCGAAGTCACCGATATTCACTCCCGTTAAAACAATCTCCTTTACACCCGTAGCAGCAAGAGTGCGCGCTTGGTCAACGAGGGTGCTGATCTGTGGACTGCGGCTTCGGCCTCTTGCCAGGGGAATGGTGCAGAAAGTACAGTTGTAATCGCATCCGTCCTGTACTTTCAGAAAGGCGCGGGTGCGATCCCCGACAGCATGCGCGTGTACATAAAAATTCACTTCCTGAATCGGTGATACCTCTACATGAGGTTGTACACCGGTTTTATGCAGATGCTCAATGATATCGAATTTTTCGGCAGTGCCCAGCACAAGACTTACCCCCGGAATTGAGGCTATGTCCTCGGGATGCAGTTGGGCATAGCAACCAATCACAATCACCTGCGATTCCGGAGTTTGGCGCAAAGCCCTCCGGATGATTTGCCTGCATTCGCGGTCGGCATTTTCCGTAACGGAGCAGGTGTTAATGACATAGACATCAGCGCCTTGCTCAAAAGGTGCTTTTACATATCCGGCTTCTGTAAACTGCCGTGCAATAGCAGATGTTTCGGAAAAGTTGAGCTTGCAGCCCAGAGTATAAAAAGCAACGGTCTTCGGTGGTGTCATGATGGGAGCAAAGTTAGATTTTTATGTGCCCGGAAAGAATTTTTATTCCATACTTGGCATGCTGTTCTAACTGGCGCAGGGTCTGGCGAAAAGAAAAAGTCCGCCTCAGTGTCCGGATGGCTCACCCGGATTGTATACATCGCCTAATCGGATTCCGATAAAGTTTTGATCCATGTGATGACTATTTAGCAGGGAATAGGTGCGTGTGCTGCTAAAAGGGAACGGATGTAAAGGGTCACCAAAAACTTCATCGCTTTGGATAAATTCCCACTGCTTTCCGGAGGGAAAGCCTGGTAGGTTGTCCAAAATAACGGAACGGATCCATGCGATATCTGCTGAGCTGACATCTTTTGATTCATTGACATCAGCAGCTATGATTTGATGTGGGGAAAGTGTGTCTGTATGTAAAATGTGCCTGCGTATGTGCAGAATATCAACAGTAGAGATTTCTGAGTTGCTTGCTGTACTGTCTGTAGCCAGAGCGGTAATCAGGTAATTTCCTCCTGCCTCTGCTGAGAAGGTGTAGAAACCGGCCTCATCCGTAATAGTCGTGTCGTTTCGGTCTCCGGATAAAATCATCGCCACTCCCTTTACGGGATTGCCGTTTCTGGTGTGCACATATCCTGAAATAGTGACTAATACTTGAATGTAAAAACTATCCTGCAGGCAATTGTAAAAAGAGTCATCAACAACATACAGGGAAGAAACCAAGGGGGACACCGTAATGCTTTTAGCGGATGGTGCCGGTGGTGACCAGTCATAGAGACCTTCCCAAGAAGCAGTAAGTTGTATGCTGTCTCCCGCGGATGCATTCAAGGTGGTATGAATATTTACATCTTTCATGATGGTAAATTGATCAGGTACCGAGCCGTCTTCGGCTATCCATTTACCATCCAGCCTGTTTCCGGTAATTTCCAGGTATAAAGAGCCGCCCTGCTGCGAGTTGGAATAATACATTGCATTATGTGGGTAACCGGATGATGTGCCTTCAAGCTTTCCTGCAGATCCGGCAACTATATATACAATGCCCTCATTTTGAGGGCTAGATGATGATTTAATGTAGGGGCATGAATTGGCTGATCCGTTATAGAGAGCGCTGGATGAGCTGAAATTATGCATTAGAGGATTAAAGGTGCTTTCCGTTCCATAATGTCCCTTCATGATTTTGGAGCGTTCATAGTTATGGCTATGGCCGCATAAAACCAGATCAACCTTGTATTGATCAAGCAGACGTATGACTTTATCTCTGATCTGAATAAGCTCATATTCTGTGTCGGAATTGTGGCTTCCCTTGGTGTAGGGAGGATGATGCCAGTAGACAATGGTCCACTTCTGAGTGTTGTGTGCAAGATCTTGTTTAAGCCAGCTTATTTGAGCACTTGTGGTATCAAATAGCTTACTGCCGTTTTCTGTGCCGTAGGAGTCCAGGCTGATGAAATGGACGTTGGCATAGTCAAAGCTGTAATACATTTCGGTTCCGGAGGGAATGCCACCTGTCTCGCCTGCTGTGGGTAAATCAAACAATTGAAAGTAAGGTCTGAACCGGCTTTCCAGCGAATCCACATTATTGGCATAATCATGATTGCCCGGAGTCGGGAATATTACAGTCTGACGCATAACCTTTCCATTCATGTAAGGCTGGAAGAAATTGGTGTGATATTCCTGTTCAGTGCCGTTGTTGTATGCATTATCACCTAATAAAAGCCATAGGTCAGTATATTGGTTACCGATGAAATTTTGGTAAGCGTGCATCACATTTGTTTGTACAGATTGTCCGGTGCCACAATCACCGGTCACCCATACTCTTACGGTTTTCCCGGAGCCCGGGAGTGGGGGAGTAAAGAAAAAACAGGTGGAGTCGCCCAGCAGGGTTTGGTTGCCTGCACGGATGGCATAGAAGTATCTGGTAGCGGGGGAAAGTCCGGTCAGTTGTATACTGTGATGGGAAGAGGCCACAGTATTTGCTATGCTCTGATTCAGGCTGTCGGGAGTAATTCCAAAGTCCACCCTCGTAACGGTTGCTATACTGGTCGTCCATCTGAGATATATGCTGTTAGGTGTACTGAGTTGCAGATAGGGGCCTCGCGTAATAGTTATTGGTGGAGCCAGTCCTCCGGATAGTTCAAGGTCAAAGGAAAGGTCAGAGCTGGAAGCATTTATCTGGTGCACCTCCGCTGCTATCAGATTTACGCCATGCATCAATAAGGAGGATGGAAGGATTGCGGTGAGCCAGGCATTTCCATCATCCGTAATAGGTCCGGAAGCCCAGGAATTGTATGAGGGTATGCCCGATATATTATCCCGGAACACTTCAGCACCATTTATGTACACTACAATGCCGTCATCCCGTTTCACCCGGAGGATAAAGGCAGGAAACAGTTCCGGGTGGGCAATCATAACCTGATGTCTGAAATAGTGTGTGGGATACCGATTTCCGGCAGGTCCTCCCGGAATAACGGTTGCCTCATCTCCATCACCAAATCCCAAAGGGGAAGGTCCCTGTAACCAGGCAGAATCGTTATACCCAAACTGGTTCCATAATACACCGGGATCACTGCCCGAATGATATTTCCAGAGGGCACCGCTGGAGATGAAGGACGTTTGGCTTGCGGCTTGTTGTAGGAGGCTGCTTGCCAGCAATGCTAAGCATGCCCTCATGATTTGGGCCATGGACGAAATAACTGCAGTCGGTAAGATAAGGTGTTAGTGGGTTACAAACAAGTATTTACAGATAAGCAAATAGCCATGAAGGGCTTGTAATATACTTTTATTCGGCCGCATGTTACTGTAATTGCTTTTTATTAAACTTTAAATAATCTGTTCTGATACATGTCACCGTGAGGATATAGTTATAATGTGAAGTAGTTACGACTTAATCTGACAGATGGGGTTAAACTTAAAGGAAAAAAACCAATTAATTAACCCCTTAAAACTGTCAGACATGAAAACAGAAACCAGGTTAATCAAAACCCGGTTAGGACTGCTGCAGTTAGCAGAGCAATTAGGTAACGTATCCCAGGCCTGCCGGGTGAAGGGGTATGCCCGCGACAGTTTCTACCGGATCAAAGAGTTGTACAACACCGGAGGCCAGCAGGACTTGGTGGAGATCAGCTGCAGAAAACCCATTCCCCAAAAACCGCGTTGAGCCTGAAGTGGCAGAATCCGTTGTGTTGATGGCCGTTGGCAATCCCGCGCTGGGACAACAGCGGGTATCCAACGAACTCCGAAAGCGTGGCATATTCATTTCACCCTGTGGTGTGCGGTGCGTATGGCAAAGACATGATCCGGGAACCTTTCCCAAGCGTCTGAAAGCGCTGGAAGCCAGGGTGGCGCAGGAAGGTCTTATTCTCACCGAAGCACAGATGCTGGCCCTGGAACGCAAGAAAGAGAAGCAGGAAGCTGCCGGTGAAATAGACACCGAACATCCCCGGTACCTGGGGGCGCAGGACACCTACTACGTTGAGAAACATCAAAGGCGTAGGCCGCATCTATCAGCAAACCTTCATTGACACGTACAGCAAAGTGGCGTTTGCAAAGCTCTATGACCGCAAGAATGCGCTCACCGCTGCTGACTTGCTCAATGACCGGGCGCTGCCTTTCTTTGAAGAGCAGGGAATTCCCTTGCTGCGCGTGCTCACCGATCGCGGAACTGAATACTGCGGCAGACCCGAATACCATGAGTACCAGTTGTACCTCACCGTAGAGGGCATTGAGCATTCCAAAACCAAGGCGCGTTCCCCGCAGAGCAACGGCATCCGCGAACGCTTTCATCGCACCATGCAGGATGAGTTTTATGCAGTGGCTTTTCGGAAAAAACTATATACCTCTATTGATCAGCTGCAACAAGACCTGGATGAATGGATTAACTATTACAACAATAAACGGACACACTCAGGTAAGTACTGCTTTGGCAAAACACCGATGCAGACATTTTCGGATTCAAAACATTTAGCCCATAAAAAGGTGCCGGATCCACTTGCATCCGGGCAATAAAAATTTTGCATCACACCAAATGGAGCAAAAATTTTAATCTTGCACTTGCTTGCAATGTTCTTTTAAAAACTCCATCCTGTCAGATCAAGTCGCAACTATTGCAGGAAAAAAATCGGCTACCTCGTAAAATATTTTTCAGCAGAAGAACAAAACAGATTTGGTGTTGATGAAATAAAGTACATCCTGGCGCAAGCGTCCGCTTGTGCAAGTCTGGTTGTTTTTTCGTAAATATGTTATAAAGTGTCATGTATGAAAGGAAATGCTCTGCTTCTGTTCTTAATGGTTCCCTTCCTGTTAAGGGCACAACTAACTTATCATACGGGTTTTGGCCTGGGAAATACCGGTCAGGACGATGGCAACGCCATTGTCGTTGACCAGTCTGGAAATGTTTACGCTGCCGGCACCTATCAATTCTGGATTGACCTTGACCCGGGTCCGGGGACATCTGTGGTTACCAGTACGGGCGCCACAGACATTTTTCTTGCCAAATACACGGCATCCGGCCAGTTGGTGTGGGGTAAAACTTTTGGTTCATCCGGAGATGATGAAATCAGCGGCATGGATATGGACGACTCCGGCAATATATACCTGATCGGATATTTTTCAGGAACTATTGATTTTGGTGGAGGCATTTTAACGGGTCAGGCGGGTAGCCGCGATTTTTATGTGGCCAAGATGGATGAAAATGGGCAACACATCTGGTCAAAACGTTTCGGTGGGGCGGGGGATGATAATGGTAATTCAATCCGGGTGAACGGATCCGGTACGGCCATAGCGATATGCGGTTCATTCCAGGAAAGTATGACCCTGGGCAGCAGCCTGCTTATTTCAAACGCCAGCAGCGGCTATTCCAACGCTTTTGTGGCTCTGCTGAATGGCAATGGTGACGTGCAATGGGCCTATGCGTTTGGTGGTAGCGGTTTTGTGTTTGACCGCGCCATGGATGTTGCTATGAATCAGGCGGGAACCGTTTACGTGATTGGCAACTTCAGTGGCAGCAATGTGGATATTGACCCCGGAACGGGAGCGCACCTGCTCACCAGTAATGGCAGCAGTGACATTTTCGTGGTGTGGTACAACGCTGCGGGTACTTTTCAGGATGGCTTCAGCATTGGAGGAAGTACAGGTGAACTGGGGGGCGGCATTGATGTTGATACAGACGGCAGTATTTATATCACCGGTTATTCAAACAGCGACTCCATAGATGTGGATCCGCAATCAGGTACTGCCTGGCTGACCGGAGAGAGCGGAATACTTTATGTGCAGGATTTAATCGTAGTGAAATATAATTCCAACGGTGAATATCAATGGGGCTTCCGCACAGGGAAAAGGGCAACGGATTCCGGTCAGGATATAAAAACAGACGGGAAAGGTAATCTTTTTGTTACCGGTATCACCGGGGATGCCAATGTGGATTTTGATCCCGGGACAGGCACACATTATCTGAGCGGTGACAGTATGGTACTGACTAATTCGGTGGCTTTTCTGGCACAGTATAGTACCGATGGCAGTTTTGTGGATGCTTTTACGCTGACAGGTGTGGGTAGTGGTAGGGCCCTTGCCGTTTCAGATAATGGCAAAGTTTGGTTAACCGGCTACTATAGGTCGGGAGCCATCGGGCCGGATCCCGTCTCTCCGGCTGATACAATCAGTAATGCCGGCTCCTGGGATGTGTTCGTGGCCGGATATCGTTATCCTGTTGCAACGGGAGTTAGACCGCAGGAAGAGCATTTAAGCGTATCTCTTGTTCCTGCAGGTGATTTTGTGATAGTCAAGGGGGTTCAGAATCTTGACTCCCGCATAGCGATTTATGATATGACCGGCAAAGCGGTACGCTACCCCCGGGCTGGAGACAACGGAAAAATTTCCTTAGAAGGATTAAGGGCAGGCGTGTATTTTATTTCCATGGAGAGCCCTGACAAGTTCTTTATCACAAAAGTGATTAAGTTGCAGTGATTACTTCGCAACGTGGTTCAAAAAACCGGGATGCAGACAAAGCCCTTCTCATTTTGAAGCGCAAGGTTCCCCCTTTCGCGCGCTTGGTTTGTTCAAGCATTAGATCGCCCCGGCTGAGCTGCTTATTGCAGCTCAAACCGGTCCAGCATCATCACTTTGTTCCATGCCGCCACAAAGTCATGCACAAACTTGTTTTGATTCTCCGGGCAGGCATAGAACTCTGCTACCGCCCGCAATTCGGAGTTGTGCCCGAATATTAAATCAACCCGTGTGGCTTTATACTTTTGTTTACCGGTTTTGCGCTCAAAGCCTTCAAATCTGTCTCTGGTGTCGTCAACAGGCTTCCATTCGGTACCCATGTCCAGCAGGTTGACAAAGAAGTCGTTGGTGAGCGTGCCGGGTCTGTCGGTGAATACGCCATAGTCAGAGTTATCCCAGTTGGCTTTGAGGGCACGCATGCCGCCCACAAGCACGGTCATTTCCGGCACGGTAAGAGTAAGCAACTGCGCCTTGTCCACCAGCAGATGTTCTGCGCATACGCCTGCCTTGCCTTTGGCATAATTGCGGAAACCATCCGCTACCGGCTCCAGTACTGCGAAGGCTTCTACGTCTGTCCATTCCTGCGTGGTGTCCATCCTTCCCGGGGTGAAGGGCACTTGCACCGAATGACCGGCAGCCTGAGCGGCCTTTTCTATTGCTGCGCAGCCGCCTAATACAATCATATCTGCAAGCGAAATTTTCTTACCGTCTTTTTGAGCGGAGTTAAATTCTTTCTGAATGTTTTCCAATGCGCCAAGCACGCGGGAGAGCTGCCCGGGATTGTTAACCTCCCAGTTTTTCTGGGGCTCCAGCCTTATGCGGGCACCGTTTGCGCCTCCTCTTTTGTCTGAGTTGCGATAGGTGGAAGCCGAAGCCCAGGCGGTGGTAACCAGCTCAGAAACCGTCAAACCTGAGGAAAGGATTTTTTTCTTCAGTTTGGAAATGTCTTTTTCATCCACCAGCTTGTGGTCAACGGCTGGGATCGGGTCCTGCCAGATTAAATCTTCCTGGGGCACTTCGGGGCCAAGATATCTGGATTTGGGACCCATGTCGCGGTGCAGCAGCTTGAACCATGCACGGGCAAATGCATCGGCAAACAGGTCGGGATTCTCATAAAACTTTCTGGAAATCTTTGCATACACCGGATCCATTTTCAGGGAGAGGTCGGTGGTGAGCATGGTGGGCTTGTGCTTCTTATTAGGATCATAGGCATCCGGGATGATTTCCGGAGCATTTTTGGCAACCCACTGTTTGGCTCCGGCCGGACTTTGCGTCAATTCATAATCATATTCAAACAAATGCCTGAAGAAATCATGGTTCCATTGGGTAGGGGTTTTCGTCCACGTGACTTCCGGCCCACCGGTGAGGGTATCGGGGCCTTTGCCGGATTTGTAACCGTATTTCCATCCCAGTCCCTGCTGCTCAATTTCGGCTGCTTCGGGTTCGGGGCCCATCAGTTTGGGATCGCCTTGTCCATGTGCTTTGCCGAATGAATGGCCGCCCGCGATAAGCGCAACGGTTTCTTCATCATTCATGCCCATTCTGCGAAAAGTCTCCCGGATGTCTTTGGCAGCGGCAACAGGGTCAGGGTTTCCTCCGGGCCCTTCCGGGTTTACATAAATCAAACCCATCTGCACAGCGGCCAGCGGGTTTTCCAGATTACGTTCCCCGGAATAGCGGTTTTTATCCGATAGCCATTCTCGTTCTGAACCCCAGTAGATGCTTTCATCGGGCTCCCAGAAATCTTCTCTTCCACCGGCAAAGCCGAAGGTTTTGAATCCCATGGACTCCATAGCCACGTTACCTGCCAGCACAATCAGGTCAGCCCATGAAATTTTATTGCCATATTTCCTTTTTATCGGCCAGAGCAGCCTTCTGGCCTTATCCAGGTTGGCATTGTCGGGCCAGCTGCCGGTGGGGGCGAAGCGTTGTATGCCTCCGTTTGAGCCTCCTCGTCCGTCACCGATGCGGTACGTCCCTGCTGCGTGCCAGGACAGGCGGATCATTAATCCGCCATAGTGGCCAAAATCCGCAGGCCACCAATCCTGGGATTGGGTCATCAGTTCTTTTAAATCTTTCTTCAGCGCTTGATAGTCAAGGCTGCTGAAGGCCTTTTTGTAGTTAAAGTCCTTCTCCATCGGGTTGGACTTTTCGGAATTTTGCCTGAGGATATTCAGCTTTAAACGGTTGGGCCACCACTCATTTACGCTGGGGCCAAAAGCGCTGACGCCTGTGAACGGGCATTTGCTGCCGTTGTTTGCATGGTTACTCATTGCTGATAGGTTTTAATGGTTTGAAAATGGATATGCCTTTCGGGCTTTGTCCCTATAGCTCTTGCTATATTTTGGTTTGAAAGAACATCCTTAGAAAGCGTAGTCCCAAAAATCGGGTAATTCGCGCTATAATCCAAATTGATAATTTTTATATTAGCATAGAAAAAACCTATAAGGCTTATGACCCTTACCCAGCTTGAATATCTGATAGCCGTAGAACGATTGGGCAACTTTTCAGAGGCTGCCAAAAACTGTTTTGTTACGCAGCCGACATTAAGCATGCAGATAAAAAAGCTGGAAGACGAGCTGGGTGTGGTGATTTTCAAGCGAGGGAAACAGCCGGTAGAACCCACTGAAATCGGAAAAAAGATACTGCAGCAGGCTAAACAAATTCTGAAGGAGAAAGAAAGGCTGCATATTCTGCTTCAAATGGAAAGAGGGGAATATATCGGATCCCTGCGGGTGGCGGTGATTCCCACTATTTCTTCCTATCTGCTGCCGCTCATTCTCAGCAACTTTGTTCGCAGGTACCCTGATGTGGAGCTGATAATAGATGAAGTGACCACTGACGAAGTCATCAATGGCCTGGAAAAAGGGATTTTTGATTTGGGGATCATTGCGCTGCGCTCCACCCACGATACCTTGTTATCCGAAACCTTATACTATGAACCTTTTGTCGCCTTTCTTCCTCCGGGGCATAAGCTGCTGGCAAAAGAAAGACTAAATCAGAAAGATCTGGACGTGAGCGACTTCCTGCTGCTGAAAGAGGGTCATTGCCTGCGGGAGCAGACGCTTTTGGTATGCAAAAGCAATGGGCACGAGTCGAAGGAAAAAAGCTGCCGGATTGTTTTTGAAAGCGGAAATCTTGAAACACTTATAAAGCTGGTAGATCAGAACTTCGGGATGACGCTGGTGCCTTATCTGGCGCTGCAGTATCTTAAAGACAAAAGAAAGCTTAATCAGATTAGAGAATTTAATCCTCCTGTGCCCAAAAGAGAAGTAGGGTTTGTTTATCTGCCTACCTTTATCAAGACCCACCTGCTGCAGGCCCTGAAAGAAGAAATATTAAAAGCTGTACCCGCTGAACTGCTGAAAGATAATGGCGGCCTTATCGTGCATTAAGATGCGCACTTACACTTCTGTCTGCAGGCTTTTAATAAAAACATCCTGTTTTTTAGGTTTGCTTTGCAAAAGTCAAGTCATATCTTTGCACCGATTTTTTTAACACCATTTAATACAAGTATGCCAAATATTGGAAAAGTTAAGCAGGTTATCGGGGCGGTTGTGGACGTGAGTTTTGAAAACGGACAACTTCCGAATATTCTGAACAGCCTTACAGTAAAAATGCCAGACGGCTCCACGCTGGTGCTGGAATGCCAGAAGCACCTGGGTGAAGATAGCGTGCGTACTATTGCGATGGACTCCACCAACGGTCTCATGCGTGGAATGGAAGTAGTAGATACCGGTGCCCCCATTACCATGCCTGTGGGAGATGAGATAAAGGGCCGGCTGCTGAATGTGGTGGGTGAAGCCATAGATGGCATTGGACCCCTCAAAACCCAGAAAGGATATCCCATTCACCGGATGCCTCCGGTATTTGAAGAGCTTTCTACCGAAACCGAAGTGTTATTTACCGGTATCAAAGTAATTGATCTTATAGAACCGTATGCCAAGGGAGGCAAAATCGGCCTTTTTGGCGGAGCCGGTGTAGGCAAAACGGTGATTATCATGGAGCTGATAAATAACATTGCTAAAAGTTATTCCGGCATGTCGGTATTTGCGGGTGTGGGTGAGCGCACCCGTGAGGGCAATGACCTGCTCCGTGAGATGATTGAATCCAACGTAATCAAATACAGCGAGGCATTTAAAAGGGGTATGGAACAGGGAGATTGGGATTTATCCAAGGTAGATCTTAAGGAGTTGGCACAGTCACAGGCAACCCTCGTGTTTGGTCAGATGAACGAACCTCCCGGAGCCCGCGCCCGCGTGGCCCTCTCAGGATTGACTATTGCCGAATATTTCCGTGATGGCGATGAAAATGAACCTACCGGAAAAGACATTCTCTTTTTCGTGGACAATATATTTCGCTTCACACAGGCAGGTTCGGAAGTATCGGCCTTGCTGGGACGTATGCCTTCTGCTGTGGGGTATCAGCCTACTTTGGCCACTGAGATGGGTCTGATGCAGGAGCGTATCACTTCCACCAAGCGAGGATCCATTACCTCGGTTCAGGCGGTTTATGTGCCCGCGGATGACCTTACGGATCCGGCCCCCGCAACCACCTTTTCACACCTGGACGCTACCACGGTGCTTAGTCGTAAAATTGCGGAGCTTGGCATTTATCCGGCCGTGGATCCGCTGGATTCTACATCGCGTATTCTTACACCTGAAATTGTGGGAGAGGCTCATTACACATGCGCCCAGCGCGTAAAAGCCATTCTTCAGCGCTATAAGGAGCTGCAGGATATTATTGCCATTCTCGGTATGGAAGAACTATCGGAAGAAGACAAGCTGGTGGTGCACCGCGCCAGACGTGTGCAGCGTTTCCTTTCACAGCCGTTCCATGTAGCTGAACAATTTACCGGGTTAAAGGGGTGTTTGGTTTCTATTGATGAAACCATACGCGGATTTAACATGATACTGGATGGCGAGGTAGATGAATATCCAGAGGCAGCCTTTAATCTCGTAGGAACCATTGATGAGGCTATTGAAAAAGGGAAAAAGATGCTTGCTGAAAGCAAATAATATTATGGATCTTCTTCTTTCCTTCCGGATAGTTTTTTACTTGCTGTATTCAGAAAGGATGAATGCTCTTTTTAACCGTTAAAGCCCAACATGCATCTGGAAATTCTTACACCCGAAAAAAAACTCTTTGACGGAGAAGTCAGCGGAGTAAAACTACCCGGAGTTATGGGATCTTTTGAGATACTGAACAATCATGCTCCGATGATATCAGCCCTTGAAAAAGGAGAAATCCGGGTGAAAACCTCTCAGGGAGCACAGGTGTTCAAAATCAACTCCGGTTTTGTGGAATGCCTCAACAATCGGGTTACCGTGCTTGTGGAAGGCGTGGAGAAGTAAACCGTCCGGTCAGGGAAAAACAAGCTCTCGTATCCCGTTTAGGCAGAAAATAATCTGAACTGTAATCCGAGGTGCTCGCCCTTTCAGCTGTTTGGGTTCGGAATAATTTCAGAAAGGTAAATCATCCGAAGTGTCAGGGTTTTCATTGACGGGCGCAGGGGCAGTGCCTGTTTCGTGAGGTGAATCTTCACTGCGGTCAGCGGATATCTTCCATGCTTTCACATCGGTGTACCACCGGCCGTTGTATTCCCGGCTTTCCACTTCAACGGATACAGTAAGTATTTGTCCCTCTTGTATATTGAATTGATCAATGCGATCGCCCCACATAGAAATACACACCTTTTTGGGATACTTTCCATTTGTTTCAAGAATAAAATCCTGCTTGCGCCATGCACCATTACGGCCATTGCCGCTTTGAAGGGGAAGCACCGCAATTACTTTGCCTGATAATTCCATCATAGGGTTTTTCAAATCTGAAAATGCAAAGGTAGAATTTAAATTCGCCCCCATTGGTAAAAACTGCACATGTTTTACTGCCTGCACAAATCTTTTCCTGCGCACTTTTCAGCCAAATAAGTAAGAAATGAGGGTATAGAAATTTTAAAAACATGTGTCCGTCATCAGAGTCTGATTGGTGTAATACTGTTCTTTGGATTTTCCCGGATAAATTTTTGTGGGTTTTTTTGTTTGTATTGGATGGGTGGCTTATGTTTGCACCGCCAATTTTGACATATCTGTGACTAAGCTCTGTCAAACAACCGTACCACCCCGATGAACCTAAGGAACCTGTGCCGTCTCAACCTGATTTTTGTATCCGTAGTTTTCGTTTTTCATATATCGTTAGCTCAACCCAGTGAGCAGGTCGTTTCCGGAGAGAAATTATTCAAAGCCAACTGTGCCAGTTGTCATAAGATTGACAAGAAGCTGATCGGTCCGGCTCTCAAAGGGGTTGAGCAGCGCTGGGTGGATGCCGGTGATTTTGAAGGCAAAACAGGGCGTGAATGGCTGAATATATGGATACGTAATTCTTCGGAGGCCATTAAATCCGGTTATCCCTATGCCGTTGAGATGGGCAAATATGATGCTCAGGTGATGACGGCTTTCCCTCAACTTACCGATGAAGATATTGATCACATTCTTGCTTATATTGAATACGTTCCCCCTGCTTCCACCACTGCGGCAACATCCGAGCAAACTCCTGCCACCTCCGGTGACAGAAGCACCGAACTGTTTCTTTATGGCTTTATAGCAGTATTACTAATCATTATTGCCTTCTTATGGAGGCTGCTCAGCAACCTCAACCGCATGGTGATGGAAAAACAGGGGCTGCCTGTACCTGAACCGGTTCCTTTCTATCGGAATAAAAAGTTCGCTGTAACAATTGTGCTTGTGCTGGTTATTTATATTGGTTATGCTGCCGTGAATGGTGCTATTAATCTGGGCCGGCAGCAAGGATATATGCCTGAGCAACCTATTAAGTTTTCTCATAAGCTCCATGCCGGCATAGACAAAATTGATTGTCAGTATTGCCACTCCAGTGCTGCCAAGGGGAAAGCTTCAGCCATTCCCTCCATCAACGTATGTATGAATTGTCACAAGGGCATACAGGAAGGTGCTATAAATGGTAAGTATGGTCGCAAGGAAATAACCAAAATATATGCAGCAGCAGGTTTTGACCCCAATACCCTTAGCTATCACAGTCTTGGAGATTCAGCAGCCCGGCAGCTTTATACAGAATGGCTCAAAGGAGACCCCAATCGTAAATACACGCAGGCCGATATAGAAGAAGTGCTGGCTTTTGTCAATAAGCCGGTAGAGTGGGTGAGGATACATAATCTGCCTGACCATGTTTATTTCAACCATGCACAGCATGTTGCCGTAGCGGGGCTTGAATGCCAGACCTGTCATGGTCCGGTTGAAACGATGGAGGAACTCTATCAGTTTGCCCCTCTTTCTATGGGCTGGTGTCTGAATTGCCATCGCAATAATGAAGTGAACTTTGCACAGAATAACTACTATAGTGACTATCATCGCCTGCATGAGCAATTAAAAGCCGGAAAAATTGACCGGATTACTGTTGAAACTATCGGAGGAACCGAATGCCAAAAATGCCATTACTAAAAACCAAGGCAGCGAATGTCAGATGAAATGAAATACTGGAAAGGGCTGGGAGAAAAAGAAAATGCTCCTGCTTCAAGGCCTGCAGATGAGTTCCCGGAGGCACTGCCGGCACTCAGTGAGCTGGAACACATAGCCAGGGCAAAATCCAGCAGAAGAGACTTTTTGAAAATGATGGGCTTCAGTGTCACTGCAGCCACCGTAGCTGCAAGCTGTGAGATGCCTGTACGAAAATCCATCCCCTACCTGGTTAAGCCGGATGAAATAACCCCGGGGGTAGCCAACTACTATGCTTCTACCTACGCAGAAGGTGGAGATTACTGCAGCATATTGGTGAAAACCCGTGAAGGCAGACCCATAAAAATTGAAGGCAACAAATTATCAAAAATTACCCGTGGAGGCACCAGTGCTGTGGTACAGGCTTCGGTGCTTGGACTATATGATAACTATCGTCTGCAACGTCCAGTGGCAGACGGGAAAGGTACTTCATGGAAAAAAGTGGATGAAAGTATAACTGCCGAACTGGCAGCCATAGCTGCCGCTGGTGGTCAAATACGTATTCTGTCATCTACCATACTCAGTCCGTCCATGCGGCAGGTGATTAAAGACTTTGTGTCCAAATATCCTACCGCCCGGCATATTTCATGGGATGCTGTTTCGTACAGCGCTATCCTCAAGGCCAATGAAATGACTTTCGGCAAAATGGTGATTCCTGACTATCGCCTGGACAATGCCGATCTGATTGTAAGTGTGGGGGCTGATTTTCTGGGCACCTGGCTATCGCCCGTTGAATTTGCTGCGCAATATGCCAGCCGCAGAAAGGTGTCAAAAGAAAACCCGGAGATGAGCCGTCACATCCAGGTGGAATCCTACCTTTCGCTTACAGGCAGCAATGCAGACACAAGGGTGCCCGTTAGACCTTCGGAAGAAGGAGCAGCCTTGCTGCACCTATATAATGTAGTGGCATCCCGCACCGGGGCGCAGAGCCTTCCCCTTCCTGAGTTCAATACACAGGTCAAAAATGCTCTAGCCCGCATTGGTGAAGAACTGGTGGCTGCTAAAGGCCGTTCAGTACTGCTGTGTGGATTGAATGATGTCCAAGCCCAGCTTATAACCAATGCGATAAACAATATGCTGGGTAATTATGGCAACACTATCCGTTTTACCCATGCTTCTTACCAGAAGCAGGGCGATGATGCCGCCATGCAGGAGCTGGTTAATGAACTGGAGCGTATAGATGCTCTTATTATCCTGGATGCCAATCCTGTTTATGCCTATCCGGAGGCTGAACGGTTCAGGAAGGGCTTGGAAAAAATCAGGCTTACCGTTTCGCTCAATCCGAAAAACGATGAAACGACAGCTCTCTGCAAGTATGCCTGCCCAACCCATCACTACCTTGAATCCTGGAACGATGCAGAGCCCAAAGCAGGCTTCTATGGCATTACCCAGCCCACCATTGCTCCGTTGTTTAAAACCAGGCATGCAGCAGAAAGCTTGCTGAAATGGATGGGCGCAGAAACAACCTACTACGATTATATTCGCAATTACTGGAAGCAAAATATCTTCCCCAAACAGACCCGCTTTGTCTCATTTGACGTCATGTGGGATCATGCCGTCCATGACGGAGTCTTTGAAATAGATGTTGCTGCCGACAACCCCTCCTTTATACCCTTTGATGTAACTGCTGCGGGTGCAGCCCTCTCCGGAAACGTGAAAACGGACGGTCTGGACCTGGTGGTGTATGAAAAAGTAGCTATCCGCGATGGCAAATTTGCCGACAATCCCTGGCTTCAGGAGCTGCCCGATCCGGTTTCAAAAATAGCCTGGGATAATTATGCTGCCGTATCCAAGAAGACGGCTGAGCAGTATGGTTTTCGCAGGGCACTTACCAAAATGAATGAAAGTGTAGGTACAGAAACCGACCTTGTAAAGGTAAGCGCCAACGGATATGAAGTGATTCTTCCTGTGATTGTGCAGCCGGGTACCCCGGAAAACACAATAGCTATCGCCCTGGGTTATGGCAGGGTGATGGACAGGCACAAAGATCAGGAAGTGGTGGGTAAAAATGTGTTTCCTTTTATACGCTTTACCAACGGCACATTCGTAAAATATACCTCCGGAGCAAGCATAGAGCTGGCCTCGTCAACGGCTTACCGCATAGCGCAAACGCAAATGCACCATTCCATACAAACCCCGATGGAGAAGCTCGGTGTAAACATTGAGCGCAGAATCGTAAAAGAAACCACCTTGCGGGAATATAAAGCCAATCCCTATGCCGGCAATGAAGACAGAAAGGAAATACAGAAACACTTAAAATCCCTCTATCCGCCTCATCCGAATCTGAAGAATGGCCATCATTGGGAGATGACCATTGACCTGAATGCCTGTATTGGTTGCGGGGCATGCGTCATTTCCTGCAACGCAGAAAACAATGTTCCGGTTGTCGGCAAGCTGGAAGTTTCCCGCTCCAGAGAGATGCACTGGCTACGGATTGACCGCTACTATGCCGGCAGTGATGAAAATCCTTCGGTGATCTTCCAGCCGATGCTGTGTCAGCACTGTGATAACGCACCTTGTGAAAATGTGTGTCCGGTGTCGGCAACCAACCACAGTAGTGAAGGGTTGAATCAGATGGCTTATAACCGTTGTTTTGGTACGCGCTACTGTGCCAATAACTGCCCTTACAAAGTCAGAAGATTTAATTGGTTTGACTACATGGGGGCTGACAGCTTTTTTGCAGGCACCAT
Source organism: Chitinophagales bacterium (assembly GCA_026003335.1). Lineage (NCBI taxonomy): Bacteria > Pseudomonadati > Bacteroidota > Chitinophagia > Chitinophagales > Chitinophagales bacterium. The sequence continues at coordinate 1,394,657 of BPHB01000001.1, read as the reverse complement.
ATTCAACAATGACAAAGATGAGTTTCAGATGACCGAAGATCTGACCCGCATGGTGCTTAATCCGGATGTAACCATACGTTCGCGCGGGGTGATGGAAAAATGCTCTTTCTGTGTGCAGCGCATTCAGGAGGGAAAGTTAAAGGCCAAAAAAGCCGGACGTCCCCTGCAAGAAGAAGATGTGGTTACAGCCTGCCAGGATGCCTGTCCGACCAACGCTATCCATTTTGGCGATTTGAACAATGAAAATAGTGTGGTTTCAAAAATTGCCGCTGATGAACGTGGGTTTAAGGTTTTGGAAGAGCTGCATGTGCTTCCTTCCATCACCTACCTCACCAAAGTGAGAAACAAACCCGGTGCGGAGGTATAAAAGAGATTTAAAAAATGTCTGCCTACGAATCATCCATACGAGAGCCTCTGATTAAGGGTGAAAAAAATTATCACCAGATAACCAGAGATATTGTCCGCTCAACGGAAGGCATACCTCCGCTGAGCTGGTTTGCTATCACAGGCCTGACGGCCACATTCATGACCATTGGGCTTATCGCCATCGTGTACACCATATGGATGGGGATCGGGGCATGGGGCCTGAACCGCACAGTAGGATGGGCATGGGATATTACCAACTTTGTGTGGTGGATCGGTATCGGTCATGCCGGCACACTTATTTCAGCCATTCTGCTCATCTTTCGCCAGCGCTGGCGCACCGGAATTAACCGCTCGGCTGAAGCCATGACCATTTTTGCTGTGATGTGTGCCGCGCTTTTCCCCGGGTATTCACATGGGACGCATATGGGATGCATTCTTTATCTTCCCCTACCCGAACACGCGCGGGCCATTGTGGCCTAATTTCAACTCACCCCTCTTGTGGGACGTTTTCGCCATCTCCACCTACTTCACCGTATCTTTGTTGTTCTGGTATTCAGGATTGTTGCCTGATTTTGCCACCATTCGTGATCAGGCAAAATCAAAAATCAGACGATTTATTTACAATAAACTCAGCTGGGGCTGGACGGGATCAGCCAAGCACTGGCAGCGCTTTGAGTCACTTTCCCTGGTGCTGGCTGGGTTATCCACTCCGCTGGTGCTTTCAGTGCATACCATTGTATCTTTTGACTTTGCCACTTCAGTGGTCCCCGGATGGCACACCACTATTTTTCCGCCCTACTTCGTTGCAGGGGCGATTTTCTCCGGATTTGCCATGGTGCTTACGCTGATGATTATTGCCCGCAAAGCCCTCCGCCTGGAAGATTATATCACCATCGGGCACATTGAATCCATGAATAAAATTATCATTCTTACCGGGTCTATAGTGGGTATTGCTTATCTCACTGAGCTGTTTATGGCCTGGTATTCCGGATATATGTATGAACAGTATGCCTTTTACAACCGGGCGTTGGGACCTTACTGGTGGGCATACTGGATTATGATGTCGTGCAACGTGATTTCACCGCAATTGTTCTGGTTTAAAAGTTTGCGCAGAAACGTGGCCTTTACTTTTCTGATGTCAATCATCATCAACATAGGGATGTGGTTTGAGCGTTTTGTGATTATTGTTACTTCCCTGCATCGTGATTTTCTGCCTTCCAGTTGGTCATACTACAATCCTACTATCGTGGAGATAGCTATTTACACGGGCACACTGGGAATATTTTTTACGCTGTTTCTGATTTTCGCGCGCACGTTTCCTGTGGTGGCGATTGCCGAGGTGAAGAGTATTCTGAAAATATCCGGAGAGACACAGAAACAGCATCAGCATGAACCTGAAATAGGGCCGGCCACCGGAAGAGTATTGGCTGGAGCATTAAGAAACAAGGAATAAACCGCGGTCATGAGTAAATACATAATCGGACTTTTTGATGATGACGAAAAGCTCTTACATGCTGCCCGGGAAATCAGAAAGGCGGGAGTGAAAATCATGGATGTGTTTACCCCGTTTCCTGTACACGGACTGGATGCTGCAATAGGTCTGAAAGAGAGCCGCCTGCATACGGTAGGGTTTATTGCAGGTGCCTGCGGGGCGATATTTGCATTATCATTTATCATCTGGACAAATACTGTGAATTATCCGATCAATTTTGGCGGTAAGCCGTATTTGTCGTTGCCGTCCTATATCCCGATCACGTTTGAGGTAACGGTTTTATCTGCAGCCGTGACCATGGTGATTGCTTTCTTTGTGCGGTGCGGTCTTTCACTGGTAAAAGAGCCCCGCATTTTTGACCCCCGCACCACAGATGACAAGTTTGCCATGGTGTTTGCAGCCGAAGAAAATGATGCAGAGCGGGTAAAGATGCTTCTCAAGCAACTGGGTGCTGAAGAAGTCAATGAAAAGCATTTTTGAATCAAGCTGAAATGAAAAGAAACAGGTTACATATTATCGGAATTGTTCTGCTTGCCGGCATTTGGTCATCCTGCGGAAAAGATCCCCGTAAGCCCGGCAGAATTTATATGCCGGATATGACTTATTCGCAGGCCTACGAGACGTATGCTCCCAATCCCAATTTCAAAGACGGCCAAACAGCGCGCATGCCGGTAGAAGGCACCATACCGAGAGGGGCGCTACCCCCGGAAGTTCTGCCCGAAGGAGCTCACAAATCGTATCTTTTTAAAAAATACTATTCCCCGCATCCGGATGATTATGAGCGGGCGGGTGTTGAACTCAGCAATCCCCTTCCCCTTACGGATGAAGTGTTGGCTGAAGGCAAGCGCATTTATACAACATATTGCCAGGTATGTCATGGTGAAAAGGGTGATGGTCAGGGTTCTATCGTAACAAGCGGAGCCTATCCTCCGGTAAATCCATATTCCACTTTGCTTAAGGATAAACCGGAAGGCAAAATGTTTTATTCCATAACGTATGGACGTAACCTGATGGGTAGCTATGCATCACAGCTTACACCAGATGAGAGATGGAAGGTTATCTATTACATTCAGAAATTATCCGGCATGGGAAGATTTGCAGCCAGTCCGGCAGCTGCCACAAGCCAAACAAATTGAGTTATGACTGAGACTTTCGTGTTTTCCGGAAAAACCCAAAAACTAGCCCTCTCGCTGATTATTATTGGTGTGCTCGGGCTGGTTATCGGATTTAGTTTTACTGACGCAAACAGGGTATGGGCAAATGTGTTGTTAAACACATATCTCTTCCTGGGCATATCCGTAACTGGTGTATTTCTGGCGGCAGCCCATCAGATTGGTTATGGTGGATGGCATGTGCTGATAAAGCGGGTATTTGAAGCTACAGGCTCATACATTCCGTATCTGGGCATAGCCGTAGTACTGCTTTTAGTGGGTGCCAAGATGCACTGGCACCACCTGTATCACTGGATGGATCCTGAAATATACAATCCTTCCAGTCCACACTATGATAAAATACTGGCCGGCAAACAGAGCTATCTGAATTTTTCATTTTTTTCTTTCCGGGCCATTGCCTATGTCATTTTGTGGGCGCTGTTTGGGTATTTGATCTGGAAGGTTTCAGTCAAGCAAGATGAGGCGGGAGATATTGCCTATCATAGTCGCTACAAAACATATGCAGCGCTGTTTCTGGTGGTGTTTGCTATAACAAGCTCCACAAGCTCCTGGGATTTCATTATGTCTATTGACCCGCATTGGTATAGCACCCTCTTTGGATGGTACAACTTTGCCAGCCTGACAGTGTCAGGTGTTGCTATGATTACCCTGCTTGTGCTCTATCTGAAATCTCAGGGCTACCTGAAGTATGTAAATGAGGAGCACTACCATAATCTGGGTTTGTTTATGTTTGGGTTCAGTGTATTCTGGGCCTATCTGTGGTTTTCTCAGTATATGCTGCAATGGTATGCCAACCTGCCTGAGGAAACCCTTTACTTTTATCAGCGGCTAAAAGGAAGAACACTTTTCAAAGTACTGTTTTATGTCAACCTGCTGTTGTGTTTCTTTTTCCCGTTTCTGTTTTTAATGACAAGGGCAGCCAAGCGCAATCCATTGAAACTGGCCGTGGCTTCCATAGTAATACTCGTAGGTCACTGGATTGACTTTTACCTCATGGTAATGCCGGGTTCTGCCGGTGAGCATGCGGCACTGGGACTGACTGAACTTTTTATAACATTGGGTTTTGCAGGCGGATTTATCTTTGTAGTGCTGAAAACTCTGACAAAGGCATCGCTGGTGCCGGTGAATGATCCCTATCTGAAGGAAAGTGTCATTCATCATACCTTAAAATAATTCGGAATGATTACCCTCTTATTTACCGTTGCCGTTTTACTTGTTGGCGTAATAATTTTTCAGATTGCCCGGGTAAGCGAAATGCTCTCTATTCTGAAGGGTCAGAAAGAGGGAGAAGTTACTTCGGATACCAGTCGCCTGATGGCTTTCTTCCTGCTGACTTTTCTGGTATTGGGAATGGTTGGGGTATATTGGTCAGCGCATCACTACAAGAGCCACTTCCTGCCGTCAGCGGCCAGTGTGCATGGTGTAGAGCTGGATAAAATGTTTAACATCACCTTGTTTTTTACCGGTATCGTGTTCGTGATCACACAGATTCTTACCTTCTGGTTTGCCTTTCGTTACCGGGGAGAAAAGGGGAAAAAATCTTACTACTATCCGCATAATAACAAGCTGGAAGTAGTGTGGACTTCCGTTCCGGCAATCGTCATGACCGTGCTGGTTATCTTCGGTATCCGGGCATGGTTTAAAACCACCGGCCCGGCACCTCAGGATGCTATGGAAGTGGAAGCTATAGCGGAGCAGTTTCAATGGACTATACGCTATGCCGGTGCTGATGGTAAATTGGGCAAACGAAGCTTTGAACTGATATCCAGCGATAACCCGCTGGGAATAGACTGGGATGATCCCCACAGTAAGGATGATTTTATCACTACCGAAATCCATTTGCCCGTGAACAAACCGGTGTTGTTCAGGCTTGCCTCCAAAGATGTGCTGCATAGTTTTTATCTTCCCCATTTCCGCGTAAAAATGGACTGCGTGCCCGGTATTCCTACCCGCTTCTGGTTTACCCCTACTCAAACTTCTGTGGAAAAGCAAAATGAACTCAATGACCCTCAGTTCACTTATATTCTGGCCTGTGCAGAGCTTTGCGGATCGGCACACTGGAATATGCGCAGGAATGTCATTGTGGAAACGCCCGAAGGATTTCAAAGCTGGTTTAATCAGCAGCAGCCGTTATATAATACGATGAAAGCTGCACTGGAAAAGGCGGGAGGGGCAACAGAGACGGAAGCAAATTCAGAAATAAATTCAGAAGCCAACGGAGGATAAATCATCCGGTAAATACGTACGCATATGGCACAGCATCACAATCCCAAAGCAGCAGAGGCAGCTCCTCTCCATGAAACCGCTCACAAGGTGCATGAGGAGCATGATCATCATGAACATCATGAAAATTTCATTACCAAGTACATCTTCAGCCAGGATCATAAAACCATCGCCAAGCAATTTCTGATTCTGGGAATTTTCTGGGCCGTGATTGGGGCATTGTTTTCTGTATTCTTTCGCCTGCAGTTGGCCTTTCCCGAGGAGTCGTTTCCCGTGATGGGTAAAATCCTGGGCAATTGGACTCAGGACGGTAAGCTGTTGCCCAACTATTATTATGCCCTCGTAACCATGCATGGCACCATTTTGGTGTTTTTTGTGCTGACCGCAGGCCTCAGCGGCACCTTTGCCAACTTTCTCATTCCCCTGCAAATCGGGGCGCGCGACATGGCATCTCCTTTTATGAATATGCTATCATTCTGGTTTTTTGCTTTGTCCAGCGTGGTGATGATGGCTTCTCTTTTCGTGCAAACAGGGCCGTTTTCAGGTGGTTGGACTGCCTATCCTCCTCTAAGTGCACTGCCGCAGGCAAGTCCGGGTTCGGGAGTAGGGATGACCCTGTGGCTGGTCAGTATTGCGTTGTTTATTATTTCGGTTGCTCTGGGCGGTTTGAATTATGTAGCCACCGTAGTAAACATGCGCACTAAGGGCATGACTTTTTTCAGGATGCCCCTGACGGTGTGGGCACTCTTTTTTACGGCCATTATCGGCTTGCTTTCGTTTCCGGTGTTGCTGGCTGCAGCCATCCTGCTGATTTTTGACCGTTCTCTGGGGACGAGCTTTTACCTTTCTGACATTTTTATCGGAGGAGAAGCACTGAGTTATTCAGGAGGAAGCCCGATTTTGTATCAGCACCTTTTTTGGTTTCTCGGACATCCGGAAGTGTACATTATCATTCTGCCGGCTATGGGGCTTGTTTCCGAAGTGCTCTCCGTAAATGCGCGCAAGCCCATTTTCGGTTACCGTGCCATGGTCTATTCCATTATGGCCATCGTTGTGCTTTCGTTCATTGTGTGGGCGCATCATATGTTTGTTTCCGGTATGAACCCGTTTGTAGCCTCCATCTTTGTGCTATTCACCCTGCTGATTGCGGTGCCTTCAGCCGTCAAGGTGTTCAACTGGATTACCACGCTCTGGCGTGGCAATCTGAGGTTGACGGTGGCGATGTGTTTTGCTATCGGGTTTATTTCCCTGTTTATATCCGGAGGTCTCACCGGCATTTTTCTGGGCAACTCAGCCATTGACATTCAGTTGCATGATACTTACTTCGTAGTAGCCCACTTTCATATTGTAATGGGTGTGGCTGCGTTCTTCGGTATGTTTGCCGGTATTTATCACTGGTTCCCAAAAATGTTTGGCAGATACATGAATAATACCTTAGGCTATATTCATTTTATTACAACGCTAATCGGTAGCTATATGATTTTCTGGCCCATGCACTACATGGGCATGACCGGGGTACCGAGAAGGTATTTTGCCTTTTCCACCTTTGAAACTTTCAATACTTATACCGATATGAATGTGTTTATTACGGTGTTCGCTATTTTGACGTTTTTAGCGCAACTTCTATTCATATTCAATTTCTTTTACAGCATTTTTAAAGGTCGGTTAGTAACCGAACAGAATCCCTGGCAGGCTAATACATTGGAATGGACCACCCCTATAAGACCGGGGCATGGCAACTGGCCCGGAGCGATACCGCAGGTATATCGGTGGCCGTATGACTACAATAAAGACGGACGAGAATACATTCCGCAGACCGTTCCGTTGCGGGAAGGTGAAAGGGATGAAGGCCATTAAATAATCTATGCACAACGCATTTAAGTGAACAGATGAATACTGCAAAAACCTCTTCTGAAGCAGCGCTTTCTCGGGCGGGAGCATATGTCTCTCTGTATTTTAAATTGACCGATTACGCCCGTTTATTTAAGTTTCGTCTTTCGCTTACTGTAGTATTTTCGTCTGTAGTCGGGTATTGTCTTGCCACACGTGGGAATGTGTTGCTGACGGATGTTTTTTGGGTAATTATCGGAGGATTTCTTATAACAGCTGCGGCCAATGCCTTTAACCAGATTCTGGAAAAGGAATATGACCGTCTGATGCATCGCACCCGTAACCGCCCACTTGCAGCCGGGCGCATGGGTATGCCTGAAGCGCTGCTCACCGCGGGCATCAGTGCTGTGGCAGGTGTACTGATTTTATGGTTTACTTTTAACATGCTGGCCGCCATACTGGGTGCTCTTTCACTATTTCTCTATGCATTTGTTTACACACCTCTCAAGCGGCTGTCTCCCATAGCGGTGTTGGTGGGTGGTATTCCCGGAGCCTTGCCGCCTCTTATCGGATGGGTATGTGCAACGGGTACAATTACTTTTGAAGCAATGCTGCTGTTCAGCATACAGTTTTTATGGCAGTTTCCGCACTTTTGGGCAATAGCCTGGCTTGCTTACGAGGACTATCAGCGTGCGGGTTTCAAGCTGTTGCCCTCCCGTGCCGGGCGCGACAGGAACACGGCCCTTCTAAGCATCTTATATATTCTGGCTTTAATCGGAATTTCATCGCTGCCACTGTTAACCGGTATGATAAATTATGTAGCTGCAGCCGTTATTCTGGCGGCAGGCATAGTTTTCCTGTGGCAGAGTGTGGAGCTGTATTTGCACTGCAGCAGTAAGCAGGCAAAGGCGATGATGATAGGGTCGGTGCTCTATCTTCCGGTAGTACTTATTGCATTACTGGCTGGGGCAGTGTAGAAATGGATATAGTCATGCATAGTAGGGAAGCAACGGGCGAAAGACCTTTCGGGGTTCACCCGCAGCGCTTTGCATTATGGCTGGGCATAGCCTGCCTGATTATGATGTTTGCCGGATTAACCAGTGCCTATATAGTCAGGAAATCTGCCGGCAACTGGGTAGAGTTTCGCCTGCCCTATAATTTTATTCTCAGCGCTGTTATCCTGATGGGTAGCAGCGTGACGATACAATGGGCTGTGCGTGCATTTCGTCAGGAACGTTTGCAGGCCTATCGCCTGGCGATGGGCCTGACCCTGCTGTTGGGAAGCGCCTTCATGGTGAGCCAGTATCTGGGCTGGAAGAAGCTGCAAGAGATTGGTGTTTTTCTCAGCGGAAATCCTTCCGGCTCATTTGTGTATGTGATCAGCTACCTGCATGTGGCTCACGTGGCTGGCGGCATGCTTTTTTTACTGATTGCTTTTATTAAGTCTCTGGTATTGTTTAGCAATCCTGCAAATTTTCTTATTTACCGAACCGACAGCAACAAGCGTATCCGTATAGGAATGCTGGCCACTTATTGGCATTTCGTGGATATACTGTGGCTGTATTTATTGATTTTTTTTCTGGTAAGTTGAATTAATTTAAAAAAAAGCTTAAAAAACAAGTATGAACAGTCAAGCCATCAAGCAGGAAGACCTCTGGGGGGGCGGGGTTTCGCCCTTTAAAGTCAGCTACGGCAAAATGATGATGTGGTATTTCCTGCTGTCTGACGCCTTTACTTTCGGTGCATTGCTGATAACCTATGGAGCAATCCGGTTTAGTCATACAGACTGGCCAGATCCCAATGAAGTTTTTTCGGCATTCCCCTTCATGGGGCATACCTACCTGCCTCTGATGTTTGTGAGTTTTATGACATTCACCCTCATTATGAGCAGCGTAACCATGGTGCGTGCCGTACAGGAAGGTGCGCGCATGAATCGTAAGGGTGTGTTGCTCTGGCTGGGCTTGACCATACTAGGGGGGCTTACCTTCTTAGGAAGCCAGGCTTGGGAATGGACACACCTCATACACGGAGGTATGACCCTGACCACTCCCTGGACGGGTACCTATCATTCTACCGGTGAAACCTATACCGCGCCTCTGGTTTTTGGTCATTTGTTTTTTACCATTACAGGATTCCACGGCTTTCACGTTACCACGGGGGTATTGTTGAATATTATTGTTTTTATTCAGGCATGGATGGGGGTATTTGACCGCAGAGGACATTATGAGATGGTAGAAAAGGTCGGGCTCTATTGGCACTTTGTGGATTTGGTTTGGGTATTTGTGTTTTTGTGTTTTTACCTGCTTTAATATGCTGCTGTATAATAAGAATTACAATCACAATAAAAACTTACTGGAATGAGTGAAACGATGACTGAACAAGAGTATAAACACCACGTCAGTAGTGTATGGCGGGTGACCGTTATTCTTGCCATAGTTACGGTAGTGGAGGTTGTAGGGGCATTAATATATCCTCACTCCATGCCTCGTATGATTTTGAATGTGTTTTTTATTGTCATGAGTCTGATTAAGGCATTTTACATTGTGGCAGTTTTTATGCACATGAAATATGAAAACCGGGCTTTGCAGCTCACCGTATTGCTGCCCACCGCTTTTCTTGTGTGGGCAATTATTGCCTTTTTATGGGAAGGGAAAGCCTGGCTGGATTTGCGCAGTATCTGGTTTTAATTGGTTGCACTATGAAAAGCCTTAGTTTTACAACGCCATGCTTAACTCATCCCGCAATAAGGCGTTAGCGTTTATTTTCATACTCTTATTGCCCCTGAGTTTTTTCCTTTACTTTGAGGTTCTGAAACAGAAAACCGGAGTTCGCATCAAGGAGCTCCCTCATTTGAGCACAACGGCTCTTCCTCCTTTCCAATTGCTTGCTCATACGGGTGATACCATTACCGAAAAACAGGTGCTGGGAAAAATTGCTGTGGCTGACTTCTTCTTTACCCGTTGCCGTGGCATTTGCCCCATAATGAGCAACCAGATGAAAGCTGTGCAAGACTATTTAATAAAGCAGCCTAATCTGAAGTCTGAATTTGTCTTACTGTCTCACACCGTAGATCCATATTATGACAGTCTGCAGGTGTTGCAGGATTATGCGGCTACCTATGGCGCGGTGGATTCAGTTTGGCTCTTTGTTACCGGAGAAAAGGCTCAGCTTTACAGCTTGGCAAAGGATTTTTATAAGGTGCCTACTCTGGAGACTCCTGAAGATTCCCTTAATCCCTATGCTCACAGTGAGCGGTTTATATTGCTGGATAAGGAGGGATTTATCCGGGGATATTATGATGGCACGGATTCGGCCAGCGTGAAGGAATTGATGAAAGATATCGTGCTGCTGGATCTCGCTTATCAGATTGAATCAAGCAAACCAAAAAAGAAATAATTTTCATAGCCGGTGAGCGAAAGGGCCTATAAAAAATGGATTATTGCCATATCTGTGGCTGTGCCGGTCATTGTCACGGCTCTGGTTTTTGTGAAGATTCCGGTTGAGGGAATAAATCTTCGGTTTTTTCCTCAGTTCCACGCCATTCTCAACAGCCTGACCACCGTGCTGCTGGTAGCCGGTTTTTTCTTTATCAAAAGAAAAAATATTCGTTTGCATAAAATGTGTATGCTGGGAGCTATCGGATGCTCTGTTGTTTTTCTGCTTTCCTATGTTTTCTATCACGCCATTTCTGAGCCCACCCGCTTTGGTGGCGAAGGTCTCATTCGTCCGGTGTATTTTTTCATACTGATAAGTCATATTGTATTGGCAGCGGCCATTTTGCCTTTTGTGTTGATAACCGTTTCACGCGCTTTGATGGGACAATATGCAAGACATAAAAAGATTGCCCGGTGGACATTTCCGGTCTGGCTTTATGTTGCCGTTACAGGGGTGGCTGTTTATCTGCTTATGGGTCCCTATTATTAGGTGTGTTTGAATAGTGTCTGGAGATAGTGCTGAGGCTATTTTTATGTGCACAGATGTTGTGCATTTTGTAATAGGGGCGCAACTATTAAAACAAGTAGCTGGCTTTATTTGCAGCATTAGTAACCTGGAAAGAAGCAACAGGATGTCCTCCATTAAGAGAGTTCTGAGTAGTGCAATTTCCGGATGCCGGGGATAAGGAGCTTAGGATTAATTTTACGCTGGGAATATGAAAATCAGACAGCTTGTTTTTTTACTGGTTATTATAGCGGTGTTGCTAGCCGTGCCGGCTATTGCACAGTGTCCGATGTGCAAGGCTTCGGTGGAGTCGTCACTTAAGGAAGGCAGCCGCGCTGCTGCAGGCATTAATAAGGGTATATTATATCTGCTTATGATGCCATATTTGCTATTCAGCAGTATTTTTTTGCTCTGGTATCGCCACTATCGCAGACAGCAGCATGTCGTAGAACGGTAATTGTCAGATATCGCCCAGCAGAGGCCTGAGCACAATGTCCTCCACAACGGTTCGCTCCGAAAGGGAATAAATGCTGTAAATGATTTCCGCCAGATCGCGGGCATCCATGAACCGCTTCTCCGGCAGTTGAGAAGATTCCCAGGAAGAAGTGTAGGTGGCTCCCGGCAGCAGTGTAGTGACCCGTATGTTATGTTTTTTGAGTTCCTCACGTAGAGCCCGTGAAAAGCCCAGCAGAGCGTGTTTTGCAATGGAGTACGAGCCACCGTTGGGATAAGCTTTTAAGGCAGCAACAGAACACATGTTAAATATGTGTCCCGTCCGGTGAGGTATCATAAGCTCCAGCAGCTCGCGGGTTAAATAATAAGCACTGAAAAAGTTGACCTGCATAAGTTCTTCCATCATACCATCGGGCTCTTCGGTAACCAGTCCGGGAATAAAAAGACCTGCATTATTGACCAACACATCCAGCTTTTTCCATGTTTTTTTAATTTTTCTGGCAAAAGCTTTAATCTGCTTTTTTTCCGACACATCACAAGCCACAGGCAAAATATTGCACTCATACTTGTGTTTAAGTTGGTGGGCCAGGTTATCCAGATCGTTTTTATTGCGGGCGCAAACGATAAGCTGGGCTCCCTGTTCGGCAAATTTTTCTGCCACCGCACGCCCGATACCCTTGGTTGCTCCCGTAATTACTACATGCATAATAGAGAAATCTTACCCGGTCAAAATAACTAAAAAAATCAGGTATTTTTGAAGGCCTTAAAAATGCCTTTCTTTTATCATTTCGGAAGATATCTGATGATGCTGGGGCGTTGCTTTGCGCGGCCGGAAAGATTTGTAATGTATTGGAAAGAGCTCCTGCGGCAGATGACGCAGATTGGGGTTGGCTCGCTGGGAATCATCTCTGTTATGTCCCTGTTTATCGGAGCAGTAACGGCTGTTCAGTTCTCCTATCAACTACAGGATACGTTTGTGCCCACCTGGTGGATTGGATTTATTGTCCGTAATTCTATGATACTGGAGCTTGCGCCTACTTTTTCCAGTCTGCTGCTGGCAGGGAAAGTGGGCTCCCATCTGGCTTCTGAACTAGGCTCTATGCGTAACACCGAGCAGATTGATGCTTTGGAAATCATGGGTGTGAACACTTACGGATATCTGGTCGGGCCAAAAATTCTTGCAGCCATTATTGTGTTTCCGTTGCTCATCATTTTTTCGGTGTTTTTTGGTATTATCGGAGGACTGCTGGCCGGCATATCCATCGGCTTATACTCGGTGCCGGAGTACGTGCGCGGATTGCAGGATGAATTGAATCCGCTGGATGTACAGGTGATGTTTCTTAAAACAATCACCTTTGCCTTTATCATTACTTCCATTTCATGCTATCAGGGTTTTTATGTCTCCGGGGGAGCCCTGGAAATTGGCAAGGCCAGCACGCGGGCTGTGGTTTTCAGCAGCATTGTATTGATTATATCCAACTTTATTATCGCGGCACTGATACTATGATAGAGGTGAAAAACCTGAGCAAATCCTTTAATGGCCAACAGGTGCTAAAGGATATTTCACTTGTTTGTGAACCCGGCAAAACCAATCTGATCATCGGTCGCAGCGGCTCTGGCAAGACCGTGCTCATGAAATGCATGGTGGGATTGCTACAACCCGATACCGGCCAGATACTTTATGACGGCAGAAATTTTGTGACTATGAACCGGCAGGAAAAAAAAGCCATGCGGATGGAGTTCGGCATGCTTTTTCAAGGCAACGCCCTTTTTGATTCCATGACTGTGGAGGATAATGTGCGTTTCCCTCTGGACATGTTTACCAATCTTACTTCCAAAGAAAAGAAAAAGCGTGTGGATGAAGTGCTCAAACAGGTAAATCTGGATGGAGCTCAAAAGAAACATCCTGATGAAATAAGCGGGGGAATGAAAAAAAGGGTAGGTATAGCAAGAGCCATTATTCTGAAACCAAAGTATCTGTTTTGTGATGAACCCAACTCCGGCCTTGACCCGAAGACGGCTATAATCATTGATGATTTAATCTCGCATCTGACTAAAGAGCTAAACATCACCACCGTGGTGAATACCCATGATATGAACTCGGTTATGGGCATCGGAGATAAAGTGATTTTTCTGTATCAGGGCAGAAAACACTGGGAGGGTAGCAACAAAGAGATTCTGCATACCACCGATCCTGAACTGAATGACTTCATTTTTGCCTCTCGTTTTCTTCAGGAATTAAAAAAAAGTAAATCCGAGCTCTGATAAGTTAAAATCCAGACAAAGTGTTTTCACGTTGCTATGCTACTATTTCAGATTTGATACTTGATCTCACGGGTGTGGATGTGCCCCTGCCAGTTTTCAGCTATGGTTTTTTTGTGGCGTTGGGATTTCTTGCCGCGGCCTACATCCTGTCGCTTGAATTGAGGCGAAAAGAAAAACAGGGCCTGCTGAAGCCTTACAAAAAAACGGTTATCATCGGAAACCCTGCTTCGCCCGCTGAGATAGGGCTAAATGCCCTGCTGGGGTTTCTGCTCGGCTTTAAACTGATTTATGTGGCATTGAATTATACGGAATTTGCTGTCAATCCGCAGAGGGTTCTCCTGTCGGCACAGGGAAGCTGGGCAGGGGGAGTGGTAGGAGCCTTTCTTCTGGGATATTTAAAGTTTTATGAAAAAAATAAAAACAAGCTGCCTCAGCCCAAGAAGGAAACCGTTGAAGTGTATCCGCATGAAACTGTTGGTGATCTGACCATCGTTGCAGCCGTTAGTGGTATCGTTGGGGCCAAGCTTTTTTATCTTTTTGAAAGCCCGGGCAACCTCAGCGACTTTCTTGCTGATCCCCTAGGGTCTTTTTTTGGAGGGCTGACTGTATATGGCGGGTTAATTCTGGGTACCATTTGCGTGAGCTACTACGCCTGGAAGCGGGGAATGAATCCGGTGCATATTGCCGATGGGGCAGCTCCGGGGCTGTTTCTTGCTTATTCCTTTGGGCGCATGGGCTGCCAGGTAGCCGGTGATGGAGACTGGGGGATTGTGAACACCCTCTCTAAGCCCCACTGGCTGGGTTGGCTGCCTGACAGGCTCTGGTCTTTCACCTATCCTCATAACATTATCAATGAGGGTGTACGTATTCCGGGATGTGCAGAAGCACACTGCTATGTGCTTCCACATGGCGTGTTCCCTACTCCGATATATGAATCAACAATTACGTTGATATTGTTTTTTTTGCTGTGGGCTGTCAGAAAAAGAATAACCACTCCGGGCCTGATGATTTCCTGCTATTTTATTCTTGCGGGGCTGGAACGATTTTTCATAGAAAAAATACGGGTGAACACCCCATTGAATTTTTTCGGTATGGAAATGACTCAGGCTGAGTTTATTTCTATTCTTTACATAATGGCCGGAGGGGCTGGCATCATATACTTTATCCGCAGGGCAAAACGGCAGTCTTCTCTCACAACCGGAAATCCATGACAACCTCCACATTACCTTTGCCCCCTGCACCCGCCAAAGAACACTGGCTGCTGGGCAGCGGTTATCATTTAGCCACCGACACCATCGCCTTTCTGCAGGAACAATGTCCGCAGTTTGACGGAATCATGCGTATCACCTCCCGTTTTGAAAAAGTAATGATTGTTTATCATCCCGATTACATCCGCTATGTATTACAGGAAAATAATCGCAACTATGTTAAGAGTTTTGGTTATGAAGTGCTGAAAATGCTGCTGGGTGAAGGTTTGCTCACCAGTGAGGGAGAATTCTGGCGCAGGCAGCGCAGACTTATACAGCCAGCCTTCAGCCGCGAAAGATTGTATTCTGTTTTTTCCATAATGACCGATTGCGTCCGGGAATGGATGGATGAGCTGGAAAAAAAACGCCATCAGGGACCTGTAAATATGCAAAAGGAAATGATGGCTCTGGCGCTCCATGTTGTGGCGCGTGCCCTGTTCAGCTCTGATGTGAAAGACCTTGTTGCCGCGGTGGGGGAGAATATGGATATCGCCAATGAATCGGCCATTGACCGCATACGCGACCCATTCCGCCCTCCACCCTGGTTTCCCTCTCCGATGAATATCAGAGAAAGGAGGGCTATCAAGGCCCTTAACCACATCATCATGCGCATTATTCATCAGAGGCGCAGAACCACAACCGAAAGGCTTGATTTAATGGGCATGCTCATGGCTACAGCCGATGAAGAAACCGGTGAGCGTATGTCTGACCGGCAGCTGCGGGATGAGGCTATTACGATTTTTCTTGCCGGTCATGAAACAACCGCTCTGGCGCTTACCTGGCTATGGTATTGCCTGCATGCTTATCCCGATATTGAAGCTAAGGTCAGGCAGGAAGCCCGACAGGTGCTGGCCGGAAAAACACCCCGGGTGGAGCATCTTACACAATTGGAATACACACGCATGGTGATAGAGGAAACCCTGCGTCTCTATCCCCCGGCATGGACGATAGGCCGTAAAGCCCTGACAGAGGACCGACTGGGAGAATACCTGATTCCTGCAGGATACAATCTGCTTATGCCCGCCTTTATTGTGCATCGCGACCCGAAGTGGTGGGACAACCCGGAGACATTTGATCCTCTTCGCTTTGAAAAAGACAAAGTGAAAACCAGGCCGCGCTTTACCTATTTCCCCTTTGGCGGAGGGCCCCGACTATGTGTGGGAAACAATTTTGCGATGATGGAAATGCTGCTGGCGGTATCCATGACCATACAGGAATATAGTTTCCGTAAAACAGATAATGAGCATCCGGGATTGGATCCGCTGATAACCCTGCGTCCTAAGTGGCCCGTGATGATGGAAGTGATTAAGATTTAACGGTGTGGCATGTGTTCTCCGTCTTATTACGACATCCCTTATATTTACCTGACTTAAAACGAAAAAGACATGCAGGTAGCTATCTATGGTCGTCTGATTCAGGCAGAGGATATCATGATAATTCAGAAACTGTTCAAACTGCTATCAGCAAGTGGTTTTGAGTTAACGGTGTATGCGCATTATTATGACCTGCTTAAGGAATTCCTCACACCGGATAGAAAGATAACAGTCTTCCGTACCCATGAAGATATTCGCAATAATTGTGATTATTTAATAAGCCTTGGAGGTGATGGGACGATTCTGGATACGCTCACTCTGGTACGCAACTCCAATATACCCATTCTCGGTATCAATACGGGCAGGTTGGGCTTTCTTGCCAGCACGGGTAAGGATGCCATTGAAGATGCGGTAACTGCCCTGCGGGAGAGAACCTATAAAATTGACAGGCGCACCCTGATTCATCTGGATTCCAACAAGCCGCTGTTCGGAGGCGTGAATTATGCGCTAAATGAGTTTTCTATTCATAAAAGAGATACCTCCTCTATGATTACCATTCACACGTTCATTAATGGAGAGCTGCTGAATTCATATTGGGCTGACGGGTTAATCATTGCTACTCCCACCGGCTCCACAGGTTACTCCCTAAGTTGCGGAGGGCCAATTATTTTTCCCTCCTCTGAAAATTTTGTTATTACTCCTGTAGCACCACATAATTTGAACGTGCGTCCGATTATTGTTTCCAATGATTCGGTGCTTTCGTTTGAAGTGGAGGGCAGAAATGAATCCTTCCTGTGTACGTTGGATTCGCGCTATGAAGCCATTGATTCCACTTTTCAGCTTGCCGTGCGCAAGGAAGATTTTACCATCGGGCTGATGCGTATAGGAGATGAGAATTATTTGAATACCATACGCAACAAGCTTGGTTGGGGGGCTGACCAGCGTAACTAAGGGGCAGCTTTCAGAAACGGTATCTCTCAGGGGTCGCAAGCAAGCGGCATTTTCTTTGTTTTACTATTTGATAATGTATCAGACCGGCCGCCATCTGGCTTTAGGTGTAACAATTATTCGGGGTTTAGCGTAAACATCTTTGTCATACGGTGACGTCTGACCGCCATTTAGAAGACCATAAACTATTATCATGAAACGGATTGTGAGTGTAGCAGGTATTGTGTGTTGCCTGACCTGCTTTACCTTTGGCCAGACCATGGAGTTGGGGCTTAATGTGGGCGTAACCAATTTTTTGGGTGACCTGGGAAAGAAAGAGCCCACCGGCAAAACCTATTTTGGCGATATTGAAGCCTCCTTGTTTCGTCAGACTGCCGGTGTGTTTTTCAGAAACAGCTTTAACGGATTCTTTGCCATGAAAGCCAGCTTGACCTACGGCATGTGGGAAGGTGACGACAGGTTGGCTAATACCAAGGAATTTATGGATGATGCGTGGTTTCGCAATTACCGGAATCTGCACTTTCGGTCTCATTTCATGGAGGTTGCCATTACCGGGGAAGTCAATGTGATGCGCTATATGCCCGGAAGCAGCCGCAACTGGATTGCCCCATATGCTTTTGCCGGAGTAGGTTTTGTTTACTTCAATCCGAAGGCAAAATACAATGGCGAATGGGTAGCCCTTCAGCCGCTGGGTACCGAAGGGCAGGGAATGCCTCAATATCCCGACAGGAAGAAATATTCCCGTGTGCAGCCGGTTATACCTATAGGAATTGGCTTGAAGGCTAATGTGATGCGTTATATTACTGTTGGGGTGGAGTTTGGCCATCGCTTTACCTTTACCGATTATCTGGATGATGTCAGCACCACCTACGTTTCAGAGCAGGAGTTTATTGATTTTTACGGACCCGAAAAAGGTGCTCTTGCCTATGCTCTTTCCCGCAGGTCGCATGAACTGGATCCGGAAGAAACCTATGGTTCCATTACCAAACCGGGCGAGGTACGCGGCAATCCAGGCGGAAAAGACGCCTATTTGTTTACTACCGTTTCGGTAGCTTATAAGTTTGCCAATCAGTTCTCTGAATATTCCTATTCTCATAAACGCAATGTGGTAAGGAAGAAAGGATTTACCAAAAAGCGGGTCAACAAATACCGAAGATTTATCCGCAGCCGTACCTGGTAGGCAATAATAAAAACATAAAGACGTTACCGAAGCCCAAATTGGATAACTTTGGGCTTCTTTTTTTATGCGAAAAAAAATCGGATGCCTGATTATCGCCATCACGTTGCTGGAGAGCAATGTGCATGCGCAGGATCTGGAATATGGTGTATGGGCGGGAATAGCCAATTACTTTGGCGATCTGAACTACAATGCCAGTTTTGAATATATTGGCCCTGCCGGGGGATTTTTTTTTCGGTACAACTTGGGAACCCGCTTTGCCTTCAAGCAAGCTCTGAGTTATGGCAGAGTGGCTTTTGAAGACGCCCGCTCAGATTTTGTCTATCAGCAACTGCGGAACCTCTCCTTCAAATCCAACATATTTGAGTTTTCCAGCCACGTGGAATTTCATTTTTTCAGATATGAGAAGGACAGAAGCCGCTTTTCATTTACTCCCTATCTGCTGGCTGGAATTTCTGTGTTTTATTTTGACCCGAGAACTGATTACCAGGGAAATACCTACCGGCTGAAGCCCCTGCAGACAGAGGGGAAAAATTACTCCAGCATCAGCTTGGGTATTCCTGTGGGAGGCGGCTTCAAGTACAGTTTTACCTACGACTGGGCTATTGGTATTGAAGGAGGATACCGGAAGTCATTTACCGACTATCTGGACGATGTGAGTTCTGTGTATCCGGTTCAGACGGGAGACGGAACACTCTCAGGAAGCCTGAGCGATAGGTCGGGAGAGGTTACTGATCCGCCAATTGGATTTGAAGGTAAGCAGAGAGGCTTTGCCGAGAGGTTTGATGATTATCTGTTTATCGGAATATTTATTTCCTATTCTCCCAGACGGGAAAAGTGCCCAAAACCTTCCAAAATACCTTAGCCTTTTTGTTAGTTTTGCCACAAAATATGCCCGGAGGTGAATGACCTGAAGGCCCGTATTGATCTGAGGAAGCTGCCCACACATATTGCTATCATCATGGATGGGAACGGCCGGTGGGCTAAAAGAAACAACCGCCCCAGGGTATTTGGGCACAGAAATGGCGTGAAAACAGTCAAGCGGATAACTGAGGTGTGCGCAACACTAGGCATTAAATATCTTACCCTGTATGCTTTCTCAACTGAGAATTGGGCTCGCCCGAAAAGCGAGGTAAGTGCACTTATGGACTTGCTGGTGCGTTCTATCAAGTCTGAAACCAAAACCTTAATGAAAAACAACATCCGCTTGCGGGCCATAGGAAATCTGAAAACCTTACCACCCAAAACCTATCACGCTCTTCAGGAGGCTATTGAACTGACGCGTGATAACACCAAGATGACACTTATTCTGGCGCTCAGCTACAGTGCGCGCTGGGAACTTACAGAGGCCTGTCGTGCCATAGCCAGAGAGGCTGAGCTTGGCAATATCTCTTCTGAGCAGATAAATGAACAGGTCATTTCTGCTCATCTGGCAACAGCTCCCTACCCTGATCCGGAATTGCTCATCCGGACCAGCGGAGAGCAGCGCATAAGCAATTTTCTCCTCTGGCAGCTGGCATATACCGAATTGTATTTTACCGAAACACTTTGGCCTGACTTCATGGCTGACGACCTGTATAAAGCCATTATCACCTATCAGCAAAGGGAAAGACGCTTTGGAAAAATCAGTGAGCAAATCAAGGTGGGATGAATCTAAGGCAAGTCATTTCTTTTCTATCCCTCACTTTGTTGTGTGGCAGTGCCTTTTCCCAACACGACAAAATCAGCTATGCATCACCGGGTGAATACACTATCGGTGGAATTACGGTAAGCGGTATTGAGTATCTGGATCCGGATATTATCATTTCACTGTCCGGGCTGAGAGTGGGAGACAATATTACCATACCCGGAGATGCCGTGTCCAATGCCATCAGAAACCTCTGGCAACAAGGCCTTTTCACGGATATTGAGATATACATGACAAAAACCGTTGGCAACACCGTATTCCTGGAGATATCCCTCAAGGAACGCCCGCGGTTATCCCGGTTTACTTTAAGAGGCATCAAAAAAGGCGAGGCGGATGACTTGCGTGAGAAAATCAAGCTCGTCAAGGGACGCGTAGTCACTGAAAATACCAAACAGACTACCGTAAACACCATTAAAAATTTTTATCGGGAAAAGGGCTTCCTTAATGTGACGGTAACTATTCGTGAAATCCGGGACACGCTGCTTGTAAACAGCGTAATGCTGGATATTGAAATTAACAAGGGGGCAAAAGTGAAAATTGAATCCATCACTTTTAAGGGCAACGAAGTAGTCAGCACCGGTAAGCTCAAAAGGCTGATGAAAGGAACACGCGAAAGAGTGAAGTTTGACCTTGCCGCTCTGTTGAACCGCAGAAATATCCGGGCAGCCGTGCCTCCCGGCACTTCCCTGCATGACGTGCTGGCTAACCTTTCGGTAATTAAACTATACGATTATGTCAGCGAACATGCCAATCTGAATTTTTTTAAAGCGTCAAAATATCTGGAAAAAGAATACAGAAATGATAAAAACAATATCATTGCCCATTACAATAGCAAAGGTTTCCGGGACGCAAAAATTGTGCGTGATTCGGTTTATCTGGCCGGAAAGAGTCTTAGAATTGATATTGAACTGGATGAGGGAAGGCAATACTACTTTGGAGATATCACCTGGAAGGGTAACACAAAATACACCAGCTCTTACCTGAGTGAATTACTCAATATTCAGAAAGGAGATATCTATAATCAAAAACTGCTGGAAGAGCGGCTTTACATGAGTGCGAGCGGAAATGATATCAGCTCCTTGTATATGGATAATGGCTATCTGTTTTTTCAGATTACCCCTGTAGAGATGAATGTGCATAACGATACCATTGACCTCGAGTTACGTATTTATGAAGGGCCACAGGCCACTATCAATGAAGTGCGGATATATGGAAACACCAAAACCAAAGAGCATGTCATACGAAGAGAACTACGCACCCTTCCCGGCAGCAAATTCAGCCGTGCTGACCTGATTCGCTCCCAGCGCGAGATTGCCACGCTGGGCTATTTCGACCCTGAACAGCTGAATGTGGTGCCTATTCCGGATCCAGCCCGGGGCACCGTAGATATTGAATACCACGTTGTGGAAAAACCTTCTGACCAGCTGGAGCTCTCAGCCGGTTGGGGAGGCACAGCCAACAGCATTGTAGGCAGCCTGGGAATTGTATTTACCAACTTCTCCATTCAAAATCTGTTTAAAAAAGGTACATGGTCGCCCTTGCCTTCCGGTGACGGACAAAAACTTTCCCTGCGTATACAGACCAACGGGAAGATTTACCAGTCCTACAGCTTTTCTTTTACGGAGCCCTGGCTGGGGGGCAAAAAGCCCAATTCGTTTACGGTAAGTTATCATCATACCCGACAGGACTACAGTGGCCGTCAGATTACCAATGGAGCTACAGTGGGCATCGGCACCCGCTTGAAATGGCCTGATGATTTTTTCACCTTTCATACCTACGTGGAGTATGAGCGGTTTGTGCTGGAAAACCGTTCGTTATTTGAAGTACGCGATGGTACATTTAATAATCTGGGAGTGCAATTCATCCTGGCGAGAAATTCCGTTGACCAGCCCATTTTTCCCAGAAGTGGCTCCAGCTTCTCTCTGTCTTTGAAAATTACCCCTCCTTATTCGCTTATCCGGGGCGGGCGCTTTTCACCTAAAAACCAGGAAGTCATCACCGATCAGGAGCGTTTTGAATGGGTAGAATATCATAAGTGGCGTTTCCAGGCAGAATGGTACACTACTCTGATTAAAAGCCAGAAAACACCATTGGTGTTGCGTTTTTCAGCCAAGTTTGGCTTCCTGGGTAAATACAACAAAAAAATCGGCTTCTCACCCTTTGAAAGGTTTCAGCTCGGAGGCGATGGCATTTCAAATTTTCAAACCTATGGTGTAGATGTGATTTCGCTGCGCGGGTATGATGTCTTCGCTGATAATGCACCCTTTTATGACAAGTTTACCATGGAATTGCGCTTCCCCTTCTCCCTGAACCCATCGGCCACTATTTACGCACTGGCATTTCTGGAGGGAGGCAATGCATGGAGCAACATCAGAAACTTTAATCCCTTTGACATCAGACGTTCCGCAGGGCTGGGAATCCGTATTTTCCTGCCTATGTTTGGCATGCTGGGATTTGACTATGGCATAGGATTTGACAAAAGTGCGGGTAAAGCAACCGATTTCGGAGATTATCTGAGCAAGTATGGTAAATTCAGTATTGTTTTAGGTTTTGAACCAGAATAGAATTTGAATCAAAATAAAATACATCAATGATGAAAAAAAGCATCTTTATATTCCTGCTGCCGGCTCTCCTGCTGACTGAAGCAAAGGCTCAGCGTTTTGTGTATGTAGATACCGACTATATTCTGGATAATATACCTGACTTTCATGCTGCTCAGAAAAAGATAGATGATATAGCCGAAGAGTGGCGCCAGGAGATCAACCAGAAATATGAGGAAATAGAAAAACTGTACAAAGCTTATCAGGCCGAGCAGATTTTGATGCCTGAAGAGGTCAAAATCAGAAAACAACAGGAAATAGAAGAAAAAGAAAAAGCCGTTCGCGAGCTGCAAAAACAAAGGTTTGGTTTTGAAGGAGACCTGTTTAAAAAGAAACAGGAGCTCATAAAACCTATACAGGATAGGGTTTACAATGAAATACAAAAGATGGCCACCGAAAAGGCCTACGATTTTGTTTTTGACAAAGCCGGTGGGCCGTATATGCTCTTTTCCAGTCCCAAATATGATAAGAGCGATGAGATTATCCGGTCGCTGGGCTATACTCCTTCGTCAGGCAAAAGTCTTCAAAAGGAATAATCTTTTTATCTTTACCGCCCTTAAAAAAAATAAAATGAAACTTGCATTCATAACTGTGTGTATAGGCATCCTGTCTTTCCTGCCATATAACGCTTCGGCGCAAAACCCCAAGCTTGCTCATGTGAATATTACCAATGTTCTGGAAGCTATGCCGGGATACAAAGCCGCTGAAAAGAAGCTTCAGGAGTTTGCCAAGCAACTGCAGGAAACCCTTATCAACATGGAAAAAGAATATACTACCAAGGTTCAGGAATATTATGAAAAGGAAAAAGAAATGCTGCCTGCAATAAAAGAAGTAAAAGCCAAGGAAATTACCGACCTGGAAACCCGCATGCAGAAGCTGCAGGCATCTTCTGAGGACCAGATGACGCAAAAGCAGATTGAACTGCTTAAGCCTCTTGAAGAACAGGTAATGGGCGCCATCAAGGCCGTAGCTACCGAGAAAGGCATTCAATATGTGTTTGATTCTAGCGTGGGAAGCAACCTGTTATACTACCCTGCTTCGGATGACATTACCGACCTGGTAAAGTCTAAACTCGGCATTTCAGCAAAATAATCTCCATGCCTTGCTGACGCTTTCTGCAAATGCACCTATTGGCATATTTGATTCCGGCATTGGAGGTCTTACCATTGCAGAAACCGTTGTCAGACATTTACCGCATGAGCGCATCATCTATTTCGGAGATACAGCTCATCTGCCTTATGGTGAAAAGTCAGAAGCGCTGATCTGCCATTATGCTGAAGGCATAACCCGTTTACTTATTGAAAAAGGCTGTAAGCTCATTATCATTGCCTGCAATTCGGCTTCTGCAGCTGCTTATGCGCATTTAGTCAACCGTTTTGGCACCCAGGTGCATTTTATTAATGTTATTGACCCGGTCATACAAGGAATATCGGCCATGCGCGATGTTGCCCATGTGGGTATCATAGGCACGCAGCGTACTATCCGGTCGGGTATTTACACCCGGAGGCTCCGGGCATTACGGTCCGATTTGCGCACTTCTGCCCTGGAGACCCCCTTGCTGGCACCGATGATTGAAGCGGGATTCTTTAACAACCAAATCAGCGAGGTGGTCATTTGTACTTACCTTGCTGATAAGCAGCTTCAGGGTATTGACACTCTGATTCTGGCCTGTACGCATTATCCGCTTATCCGCCCTGTAATACACAGGCTTTGCGGAGACTCTATACGCGTATTTGATTCTACAGATTTTATCGGAGAGGAAGTTGGAACGGTTCTTGCTAAAAATGGACTGCTAAGCCAGAAGAAAACAGAAAAAAATAAATTTTATGTATCAGACCTTACCGAATCCTTTGAAAAAACCACACGTTTTTTCTTTCGTGAAGAAATTGAGCTGGAGCTATATCCGCTTTGGGATTAACCTTTTGCAAATTGTGATTCTTTTGGGGATAGGCGGTGTGTGGCTATTTATGCCGTATGATATTTCGGCACAGGAGTCGGGTATTCATTTCTTCAAAGGTAGCTGGGAGGAGGTACTGCAGGAATCCAGAAAAGAGGGTAAGCCCATTTTTGTTGATGCCTATGCGGTGTGGTGCGGTCCCTGTCGATGGATGGAAAAAAATGTATTTACCCGTGAAGACGTGGGGATGTTTTACAATAAACATTTTGTCAATTATAAGTTTGACATGGAAAAAGGAGAGGGTCCCGAATTTGCCCGCAAATACCGGGTGACAGCTTATCCCACTTTTCTCTATCTGGATCAACAGGGTAATGTCCGTTATCGGATATTGGGTGGACGTGCTCCGGAAGATTTTATTCAGGAAGGGAAAAAAGCTCTGGCGCAATTTAAAGCGGAAAACTAATCTCATCTAGTCAAAGAGTCTATAAACCGGGCGATCGCACTTTTATACTCCAGACTTTGAGCCGGTGGGGGAGCGCTGCCTATACTCTTTAGTTTTTCTAAGGCTGTTTGCAGATGGATATTTCCCTGGCGCTGCACTACACCCACATGGGTGTGTTCAGCCCGCCATGCCAGGTATTCCTGCTCGGTTTGGCCAGGCGTGGGGATAAAAATGGCCTTCTTACCTAAGGCAGCAAGGTCCATTATAGTGGTGTAGCCAGGCCTGCTTACGATAAATTTTGCCCGTTTCAGCGTCTTGAACATTTGGGTGGAGTCCATGTTGCATACACAAAAGATGCGGTCATTTATTTGTGAACGCTCTTGCTTGCCAGGTATGCCGCGGATGATTAGTGTGTTAAGCCCGGTAGAGGCCGCCTCCGGAATGATTTCCTTTTCAAGCAGGCTACGCTGGGGCTCAGGCCCGGACAAGACAATCAGCAAATCCGGAACATGGTGTGGCGCATCATCATCCTGAATATCTGCAAATCGCGACAGAGGACCGATAAACCTTGTATTGCAGGGTAATCGCTGACCGTGTGATAGCGCACCGCTGAGGTTCTCTTCATCTGCAAAATCGGGTACCCAACATTCGTCAAACTGTTCAATGAAAAAGCGATTAAGCTGTCGCACAGGCCTTTCCATCCACTTGACAAAGGCGGGCATTTTAATAAAAAGCTGATGGGTAATAATAACCGAGGGCACCTTGTTGCTCCATAATCCATAGCGATTATCGGAAATCACTGCATCCAAGGCACATTTTTGTATCAGTGTCTGAAGAGCCTGGTGCTCACGAAATATACGCTGGATAAAAGCGGGGCTTTGCCACAGCATTGTCCATACCATATTGCCCCTGTCATCAGGGTACACCGGCCGGTAGCCGCGCAGATGTATGATTTCTGTTGTCGGAAATGCATCCTTTAACAGGTTAAACGCTTCGCCATCGGCAGCAATTACCGGTACATGCCCCAGTGCCTGTATTTCCCGGATAACCGGCATGCAGCGTGTCGCATGTCCTAATCCCCAATCTAACGGAGCTACCAGTATTCTTCTCAACGGTTAAAACTTTTTTCAGTGAAGCTGGTAAATTTACCAACAACATATCCGTTTGTGCTATGAATTGCGTTATGACTACCAGTGATCAAAGGATAAGTAAAATGAAAAAACTCCTTGTTATTGCCGCTATCGTTTATCTCTCAGCAGCCCTGTTATCTTCCTGTGCTACCTCCAAGAAATGCGATTGTCCGAAGGTACAGAAGATTGAAACCACTCCCCCTCAGAGGGATAGCTGAATATCGGTGCAACGGATGCTGTTCGGTAAAAAAAAGGTATGCATTGCCCACGTAGAGTTAAAATACTGCTCTGGTAAAAAGGAGACTTTTGTATTCTTACAAAAAACACAATATTGCAGCGGGCTTAAGAACTATGTAAAAGAGCAATTATGCTGCCTCTGAAAGATACCATCCCCTCTCATTCATTCCCGTTAATTACGTGGATACTCATCGTCATCAATGCTTTGGTTTTTATGCTTGAACTCTCCCTGAGTAGGGAAGAAGCTGAAGCGCTTTTTTATTTGCTGGGGCTTGTACCTGCCAGGTATAGCCATCCGGCATGGGCTGAAATTGCGGGCCTGCGAACGGACACGTTATGGCCATTCGTGACGAATATGTTTCTGCATGGCGGATGGGGCCACTTTCTTGGCAATATGTGGACTCTTTATATTTTCGGAGATAATGTGGAAGACAACATGGGCAGGCGAAACTTTTTGCTCTTCTATCTGCTGTGCGGCATTTTGGCCAGCGTTACCCATTACTATACTAATATCCATTCCACGCTGCCTGCCATTGGTGCCTCCGGAGCCATTTCCGGAGTGATGGGCGCCTACATGCTGCTGTTCCCTAGCAGCAAAATCATATTCTGGGTGCCCATTTTCTTTTTCCCCTATTTTGTAGAGTTGTCTGCTTTCATTTATCTGTTATTCTGGTTTGTCGGTCAGCTTATCAGCGGCACGTTTTCTTTCCTTCTGTTTCAGGGGCAGGTCGGGGGCATTGCTTTCTGGGCACATATTGGGGGTTTTGTAGCAGGGATGGTGTTGTACAAATTCTTTGTTCGCAAAGGGAAATACAGATTTTATGAAGATGAATATTTCAAAAAGTATTTAAATTAAAACCTATGGACTCACCTGGAATTGGAAACCTGTTCTGGATTTTTCTGATGATAGTTTCCCTGCAGCCTATACTGCGGCAAAAGCTGATAGAGTCAGCCAGATTGCGTCTGATAGCCAATATTGAAAAACTCAGAAAGTCCAGGGTGATTACTATCGTACACCGTCAGGAATCTATGAGCCTGCTGGGTTTCCCGGTGATGCGATTCATCAGCATGGAAGACAGCGAAGAGGTTTTGCGGGCACTGGAAGCTACCAGCCCGGATGAGGATATTGACTTAGTGATTCACACTCCCGGGGGGCTTGCTCTGGCTGCCCTGCAGATTGCACGGGCAATAACAAGAAGAAAAGGGAAAGTGCGCGTTATTGTGCCACACTATGCTATGAGCGGTGGCACACTTATCGCCCTTGCCGCTGATGAGATTTTGATGAGTGAAAATGCCGTGCTTGGTCCGGTTGACCCTCAGTTGGGTGAATTTCCGGCTCCTTCACTGAAGGCCTTGCTGGAGAAAAAAAATATCAATGAGATTGACGACAAAACAATTATTTATGCAGACATAGCTCAGAAAGCCATTGCGCAGATGCAGGAGGCCCTGGTGGAAATCTTGACGAAAAACTATGGACAGGAGCAGGCCCGGAAGCTTTCCGAACTGCTTACTCGCGGAGAATGGACACATGACTATCCCATCACTCCGGACAAGGCAAAGGCATTGGGATTAAAAGTAAATACCCAATTGCCCAAAGAATTTTTACAACTGATGAGCCTCTATCAGCAGCCGGTACGCAGAATGCGCACAGTGGAATACCTGCCGGCAGAAAAATCTTCTCACAGAGGAGAATTCTGATGTATTCCCTCTGCAGGGGTGTCGCCAGAAGGGAACTATCAGCAACCAGGCAGGGCCCGGCACAGAGAGTCTGCTGCCTGCAATTGTTTCGCCATTCCGCTCGCTTTTAGTATGTTTGTCCTTTATCCTCATTAAAAATTTGCAGACCTATGATTTCCAAAAAGCTGGAAAAAGCGCTCAATGCTCAGATAAAGCTGGAGGCAGAAGCTTCATTTAATTATTTGGCTATGGCTTCCTGGTGCGAAGAGAAAAGCCTTACAGGCGCAGCAGAGTTTTTCTATGCGCAATCTGATGATGAGCGGGAGCACATGCTGAAAATTTTCCGGTATATCAACGATCTGGAAGGACATGCCATAGCTCCGGCTGTTGACCAGCCCGAGCTGGAATATGAATCTATATTGGATGTGTGCAGAAAAGCCCTTGCCGGAGAGCAGAAAGTTACCCGTGCCATTCACCGGCTGGCTGAACTGGCTAATGCAGAAAAAGACTATGCCACCTATAACTTTCTCCAGTTTTTTGTGGATGAGCAGCGGGAAAGCGAAACCGTCTTTATTCATCTAATAGATAAGATTAAACTTATCGGCCTTGAGGGAATGGGCCTTTATTATATAGATAAGGAAATGGAATCGCTAGCCAGGCAGACACCGGCCAAAGATGAATAGCCCTCACCCTTCTTCACCGGCCAGCTCATGACCGGCTTTAGCCCATTGTTTCTCTAACCAGTATTGGGCTGCATCAAAAAGTAAGTACATCACCGGTACGATAATCAGGGTCAGAAAGGTGGAAAAGGTTAAGCCGAAAATAATTGTCCATGACATAGGTCCCCAGAACACCACATTATCGCCTCCAATGTATATCTGCGGATCCCATCTCTGCAGAAGAGTAATGAAATTAATGTTCAATCCAATGGCTAGCGGTATTAAACCCAGCACGGTAGTGATTGCCGTTAGCAATACCGGGCGCAAACGCAGGGTGCCGCCTTTGACAATTGACTCAATGATTTCAGGATAAGGCAACCTTTGTCCGTTTAAGCCAAGCTCTTTCCTTCTTCGTGTCCGTATGAGATTGATATAATCCATCAGCACAATGGCATTGTTTACCACAATGCCGGCCAGGGAGATGATACCTATGCCAGTCATCAAGATAACAATATCCATATCAAAAATGGCGATGCCCAGAAAAACGCCTATAGTGCTAAACAATACCGAAATCATAATAATAATCGGTGAATGGAGCGCATTAAACTGAGCAACGATGATAAGGAAAACCAGAAACACAGCAATCAGAAAGGCAGTTGTGAGAAACTGCTGTGTCTTAGCCTGCTCCTCTTGCTCACCGGTGAATTTAATACTATAGCCGGGAGGCAGTTCATAGGTTTTCAAGGCCTGCTTGATTTTATCGTTAATGGCCGTGGCATTATAGCCGCCTATCACATTGGAGAAAATGGTGATGACGCGGTTGAGGTTTTTTCTTTTTATGGAGCCCAGTGCCGAAGTATATTCAATGGTAGCTACGGCGGATATAGGAATGGAAACCAGTTTGCCGCTGCTCTGATCACGGAAGGTAATATGCTGATTCAATATAGAGCTTAGGCTGTGGCGGGAGTCTTCATTTAGCCGAACCATAATGGGGAAATCATCTTCTCCCTGCTTAAACTTGGACACTTCCTTGCCAAAAAGGGCTGTACGAATGGCCATGCCTATCTGACCGGTAGATAGACCATAGCGTCTGGCTGCGCCCCGATCAACATGAATGAGCAGTTCGGGCTTGCCGGTTTCAAGGTCCAGCTTCAGTTCTTCTATACCCGGTATGTTGTAGCTTTCAATGTAAGATTTTATCCCTTCGGCCAGGGCGATGAGCCTGGGATAATCTTCACCGCTAACCTCAATACTGATTTCCTTTCCTACAGGAGGGCCCATGCGGTTTTTGGCAATGGTTATGCGAGCTCCCGGAAAACCACGCAGATTGTCTCTGATTTTTTCCATCACCATGCTGGTGCTGATGCCGTTTCTGAATTCATAGTCTACAAAACTGACGGTGATTTTAGCCTTATGCGGAGTAACGGCCATGCTGGGTCCCTCTATCGGGTCAGAGGTGCCAGCTCCTACGTTGGTGATAATGGCTTCCACTATGGATTCATAGTCGGCCAAAGCCTCGTAAACCTTCTGTTGTATCTGCAGGGTGAGCTCATTGGTTTTTTCAATGTCAGTGCCTTGCGGCATCTCAATAAATATGTTCACGTATTGAGGTTCATTGACAGGAAAAAAGGTAATATCTGGTTTTTTCAGCCCTACCAGAATGATAGAAAAAACAAGCAGCATAAATGTACCCACTACAAGCAAAACCGGCCGGTAACCGGTTACAGCAAAGCGCAGAGTGCGCGTATAGAGGCGCTCAATACGGGAAAGTATTTTTTCCTGAAACCACAGAGAAAGCCGCGAAAGAATAAAAACGTTAAACAACGTAATCAGAATAACCCACACCATCAGGTTGCCAATAATCCATATTCTGGCCAGATAGGCTCCCGCCATAATCACTACTATCACAATCAGGCTGATGATGAGCGGTCTGTAGCGTACTTTGTGATGAGGCGCCTGAACCTTCATAAAACGAGCTGTGAGCACGGGATTAATCACCAATGCCACAAAGAGAGAGGCACTCAGGGAAGTAATCAGCGTAATGG
The DNA here is from genome assembly GCA_026003335.1 of Chitinophagales bacterium. Classification (NCBI taxonomy): domain Bacteria; kingdom Pseudomonadati; phylum Bacteroidota; class Chitinophagia; order Chitinophagales; species Chitinophagales bacterium. Next base: position 1,363,858 of record BPHB01000001.1, on the reverse strand, counting down.
GCAGGTACTTCATAAACTCGCCCATCAGGTCGTTCCAGAACAGTAACGGAGAAAATGCGGCTAACGTAGTAAGCGTAGAGGTGATGATGGGATAGGCGACCTCACCCACTCCCTCTTTGGCCGCACGCAGGGGAGACAATCCTTCCTCCATCAGCCGATAGGTGTTCTCCACGACTACAATGCCGTTGTCTACCAGCATGCCCAGCGAAAGAATCAGGCCAAATAGCACCATCATGTTAAGGGTGACTCCTGCTGCTCCCAGCAGCAGCACGCTGATGAGCATGGATAGTGGGATGGCTATGCCTACAAAGATGGCATTGCGCAAGCCCATAAACAGCTGCAATACAAACACTACCAGTATAACTCCGGAGATGATATTGTTTTCCAGGTTACTTACTGCAAGGCGTGCTCTTTTAGACTGATCATTGGTGATGGTGATATGCAGGTTTTCCGGAAATTTTTTCTCCCGTGCTCGCTGGATGATTTTCTGAATTTTATCCGCAGCATTGATAAGGTTTTCACCTGAACGTTTTTTTACATCAAGTGAAACAACCGGCAAATCGCGTGAGCGTGCGTAGCTTTCGGTTTCTTTGTACACAAAGGATACGGTGCCGATGTCTTTCAGAAAAACCACATCGCCCTGCTCATGTTTTACAATAATGTCGTTTATTTCATTCACATCCTTAAACTCACCTACCACGCGCAGGGTGCGTCTGACGCCATCGGTGAGCAACTCACCTCCGGAAATATTACGGTTTTCATTGGCGATGGCGCTTTCAATGTCGCTGAAGCTGATTTTTAAGGCGTTCATTTTAAACACGTCAATATCAATGCGTACTTCTTTTTCTCCCACGCCTTTTATTTCGGCTTCTGAAATCTCAGGCAGCTTTTCAATTTCGTCTTGCAGGTATTCGGCGTACTCTTTCAGATAGTCAATGGGCATGTCACCGGAAAGGTTGACGTTCATTACCGGAAACTCTGAGAAATCCAGTTCAAAGACATTGGGGTCCTGGTCCAGATCGGAGGGCAGATCTTTTTTAGCACGGTCAACGGCATCTTTTACTTCGCGCAATGCTTTATCTACATCCACGTCAAACTCAAATTCCACGATTATAGTGGAGTAATCCTGTACGGAGGTGGATGTGATTTTGTCCACTCCGCTGATGGTGTTGATTTCCTTTTCAATAGGGCGGGTGATCAGATTTTCTATGTCCGAGGGCGAGTTGCCCGGATAGGTAGTGCCCACGTAAATAGTTGGAATCACGACTTCCGGAAAACTTTCCCGGGGCATGCTGGTATAGGTAAAAAAGCCTCCCAGGGAAAGCATCAAAGCAAGTATAAAAACAACCGTGCGGTTGTTTACGGCAAAAGTGGACAGGCCAAACTCCCGGATAACTGAGGGTGTAGAGTTTTCTTCTTTCATTCCAAAATCGTTTACAGGCTACTCCGATTTTTGAACTTCCAGCAGCACTCCATCGGACACATCATGGGCGCCTTCATCAATAACAGTTTCACCGACTGCCAGTCCCTCGAGAATTTCTGTTTCTCCACCATAGGTGGCACCGGTTTTTATTACTCTTCTTTTGGCAATCATATCCTGTGCTGAACTTTCGGCTATGAAGATAAAGTAGTCTCCGTTGCTGCGTTGAATGAGCCGGGTAGGCAAAGTGATCGCCTCAGGATTTTTGTACTCAATGATTTTAACTATTGCCAGCAGATTGGCTTTGAGAGTATGGTCTTTGTTGGGTATTTTCATTTCCACACTGAAGGTGCGGTTGGTAGGATGAATAATGCTACCGGTAGCGGTGATGGAGGCCTCTCGTGTAATGTCCAGAGCGGGGAAATAAATGCTAACGGCCTCGCCTTTTTTTACGGAGCCAATGTAGCGTTCAGGTACATCTGCCTTCACCACAATTTCTTCCAGGTTCACTACATTCATCAGAGGCATACCCGGGGAAACCGTTTCTCCGGCTTTGACCCGTATGTTTTCCACGGTGCCATCTACCGGAGCAGTGATGCGAGTTTTACTTATTTGCGTTTGCAGCTTTTGTAGTTTGGCTTCCAGACTTTCTTTTTTGTTTTTTGCTTCAAGATATTGCAGCTCGCTGCCAATATTTTGCTTCCAGAGATTTTCCTGGCGTTTGAATACGGTGGTGGCGAGATCAAGCGACAGGCTTAGGTCTTCTATTTCTTTGCGCAGCAGGGCATCATCTATCTGGAGAAGCAACTGCCCCTTTTTCACCTGCTGTCCCTCGCTTACCTGCAGGGCGACAATCTCTCCACCCGTTTCAGCACTTACTGTGATGTTTTTCTCCGATTCGGCAGTGCCCTGTATATCAATATATTTTTCAAAGTTTTTTTTGCCGGCAGTTAAAAGAGTAACCAGCCTTCCACTCTTTGCTGTTTCCATTCCTTCCGGATCAAGGGTTTTCAGTTCCTGCTCCAGTTCGCGGATTTGAAAACCTATTTCTTCATGCTGCTTCTTCAGCTGGTTGAGTTTTTCTTTTTTTGCTTCCAAACTGTTGTCCTGGGTACATCCCCATAGGTGGCAGCCTAGCAAGATGGCCAATAGCATATTCTTCATGTGGTGTATTTTATTCATAGCCTAAAGCTTTCATTAAATCGCTCCTTTTGACCAAAAGGTCATATATGGAGCGCAGGTAATTTGCCTGGGTTTCAGTGAGCGTAGACTCAGCCTGTGCCAGTTCCATGCTTGAACCGATACCTTCCTGATACATTACCTGCGTCTTAGTATAAATCTTTTCTGCCAGGGCAAGATTTTTTTTCTGGTTGGAAAATTCTTCCAGGGCATTCTGATAGGCAGAAAATGCATTTTTCACTTCCAGTCCTGCCTGTTGTTTAAAGTCATCTATCTGATTGTTTATTTTCTGTTGGTCCAGTTTCTTTTGCTGGTAAATGGCGCCTTTCTTGAAGCTGTCAAAAATTTGCCATCTGATTTCCAGACCGAAATAGCCGCTGCGAAACCATGGCTTGTCAGGGTTAAACAGATCAAACCTGGTCCGCTGTGCATTGAAACCGTAACCCACGAAAGCGCTTAAAGCAGGTGCATATCCAGCCGCATAGCTGGCCGCCTCATACCCTCTTACTATTTTCTGGTGATTAAGCAGCTGATATTCGTTGCGCTGGGTATAATCAAAACTCTGCACATCGGGAAGGGTGCCTGCAGCCAGCAGCGCTTCCAGTGACTCGGTAAGCTGTAGCGTAGTTTCAGAGGGCAAGCCCAACTGATATTTGAGGGCATCTCTGCTCACTTCTGTTTGCAGGCTGATTTCTTTTTTTCGTGATACCAGATTGGATAAACTCAGTTCCAGCCTGTCCACGGCCAGTTCGTCCTGAAAACCGTTTTTGTATAACTCGCGCGTTTCATTTAAAAGCCGGGTGACGGTGGCTATGTTTTTTTCGATTATCCTTGCATTTTCTTCGGCTACCAGCACAGCGTAGTAGGCTTTTGAAACCTGGTTTTTCAGGTTGGATTCGGCTATTTCGGTTTGTTCCCGCGATATGCCCAGCAAGGTTTTGTTGGCTTTCAGACCAATGAAATAGCGTCCCTCAATCAAAGATTGATAAGCGGTAAAGTCCACATTCAGGTTATGCCGGGTGCCAAATTTCAACTCTATAAACTCTTCATTACTTCCGGGGATAAAAGTTCCCGGAATGAGGGAAGTGGGTAGTTCAAATTGATTTTTGTAAGTAATCTTTCCCTCCAGCTGCGGCAGCCCTTCGGCAATAATTTCAATCGTTCTTTTTTTGGTAATCAGGTAGTCCAGTCGTGCATTTTGCATGGTGCGGTTATGCTGCAGGGCATAATCAATAGCCTCCTGCAGAGATAACCGCATGGTGTCAGTCTGTGCCGAAGCCGGCATAATACCGGGTAGGAGAAGAATGCTTGTTATAACGATAAAGGGAAACCACTGTAGCCCCATCAGAAAAGTTTTAGTTTGCTCATATACTTTAATCCGTTAGCCGAAGAGATAGCACGCAGGTGATACTTCAGGTATTCTGCGTAAACTTCCGCAAGTGCATATTTGGGCGGAGGAAAAATTTCCTGACTCACCACGATTTCCGTACGGGCCGAGTAAAAACGAGCCACGATGTCTGGTTTGAAATCATCGCGATAGAGCCCTTGTGCGATACCTTTTTTCAGATTTTCCAAAACAAGTGAATAGATGAAGGTGTTCTTAAAGTCAAGAAACATCTTCCAGCAGTCAGGATAATATTTCTGCAGGTCATAGAGCACAGAAGGATTGATGCGACTCAGATAAGGCAAGGTGCGTTGCCCTAAGGCAAAGAGCTCATCAATGGCGTTGTCGTTTTGGCGGATAATCTGAAGAATGGCTTTCTTCTCATTTTCAAGGTGATATTTCATAACCTTCCGGACCAGATCTTTTTTGTCGCGGACAAACTGATAGAGGGTCTTTTTGGAGATGCCCATTTTCCGCGCCAGATCGTCCATGGTTATACTTTTGATGCCATAGACGAGAAAAGTCTCCTCTGATTGTGCAAGTATCTGGGTAAGGGTCATTTTTGAAGTGCGCGGCAAAGCTATGCCTTAAAAACCCAGGAAACAAAAAAATGTTTTAGAGTTTCCTGGGTTTAACATGATTTTTTTGCCATCGTCTGTATCGTGGTTGCTGCCATCTTGGAGCTGTTTACTAACTTTACCTTATGCAGAAACCCGATATCAGAGATATACCCGTTACGGAATTAGAGAAGTATCTGCAGCAACGCCAGGAGCATACATTCAGGGCAAAGCAGATTCAGGAATGGCTTTGGAAAAAAGCGGCTTCCTCTTTTGAAGAAATGACCAACCTGCCCGTCAGTCTGCGACAGTCGCTGGCCGATAGTTTTGATATTCGGAGAATTCTGATAGAGGCCGAACAGAAAAGCGCTGACGAGACGACCAAGGTACGCTTCCGTTTGTTTGATGGTAATCGGGTTGAGGGAGTACTGATACCGGCAAAAAAAAGGGTGACAGCATGTGTTTCATCGCAGTGCGGTTGCAGTCTGGATTGCCGCTTTTGTGCCACCGGTCAGATGAAACTGGCACGCAACCTTTCGGCAGGAGAAATATTTCAGCAGGTAGTGCTGCTGAATCAGAAGGCTGAAGTACGTTACGGACGTCCGATTACCAATATTGTTTTTATGGGGATGGGAGAGCCTCTGCTGAACTACCGGAATGTGCTAAGCGCTATTAATCGTATAAGCTCCCCGGAAGGTCTGCATTTTTCTGCAAGACGTATTACCGTTTCTACAGCAGGTATAGCCAAGCTTATCCGTAAACTTGCAGATGATCAGGTGCGGTTTGAGCTGGCGCTGTCTTTACATGCCGCCAATGATGCGGTGCGCAGTAAAATCATGCCCATTAATGATTCCAACCCGATTGATCAGCTCATGGATGCGCTGGATTATTTTTACCGCCTCACAGGAAACAAAATCACTTTTGAATATATCCTTTTTGACGGCATCAATGATTCTCCCGAAGACGCGCGTCAGCTTGTGGATTTGTGCCGCAGGGTGCCTGCTATGGTCAACATCATTGAATACAATCCTGTGCAGGGATTACCTTTTCGGCAGTCTCCCCTGAAAAAGCGGGAAGCTTTTGTGCGCATTTTGGAAAGCCGTGGAATAACTGCCAAGGTGCGGTTAAGCAGGGGAAAAGATATAGATGCAGCCTGCGGACAGCTGGCCAACAAATAGCACTCAGGCCGACCCGAATACCTGCTTCAGATAGTTTTCTTCGTTGGCACGGATGATGGCAATAATCTCTTGCTTCAGGCTTTCCGGATAGTGACTGAACAAATCATACCCGGCCTGCAGGATAGCTATTCCCAGTTCAATGCCTTTACGGTCGTTTTCGGAATACAATCTCTTGTTGGCTTTAATCTTTCTCAGCACATCCTGCATAATCAGAATGGTTTTTTTCAGCAGCCTGGTGTTGGCCATAGATTCAAAAAGAGAAATTACATGGTGTACGAACCTGTTCAGATCGCGTCTGGGAAGGTGAGCGATACACTTTTCAAAATCAGCATCTGACAGAGGGGGAGTAAGACCGAGCTTCAGGGCGGCTTCCAGCAACTCTTGTTCAAAACGTTTGGCGTCCAGGTATGATTCCAGCGACACCATACCGGCTTTTAATGCCTGCGGAAATTGCATTCCAAATCGGAAAATGGCATTGGCCATACTGCCCAGCAATGCCCATGTTTTTGCCGGTTTCTGTATAAAGCTGCGCAGGCTTTCAAAAGCTTCATCCACTTTTTTCCTTTCGGCCGCAGGAGGGTAAAGCCAGGTCAGAAAATAGTTGCGCAAATCCTCCACTACATCTTCAGTGAGCTGATCAGGCAGGTCAAACTGCTCAGATAGGTAACGATAATTATATCGTCTGGCTACGGTTTCCCTGTACTTGTCAATGAGATGTGCTGCCAGTTGTTCTTTTTCCATACAGATGTGTGTGGTGATTTACTTCTATTGTTAACCACAGATTAAGGTTATGTTGCTTTATACAGGCTGCTGCAAACATAAGTAAGCTTTTGCGGTGGCTGAATGCAGGATTATTAACTTTGTTGTTCCCCAAAACCGATCTCATTGAAAAATCTTGCCTTCCCGTCATCTGTATTTTCAGAAGCCAGGCCCTTCCTGGTGTGTGGCCCATGCAGTGCCGAAAGCGAACATCAGGTTATGCAGACAGCTTATGCCCTAAGTGGCCTTCCGGTAACTTTATTCCGGGCTGGCATCTGGAAGCCCCGTACGCGACCCGGCGCTTTTGAAGGAGTGGGGGCGGTAGGATTGCAATGGTTGCAGAGAGTCAAACAGGAGACCGGACTGCGAACCACCGTTGAGGTAGCCAGGGGGCAGCACGTTGAGCTTTGTCTTCGGCACCAGATAGATGTATTATGGATTGGCGCCCGTTCAACCGCAAATCCTTTCACCGTGCAGGAAATAGCGGATGCGCTCCGGGGCACGGACATACCCGTGATGGTAAAAAATCCCATCAACCCTGACCTGAATCTCTGGCTGGGAGCCATTGAGCGCCTGGAAAATGCGGGTATCCAAAAATTGATAGCCATTCATCGTGGCTTTTCATCAGCAGAAAGAGGCGGCTATCGCAATAAGCCCATGTGGGAGTTACCCATTGAGCTAAAACGTTTACGCCCTGACCTGCCGATTATTTGTGATCCCAGTCATATATGCGGAAAACGTGACCTCATCCCCCGAATAGCTCAGCAAGCCATGGACCTGAATTTTGACGGGCTTATGCTTGAAGTACACCCTGAGCCCGACAAAGCGCTTAGTGACCCTGCACAGCAACTTACCCCTAATGCGCTTACACAGTTGTTGCAGGCATTGGTTGTCCGTGAAAAAGGTGCTACCGGAAGCATGCTCAGGGCTACGCTTAGGGAACTGCGTGAAATCGTAGATAAACATGATGAAGAGCTTATTCTTGCCCTGAAGGAACGCATGAAAGTCATTGAGCAAATCGGGCTTTTTAAAAAAGAAAATAACATTGCCGTACTTCAGCCTGAGCGCTGGAAAGATATTGTAGAAACACGCACCGCCTGGGCCCGGGAACTGGGACTATCGGACGAGCTTATCCTGAAGATATTTCAGTTGATACACCAGGAGTCTATCCGCCAGCAAACGCGCATTATGAACAGTAGGGCACAGGAACTGCGCTTTCCGGCTTCCTGAAAGGGGCTAAAGTCGGCAACAAACTTTAAATCCGCCTTTCATGATATGATGCACTTTGTTCTAAACCTCATTTTTCTGGCCGCTGGGTTTGCAGCCGGGGCACTGCTGGCATGGCTGCTTTTGCGCGGCAGGTATCAAACCACTCTCAGTAAGCTGGAAGAACGTAATATCCTGCTCTCTGAAAATCTGCAGCAAGCCACCAGTCGCCTGGAAAAAGAATCACAACTTTTACGGGAGACGGAAAACCGCCATGCCCGCCTGGAAGCGGATTACAATAATCTCCACGAGCGGTTTCAGCAGCACAAAATTGAAGTGGAGCAGATGCGGCAGATGTTGGTGGAGCAGTTTAAAAACATTGCAGGCGAATTACTGGAAGATAAAAGCAAAAAATTTACCGAGCAGAACAAGCAAAATATAGATCAGATTTTGCAACCCCTGCGTGAAAAGCTGGAGGCATTTGAAAAAAAAGTAGAGTCATCCCATAAAGACACCATTGACCGCAGCTCCCGGCTGATGGAGCAACTTAAGAATCTGGGTGAACTGAATCAGCGGCTGAGTGAAGAGGCGCGCAACCTCACCCGTGCCCTCAAAGGAGATACAAAAACACAAGGCACCTGGGGTGAGATCATTCTGGAGAGCATACTGGAAAAATCTGGTCTGGTCCGGGATCGCGAATACTTCATTCAGCAACGCGTTGTAACGGAAGATGGGCGCACGCTACAGCCCGATATTATCATCAATCTGCCGGACGATAAAAAAATCATTATTGACTCAAAAGTATCCCTGCTGGATTATGAACGGTTTATTTCTGAAACCGATGAAGACCAAAAGTCCAGACATCTGCAAAATCATGTGCATTCTATCCGCAAGCATATCAAAACCCTGGGCGAAAAAAAATACCAGCAGATTTATAACAACAGCCCTGACTTCGTGCTGATGTTTGTGCCTATTGAACCCGCCTTGGCTCTGGCGCTGACACATGACCACGCTTTATTTCAGGAAGCCATGGAACGGAATGTTGTCCTCACCGGCCCCACTACCTTGTGGGCTACCCTACGCACCATCTCTACGATGTGGAAGCAGGAATATCAGAATCGCAACGTGCGGGAAATCGCACGACAGGCCGGAGCCTTGTATGATAAATTCACCAACCTGCTTTCTGATCTGGAAGAGATTGGAAAAAAAATCAAAGCTTCCCAGGAAGCCTATTCCAGCGCTATGACCAAACTTACCGGCAGGGGAAGCCTGATTGGACGCGTGGAAAAGCTCCGCGAACTGGGTGCCGAAAATACCAAAGTCATTCCACAGAAGTGGCTTGACCGCAGCCTACCGGATGAAGACGCAAAGCAGAATCAAAATGAACTGTTTTAAAAGCATCCCGGTCATGAGATTGCGGATGCTCATGCTGATTTTTTTTCAGCCTTTCATGAAGGATAAGAGTGCAGCCACCTGCGTTCGTTTTCTTGCCGTGACGGTATGTTTACTGCTTATTTTTCCTGTGTATGGGCAATATCGTCTGAGCGGAAAGGTTCTTGACGAGCAGGGGCATCCGTTGCATAACGCCACTGTGTTTGTAAGTTCGCTGGAACGCGGCACATACTCCGACTCTTCAGGATGGTTTCAGCTCATTCTCCCGGAAGGGGCCTGGGAGATTTTAATCTCTTACCTGGGGTTTGAAACGGCAAACCCAACCATATTTTTATCCAGCGATACGTTGATTGAATTTAAGCTGAAAGCTGCGCTGATGCCGGAGGTGGCTATTTCAGAAAAACGCACACCCAGAATGGCACTCATGGATGAGGGCGGGGCTGTGGTTTTGCCTAAAGAAAGTTTTTTTCTGCTGCCTTCTTTTCTGGGGGAGAATGATCCGATGAGAACTGTTCAGATGCAGCCGGGTGTACAATCGGGCAGTGAAGGATCCCGGGGTATCTTTATCCGGGGAGGCAGCCCGGATCAGAATCTGATGCTGCTGGATGGCGTACCGGTGTTTAACCCTTCGCATATTTATGGATTTATTTCTGTTTTCAACGGGGATGCTATTGAGCGCATTGACCTGTATAAAGACAAGTATCCGGCACGTTTTGGCGGACGCCTGGGCTCGGTGATCACCATCCAGTCAGCAGATGGCACAACAGAACGCATCAGCGGACAGTTTTCGCTCGGGCTGATAACCTCGCGATTGCATCTGGAAGGACCTTTAACCTGTAAAAAGCACACTGTCTTTTCTTTTTCGGCACGCGTGTGCTATGCCGGGCTTTATCTCAAACCGATATCCAGAAGGCAGTTTGCTGGTGCAGACCAGCAGGGCACCGTTAGTTATTATTTTGGTGATGTGAATGCCCGGATGATACATCGCTTCAATGACCGCCACCGCGTGGAGCTCAGCTTTTTTGCCAATAGAGACTATTATTCATTGGAAAGAACCTATAGACTCAGCAATCTGACTTATTACGAACAGGGCGACTATCTCAACCAGGTAAAATGGGGCAACGAAGTTGCTTCCATGGCATGGATTGCCCGGCCGACATCACAATGGGAGGTGACAACACGCGCGGGTTACAGTCATTATCGTCTTGATGGTTCTTATGCAGATGTATATGGCAGTTTCATTGTTGCAACCGGAGACACTAATTATATGAAAGGTTATTACACGGACGCTGTGTCTTACGTCCGTCATCTGAGTCTTTACACGGATGTCGCGTATTCCAGCGGCCGTCATAGCGTGCGTGCAGGCTTAGGAGGTCAGGCGGTTCTGTTTGAACCTGGGGAGGGCACAGAGCAGGTTAAAGACTTCAATGCACCCGATCAGGTATTCACCGACACCAATAGGCTATATCCCACGGCAGAGTGGTTTCTTTATGCCGAAGATACATACAAGGCACACGAAAAACTTACCCTTGCCAGCGGGGTACATGCGCGGCTTTACAATCCTGGGAATAAAGCGTTTGTCAGCCTGGAACCCCGCTTGCACATACTGTATAATCCGCTGCAGCGCTTATTTGTGCGGGCTTCGGCCTCTGCATTGTCGCAAAACCTGCATTTGCTCACCGCAGTGAATGTGGATGTGCTCAATGATTACTGGGTGCCGGCCACAGCTAAAGCCCCGCCCGAGATAGGATGGAATTTTACGGCTGGCGTGATGCAGAAGCTACCACGTTATTTTGAGTGGAGCATGGATGGTTTTTACCGTGTAATGCATAATCTTGTGGAGTATAAAGATGAGTCTTCACCCGGCATTACGGAGACATGGGAAAACAGGATAGTATCCGGTGGAACCGGAATTGCCTATGGTGTAGAGTTTTATCTTGCCCGTACTGCAGGAAAAGTCTCCGGATCACTGGCCTACACTCTGGCATGGAGCAAACGGAAATTTGATGCTCTCAATCAGGGTAAATTTTTCCCTTATAAGTATGACAGGCGGCATAATGTAGCAGCACAGATAAACTACCGTTTCAGAAAGCATTTTGAAATAAGCACATCCTGGGTATATGGCAGTGGTAATGCCTACACATTGGCCATTCAGCTTTACGATTCCTGGTATGATGTGGCTACTCATGAGTTTAATGTACGAAACGGGATTCCAACAGCCAGCTATGCTAAGGTTAAAGTATATGCCGGAAGAAATAATGCCCGGCTCCCCGCATATCATCATCTTGACCTCTCATTTACTTACCGCAAAAGTATCAGGCGGTTTGGCCATACTTTTAATATAAGTGTGTATAATGTGTATAATCGTCTGAATGTATTTTCAATTTACCGGGATAGCCGCACCGATAAAGACGGCAACATTAGGGTAAGTTACCGGCAGTTGAGTCTTTTCCCGGTTTTGCCCTCACTAACATATACTATCAGCTTTTAGCATGTCAATACCATCCGGACAGCAATGCAGGGTGTTCCTCCTGGTTCTTCTTACAGGATTAAGTTCCTGTGAAAAAGAATATATTCCTCCGGAGACTATGGTGGATACGCAACTGACGGTTAACTGCCTGTTTGATAATTACAGTTCTTTTCGCCTGTATCTTACAAGAAGCTCTTCCATCCTTGCCCCTATGAATATTGTTTCTGTTGCAGATGCCAGAGTGTATCTTTATGAGGAAGATACCTTTCGCGAGGTTCTGGTTTACGTACCTTCAGACACTGCTAATACCTTTGGTGCTTACCAGTCATCCTTTACTCCGGTTTTCGGTAAAAAGTATTCCATACGGGTGGAGCATCCTCATTATGGTATAGTAACCGCAAACGAGCGCATGCCTGTCCTTATACGCATGGATTCGGTACGTCTGGTGTCCAAAGGAGATGCCAGTCAGAATCAGGACGGAATAGTGGAAATATTCTTTAGCGATATTGCTGCGGAAAAAAATATGTATCGTCTGAACACCTGGCTACAGATGCAGAGGGCTGTGGTCAACGAAACAACCGGAGATACGGTAATATCAACTACCAGCGATGGGCGGAAAGCTACTCCGGAGGAGGAGCTGTCGGATTTTTTTCAGGAAAGTAGTTGGTCTATACTTTTTTCCGATGGCACTTTTAACGGCAGGCAAATGAAGCTTACCCTGCATTTTAAAGCTGTGCGTTTAAGCCGCTATGAGGAGGTAAACTTATATGTGGATCTGCTCCATATATCACAGGCCTATTATGATTATATCAAAACACTTAAGCAGCAGCGGTCAAGCAATGAGGATGATGATTTTCTTCCGGTTTACGGAAATGTAAAGAACGGATACGGCATTTTTGCAGGCAGCGCAATACATTCTGCGATGATAAAATTAAAATGAAAGTTTGCCTGCCAGATTCGGATGCGGTGTTGTTCAGTGCCCGGATGCAGCAAAATCCTTCCATACAGCAAATCCCAACAGCAGCCAGCCAACCATAAAACTCAGGCCGCCCAGGGGAGTGACAATACCTGCAGCAGTAAACCCGGTCAACGCCATCACATACAAGGAGCCGCTGAACAGGACAATTCCTGTAATGAACGCCAGTAAAGAATAATAAAACAGTGCGGTGGGTCTTCTGTTGTGCAGGCAGGCTGCCGCAAGCGCTGCCAGGGTGTGATAAAAATGATAGCGGTTTCCGGTCTCCATCCATTGCAAAGCCTGTTCGCTTAAACGGGGCTTCAGCCCATGGGCGGCAAACGCACCAATAGCCACGGCAAGCAGGCCTAAAAAGGCAATTAGGGAGAAAACACCTTTATGCACAGCTATAAGTTGGCATCATTCGCTGCAGCAATATTACATACAAGGGGCAATACTTTAGTTTTGAAGTTAAATTCAGGCACATGAACTCCGAAGTATACATAATAATCCGCTACTGTCAGAAATGATTCAAAAATTGCCCACAAAACCGCACCGTACATTTTAATACATGAGAGGATACTGGCTGATTGGCTTATTGGTAATGGTGTTGATTGCTGTCACAGCGGCTTATATCCGGCTGGTGCTGGTGATGTCAGAAAACCGATCCGGATATGAGGCCCTGCCGACTTCGGTGTCACTAGTGTTTGAATTCAGGCAGCCGGCAGAGTCAATGAAAAAATTTCGGGAAGCGGCTTTTCACGAAGACTTAAGCAAGGCGGCTTTTTACCGTAAACTGATGTATCAGTTGGATGCAGTGGACAGCCTGTTCCGGATAAAATTACACGATACAACTTTCAGCCTCCGTGAGGGCTCTACCATGCTCGCCAGTTTGAGCATAACCGGAAGGGATGCATTTGATTTTCTGTATGTCATAAAGAGCAAGAAGTTCAGTCGCGAAAAGTTTGCTCTTTTCACTGAAGCACCTGATGAGCGCGATTTCGGCAGGCGGATCTATCGGGATGAAGTCATTTATGAAATAACCCTTGCATCCGCAAAAAAGCCGGTGTCTGTGTCTTTTGTGAACGGACTATTACTGATTAGCTACACTCCTTTTCTGGTGGAAGAGGCAATAGCCCAATTGCGATCGGGCGTATCATTGCTGGATGATCCAGGTTTCAGAGAAGTGAGCGACCTGGGCGGTGAGGATGCCGATGGAATAGTTTATATCCGTTTTGATCACATACGCAGCTATCTGCCTATGATTTTTAATGAAGAATACGCGAATCTGTTTCAGCCGCTGGCTGATTTTGCCGGATGGATGGAATTGGATCTGAAAATCAGAAATAACTCTTTTATCATTAATGGCTACACCCGTTTTGCAGAGGATCATTATCTGAGCAGGTTTACGGTGCCAACAGTTTCACAGATTGAGCTTACCCGGGTGATGCCCTACAAAACGGCTCTGTTTTTTTATTACTCTGCTGATGATTTTTATGCATACATGAGCAGGCTGGGGAAAATTCTCTCTCCTGAGCTGGACAACTTTCGCAACTGGATGGGGAATGAGTGGTGTTTCGGAGTGCTTGAGCCGCTGGATAAAAATTTTCAGGAAGATGCTTTTTTAATTGTAAAAGCCATTGACCCTGACATTGCAATACAAAGCCTGGCCGAGCGGGCGCGGTTTACCGGAGCTGACCTGCAACTGGAAGAATTCAAAGCATACCCCATTGGGCAGCTTGCATCCACGGATAGCCTGAGCCGCCTGTTTGATCATCATTTTGTTCAAATCAGCTCTCCGTATTACACGGTGGTAGATAATTTTGTTGTCTTCGCCAATCAGGTGTCGGTGATTAAAACAATACTGGGCAACTATGAAGATAATCAGACTCTTGCCAATGACCCCGAGTACATGGTCTTTGAGCGCAACCTGACTTCTTCGGCTAATCTTTATATATATTTCAATACTTCCCGATGCGCAGAAATACTCCATGCCGCACTTAGTAACAGTTTGCTCACGGATATCCGTAAGGGCGACAAAAACTTTCTGCATTTCAGTCCTGCTGCGCTCCAGTTCAACTATTATGAAAATATATTTTTCACTAGCGGATACATAATGCACTCAACCCAGACGGATGACTATCGTAACGTACTATGGCAAGTAAGGCTTGATGCCCCCGCGGCTATGGCTCCGGTATTTGTTGTCAATCATTACACCAATGAAAAAGAAATACTTGTCCAGGATTCCCTGTATAATCTGTATCTGATCACCAAAGCCGGAAAAATACTTTGGAAGCGTCAGCTGGATGGTTTAATAATGAGTAAAATTTATTTGATAGACTTTTATGAAAACACCAAGCTGCAGTATGCTTTCAATACGGCAAATATGATATATGTGATTGACCGCAAAGGCGATAATGTGGCATCATACCCGCTGAGATTGCCTGCACCGGCTACTAACGGGCTTCTTATTACAGACTATGATAAGAACCGGGATTACCGGCTTTTTGTCGCCTGTGAAAATGGCAACATTTACGGTTTTTATAAAAGCGGCAAGCCCCTGCCGGGATGGAGTCCACAGAAAAATACCGGCAGGGTGCGCTATCCAATGAAATATGCTTTGGTGGAAGGAAAAGATTACCTCATTGCAGCCAATGAAAACGGAGAAGTATTCTATTTTAACCGCAGAGGAGAACGCAGAGCCAAGCCCATTAAGCTGGATTACGTATTTGACACCGATTTCGGTCTTCGCCTTACACGCGATAATTTTCAGCTGATGAATGCCGATAAAGACGGAAATCTCTATAAAGTTTACCGCAATGGCTCCTTCAGTAAGCAGAAACAAAACATACCGAAAAACTTTTTTGACCTCCTCTACGATGACCTGTTGGGAGATGGCCGCTATGAATTCGTATTTGCAGATTCATTGATTGTTAAAATTTATGATGAAAACCTGAAAGAAGTAGCCTCGCCTTCTTTTGCCGAAAAAATAAACAAGGTGTTCATTGTGGAAGTCAATGATAAAAAGAATGTTGGCCTGCTTTCGTCAGAGGCGCGTAAGATTTATTATCTGGACTCAACATTTGCCATTTATCAGGGTTTCCCCCTGTCTGCCAGCACTCCTTTTATCATGGCTGACTTATTTGAAACAGGCAGAAATGTGGTTATAGCCGGAGATGAAAAAAATAACCTGATTGCTTATCAGGTAAGATAGATTTAATCCAGCTGCCAATCAATCGGGTTATATCCCTCATGTTGCAGAACCTCGTTGGTTTTGGAAAAGTGTTTGCAGCCGAAGAAACCACTTGCCGAGTAAGGCGAAGGATGAGCAGCCCGGAGAATATGATGCCGCGTTGGGTCAATAAGGGCGGCCTTCTCCTGAGCGAATTTGCCCCAGAGCAGAAATACAAGTCCGGCACGTTGTTCAGACAAATTCCGGATGACGGCATCCGTAAAATACTGCCAGCCTATTTTGCTGTGGGAGGCCGGCTCACCGGCACGTACCGTGAGAATGGCATTGAGCAGAAACACGCCCTGCCTTGCCCATTTCTCCAGGTTGCCATGTGACGGTATCGGAATGCCCGTGTCATCGTGCAACTCTTTGAAAATATTGACCAGTGACGGGGGAGGAGCTATACCTCTGGGCACCGAAAAGCATAGCCCGTGTGCCTGACCTTTGCCGTGATAGGGATCCTGCCCGAGAATCACTACTTTCACTGCATCAAAAGGGGTGAGGTTAAAGGCATTGAAGATGAGCGGTCCGGGCGGGTAGATAGTCTTTCCGCTGTTTTTCTCGGCCACCAGCGTGTCTTTTATTTTCCGGAAGTAAGGCTTTTGGAATTCTTCATCAAGAATCGCCTTCCAGGATGCTTCAATCTGGGGGGCAACGTCAGCCATACATCTAAAAATGCTTGCGCTAACTTATAAAATGAGGAGAGTATTTTCACAACGTCAGGGGGAAGATGTATTTTTAAGATTCAAGTAGGAAAGATCAACAGCTTAATCATCACGCTCCTGCTGCTGCCCCTGCCTGCTGTTGCCTCAGGTCACCGGCCCCGAGCAGGACTGAATCGGAGTGATTCCCCTTTGCAACAACGGGTATATGTAAACACAATCTTATCAGGGAACGGGAGGTAACAATCACCTTAATCCAGCCAATTGCCGTCATGGGAAGCTATATACTGACATTGAGCGGAAACCTTGAAGATCAATGCGGCAATGTTTCTAATCCCGTCTCTTATTCTTTTATGTCCCCGATTGTCCTACTTCGGCCCGGCCGATAGAATCAGAATTTGATTTCAGGATTTTCCCAACGCTCACCAAGAGGAAGTTGTTTATTGAAATTACAAAATCATAGACGGAGAAGATAAATATTGATGCCATGGATATGCCTGGGCAATACGTTTACCGGAAATCGCTACAGATGGATACGCGACAGTATGAGCTTGATCTCAGCTTTCTTCAGGAGGGAGCATATCTGTTGCGGATATCAGATGACCGGAGTTCCGCAACTCAACGCTTCACCATTCTTCGCTGAAATCTTCTTTATTAAATTTGCAGTTCAGTTTAAGGCCCCGTAGCTCAGTGGATTAGAGCAGTAGCCTTCTAAGCTATTGGTCGCAGGTTCGAGTCCTGCCGGGGTCACATGCCATAGGTTACGGCTGGCAGGCGCACGCTTCAGTTTGTGGGTTCAGGTTTTGTTTGTGCCAGCCGGGTGTAGTAGGCAGCTTTTTCCTCATCACCGGCTGCTTTATAGGTTTGTGCCATGGCTTCGTAAGCAGGGCGGAAACCCGGATCAATCAGAGTGGCATTATGAAAATAGTAAAGGGCTGACTGCAGGTCTCCCATTTCATAAAAAGCCCTTCCACTAAAGTAAAGCGCATTGCGGTAGGGGACAGCTCCCTGATTGCGCCCGACCTTTTCCAGCACTTCAATGGCTTCGGCATACTTCTTTTGATCTATGAGAACGCGGGCAGCCTCCACGCGCGCTGACGCGAAAGCGGCATCATCAGGGGGAACCTTGAGAAAGTAATGCAGGGCACTGTCGGGTAGCCCTTCGTTGATGAATAACTTGCCTATGTTCATGGAAGCTTTCCCATAAGAAGGATTTTCCGGGCGCACTTTCTTCAAATAGCGAAGCGCTTCATCAGGACGATTCATCTGTGAATACATAAATCCGATGCTGTTGGCGGCAAGACCAAATACCACTTCATCTTCCGGTATTTTCATGAAATAGTAGAGGGCTGAATCCTTCTGTCCCAGGGAATACCAGGCATCGCCCATTCCGTAGCATGCCAGAGGATATTCCCTGTCGCCCGGAGGCACTTGCCGGAAGTAGTACAGGGCACTATCGGGCATACCGAGCGAGTGATAGACTCTACCCAGACTGTTCAGCGCACCGCTATATTGAGGATAAATGGTCAGGCTGCGCTGGTAGCAGGCAATACCTTTTTTAATGAGTTGCACCTGTTGGATGCGATCCCGGGTTTGACCAGATCGGGAAATATATTCGTGTCCCAGAAACAGATGAGCCCTAGCACTGTTAGGGGAAACTTTCACTCCATTTTGTGCTATGCTGAAAGGGTCAGCCCAAATATTATTCTGGGCATACGTCTTATATGCCAGAAGTCCGATTACTATCACGGTGAGGCTTGAGGATAAAGCCGACCTGATTTGTTTGTCCGCAATTTTACCCAGCAACAATGCTGTTGTGAGTACGGCTGCAAGAATAAAGCCTGCGGAGGGAGCGAACAGGAAACGGTCAGCCATGGTGCTGCTGATTTTTACAAAGAGGTTAGAAACAACTGAGAGGGTAATGAAATAAAATAGCAGCCCATAGGCAATAAAGTGTTTCTTGCGCAGTCCGGCAAAAGCATAGGCGAGCAGTGCCACATGAATGAGCAGAGATAACATGGGAAGTGGATGCAGCCAGCTCACCGTTGGTATCTGGTGGTATGCATAATCCCAGCCAAGGCGATACGGGAAAACAAGCATGCAGAGGTATTTAAGAAGAATAAGAAAGTTGGTGGCCAGCATATCAGCCCAGGATTGGGCAGCAAGCAGCGAATTATCCATGAAGTGCAGGCTGGGGTTTATAAGACTGCCGCAAACCAAAAATTTTACCGCAAGGTAAAGGGCAGCAAGCACCACTGCCGGTATAAGCAGGACAAGCCAGCGGGAGATTTTAAAATCCTGCTGGACGTAAAAAATGGTTAGGGGCATGAGCGCGAGCAGTGTTATGCCCATTTCTTTTGAAAGCAGACACAGCACAAAACTCAGAAAGGTGGCAAAGAGAAAAGTGCGTTTTTCGGTCTTTATGAACTGAACCAGGGATACCAGCGTGCCCAGCATAAAAATCAGGCAAAGCAGTTCATCACGGTTTTTGATGCTTGCCACTGCTTCCGTATGCACCGGATGTACAAGAAAGAGCAGGACGACTACACCAGCTGTAACAGGCGAGGGAGTAGCTCCGGTCAGGTTCAAAAAATAAAACAGCAGTATGCCACAGACAGCATAGAGCAAAATGTTTATACCATGTTCAATAACCGGGTTATTATCCCAGAGGGTTTTACCAATGGCAAAGGAAAGAAGCACCACCGGACGGTAAAGCGGGTCATTGTAAGCCGGGTCTTTATATTCATAGGCATCATAGAATCCATGTGTAAAAATTTTACCAGTGCCTTTGATACCTTCCTGTACGAAACGATGATTTTTTATTACGGCCGGGTCATCCCCGGGAAAACCAATGTGCAGGGTGTTGCTGAATAATATGAAGGCACACAACGGTAAAAGGAAATACCAATAATGAGACACAAGCAAAGAAACAAAGCCTTTGCCGGAACCTAACTTCCTGGTCGTACCGGTGGGGGAGTTGCGGGGACGTTTTCTGTCCATTCGGGAAAAGTATTGCACATTCTGCGGCCATGAAGATAGTATATCATCTGCATTCTACCGGCTAACCTAATGCCCGACAAGCCGGATGAAAGAAAAAAAAGCCTGTGCCGGGCAGGGGCATCACCCTCGCTCCATAAGTGCAGTTAGAGCTCATAGTACTCAATTTCTCTGATGGTAATAAAGGCCGGGACAGGTGCAATATCAGGAATGTGGGCCGTATATTGGATTTGCTGAATCCAGTTTCCCTCCTTGTCAAATGTATGTTTACACAGATATTTCTCCTTCAGATTTCCGTCAGCAAAGTACTGCATAACCTCTTTGGGATTGCCCTCTGCATCATAGGTAGTGGTGCGCATCTCGTTGTAAGGAAGGTCATACACAGTCATGCTCGTTCTGCGCCCCTGGTTGTCATAGGTAAACGTCCACCGCTGTATCTGTGGCTTAAACAGTTTCTTCTCAATGAGGTTTCCTTTTTCATCATAGCGGTAAGATTCCATGGAACGCTTTCCTGAAGGATCCACGATAACGGCTTCCACAGGAAATCCCAGCTCATTCAACTTGCAACTCCATTTTTCGGAGTAATTATCCGGCCGCTCGCAAAAAATTTTTTCCGTGAGCATGCCTTGCCTGTCAAACAAATAGGAGTATTCGGTGCCTTCAATAGGCTCTCCTGGTACAACTTCTCCGTAATGGGAAAGAGCATAGAAGGTGATCTCATAAAGGTGCTTCACAGAGCCTTTTAAGCCCATCTGCTCCCGGTGACTGTTGCGCCAGGCTACTGATTGGCTATCAGCCTTTTCCTTGTGCTTTTCATCAGAGAGATGACAGCCGGATCCGGTAATCAAGACAATCCAGATGAAATAATAAGCTACCCGCATTGCGTCATTGTTTTGCTGCTTAAAATTAAAAAGAAAGCACACGCCACAATGCGTGGGATTGTAACCCTACAGTTAAAGGATGGCAAAAAGAATTGACTTTTTTTGAAGCGGGGGATAAATTGATTTCCGATAATTGCGTAGAGCTAAAGTTTGAACGGTTATCTGCAAAAAAATCCATCAGAACGCCTTATTTTTAAGCACTTTTATGACTAAGCAGCCCAATAAAATCCAAATCATAAAACGGTTCCTTGAACTGTATCTATCCAAATTTGACAAGCATCCTGACTCCAGAACATTGCTCATGAGCATGATTGCCGACGGGATAACCGATCCTGAAAGGCTAAGAAATTTTATGATTGTACATGACTACTATGAGATTCTGGCAAAAAACAACGGCCGTAGCAGCAACACGGTGATAGAATTAGCCGAAACCTACAATATCAGTGAGCGTCAGGTGCAAAACATTCTTTACAAATGGTCAGCCAAATACAGAGAAGCCAGTAATGTGGCAAAATAAATTTCTCGTTATTGCGTGAATCAGTGCCATAGCTTTGATATTATTGACCTTAAACTTTGAGCGAGTCAGACAATGTGAGATGAGAAAAAAAAGATATTAAGGCGCCACACTATGTGCTGATGATTTTGTTAAAAAAACTTTTGCAGGAATTGTTAAAATATTTTATTTTGACCCATAATCAACTCCCAAAAGGGAAATTTTACTTTGAATAAACCCGTTTTACTATGAAAAGGATAGTCAACCAACACACCGAAGCGCATGTGACATTGGTAACGTGTTGTGGCAACAATGCAGTATGCCAGAACACAAGTGCCGATAAACAAAGCTTACAGGCGCATATGAAGCTTGTAAGCTTTTTTATTTTAAAACGCTTCTTTCTGGCACTGATTGCTTCGGCTTCCATGGTGTTGCTGATGCATACTGGCAACAAGGTGTATGCACAGGCATGCCCCAGTAATCCCAGTCCTGGCAGCGGGTGTGGATGGAGCGGGCCTGGGCAAGCCATTGGCCGTCCGCCCTGCGGCTCCTTCACACAGGTTTCCGTAGGTAGCGGCACCTACAACTATTTTACCGCTGACCTGGGCGATACCTATACCATCAGCACCTGTGGCTCCAGTTTTGATACACAGCTTACCATCTATTGGTATAACGGGTCTTCATGGGTATCTCAGGCCTATAATGATGACAGCGGTCCGGATTGCTCTGGAACTACTGCATCTATTCTCTATCATAACAATGTGCAAACGACCGGAAATTTCATTGCTATTGTAAACCGCTTCAACTGCCAGCAACATGATTTTACGGGCGTTTCGGCAGTGCTTAAGTATCGTGATAACGGGCCCTGTCAGCCCAATACCCCCTCCGGTGGTGGTACTTACTGTAATTCCGCTACTTTGACTACCAACGCGCAACCTGCAAACGTCACCTATTATTGGCAAACCTCTCCCTCTGGCACCTCTACCTCGCTGGGATCGGGCTCAAGTCTGGTTGTCACCGCCAGCGGTACTTACTATGTCAGAGGTCTTAACAACTCCTCGGGATGTTGGGGTCCTGCCAGCGGAGGCGTAACGGTTACTATCAATACCTCATCTGTAGGCGGAACAGTAAGTCCTTCATCGCAAACTATCTGTGCTGATCAGGGCTTTGCTGTTCAGCACACACTCAGTGGTCATACCGGCTCGGTAGTAAGGTGGGAATACATCCCTCCCGGAGGTTCGTGGACGAACTGGGGCGGAGGCGGCAGCACGAGTGCTCCTTCTAATTGCTGTTTTACGAGTATAGGTACGTGGCAGGTGCGCGCACTGGTGCAAAACGGGGTTTGTCCGGCCGTGTATTCGTCAGCGGCCAGCGTAGTGGTCGTGGCTGATCCCAGTGTGACGGCTTCAGGTACCACAACCATTTGCAGCGGTGGTTCGGCAACCCTTACAGCCAGTGGCAGCGGAGGAACCGGAAGCTGCGGTTACCAGTGGCAATATTTTGATGGCAGCTCATGGGTGAATCTGGGTACTTCCTCCACGCAGAATACCGGTGCATTAACCTCAACAACCCAGTATCGGGTGCTCTACTCCTGTACCGGCTCCAATTGTGACCAGGCGGTATCCAACACGGTTACCGTGACGGTGGTTGCCGATCCCTCTGTATCTATCTCGGCCGCCAGCACGGATTTGTGTTATAATCAGAGTACCACGCTTACTTCCAGTGTAAGCGGGGGCACCGGCACACCTTCTTATCAATGGCAATATAGCACCTCAGGCCCTGGTGGTCCGTGGACTAATGGGGGCACTGGCGCATCGGAAAATACCGGAAACCTCACTGCCTCCAGATGGTACAGACTATTATATAATACCAGCGGTAATGGATGTACACAGGCTACCTCCAATGTGGTGAAGATAACGGTGGATGAAACCTTCCCGGTAATCAATTGCCCTGGCAATATTACCGATAATGTGGCTCCAGGCACCTGTGCCAAAACAGTTACGTACAGCACTCCGACAGTATCGGATAACTGTGGCATAGCCAGCGGCCCGACCCTCACAAGCGGCCAGGCTTCCGGTACCAGTTTTCCGAAAGGCACCACTACCAATGTATGGTCCGTATCCGACACCAAAGGAAATGTTTCCACGTGTAGCTTTACAGTTACCATTGTGGATAATGAGTTGCCCAACATTACCTGCCCGTCTAACATCACCGTAAATACGGATCCGGGGCAGTGCTACGCAACGATTTCCTACAATGTCTCTTATAGTGACAACTGCCCGGGAGCAACTCTGACTCAGCTTGCTGGTCTGGTCAGTGGCTCACAGTTCCCCAAAGGAGTTACCACGAATACTTTCCGGGTAACGGATGCTGTGGGGCAGACCCGTCAGTGTTCATTTACGGTTACGGTGAATGATAATGAATTACCCGTATTCACCAGTTGTCCCAGCAACATCACTACCAACACAGGTCCTGGAGCCTGTCAAGCCATAGTGAATTATATTATTTCTGCTTCTGATAACTGTCCGGGGTTGAATACGGTTCTGATTTCCGGCTTTGCGTCAGGGTCTGCTTTTCCGGGAGCAACTACCACCACGGTTACCTACCGTGCTACGGATGCCTCCGGTAATTCTACCACTTGCAGCTTTAACGTAACGGTAGTTGATGACGATCCACCCGTCATTACCTGCCCATCTAACATTGTGACCGGCAACGCAACCAATGCATGTAGTGCCCCGGTTACTTATCCGAATCCCACAGCCACAGATAATTGTATTGGTTTAAATGTGCAACGAATCGCGGGATTGGCAAGTGGTTCTTCCTTCCCCGTAGGGACTACAACAGTTACGTATAAAGCCACGGATAATTTCGCAAATTCGGCTACGTGCAGCTTCACGGTTACCGTAAACGATGTGCAGCCTCCAACGGCTATCTGTAAAAACATTACCGTCAATCTGAGCGCGGGAGGAACAGCTACGATAGTGGCAACGGATATCAATAACGGCAGCAGTGATAACTGTGGCATAGCCTCCTACAGCGCATCTAAGACCAGTTTCAACTGCTCAGATGTAGGGAATAACAGTGTGATATTAACAGTAACGGATCTGGCACCTTACTCTAACACCTCCACGTGCACAGCTACCGTGAAGATACAAGACGTTACACCGCCTGTAGCCTTGTGCAAAAATATAACCATCCAGCTAAGCCCTGCGGGTACCGCCAGCATCACTCCGGCCCAGATTAATAATGGCAGCAGTGATGCCTGCGGTATAACTCTGAGCCTCAGTAAAACCAATTTCGGCTGCTCGGATGTAGGCAGCACACCAGTAACACTCACAGTTACCGATCCGAGCGGAAACGCCTCCACATGTGTGGGCACGGTTACCACGCAGGATGTAACTCCACCGGTGGCTCAGTGTAAGAATATTACAATACAGCTCAATGCCAGTGGGACAGCCACTATCACCCCGGCCCAGATTAATAATGGCAGCAGTGATGCCTGCGGTGTTAGCTTGGCGGCTTCCAAAACCAGCTTCAACTGCTCTAATGTGGGGAACACCAATGTGATACTGACAGTGAGTGACCCGAGCGGCAATACTGCCACGTGCACTGCTGTTGTGACAACCCAGGATAATGTGCCCCCTGTAGCCCAATGCAAAAACATCACGGTAAATCTGAGTTCAACTGCTCCGGGTGGGGGAAGTGTCTCCATTACAGGCACACAGGTGAACAATGGCAGCAGTGATGCCTGCGGCATTGCTTCTTATGCGGTAGCACCAAATACCTTTACCTGTGCCAATGTGGGCGGAAATACCGTAACCCTGACGGTTACAGATGTAAATGGTAATTCTTCCACCTGCAGTGCAACGGTGACTGTTCAGGACATTACCCCACCCAATGCCTTATGTAAAGACATCACTATACAGCTGGATGCAAACGGCAACCAGTCTATTACTGCTGTGCAGGTGGATAACGGTAGTAATGACAACTGTGCAGTACAATCGCTGAGTGTATTCCCCACAACATTTGATTGTGCAGATGTGGGGGTACAAACAGCCGTGTTAACGGTCTATGATGTAAATGGGAATAATAGTACCTGTATCTCCAATGTTACAGTACAGGATGTAACACCTCCAACGGCTGTTTGCCGCAACTACACGATTGAACTGGATTTTGCCGGAACGGGATTTGTCGTACCAGACACCATCAATAACGGAAGCAGTGACGCCTGTGGCATAGCAAGCCTCAAACTTACGGCAACTACGGATGTTGATACATTTGTCAATGCATCCCAGGTATTTTACAACTGTAATGATGTAAGCACCTCACCTAATCCGATTGTGCTGACTGTCACCGATGTGAATGGGAATACCTCTACCTGCAGCGCAACGGTTACGGTGCTGGACAACCTTCCACCTATACTGGAGTGCTATAATGTAACGAAGAATAATGATCCCGGTCAGTGCCAGGCTTATGTTAGCGTACCGGCAGTGGATATTAACGACAACTGTTTGGCTAACGGCACTACTGTGGTTAATGATTATACCGGCACGAATGATGCTTCAGCTACTTATCCGGTAGGGGTAACCACGGTAACCTGGACCGTAACCGATAACTTTGGCAATACGGAGACCTGTTCGTTCACCGTTACAGTTATAGACAACGAACCTCCGACCTATGAAAACCCGCAGAATATCTTTACAGTAACAGATCCGGGTGAATGCCAGGCAGGCTTTATCGTACCGCAATTGATTAACGTAGCAGATAACTGCGGCATTCAAAGCGTAACAAACTCCTATACCGGCACCAATAATGCGAGTGGTATATATCCGGAAGGAATAACGGTAGTTACCTGGACAGTTACGGATATCAATGGAAATTCCACTATAAAGACCCAGTTCATTCTTGTGATCGACCTGGAAAATCCCACCTTCACTTCATGTCCTGCCGATATTACCGTAAATGCCGACCCAGGCCTTTGTAAGGCGGATGTAACCCTTACTGCCCCAACAGCAACGGATAATTGTGGTGTTGCGCTGATTATTGGTACGGTAAATAGTGTAGTAATTAACGGCAGCCATGATGACTTTCCGGTTGGCACAACTACGATTAACTGGAAGGCGCTGGATGTGAATGGCAACTGGAATACAAACTGCTATCAAAACATCACTGTCGTAGACAATCAGCCGCCTACGGTTACCTGTCCGGCCAACATTACTCAGAATACCGATGCGGGAGTGTGTGAGGCTACGGTTTCTGTGGCAATACCGCAAGCCAATGACAACTGCGGAGTGCAAAGCCTGACCAACAATAAGACGGGTACCAATAATGCCTCCGGTGTATATCCGCTTGGAGTAAGCACTGTAACTTACACGGTTACAGATGTAAATGGGCTGACTGCTACCTGTAGCTTTACGGTCACCGTCAATGATAATGAGCTGCCTTCTATAACCTGTCCGCCCAGTCAGACGGTAAACACCGATCCGGGCAACTGCAGTGCCAGCGTAACCATTCCTGCACCGGTAACTGCGGATAACTGTGGTGTGGATTCCTATATTAATGATTATAATTTCCAGTCAGACGCTTCAGATGTGTATAACGTAGGTACTACTACAGTGCAATGGACGGTTCTGGATGTGAATGGAAATGCAAAATCATGCAGCCACACCATAACTGTAGTGGATAATGAACCGCCCACCATCACCTGTGCGCCTGATCAGACGCATTTCGTAGATGCCGGTCAATGTGGAGCCAATGTAACCGTAGTGGCTCCGACAGTCGGTGATAATTGTGCTGTTGACTTCTACTACAATGACTACACCTTTACCACAGATGCTTCCGCTTTCTATCCTGTAGGAACTACCACGCTTACTTGGGGTATATTTGATGTCAACGGAAACTACAATGAGTGCTTCCAGACAATTACCGTAGTGGATAATGAAGCTCCTGTGCTGACTTGTGCTCCGGATCAGGTTCAGTCCACAGATCCGGGTGAGTGTCAGGCCTATGTTGCTGTGAATAATGCTACAGTTTCCGATAACTGTCAGGTTGACTTCTGGGGTAATGACCTTACCTTCACGGATGATGCCAGTGGCATTTACGGGGTAGGCACTGTAACGCTGACTTGGTTTGCCATTGACATATATGGTAATTATACTGAATGCACACAGAATATTACTGTAGTGGATGATGAGTTGCCTACATTTATCTGTGCTGCTGATCAAGTACAAACAGCTGACCCGGGAGAATGTCAGGCCCTCGTCACTGTGAACAGCCCGTTTGCAAGTGACAACTGCGGGGTAGATTTCTACTACAACGACTATAACTTCCTGGATGACGCTTCCGACTACTATCCTGTTGGCACAACTACGCTCACGTGGACCGTATTTGACGTGAATGGAAACCTTGCAGTATGCACGCAAAACATTACCGTTACCGATGACGAAGCACCTCAAATTACCTGCGATTTAGGCCAGACTCAAACGGCTGATCCCGGGGTATGTACTGCCGCTGTCATTGTTAACGATCCGATTTTTACCAGCGACAACTGTGGGGTGGCTTCTGTAATTAATAGTTACAACGGTACAGCAGATGCAAGTGATACCTATCCGGTTGGGACAACCACTGTTGTGTGGACCGTTACAGATATTCATGGCAACACCGCCACGTGTACGCAGGATATCACAATCACGGATGATGAGGTGCCCTCTATTACCTGCGCACCCAATCAGACTCAAACTGCCGATGCGGGCTTCTGTGGAGCCAATGTTAACGTAGCAGATCCGTCAACGGCTGATAACTGTGCCGTGGGATCTGTAATTAACGACTATAACTCAACCAGCAACGCCAACGACTTCTATCCTGTAGGTACCACTGTGATTGTGTGGACAGTTACAGATGTACATGGCAATACGGCAAGCTGTACCCAAAGCATTACGGTCACGGATAATGAAAACCCAACCATTACCTGTCCGGCTAATATTACACAAACCGCAGATGCAGGTGTGTGCAACGCTGCCGTAACGGTTGCCGCACCTTCCACAGCAGATAATTGTGGCGTGGCCGGAGTAGCCAATAATTATAATGGTACTGCAGATGCGAGCGATACCTATCCGGTAGGCACTACAACCGTAGTATGGACAGTTACCGATATCTACGGCAACACTGCTCAGTGTAGTCAGAATATTACGATTACTGATAACGAAAATCCCACTATTACATGTCCGGCAAACATTGTGGATGAAACCGATCCAGGCCAATGTGTTGCTAGCATCGCAGTATTCCCCAACCCGACTGTGGGTGACAACTGTGCGGTGGCCGGAGTGGTTAACAGCTACAATGGCACTTCCGCTGCAAGTGATGTGTATCCGCTAGGTTTGACCACAGTCGTTTGGACAGTGACGGATGTGCATGGCAATACCAGCTCCTGCAGCATGACTGTCACTATTCAGGACAATGAACTGCCGCAGATTACGTGCCCGGCTAATGTGAATATCAACAGCATAGCCAATGCATGTAATGCCAATGCAGTAATCGGTCTGCCAGCTACATCAGATAACTGTGGCGTTGCATCGGCAATCAATGACTACAATGGCGGCCCTGGTGCATCGGATAATTATCCGGTAGGCGTAACCACGGTAACCTATACCGTGACGGATGTGAATGGCAATACCAATACCTGTAGCTTCACCGTTACAGTGAATGATGTCCAGGCGCCCAGCCTTACCTGCCCGTCTGCCATAACTCAAACGGCTGATCCCGGAGTATGTGAAGCCGTTATAACCTTCCCCATACCGGCTACAGGAGATAACTGTGGGGTGGCTTCTCTGACGAACAGCTACAATAACACCTCCGATGGATCAGATGTGTATCCGGTAGGTTCAACTACCGTAATATGGACAGTAACCGATGTCAACGGAAATACGACCACATGTAGTCAGCTCATCATAGTCACAGATGATGAAGATCCCACTATCACCTGTGCTCCTGACCAGGTGCACAATTCCGATCCGGGTGCCTGCTCAGCGGCAGTTACCGTAGCAGGTCCCACTACGGCAGACAACTGTGCCGTAGCCAGTGTGGTGAACAGTTACAATGGCACCAACAATGCCAGCGACACCTACCCTGTTGGAACTACTACCATTACATGGACGGTTACCGATATCTATGGCCATCAGTCCAGTTGTCAGCAGGATATTACTGTAGAAGATCATGAAAATCCAACCATTACCTGTCCTGCTGATATTACTCAGACGGCTGATCCTTCGGTGTGTGGTGCCGACCTCTTCATTGCTGAGCCTGTAGTGAATGATAACTGCGGGGTAGCCTCAGTAGTGAATGACTACACAGGCGGCAGTAACGCTTCGGCAACTTATTCAGTAGGAACTACAACTGTCGGTTATACCGTCACCGATGTACATGGGAATGCTTCGTACTGCTTCTTCACTGTGGTGATAACCGATGATGAACCTCCTGTGGTAATTTGTCCTCCGCATGTCATGCAAACAGCGGATTCCGGCTTATGTGGAGCGAATGTGGCTATAAATTATGATGCAGCATCCATTTCAGATAATTGCGGATTTAATGTAGATTCCATATCAAATACATATACGGGAGCTACCTATAACGCTGACGGCTTTTATCCTGTAGGTACAACGGTGGTAACCTTTACTGTACCGGATATTTACGGTAATACATCTACCTGTAGCATGACGGTAACCATAACCGACAATGAAGCACCGACTATCACCTGTCCGGCCAACATTGTTCAAACGGCTGATCCGGGTGAATGTGAAGCGGGGGTAAGTGTGCCGTCTCCGGTAACCGGTGACAACTGCGCTGTGGCCAGTGTGGTGAATAACTATAATGGCACCAGTGATGCCAGCGATGACTATAATGTGGGAACCACCATGGTTACCTACACGGTCACCGACATACATGGCAACAACGCACAGTGCTCCTTTACGATAACCATAACCGACAATGAAGCACCGGCTATCACCTGTCCGGCCAATATTAACCAGACAGCTGATCCGAGTGAATGCAGTGCAGATATTTTCGTGGCTGATCCGGCCGTAAGCGATAATTGTGCCGTAGCATCTTACTCCAATGATTATACGGGCACCAACAATGCTTCAGCCAACTACATCGTAGGAACCACCACGGTTACCTATACGGTCACTGACATACATGGCAACAGCTCACAGTGCTTCTTTACGGTAACCATTACCGATGACGAGCCGCCAGTGGTGCAGTGCTTTGACAATGTCACGCAATTTTCAGATGCCGGGCAATGTGGTGCTTATGTAGAGCCGCAGAATGCCTTTGCCGATGATAATTGCGGATTAGACTGGCTCAACGTCTATCATGACTATCCCGGTGGCGCAGACCAATGGGATCCGTCCGGCTTCTATCCGGTAGGAACAACTACGGTTACTTTCACGGTGCCAGATATTCATGGCAACGTGTCTAC
Source organism: Chitinophagales bacterium (assembly GCA_026003335.1). Lineage (NCBI taxonomy): Bacteria > Pseudomonadati > Bacteroidota > Chitinophagia > Chitinophagales > Chitinophagales bacterium. The sequence continues at coordinate 1,333,621 of BPHB01000001.1, read as the reverse complement.
CTGTAGCTTCACCGTAACCATTATTGACGATGAACTGCCTACGATTACCTGCCCTGCCGATATCATACAAACCGCAGATCCGGGCTTGTGTACGGCTGCAGTCACCGTAGGTGCACCTACAGTAGGAGATAACTGTGTAATTGCATCAGTCACCAATGACTATAACGGAACAAGTGATGCCTCGGATACCTATGACGTAGGTGTTACTACTGTGGTTTGGACTGTAGTAGATACCAGTGGCAATCAGGCCAGCTGTGCCCAGTCTATCCTGATTACGGATGATGAAGATCCGGTTATCTATAACTGCCCATCTGACATTAACGTGATAGCAGATCCTAGTGATTGCAACCCGCAGGTATTCTGGACTCCACCTACGGCTTCTGACAATTGCTCTTACACGCTTACTAGCAATTATCTGCCGGGTGATGAGTTTGATGTGGATCCGGGTTCTTATGCGGTAAACTACGTAGCGGTTGATCCGTCCGGCAACACTGCGGTGTGCAACTTCGTGGTCAATGTAGATCCGACCCCGCTGGTAGTATCCCATACCACTTCCCAGTTTGCCTGCGGATACAACATTAGCTGTAACGGTGCCAATGATGGTTCCATTGACCTTACTGTAAACGGAGCCTGCCTACCTTATACCTTTACCTGGACAGGGCCTAATGGCTTCTCCGCCACAACAGAAGATATCAGTGGTCTCGGTCCTGGGCAATACTGCTATACGGTTACGGACTCCAGATTACAGGGCTACCCCGGTAATGGACAGTCAGCAAGCGGATGCATTACGCTCACCGAGCCGGATGCTCTCTTGGCTACAGCGATAGTTTCCGAATACGAGTGTGGGTATCAAATATCCTGCTATGGAGCTAATGACGGCAGTATTGATGTCTCAGTAAACGGAGGATGTGGTCCATACACCTATACATGGACAACGCCTAATGGTTCAGGCCTTACCCCTGGTGCAGAAGACCAAACCGGCCTCGGCCCGGGCTCCTACCGTGTTGTAATTAAAGATCAAAACAACTGCACGGTAATGCTGTTATTTAACCTGCAGCAACCTAATCCGCTTGTAGTAACCGACCTGAGCAGCCCCACCTATTCAAGTGGATTTAATGTAAGCTGCTATGGTGCCAGTGATGGTTCCATTAATCTGGATGTAACGGGCGGTGCCATGTGTGAGCCCTACACCTATCAGTGGACCGGCCCCGATAGTGTTATCATTGTGGTAGACACTATTGTGACCAATACTCCGGTAAGCGGCTACGCCATCAACCCCTTTAGTGGTGGTAACAGCAGCAGCAGCAGCAGCCATAGCAGCAGCAGTGATGGAAATGGCGGGTGTGTAGGATGCAACGTTTATAATAGCGTAAAGGTTACAGGTGCACCTGATAATTATGGTGCTCGATGGGAACAAATCGGAGACCGTTGTGTATTTGAGCTGGATGATGAATTGCCTGCGGGTACGACCTACACAATTCGTTGGAGACAGAAACCAGGACAATCCGGTACCTCCGTAATGAAAGTTGCTGAATCTTCAGATGGAGTGGCGTTTGCAACCAATGGTGCCCCGGTAAGTACCACAACGGAAACCTACTTCAATCAGACCTTTGTGACCACCATCCCGACACGCTATGTGCGGATTGAGTCAAATGCTTCGCCTGACTTTGAAGTGGATGCCATCTCCTATAGCTTCGTGAAAACCACAACCCAGGTATTTACTACTCTGGGTACAGGCGGACCGTTCAATGCCAATGTGGAAGACCTGACAAACATCTGGGCTGGTACCTACTATGTCACCATTACCGATGCTAACGGGTGCTCCATTGATACATCCATCACGCTGACGCAGCCCGACCCGCTTGATCTGGGTATCTGTGCTGATCAGACTGTTGCATATGGCTATTATCCTGAAAACGTAGCCCAGATTACTACCAATGTTACAGGTGCGTTGCCACCTTACACTTATCAGTGGAGCACAGGCGATACTACCCCGACTATCATTGTTGCTCCGCAGGTTACCACTACTTACTACCTCACCGTAACCAGTGCAAACGGATGCATCGGGTATGGTAGTCATACGGTGAATGTGGTAGATGTACGCTGTGGCTCCGCGCTCGATCGCGTGTCTATGTGTAATACAAGCAACAAGAACTACTGCATAAAGGTAGATGATGTTGCGAATAAGCTTGCTCAGGGGTGGAAGATCGGTTCGTGCCCGGGCGTGATTACAAATTCTGCTGATTGTGGTGAACCGGTGGTACCTCCCGGTGCATGTAACATCTGTCATCCGAGCGGGCATATCAAATATATGCTGGTAGAATACAGAGGTCCCAGTGGTGCTACTGTACGTGTAAGAAACTTCCCACAGATGGATGTCTTCCAGACCTTCTACAACGTACAGCAGGGTGATCAGTTGCTGGTAAACGGAACATTAAACAACGGTAATAAGCTCAGCTTTATCACCTATATGGAAATTGTAGATGCTCCGGGTCCCTATGCGCAGATACCCACTGATTGTGCCAATGGTCACGGTGCAGATATCGTAGACCATATCTTCGGAGACTTCAAGGTGCTGGGCCTCACGGATACGAAGAATAACACTTGTGGTATGAGTGCTCCTTGTCCGTGCTCCGGTGGTATTGCTTTCCTTGGCCTGATTTATACTGGGGAGCCAGGTGGCACGGTTACTGCCTATGCCAAGAGCAATCATACTTATCAGCTTGGTACATACTCTAATCTGCAACCGGGCGATACCATTGTGGTAAGAGCTGACGCAGCAGGATTATCCAAGCTTAATAATACCACTTACTTCACCATTGCAGGATATGACGTGTGCGATCTTCAGGTGCATACCAGCTGCAGTGACTACCTGCAGGGTGTGAGCTTAGGTGATCAGCTTACCGTATTCGGCTTCATTGATAAGGATGGTCAGTCCTGTAACATGCCCGAACAGCCCAAATGTCTGTGTAACGGTGGCATCAGCAGCTTAGTAGTGCACTACACGCTGTATGACAGCCTGAGTGTCGAAGATGCTACGGTGAATTTCTATGCCGATCCGTTGCATAACACGCTCATCGCTACCTTTACTGATATGGATAATGGTGAATCCATGACAGTATCCGCTGCCGGATTACCGGGTGGAGTATTTGGACCGACCACCTATGTGGAAATTGTAGGATCCGGTCGTCCGGATATCAAGCTCCCCACCAACTGCACGGTAGCTTCTGACCAGTTGATTGGTGGATCGTTCAGAGAGCTGTTCATAGAAACCTATGTAGATGCTCAAGGATTTACCTGCGACAACGGTTGTGGCATCGGCAAGACCCTGATGTGTCATGATCCGGCAGGTCCACGTCCGCCTCATGAGCACTGTGTGAAGAACAAAGATGTCAGCAAGAAACTGCAACATGGTGATTGGGCACTGGGTCCCTGTAGCGCCAATGCTAAGCCGGAAGAATTACTGACCAGTATGGGTGATGCCGGATTTGAACTGAGCGCTCAACCCAACCCATTCAGCGAAAGCACCACCATCCGGTTCAGACTGAAAGCTGAAGAGCGTGTAAGCCTCAAGGTGTACAATGTAGCTGGAGAAGAAGTGCAGAATCTCTTTGAGGGTGTTGCCGAAAAAGACAAGCTCTATGAGTTTGACTTCAAGACCAACGCCCGTGCCGATGGCATGTACTTCTACAGGCTGGTAACAGAGTCGGGTGATGTGTATGTGCGGAAGCTGGTTCAAACCCAGCAGTAATAAGCTGAGCTGTTCTTTAGCATTCTGAATAACTAAATCCCCAAGTAACTCTAAGGTAGGGTTGCTTGGGGATTTAGTATTTTAAAATACAAGAGGATGAATTTGATATTTCAGGCAGAATAACCTAAATTAGATTGCATTGCCTGATTTGTTTATTGACGAATAAAGTAAATGTGTATGAGGAAGCTTTACACTCTTATTATTACCTTTTTTATTTTCACGGGACTGATACATGCCCAAAATGTGGGTATCGGCACAGCTAATCCACAGGAGAAACTGCATGTGGAGGGAGGTATAAAAATCGGATTTACCACTGGTACGGCTCCTGGTAGTATTCGTTTCAATCCCGCTACACAGAAGTTTGAGGGACGTGACAGCACGTCCTGGAATGCCTTCGGTTTCGGAGGTGCAGGGGCCTGGATAAAAGATGGTATTAATATTTATCCGGATACTAATGATGTTTTTAGTGGTAATGTGGGTATCGGAGTTGTCGTGCCCCTAACCAAGCTACACGTGAAAGCCAATGCCAATGGGATTGCTATCCGTGCAGAAGGTGGAAATACTACAGTGCCGGCCATTGACGCCATAAGCCTTATCGGGCATGCCCTGAAGGCTGTGACACAAGCTGATTCCATTTCCGCCATCTATGCATATAGTCAAAACGGAACGGCTATCCGGGCATACTCTTCTTCCGGATTGCTGCCGGCATTATGGGTGGTAAGTGACAGCAGCTATGGCATTATAGCGGAGACGCAAAGCGATACTCTACCGGCTTTGCAGGCTTTTAATAAAGATTCCGCCGGTTTTGCGGCCGTTTTTATAAACAAAGCCAGCATTGATACAATCAATAATAAGCTGAAGTTGGTTGAGGGTGGAAATGCAGCACTGTTTCTGGGGGATGCTGACTTCCGCGGTGCTCTGAGAAATTCTGACACTACGCTCTACGGAGGTTCTGTAGCGGTAAATGACGGGATGACCGTAGGAAATATTTCAGGAGCTTCGTGTATTCCCAATACACAGGTTTCCGGAACTTATGACAGCACGTTTAATTACTATCTGATTTTCGGCACCGGTGCTCCCACGTGGAATCATTTTCCATCTTTGAATGCCGGAGGAGCCGATGCCTGCCGAAGCATAACCAACTTTCATTTTAAAGTTACTATGGCCGATGCGGAAGGGTTTCCGCTTAGTTTCACAGCACGGGTGAGGGGACAATTCATAGGTAGCGTGAATGTGTCCAATGCAAACCTTAACCTTGTCAGCCCATTTCCCCCTTATTATCCCAACGGTGCATTAGATACCTTTTATTACAATAGCTCAAATGATTATTACATTTCAAGATGGGCGTGGGATCAGCATTACTGGGATGGTCAGGATCCCAATGGAACCAACTGGTATGTAAAGTTGGAAGAACATGCCGGTGATGGAGATTATCTGTTGGCTTACAGTGGTAGAATAGATTACAAGTGGGCTGATAGCACTGCTGCTCCCATCTATGCAGCCTTTGGCGAAATACGTGCTTCGGGCTCCATTTATGCAAATTCCAACCAGCTGCTGGGAGACCTTGCCGAGTTTTTTGCGGTTACCGGAAAATCCAGAAAACCTGAGCCGGGCGATCTGGTTGCTATTTCCAAAAACAATCCTCAGGCTTTTGAGCTAACCACAGAACCTTACCAGCCGCTGCTGGTGGGGGCAATATCTGAAAATCCCTCTGTTTTTCTTAACACACCGGAAGCAGGTGAACCGGTGGCGCTCACCGGTCGTGTAAAAGTAAAAGTAAATATGGAGGGGGGCCGCATTATGCCTGGCGATCCTATTACTTCTTCCAGCACCCAGGGAGTGGGTATGAAAGCCAACAAGGGTGGCATGATACTGGGTTATGCCTTGGAAGCTTTTGACGGATCACGTACGTCACAGGGAAAAATTTGGATCATGCTTGCCCGCGGACATGTGGAAAAGGTGCATCCTGACATTGTACATCAGGTGGATAATCCTGAATTACGCGGTATGCGCATTGCCGGTGCAATCAAAGTAAAAGAGAATGAGAGTACGGTGCATATCCCGTGGGACACACGTCTGTCAGGGAAAATTCCTGCTGATGTGGAATTCAATGACTTGTACATTGAACTCACTCCTTTCGGGGGAGAAGCCAGAATGATCATTAAAAATGTGGATGCCACGGGGGTCACTGTAGATATTATACAAAGAAACGAGGGCTTTAAAGGCTTTTATTACTCCACCGAAATTCTGACTGCTGCACTTCAGAGGGCAGAAGAGCAAAAAAATGCTGCCGTGAAGAAGTTTGCCAGTTCGGAAGAAAGGGAAGCCTATGCAAAGGAGTTGATAGAAAAGCAAAAGCAACTATTAACAGCTTTGCAGAACAAAAGCGATATATCTATGCAGGATCTGCAAAAACTAAGGGATCCCATGCAGCAAAAATCCGTTAAACAAAGAGCCTTGCAAATCTGGAAAACCCAAATGCCGGAATTGTTTGCTCAATGGGAGCAAGTAAGAAAAGAACTGGATGCGGTTATTGCACACGATCAGACCGTATTAAGGGATTTGAGAGAATGAAAAAACGTCTTTTTCTCATTTTTTAAAGCCACTCCTTGATTCTAAGACCCCCTTTCTCATATATTATGTAGGGAGGGGGTTTGTTTTTAATACACATGCGCGCTTCTATCCGAAGAATTCTGTCCGTTTTTATTCTACTCTGCCCGTCAATGGCTCTACCTCAGATTATCATAAATGAAATTGTGGCTAACAATGTCAATATTCTCATGGATGACTCCCTGGAGTATGATGACTTTGCAGAAATATATAATTCCGGTACTAAGCCGGTTGACCTTGCCGGAATGTATTTTTGTACTGACCTGAGTTCAGCACGCAGATGGCAGGTTCCACAAAATTCTATTGGCACTACATGGTTGGCTCCTGGAGCATTTAAGGTCATCTGGTTTGATGATGATGAAGAACAAGGGCCCTTTCATGCCGGCTTTAAGCTGAATTCTGCCGGAGAAGCGCTTTACTTGCTGGATAAAGATGGAAAAGCTATTGTGGACTCCGTAAGTTTTCCTCCGCAGTATCCTGACTTTTCTTACTGTCGCCTGGAAGACAACACATGGAGTTATTGTCAGGCACCTTCTCCTCTTGCGCCCAATCCTCGTCATCCGCCTGTTACCCGAAGATGTCCTGCACCGCATATTCAGGCAAAGGGTGGGTTTTACCAGATAAAAAAAATAACGGTTGAAATAGATTTCCCCGAAGGGTTTGATGTGTATTTCACAATGGACGGCAGCAGCCCTCAGCCTGGACAGGCACAGGTGTATAAGGAACCGATTGCGCTGGAAAAAACCACCGTATTGCGGGCTGCCTGTTTTAGGGAAAATTATCTTCCAGGACCTGTGGTTACCGAAACTTTCTTTTTTGATGAAACGCCCGCCTTGCCCGTAGTAGCTATAGCCATAAGCCCTTCAGACTTGTATAATCCCCGAAGTGGTTTGTATGCTAATCCTTTTCGCGACTTTAAAAAGCCCGTAAACTTTGAATATTATGACCGCCAGGGGCAACAGCAACTCAATCTGATGCTGGGCATGAAACCTTTTGGATTTACCAGCCGCAGCTCTTCAAAGCTTTCCTTTACCTTAGATGCAGATAAAAGATTTGGCCCTTCCCGCATTGAGTATGCCTTCTTTCCGGATAAGCCACATATAAACAACATCAACGGACTGATTTTGCGTGCAGATGTTACTTCCGGCCGCGGAGGCTTCGACAGGGAAATAGCAGGTGAGCGGATTAAAAATGAATTGATGTATCATCTCATCAAAAATGCGGGATCAAAAGTGGATGTGCAAGCTTACCAACCCGTAGTGGTTTATCTCAACGGAACCTATTGGGGACTATACAATCTCATGGAAAAGAAGGGTTCCGACTTTATTAAAAATAATTACGGCATAAAAAACATAGATATGTTGGATGGCTATGAACTGGAGGTGGTTGCCGGCAGCACAGATCATTACCAGCAATTGCTGGAGTATGTCAGACGCAACGATGTGTACCAGGACTCCACCGTGCAGCGGATATTTACCATGGTAGACAAAGAGAGCCTGGTAGACTACTGGATATTTGAAATCTATTCCGCAACGCATGACTATAAGGTTAATATCCGCTTCTGGCGTCCCCGTACACCGGATGGCAAATGGAGAATGCTGGCCTACGATGAAGACTCCTGGGGCAGATATGATGAGCCTACTTTTTCAAGCCTTACTACCGAATTAGCCCCCGAAACCCTGTTTTTCTGGAATGAAATGCTGGAAAACCTCGGGTTCCGCCATTATTTCATTAATCGGTTTGCTGACTTATTGAATTCGGTTTTATTTCCGGATCATGTGCAAAATCTTATTGATAGTATTCAGCAGGTTATCGCCCAGGAGAAAGAGAGAGATTACCAGCGCTGGCGCTTACTGGTGAATTTCGTGGAACCGGGCTCACAGATTAAAATGCTCAAAGAATTTGCGGAGAAACGTCCGGACGTTATCCGGCAGGATATCATCCAACGGTTTGTATTACCAGGTCTTGCGGTGCTCACCCTTGAAGTGGAAGGACCCGGGAAGATACAGGTGAATACGATACGTCCTGATAACTATCCCTGGCAGGGTATCTACTTTCAAGGTGTTCCAGTAGAGCTCAGGGCTGTTCCGGAAAGCGGCAGAAAGTTTACCGGATGGTCATTATCAGGGTACAAAAATCAACACTCTATCCAGCTGATGTTGCCTTCGGAAGGTCTGCGGGTGAAAGCAAATTTCAAATAAGAGCTTAACAGTTTATCGCAGCAATGCAAATCGCTCCGATATAAACCATGTATGATCTGCATGCAGCATTTCGGCTGAAACAATATAACTGCCCGCACTCAGTTTATGTATGGCTACAGCAATCCTACCGGAGGGTGATAGGCTTTCCGGAGTTTGAATAAGCAACCTGCCGCTCAGATCATATATCCTGATGCTTTTGATTATGTCTTGTTTACTCTCCACAATAAGCTGCTTGTCTGCCAGGATGTTGTAAACCTGAATGGTGCCCTTATCCGGAGTCCATACTGAGTTAATAACATCTGAAATAGTGAATACACCGGCTGCGCTACAACCATTAAAATCCTCCACCGTTACACCGTAATTACCAGCTCCGAGTCCGGTTTTTATGGAGATACTGTCTCCGTCATTCCAATGATAAAAATAGGGGGGAGTGCCACCGGAAACCTGAAGCTGAATAGAGCCGTCCGATTTGCCCGGTTCAGAAATTGCAGTAATGATTGCATTCACCGTAATAGGGTCTTCCTGGTTTTCCGTAGCTCCGATGTCGGGTGCTGTGCCATGTACTCTGGGGAAGCCGCGCTGATCAAACGCAGGCGCTACCGTAGCATCTGCAGCATCAATGGCCGGACTACCGCATCGGGGCAAGTGCGTTTCCGTGGTCCCTCCATTATTTTGAAGTGGACCCAGAAGTGGATCAATCGGGTTGGCATTGGTGCCCAGCTTATCTCCCGTTGCAGGCGAGAAGTCTGCCGAAGTTAATGGAAAAATATTCTGAACCAGATTATGGCCTGACGAAATGATTACGCCTCCGTTTTTGAATAGATTATTTCCGGACCCACTTGTAACATTGTAACCAATCAGGGTGTTTGAAAAAAGGAGGCTGTCACCCGTTGCTATACCTCCTCCGGTGGTGAGAGCTGTGTTTTCCGCCAACGTGCAAAATGTGAGGGTAGATTTGCCTGTGTTATACACGCCACCCCCATTTAAGCCGCTGTTGTTGCTTATGGTACAATGATTCAGCAGGGCCTTACCGCTGTTGAAAAAGCCCCCGCCATTACCAACAGCTTCGTTATATGCTACGGTAGAAAAATTCATGGTCAGATTACCCGAATTACTGATTCCCGCACCGCTGGTCTGGCTGGTGTTACGCATAACGGAAACACGCACTAGGAGGAGGGTAGAAACATTGTACACGCCACCCCCGGACGCGCTTGATCCGGCTACTTGATTATCTGTAATCATACAGTCGCTGATTTTGCTGTTTCCACTGTTCCATATAGCTCCGCCATTTCCGCCTTGTGCTGTATTATCCTGCAGCGTACTATTGTTCATGACCAGAGGGGCATTTTGAATATACAGGCCTCCACCTGATTGGTTTGCTTCGTTTGCAATTACGCTTGTGCTGTCAAATGTACAGGGAGCTAGGCAGCTGGCGCCTCCACCATTCCCTGTCGCATTGTTATTGGTGATAGAACAGTTTAATGCTGTAAGCATTCCCGATGCGGAGTAAATGCCTCCGCCCTGTCCTGAGGAGGCCTGATTGTTTGAGAGGGTACAGTGATACATAGTCAGGCTGGCTTTGTTGTATATACCACCTCCAGCATGTGCGCGATTACCGGATATGGTGCAATAACTTATCGTGAGGTGACCATCATTCTTTATTGCTCCTCCGCTGTCTGCGGCCATCCCTTCGGTAAGTGTGATATTTTTTATAGTGACAGTATCTCCGGCATGAATAGTAAATATTCTGGAGTTCAATGTGCCACTGATGAAAGTAAAATGCTCACCCAGCCCTTCAACAGATACAGATAGATTAACAGGGAAAATTATTTCACCCGAAGTAAGCCGGACTGTATCTCCAGAGAGGCTGGACGCAAAACGGATGGTGTCGCCAGGCCCGGCTAGATTCGTGATGGCTTCACGAAGGGAGCCCGGCCCGGAGTCATTCGTAGTGGTAACCAGAATGACATTGGCCAGACTTATCCATGAATAAAGCAGAGCTGATATTCCGCACAGTGCCTGTTTCAATATGAAGGAATTTCTTTCCATAAGCAAGGACGTTATAGGTTTATTTTTTTATGATTTGTTTCATGATAGTTCCCTCCCGGGAGATAATCTTAAGCATGTATGCCCCGGAAGCGAAGGGATGCATATCCACAACCTGAATATTTCCTTTTACAGATCCTTCCTTCAGCATTTTGCCTGCCGCGTCAAAAAGTAGCAGCCGGGCATCCGTGGACTCGGAGTTGTTCATCTTAATAATGAAATAACCGGTGAAGGGGTTGGGATAAACGGTCACTGCCGGAGCATTTCCTGCAATGGCAGATAAGCCGCTGCATAGGTCTATATAAATGGCTAAGCTGTCGGTGCCAGTACACCCGTTGGGACCTGTAAGGGCGTAGTAAATCATATGCATGCCCGGTCCTGCCAAGGAAGGATACAGAGTGTCATTGCTTATGCCTGCGCCGGTAAAAATGCCTCCCACCGGAGTTGCTCCCAGGATTAAATGGCTCTGGCTTACACACACCGTATCTGGAGCAAAGATGGCATCAATAATTGGAGCATCTTTAACAGTAATTGTAACGGTGGCAAAGTCTTCACATCCAAATGCGTTGGATACGGTGACAAAATAGTCTCTTGTAGATGACGGGCTCACTGTAATGGAAGCCGACCCTGCGCCATTGCTCCATTGATAAGCAGTGCCTCCGCTTGCCGTAAGTATTACCTGTTCTCCTTCGCAGATGGTGGCATTGGGCCCGGCTTGGGCTGTCACGGAAGGTCTTACAATAACGGCTACCATGTCCGTGGCACTGCAACCTGCGGTGGAAGTAACAGTTACGCTATAGATTTGATTGTTGAGAGGACTCACATCAATATATTCCGAAGTAGCTCCCGTGCTCCACAGGTAAGTGCCTCCTCCCTGAGCGCTGATTGTCAGCAGATCTCCCAGACACAACAGCATAGAATCTGGCAAGCCGGGTTCGGGCAGAGGATGCACTTCAACAAAAACACTGTCTGTATCTGTACAACCATTGGGAGCGGTTACCGTTACTGCATAGTACCTGCTGGTTGAGGGACTTAGCGTAATCGTACTGTTGGCATTTCCGTTGCTCCACAAATAAGTCCCACCACCGGATGCAGTAAGGCTGACCGAACTACCCGTGCAAATGCTTTTATCGGATCCGGCATTTGCAACAGGAGCAGGTTTCACTGTTACTGCAATGCTATCTGTGGTCGTGCAAAGACCTGCCGTGGTGGCGGCAACGATATAGATTGTATTGGTAGCCGGACTGACCGTTATGAATGAGTCCGTGCCTCCGGTGTTCCATAAATAGGTATCTGCACCTGAAGCAAAAAGAGTGATATTATCCCCTTGACAAATTGCTGTATCCGGCCCTAAATCTACCAGCGGATTAGGTATTACGTTTATCATTACTGTATCAAAAGACTGGCATCCATTGTTTCCTGTGAGGGAGACAACGTATGCAGTTGTACTATTCGGAGCTACAAGGACCGTTGCGGTAGTATCGCCTGTGTTCCAGTTAAAGCTACCTGAGCCTGAAGCTGTAAGTATGATGTTATCACCTGCACAAATGGTTTGGTCATTGCTGACGGACAGGACAGGCAGAGGAAGCAAGCTAATCACGGCCGTATCGGTGCCGGTGCAGTTGTTGGTGTCTGTCACAAAAACCGAATACGTTCCACTGTCTTTAACTATAATGGTTTGCGTAGTGTCACCGGTTGACCATAGATAGGAAGTTCCGGGATTTCCGGCATCCAGCATCACACTATCACCCTCGCAAATTGCTATGTCGTTTAGCATGACAGTCAGGCCGCTTCCTATACTTACAACGGCAGAATCCGTGTTCACACATCCGTTGCTATCAGTCACCGTGACATGAAATGTCCCGGAGGTGCAAACAGTTATAGCAGGCGTGGAGGCCCCCGTTGACCAGATGAAACCGGCACCTGGATTGCCGGCATTCAGTATGGTGCAACTGCCTGGACAAATGGTCGCATCGTAAAGGTTTGCAGACGGTAGCGGGTTTACCTTTACGATTGCCGAATCTTTAAGAGAGCAGCCTGAAGCAGCAGTAACGGTAACGAAATATTTGGTTGTGATTGCCGGAGCTACCGTAACAGATGGAGTAGTGTCTCCTGTGCTCCACAGATAAGCTATGCCTCCTGATGCCATCAACATGGCTGTATCGCCACGGCATATTGTATCGTTGGCGCCAGCATCTATTACCGGCAGCTCTACAAAAATTCGCAGTGTATCGGTATGACTGCATCCGCCATTGTCCAAAGTCCATGTGAGCACATTGGTGCCGGCAGCAAGACCGGTAACGTAAGTATTCGGCAGGAACGGGTTTCCGAATGAACCGCTTCCACTGATTATTCTCCATCTGCCTGAACCTGCAACAGGGGCATTGGCTGCAAGAAAGGCAGTATCATTATAGCATAGGCTGATATCGGTACCGGCATCAGCAACAGGAGGAGTAAAAATGGTAACCTGATGGCAGTTGTCCGACAAGTCAAGGCAGCTGATGCCGTGTAAGGAAGCAACAGGTTGACCGGCATACAGAGATATATTTACAGAATCTTTCAGGTAAGAAACAGCACATACCTGATAAGATGCTCCGGTAGGGGAGCCGGGGAAAAGAGAGCTATCCGTAAGATCCTCGGTAAAGTCAATTATGATTCCGGCATTATTGACAGCCAGAAATTCATAGCCATACAAAGCGGTATCAGGTTGGCCGGGCAGCAGGATGTTACCCGCTCCGGTGATAGTTGTGATGTAGTCACCATATTCACCGGCATCAAAACCTGTAGAAATGAGGTAATAGACTTTGGTGGGTTCCAGAAAGACCGAGTCAATTCTGGAAACGTTTGAAACAGTGGAGCTATCATCATTACCGGCAATAAATGTTATGGGCGGATTGGCTGTAAGGTCAAAGGGATCAGTGTATAGATAAATTACTCCATCATAGTTAATCTGGGTTTGAGATATGAAGTAGTATCCTGGCTGATCTACCTGAAAAGTTTTTATGTCATAAATAGGATTGAAGCCGGTACAACAGGTTCCATCGGTGAAAGGCCTTCCTGGGAGGGGGGCCCAGGTAAAAAAACGGGCGGTATTTCCGATAATGCGGTTGCTGGCCGAAGGAAAGAAATTGAAGAAGAATTCAGGCTCCAGGGAGAGGCGCAGGGAGGAGTCACCCACACAGGCTCTGGTAGGCGTGGTATTAAATTTACCGCCATCGGCAGAGTATATATACACGGTTACCTGAGCGGAAGCCGTACAGCCGATTCCATCCGTTGCTGTTACAGAGTAGGTAGTAGTATAGGGTGCAGAAACCAGAATTACGGAGCCTGTATCACCAGTGCTCCACACATAGCTGATGCCTCCTGAAGCAGTCAAGGTAACCGGTGTTCCGGCACAAACCGTGTCTCCCGGGCCGGTATTGACAGTGCCGCCTGACAGAATAACCACCGTATGACACGTGCTGGTAAGGGCTACACAATTGCTGCTTGCAGCAAGCGTTTGCAGGCTACTGTAAGGCTGGCCGATAAATGACGTCAGGTTAACCGATGCTGAGGTATAAGCTATGCCACAAACATAGAAAGTATCACCCGTAGCGCTTCCGGGAAACTGACTTGCATCAGACAGATTATCGCCAAGTGCTACAATCATACCGGATGAGTTAGTTATTACAAAGTGATAATCATAAGGTCGGTCTGTCGTAGTGACCTGCGAGAGCACAATGTTTCCCGGTCCGGTAAAATCGGTGGAATAGTTGCCCAGGTCGGTGCTGCTGTAGCCGGTGGATATCAGATAATAATTTTGATTTTTGTTCAATGTCAAATTGTATATGCCAGACCATCCTGTTCCCAGTATGTCATCATCATCATTGCCGGCAACAAAAGTTACCGGAGGATTAACGGTCAGATTCAACGGGTCGGTGTATATATACATGACTCCGTCATAGCCAGACTGTGTTTGCAGAATGTTATAAGCGCCTGTTGCAGTTACCTGAAAAGCAATAATCTGATAAGGCGGGTTTACGCTTGTGCCCCAGCAGCAGGAACCGTCATCTTCAAAAGGCCTGCCGGGCAGGGGATTCCAGTTGGGTATATCGTTTGTGTTGCCGGAGATATTGGTGGTTGGCGAGCCGGAAAGAAACGAGGGGGACAAACCCAGATTCAAATCCGGAAAACCACTACAGGCTACGGTAGTAGATGTGTCAATGATGCCGGCATCGGCCGGGATATCACTACAATCAAAAACGGTGATGTCATCAATTCCCAGCAGAAATTTGTCTGTGGAGTTGTTCCGGAAAGCGAGATAAACTGTGCGGTTGGCATAAGCGGACAAGTCAACTGAACGCCTGGTCCAAGTGGTATTTTCAGCAGCTAAGGAAAATAAAGGAGCATGAGCCAAAAATGCCGTATCCGTGGGTGTTGAAGTAGATATTCTCACTTCATAGCCATCAGCAACGGAAGAGAAAGCCAAAGCATACCAGTACATGATGCTATTACCTTTCAGAGTAATGGGAGGTGTAATCAGCCAGTCATCGGCATGTCCGGGAGGGAGATATTTTGAAGTACTCACAACTATAGTGTCTCCGGGATTAAAAGGGTCATCGCGGGGCACCCAGGCATCGGTGACAAAATCAGTCTGTGTTGAATCAGGAGTAAGACCATCCCGGTCAAGCAGGAGCCAGCCGGAGGGGATGCCGTGATTAAAATTTTCCTTAAGTAAGTATTGTGCACCGGCAGGATAGAAGGTAATGATGAAAACAGTAAACAGGTAAAACCTCCTACTCCAGTGCATGGATGCTTCTCTCATGTCTATAGTGATTTTTATTCTGAAAGAGGATGCAATATCCATACAGAAACTAAAATTACAAAATCCCTTCAGCCTTTCGTATGCCGGGAAAGAATTAGCAAATGATATAGTTTTTAAAAGAAAAAGGCCTCCATCCGGTGGTTTGTTCGATCCAGTTGAGCAGGCGGTCTTTCAAGGACAATTTAACTCTGGATGCATCATAAACGAAAGGACGATTTAGCTGGCTAATGCGTTCTTGCATCACTGCCGGATGAGTGCCTTGAAAGGGCACCAGCAGGCGTCTGCCTTGATATTCAAAGGCAGTTTGTCCCTGAAGATTTTTTTCAATCCAGTCATCATCATGCCACAGTTTTTTAAACTCCCTGATTCGCTGCATTTCCTTTTCCGGGCCTCTCACTTTACTGTAGTGATAAATATGTGCGGGTATTTTTTTTACCCGCAGCTTTCTTCCTCTTTTTCCGGCATGATAATCTGCAGGGCTGCTGAACTTTCTGAAGCCCTGGGCATCACGGTAAGAGCGGATAGATTTATCATTGCGAATGATTCTTACTTCGTAGTGATAGGCTCCACGGGTACCGGGTTTTACAATGTGGAAATAATTACCGTAAAAGTTATACCAGGAGAACAGCAGCCCGTCAACCCGAAGATCATGCAGATAGTTATGTGCTGCAGTAAGTATGACATCATAGTCTTGTTCGTGTAACACTTCATCGCTTTGCAGATATAGCCCCCAGTCGCCCTGAATGGCATCAAGGGCTATGTTGGTTTGTTGGGCAAGCACCTGACCACCCTTGCGCAGATGTTCGTCCCAGTGCGTTTCAATGATGCGTATTTTCGGAGAACCCAAAGCCCGAATGGCTTCCAAGGTGCCGTCATCGCTTTGCCCTACTGCCACCACCACTTCATCACACAGCGGCAGCATAGACTGAATAGACTCCACAAACGGGTAATGCAGCCGGATACCGTTACGAACAAAAGTAAAACCGCTTATCGTCATGACTTAGTGACGGAGTGAAGTTGCTAAACTGTTAATTTTAGAAACAAATCTAACCGCTTTGCTTCTCCTTCTTTTACCGAACAATTGTATGAAAAAAGAAATCATTTTGTTTATCCTTATTGTTGTGGGCATTTCTGCCTGCAACTGGAGCAAAAATGAAAAGCCCGACAGGAGCGATGCCGCGGACGGCAACGTTCCGCCTCCGGTGGCTTCACACTCCTCGGGTATACCGGTGGAAATAACTTATACGGTGACTGAGCTGGAAGGAGGCTTCTTCGGTTACTCCTTTTTTTTTGATGGTAATCCGGTATACAGCTTCCCGTCTAATGCAATTGACTCAAATATAAAAGGATTTAAAACCCGTGAAGACGCGGAAAAAGTTGCTCAGATAGCCCTAAAAAAATTACGTGCAGGCCAATTACCCCCTGTTGTAACAGATGAAGAATTGCGGGCGGCAGGCGTGGAGCACTGAATGTATAGCCGAAAGGCAAGAACTGTGTAGTGTTTCAAAAATTTTCCCCTCCGTTGACTTTATAAAAGAAACCGGTTTTTGCAAGGGTTATTCTTGTATTCCGTTGCATTTGTGTAATGACGTTACCCCAGTGGAAGGTCAGTGATAATGTATTCAGAACAGGTCGCGTAAAATTTCGTCCTGCCAGCTTTCCCACTGCATTTTGTTATAGTAGTCTTTTATGATGTTTTTATATTCTATTTGCGTGGCAAAATGCTTCACCAGGGATTTTGCGGGCCCGGCAAGTCTGTTATTGGCACTTAATACTGCGTCAAACAGATGGGCAACCAGGGATTCATCAAGATAATTCAAGCGTTTGAGTGCTTCCATGGCGTTGATGCGGGTGCGGAATTCGTAAGCAGGACCGGTGAACGCAATCAGGGCAGGAAGATATTTTTCCCGACTGAGCGTGCAAGCTATTTCCAGCCATTTTATACGTATGCTCTGATGCATGCCAGTAACCTCTTCGGTAAGAGCCAGATATTTTTCTTTGTTTTCCGGAAAGACTTCACAAAGCCTTTCCAGAGCCTTTTCCACTATCCAATAAGAGGAATCAGAAAGTAATTTTTCAAAGTCGCTCAGCAGCTCAGCCGGTATGAATGAAGCATTTTGTATTACTGCCAGCCGCACTTTTGCATGCGGGTCATGCAGCATTTTTTGAATTAACGGGTAATCTGTTTCAGTTATCTGACTGACCACCTGTCGGACAATCTCTATACGATTGGCGTAGAAAGGCTCTCTTGCAAAAAGCTCAGAGAGATAGCTTTTTTTATCGTCAAAGGAAAAACCAGCCAGGGCCGTGAGGGCATCATAGCGGTCAATCATATTGGGGGCTTTTGAAGCCTGTGTTTTAAGCATCTGCAGGTCTTTTGGGAAATCAACGGTTTTAATGATTTGCGCATTGGGGTCAAAGAGGGCAAAAGCTACCTTTTTACCTTCAGGGTTAGGGATATCTACCACATGAGTTTGCTCGCTTATCCACACTTGTCTGCGATCGTAAGAGTCATCTGCATAGTGCACTTCAAACCAGATAGGCATTTTAAACAGGCCTATCAGGTCAGAGGTTTCATGCACCTGTTGCACCGTAAAGCGGGAGAAGGGTCCGGAAGGGCTGGAGAGTTCTTCAAAATTTACTGCGTAGGCCGGTTCCCCTCCGCGATAGAGCCACTGATTAAAGAACCAGTCTAAATTAACGCCAAGCGTTTCAAGAAATGCAATATAAAAATCATGCGTATCTACATTTTTGTAAGCATGTTGTTTCAGATAATGATACAGGGCACGGTTATATTCATCATCTTTCAATAGATATCTCAGCATATCCAGCACCAGGGAGCCTTTTTGATAAATGCGCTCGGTGCCCGCTCCTGTATGCACTATAGGATTATTGTTTCGTTTGGCAGCAGATAAAACCCCCTGCAGTTCAAGTCTGCGATTCCACTGAAAATGATCTTCGCCAAAGATGCTGCGTTCAAAATGCTTCTGATAGTGCGTGGCAAAGCTCTCCTGCAGCCAGATATGCTCAGGTGCCCGTGCAGTAACATAATTGCCAAACCATTGGTGGGCAAGCTCATGAGCATTGGTGCCGATATAGTTGCGGTCAAGAAACGCACGGTCATCTATAAAATAAAAATCACCGAATACGGTAGCTGTGGTATTTTCCATTGCACCGTATATAAAATCCTGTACAGGCACCTGAGCGTATTTCTCCCACGGATAGGCTACGCCAAACTCTTTTTCCATCCAGTTCATCATTTCCACTGTGTAGCGGTAAGTAGGCTCCACACGTTCAGGATTTTCGGGATAATACCATAATTCAATCGGCACACCACTTTTTGATCTGCGTTTTTCTGTTGCGTAGTTGCCTATGGCAAGCATGATCAGATACGGAGAGTGCGGGTGAAGCATCTTGTAATGCCAGAGCTTGTTCCCGTCTTTCAGAATTTTCTCAGCCGTAAGTAAGCCATTGGATAGTACACGATATTCCTTATTAAAAAGGATTTTAACTTCTGTGGTTGCCTTGTCGTTCATGTCGTCAAAACAAGGTATCCAATAGCGATTGTCAGTACCCTGACCCTGCGTCCAGATTTGTTTGCGGGCTAAACCTGTAGTGTCATTCCATCCGATAAAGTAGATGCCTTTGCGAGGCTGAGCTTCATATTCAATTGTAAGTTGGTATGCAGTGTGAAGATGCAGTGGCATTTCCGTTTTGATAATGACACCCTCTGCATTCTGACTATACTGTACAGGGCTGTTGTTCAGCAGCACACGATGAATCTTTATTCCGGGAGCATCCAGAAACAAAGAGTCGGTGTACTGTCGCACCATATAGAGGGTATGCGTTACTTTGCCGATGACTTTACCCTTTTCCGGTTCAAAAGAAAGCTCCAAAGCAATGTGGCGGGTATCGTAATTGTTCTCACGTGCACCAGCTTTCGGATCATCTGCATAACATCCGTTTCTGGGCTGGCTGTAGGTGAAGGTGGCCGTGAACAGGAGTATCCAAAGAAGCCACGATTTATTGTAATAAATTCTTTGAGTAAAAAACATTTCTGTATTTTTCGTCAAAATTTTAAAAGGTCAAATGTCCACATTTGAATATAGCAAAATGCCGGACTGTTGGCAAAATACGGAGCAATTCGTCCGGCAAGTTATAGATTTGACCGCAATTGATATGTTCTAACTCGCAAAAAAGCGTTTTATGAAAAGTGTATTAAAATTTTTGTTATTGTTTTGCTGTTTAGCTCTGTTTTGGATACCCGAAGTAAAAGGACAGCTTACAGCCTGGCAATACGCGTCTGTTCTGGAGATTTCCGAACACCAGGGGATTACCTATACCAACGAGCAGTTTCTTTTTCACATCAACACGGCCGATCTTGTATCAAATGGTTTGATGCAGCCTTCAGGAGCAGATATACGCTTTTCCACAGATTGTGAAGGTGTGAATCTGCTGAAATATTACATTGAGTCGGGCATGAATACTACCGATACCCGAATATGGGTGCTGGTTCCGGAAGTACTGCCCTATTCGGTAACGAAGATTTACTTCTTTTCAGGAAATCCGGCTGCATCTCCGGCTACGGACTTTAGTGGCACATTCCCTTCTACCCTGATCATTACAGCTCCTACGGTGACCACCTTATTTGCTTCACTTGATTATGACTGGTTTGAAGTTCAGCCCGGAGCTACAGTAAACCTGATAGATGGAGTAGGCCTTACAATCAACTCAAACAAAATAAAAATAGATGGATTCATTAATGGGGTAGGGAAAGGAGCCGCTGGCGGGCTTGCCGGAGGAAATGCCGGCTCAGGCAGTGGCGGAGGAACGGGTTCTGCTAATGCAGGAGATGGCGCATCCGGTGGCGGATATGGTGGCAATGGAGGACTCGGTGGATACAACACCTCTCCGGCATCCCCGGCAGGATCAACTTATGGCAGTGCAACCAGTGTCGGTATTCAGATGGGGTCAGGTGGCGGAGGCGGAATAGATTCTACGGGCGGTAACGGAGGCGGTATGCTTACATTAACGGGATTTGACGTGGAAATTTCCGGAGTGCTGAATGTAAGCGGGTTATCCGGTAAAATAGATACTGCTAACCAACAGGGTACAGGAGGAGGCTCCGGAGGAGGTATACTCATACAGGCACGGGAGTTGAGTGTGAGCGGACAGGCTATTGCCAACGGAGGAAATGGAGGCAGTGATCCCACGCTGACTCCGGGTTTTGGAGGTGGGGGCGGTGGCGGTGGCGGCCGTATAAAAGCCTTCTATTCCAACAGCGCATCCCTGAGCGGAACCTTTTCGGTAAATGGCGGAACAGGTGGATGCTGTGGTACGACCGCCTCGCAGAATGGCGCCTCGGGATCAATACACACAGAGAAAACCTCTGAGTTATATGCTGTGACCATGAGTCCGATGATCTATCGTCAGTCACCGGATATATACGGGCCCGATACTGTGTGTGTCAGTACAACAGCAACCTATTTTTCTTCCGTAATTGCCGGTGTTACCTATCACTGGACAGTTTCGGGGGGCACAATAAATCAAGGGCAATCTACCAATCAGATTGAGGTAACGTGGAGCGCAGCCGGCAGTCAAATGGTTACCCTCATCACCACCAATGTGTTTCTGGGATGTTCAGATACCACATCTTACACGGTGTTTGTAAGCGGTACTGTTCCGGTACCTGACTTTACGTTTTCAGCAGCTTGTGTTGGATTACCTACCCAATTCAGAGATTCAACAACAGGCAATGTAGCAACCTATTCATGGAGTTTTGGTGATGGAAATACTTCATCCACGAAGGATCCACAACACACCTACCTTGCTGCCGGCTCTTATACTGTTACCCTTGAAGTCATTTCTCCGCTTGGATGCCGCGCATCCGTTTCCAAAACAGTTACTGTAGATGCTCTGCCGGATGCCAGTTTCACTGCTAGTGCCATATGTCAGGGTGCTGCAGCCTCTTTCAACGGAGTAGCTGGCGGGGCAGTTTATACGTGGGATTTCGGGGATGGTGGCAGTGGCAGCGGGGTGAGCACCACCCATACATACGTAGCAGCGGGTACCTATACGGTTATGCTTTTTGTGTCTACAACAAATGGATGTGTGAGCTCCAGCAGCGCTCCTGTTACTGTTTATCCTTCTCCTGTACCGGATTTTGATTTTACTAATGCGTGTACCGGAGATAATGTGGTGTTTACCAATACCTCTTCTATTTCTTCGGGCACTCTGTCTTACCAGTGGGATTTTGGCGATGCTGCAGGTTCTTCTGCCCAGCATCCAACGCATGCCTACGCCTCTGCGGGGGTATATAATGTAAAGTTGACCGCAACATCGGCTCAGGGTTGCGTGGACTCCATAATCAAGGCCGTCACTGCCTATGCAATTCCGGTGGCTGACTTTAATGTGTCTCCGGCCTGTCTGGGCACCTCATCTCAATTTATAAACACCAGCACGTTGTCTGCCGGCTTTATGATTTACAACTGGGATTTTGGCGATGGTTCTTCCACTTCCAACCTTACCCATCCGATGCATAATTACCAGGCTGATGGTGCATACACCGTAACGTTGACAGTTACTTCTGATAAGGGATGCAACGATGTGATCAGCAAAACTGCTGTGGTATATCCGGGGGCAATGGCTGCCTTTTCCGCTGCCAATGTTTGCTTTGGTGACAGCGTTTCTTTTCAAGACAGTTCTTCCGGTCCGGGGTTGACCTATCAATGGAATTTTGGTGATGGCAACTTTTCTTCTTCTGTGAATCCTAAACATTTGTACTTTTCGGCCGGCACTTATACTGTTGCCCTCACTGTTACCACCTCTGATGGCTGTGTGGCCTCCGCGCAGCAAGATGTGGTGGTATATCCCATGCCTGCGGCTAACTTCACGGCACCCAACGTATGCGAAGGGCGCTCTACTCAGTTTGTTAATACCTCCTCACTGACGGGCGGACAAATGAACTTTAGCTGGAACTTTGGCGATGGCAATGTTAGCGTTCTGGACAACCCGCTGCATCAGTACGCTGACACAGGCACATACAGTGTCACCCTGATTGTTACTTCCGATAACGGATGCCGCGATACGGTTGTGAAGCCTGTTTCGGTGCTGTTGCAGCCCATAGCTGATTTTGATATCTTGCCTGCATGTTTCGGATTCAACAATGTCGTCATTGATAATTCAACCGGATATGATTCGGCCGCCTACTATCAATTGGATTTTTACAATAACGGCTCCTACGATGCAGGTCCTTTTTCGCCCGGTAATGCTTCGGTAAATGTAGCGGCTGTGGGTGATATTGCCACACGCATTCGGATAACAAATCAGAACGGATGCACCGATTCAATCGTGAAGACATTAAGGGTAAATGCCTTTCCTGTAGCCGACTATAATGCCCCGGACGTATGTTTTGGTGAGCCGGTACTTTTTACCAATGCAACCTGGTCGGTTGACAGTAATCTGCTTGGTGCGCTGGCCTATCAATGGGATTTTGGCGATGGTTCTTCTTCAACAGATATTAATCCCACCCATGTTTATGACAGCTCCGGCATATTTACGGTAACCCTTATAGCCAACTCAAGTGAAGGTTGCGCTGATACCTTTAGCAATACATTGATTGTATATCCGCTTCCTGATGCAGACTTCAGTACAGCCATTGCCTGCTTCAATAAAGATGTGCTGTTCTCCAATCTGACAACTATTGCCTTTGGCACAGTTACCTATAACTGGCATTTTGGCGATAACGGAACGGATACTGCCACCAATCCTATACACGTATATTCTTCTATCGGAATATATCAAGTAGAACTGACAGCCACTTCGGATGCTGGATGCGTAGATATAATCACCAAAGATTTAACCGTTTACCCGACTCCAACAGCCAACTTCATTGCAACCGAAGTTTGTGAAAATGATACTACACGATTCACCAATCTGTCGTCCATAGCTTCCGGAGCGCTAAGTTACGTGTGGGATTTCGGTGACAGCTTTAACTCCATAGATGAAGAGCCCAGTCATGTATATGGTACTGGTGGAGTGTTTTCAGTAACCCTTACCGCAATAAGCGATTCGGGATGTACAGATACAAAAACCAGAAATGTAATTGTGCATGACATGCCAGATATTACTTTTACTGCTTCCAATGTCTGTGACGGAGATACAGTATTTTTTACCAACACTACACAAATCAATGACGGCTCTATTCTGTATAATATCTGGAACTTTGGCGATGGCGGAGCCTCTTTTGATAAAAATACTTATCACGTTTATGATGCGCCTGGCACATATGCAGTATCATTGGTAATTCAAACAGATAAGAATTGCCGTGATTCGCTGGTACAGGCCGTGATTGTGCATCAGTTGCCGGAGGTAGTAATAATACCGCAAAGCATAGTGACATTCTGTGAGGGTGGAAGTGTTGACCTGGTTGCTCAGCCTTTCCCGGTCACTCGAACTTATACCTATCAATGGAATACAAATGAAGTAACCCAATCCATCACTGTTTCAACCAGCGGGATTTATTGCGTTACTGCTACTGACCAGTTTGGATGTGTGGATGATACCTGTCAGGAAGTAATCGTATGGCCGTTGCCTGTTGTCACGGCTGGTCCCGACACCACAGTAAGCAAGGGTTATCCGGTACAGCTTTTTGCAACGGGTGGCATATCCTATCAATGGACGGCAGATCCTCCGGATCCTACCCTCAATATCACCGAACAGAATCCACTGGTAACTCCCCTGGTTACTACTACCTACACTGTGCTGGTAACAGATTCAAATGGTTGTCAGAATACAGCCACGGTGGTTGTAAATGTTGAAGAAGATTATCTGTTGCGTGCCACTACGGTTATTACTCCCAACGGTGACGGCAAGAATGATTACTGGTTCGTGGAAAACATTCTCACTTATCCGGATGCAGAGGTGTTGATTTTTGATCGCTGGGGAACACTGGTCTATCAGAGAAAAGGGTATGATAATTCCTGGGATGGCACCCATGACGGGAAGGAACTGCCACAGGGAACCTATTTCTATGTAATAAAATTTGAAGCATCTTCAAAAATTTATAAAGGTGCGGTGTCGGTTCTCAGATGAGAAGGTTGATACATCAGGTATGAACAAAAGAGCATACCATAAACTGGAAGAAGTCATTATGGTCGGGCAGGCTTATAAACCGGCCTGCTGCAAGTGCCGGCTTGATAAACATAAAATAAAAAACACATGAAAAAAGCAGTTTTTATTTGCGCCTTGATTGGTGAAGTTGTTTTGGGTTTTGCCCAGCATGTGCCGCTTTATTCCCTGAATTTTGACAACCGGTATGTACACAATCCAGCACGAACGGGTTTTAACGGCAATCCGGAATTGTATCTTATGTACCGCAAGCAATGGGTAGATTTTCCCAGTGCACCGGAAACCCGCGCCATCAGTTTTGATGTAGGTTTCAAAAAAGGCGGTGTAGGCGTATATGTTTTTAATGATGTGCTCAGCGGAATCAATACATGGGGGGGGAATATAAGCTATGCTTACCATATCACCACAAAAAACAACGTGCATAAAATATCCATCGGATTGGCTGCCGGAATTCAGCAATATCGCTTTGACTGGAGTAAACATTTTATCAAAGACCCGGATGATCCGGAATTGCAGGGTGATAAGGGCTTGGTGTTTGATGGCTCGGCCGGCTTACACTATTTTGCCGCGAAAGGACCCTACCTGAATCTTTCTTTAGGTCTTTCAGCTCTGTCCGTATATGCCACTGACTTGCAATATCTGAATAAGTCAGAACCTACCACTCTGTTTGAGCCCAATCGCCAGTATATGGGCATACTATCCAACCGTTTCAAATTTGCCGGTGAGAAATTTATTCTGGAACCCATGGTACTTGCCCGCATGACCGAAGCTCTGAACTGGCAAATTGAACCAGGCCTGCTCATTGGATTTAAAGACTGGATATGGGTTAGCGGTCTTTACCGCTATGACTATGGTGTCACCATAGGAGGCGGATTTAAAGTGCACGATGCAGTGAAAATTGGCTATGCCTATGATCTGCCTCTGAATGATATTCATAACTATACTCAGGGAACCCATGAGATACTGGTAGGTATAATTTTCGGCACACGCAAGGATGCAGCTACCAGAAAAGAACTGGAAGAACTCAGGCAACGGCTCATGCAGCAGGATTCACTCTTCAGTGCAGCCCAAAATCAACAGGACAGCCTGCAGAATACAATTGATTCACTCACCAACCGGATTACAGACATGCAATACCGGATGGATTCACTGGAATACACCATCAATACCATGGAGATTAGTGTGGATGACAGCACTCTGGCCGAACTGCTTCAGTCCGGTGCACTTTCTGCTCCCAGTAGCCCAATAGGCAAAGAGGTGGAAAAAATGCGTAAGGAACTGGAAGAGCTGAAGAAGCAAAAAGAAGAAATGCAAAAATCTATAGAGCAGGCTAAATCAAAAGTGAAGGATATAGAAAATGAAATGACCGAAGAGCGCACCCGTATTGTACAGGAAGAAGACCTGGAAGTAAAACGGGGTCCGGAACTGGGTGATTATTTCCTTGTTGTCGGCTCATTCCGCATTGAAGAAAATTCCTATAACTTCCAGGAAGACCTGAAAAAACGAGGATATGATGCCGGAGTGGTGTATGATAAAAAACGCAAGTGGTATTATGTCTATATTGCTCAGCCCAAGTCTATCAAAGAAGGACTGAAGGACCTCTACAAATTGCGTGAAGAAAATCCCGAATTTCATGATGCGTGGATACACATTATGAGTAAGAGTCTGCGATAACAGGCGGACAGCTTATTTTCCGCTGTCCTTTTATCATGGCTCCTTGCTCTTTACCAGAGGATGCATTCCCTGATTGATATTAAGGTGAGCAGAATTTATTATCTTGCCTTGGTGAGACTTACAGAGGTGAAAGTTCCGCAGACGCATGGCTGTATAAGGTAGAGGAGCTCTTTTCTAAAAAATGAAATTTCACGTGACATTTAAGACCCAATTCAGCGCTATCGTGCTTGTTTTGCTTTTGCTACGGTACTCTTCTGCCAATGCCCAGCCTTTTCCGCCTGGTCAATATGGTATTTATCCAAGTCTTGACTCTATCCCGTGTATTGTTAATGATGGTTCATTTTATGCCGAAACAGTTTATGTAAAAATACCGGATACCATCAGCGGCATTACCATCATCTGGGTACGTGTAGATAGCATCGTGGGGCTTCCCAATGGAATAAACTGGAGTGCCCAGGTGCCCGCGGGCAATCCCCCCAGTCAACTTTTTGGTGGGGAACAGGGTAGCATCGTCATATACGGCAATACCACCGATAGTGTAGGCCCCTATCCGGTACTGATTTACGTTACCCTCTTCACAAGCCTGGCGCCCTTCCCTGTGTCTGGTGAACTTGGTGCGCTGCTCACCCTGCTGGGAGGCGGGTTATCCGGTAATATCCTGCATGTTTGTCCTCCCTGCCCCGACATTGTGGTGTCCTTTTCGGTTAGCGATGTAACCTGTCATGCTGCATCAGATGGAAGCATATCGGTGTCAGTTTCCGATGGCACCCCTCCCTACACATTTATTTGGTCACATGGTGACAGTGGTGCTGTGATAAATGATCTTACTGCCGGAATGTATTCAGTCATCGTGACAGATTCAGCGGGATGTACCGACACTGCCAGCGTGGTTGTGCAGGAGCCCTCTGAGCTGGATATCACCCTCGTGAGCATTTCCGATGTCTCTTCCTGTCTGGGTAATGACGGCAGTGCGGAAGTAGCTGCCACCGGTGGAACGGGAAACTATTTCTTTCAATGGTCTTCCGGGGATACAGGCACAACGGCAGCAAACCTGAGCGCAGGCATCTATCAGATAACCGTCATGGATATGAACGGATGCCGCGATTCTATTACAGCGACAATTAATCAGACATCACCGATATCACTTTTGCTGATTACCAAATCTGATATTTCTTCATGCGTAGCCAGCGATGGCAGTGCGGCAGTTACCGCTTCCGGTGGCACACCTCCTTATTCCTATGTATGGTCAAATGGAGTTACTGACTCAACGAATACGGGACTTGTCTCGGGTTCATATACCGTCACGGTGCAGGATGCCTCAGGGTGTACAGCACAACTGAGCGTTGTGATTGGCTCACCCTTGCCGGGCACAATCAGTTTTGGGTTCCTTTCCCAGATATCTTGTTTTGGTTTAAATGATGGCAGTGCCACTGTTATAGTCAACGGAGGTGCTCCACCGTATTCTTATAGCTGGTCAAATGGCGATAGCGATGCTGTGGCCGACAGTCTTGCACCCGGGATACATTCTGTAACGGTTACAGATAATTTACAATGCACCAGTACAGCATCAGTGCAAATCACCCAACCTCAGCAACTGCTTGCAACTGTGGATTCCATTACCGCTGTAAGATGCTTTGGGGAGAGCAATGGATTTGCCCGGCTTCTGACCATGGGAGGAACTCCACCTTATCATTACCAATGGACAAACGGGGATACAGCCGCTGAGGCCAGCGGATTAAGCGCAGGAACGTACACCGTAACCGTTACAGATGACAACGGTTGTATAATCAGCACTCAGGTGCAGATAGCCCAGCCCGCTTTGCTAACCGTAATTATTGACAGCTTAATACCGGTGAGTTGCCATGGATTGTCAGATGGCGCCTTACACGCAATAGCAGGAGGAGGAGTTCCGGGTTATCAGTTTTCCTGGTCATCGGGACAAGAAACTGATTGGGCATCCGGCTTGCCCGCAGGACACTACACAGTCACAGTGAGTGACTTGAACGGGTGCACGGTTGCCGCATCAGAAACCATTACACAACCCGATGAGCTCATTATCCAGGCTGCAATTGTAAATGTAAGTGCACCGGGAGCCAGTGACGGAAGCATAACTCTTACCATACATGGAGGCTCACCTCCTTATGCGTTTACATGGTCAACAGGTGCGACTTCTCAAGATATTACAGGAATTTTTACGGGTATTTATTCGGTAACAGTTACCGATGGACAGGGCTGCACCGCTGATACTTCCCTGCGTGTGGAGGGGCCTCAGTCTTGTGATTTAAGTGCACTGGTTGGCGAAATTGCTGGCACATCGCAAGCTGGAGACAGCTCGGAAAGAGCTTATTCTATTTATTATTTGCCGGGCTATTCTTATCACTGGATAATTGAAAACGGAGAGATTTTGCAGGGCCAAGGCTCAGGTTTGATTTATGTGCGTTGGGGAAGTGATGGGCCGGGTGTGGTTAAGGTGGTGGTGAGTAATGGAGCATGCGTTGATACGATTGAGTTAAAGGTCTATGTAGCTTTGAATAAATTAAATAATGATGATGAAGCCATACGCCTACATATTGATCCGCTCAGGCGGATGTTGCTTCTGGAGGCTGGAATAGCCGGAAAAATCCGGATAAATGTTTACACCGTTTTGGGGCGATTGATTTTTTCCGGTAGCTTTGATGGCTTTACTCGCCACCTCATAAACCTGCCGACTACAGGATATGGTATTTACGTGGCTGAAATTATATCCGGAGGTTTGGTGCTCAACAGGCGTTTCTCCGTGTTAGAGCAATGAGGGCACATGATTTTGTTTTAATAATTCGTCAATTTGCTGCCTATGAAAAAGTGTGGTTATTTATTGCTTATTCTGTGTTCCTTTACTTCTGCCAAAGGGCAATTGGTTTCTTATTCCCTTATGCAAAGCTATACCGTTCAGCAACTGGATAGCTTGCTGACTGCTCTGGGAATAGGGGTGTTGATTGCACCAGAATACCCGATTGATTTCTATAAGGTGATTTATATGACTCCCTATCGTCACCCGGATTCTCTGGTGAGGGCTTCAGGTGCAGTGATGGTTCCGAAGAATATCACTTGTCCTGCACCTATGGGCAGCTACTTTCATGGCACGACAACCAACCGGACTAATGTGCCTTCCTATAACAGTAGGGAAGCCAACATTGGAATCCTAATGGCCTCACAGGGTTTAGTGGCAGCTTTACCCGATTATCTGGGCTTGGGCGATTCAGATTCTTCGGTTATCATTCATCCCTATATTAGTGCTTTCCATCAGGGGCACTCTGCAGTTAACCTTCTCCGGGCAGCCCGGCAGCTGGCTGACACTCTTGGGATTCTACTCAACGGCCAATTGTTCCTGACCGGTTATTCACAGGGAGGTTTTGTTACAGTGGCCACACATAAGCTTATTGAAGAAAGTTATTCTTCTGAGTTCGTGGTAACGGCATCAGCTCCCATGTCAGGGGCTTATGACTTCAAGAAAACAATGGTAGATGTGATGTTGTCGGATTCTTCCTATGCAGCGCCTGCTTATCTGCCTTATCTTTTGTTGGGTTATCATGCAGCTTACCCTTTGATACAGCAGAGCTTCCCGGATATTACCAAAGTATTTAAATCGCCTTATGATACTTTGCTGCCCCCGCTTTTTTACAACAAAAACATTGAAATCGGAAACATAAATAATTTGTGTGACTCTGTACCCAAGCGGATGCTGTTGGATAGCTTAGTGGATGCATTCAAAAATGACACGATGCACCCTCTGCGGGTGGTGCTGGCTGAAAGTCATCTGCTGGATTGGACACCTCAGGCGCCCGTGAAATTGTTTTATTGCCGCGGTGATGAGCAGGTCACTTATCTGAATGCCGAAAGAGCTTATGATGCGTGGACGACTCGGGGCGCTACCCAGGTAGAAAAACTTGATCTGGGTAACTATACACACGTGGGCTGCATTTCTTTTGCCTTGATTGGTGCTACCAACTATCTGCTTTCTTTCAAAGATGCCTGCACGGGTGTTGCCCGGAATGAAGAAAGTTTACAAATAAAGATCTATCCTAATCCGTCTTCCGGAAGTCTTTTTGTTTATACAGATAAGCCGGGAGCTATACTCTCGCTGTCTGACTTGTCAGGAAGAATTATAGGCCGGTATCTTATGGAGCAAACAACTCTGCATGTGGATCTGCAGGGTATTGTACCGGGAATATATATTGCCAGGGCAATCTGGAAGGACGGCTCAAAGGTTATCAACCGTAAACTGGTCGTGCAATAGTACGATTTGGAGTACTTTGTTGTGTTAAAATTTTTTTTAGCTATTCAGGGGACTTTGTCTGCTATTTTCAAAGTAAAGTTTACCCCTTTTGCAAAAAGGAAGTTACTGTTTGCCAGAAACGGAATGGTCAATGCATTAAAATTATGCTGACATCCTTTTCATGAAGCCAGGGGGCACGTCTTAAGTCCCGCAGTGTGGTGGTACCGATAAAATATCTGAATGTCTCTGACTCATAACGCTCCCGGATAGCTGAAAACCGGAATCCGTTTATGATATCCGGATCGTTGTACCTTACGTATATTTCAAGGGGCACTTCATCGGTCAGTGAGAGGCCGTTGAGCTGATGAAATTTTTTGTATTCATACCGATAATCGTAGGTCAAAGCTGAAATATCGGATAATACGGCTGATCCAGTGGGATTTCCCCCTGCACCTTTACCTATGAAGACCTGGTTTTCGGAAAAAGCGCTTTCCACGATCAGTCCATTGTATTCTTCATCAATATCTGTAAGACGACTTCCGGGAGTAATGAATTTAGGCAGAATAAAGGCAGAAACTTTTTCCCCTTCCTGCCGGCAAGCTGCAATGAGTTTTATTTTCCACCCCCTTTGTTTTGCAAACCGAATGTCAAAATCATTGATATGGGTGATGCCATAATTAAAAATATCCTCCTCACGGACGAAGAGGCCAAAGGCATGCAGCAGGATGATACACAATTTATACTTTGCATCGTAGCCTTCTACATCCGAGGAAGGGTCAGACTCTGCAAATCCATTTTCCTGGGCTTCCCGCAGTGCGTCCTGATAGCTTTTATTGCCTTCATGCAGGCGGGTCAGAATGTAGTTGGTTGAGCCGTTAATAATGCCTTCCACAGATTTGAGCAGATCATTATCATAGTATTCTTCCAAATTGCGGATGATGGGAATGCTTGCGCATACTGCTGCTTCGTAAAGGAAAGGTACCCGATAAAAGTTCTGCAGTTCAAACAGTTCGGGCAGATGCCGGGCAATCATTTTTTTGCTGGCAGAAACTACTCCTTTGCCGCGTTTCATGGCTTCGGTGACTATTTCATATGCGGCATCCGCATCGTTAATCAGCTCAACGATGACGTGGATATCGGGGTCGTCAAGTATTTCATCTTTCCGTGTAGTGAAAAAACCGGAATCAATAGGTCTTTCTTTTTCCGGATGCTTAATACCTATCTTTTTGATGGTGGCCCGGATGCCTCGGGTTTGGTTGAGTACACGATAAAGCCCCTGGCCTACTACTCCAAAGCCGAAAATGCCTAATTGAATATGGTTGCGTTTCATGGAGTAATAAGTTGCTGTGTTTTTGATATATGGCGGAGTTTGTTGAGGGAGCGTTCCAGGTCCTCAATGAGATCATCTGCATATTCAATGCCTACAGAGATACGGATAAGGGTATCGGTGATGCCGGCTTTTTTCCGGGCCTCAGGATCCATCGCTTTGTGTGACATGGAAACCGGATGACTGATTGAGCTTTTTACCCCTCCTATGCTATCGGTCAGATTAAACAGGGTAGTGGAAGAAACAAAACGAGTTGCTTCATCCTTCTTTTGGCTTTTCAGTGTGAATGAGATAACTCCCCCGAACAGGCGTTGTTGTCGTGCTGCCAGCTCATGCTGCGGATGAGATGGCAGGCCGGGATAGTTGACCTGTTCTACAGCGGGATGATTTTCCAGAAAATGTGCGATCCGGAGTGCGTTGGTGCTGCTGCGTTCCAGACGCAGGGCGAGGGTCTCAATACCCCGTATAGTTAGCCAGGAGTCAAAGGGGCCCAGGATAGCTCCACTGGCATTCTGGATAAATTTTATTTCATCGGCCAGCTCCGGGCTTTTCACTATTACAGCTCCGGCAATGACGTCACAGTGGCCTGCAAGATATTTTGTTGCGCTGTGCACTACGATATCTGCGCCCCAATGCAGCGGCTTTTGCACCACGGGGGAGGCAAAAGTATTATCTACTGTCAGTAAAGCTTGCCGTTGATGGGCCAGGCGTGCGATAGCCTGAATGTCGGAGATACGCAGGTTGGGATTGGTGGGGGTTTCCAGCCACACCATCCTGGTTTTGTCGGTGAATGCATCCTGTACGTTCTCCAGGCAGGTGGTATCGGTATAACGCACCTGAATGCCGAAGCGGCTGTATATTTTCTCAAAAAGGCGGAAAGTGCCGCCATAGATATCATCCACAGCTACAATTTCATCGCCCGCCTTCAGCAGTTTCACAACTGCATCAATGGCAGCTACACCGCTGGAAAAGGCAAATCCTGCATAGCCCCCTTCTAGTGTGGCAAGTAATTTTTCAAGAACCTGGCGTGTGGGATTATTGGTGCGGGAGTAGTCAAAGCCTTTCGTCACTCCGGGCTGTTCATGTACAAAGGTGGCGGTCTGATAAATAGGCGTTGATACTGCTCCGGTGTGTGGATCAACTGCTATGGACTGCAAAATCTGTGTTTCTTCCTTCATGGTTTTTAGGTTATGTACTGCTTATGAAGGAAGGTATCGGGAACGGTTTGCTTTAAGCCCCAAGCCGGCAGCACACCGGAAGGTCTTTAAACAAAAAAATCTCCCCCGATAAGTCAGAAGAGATTGCATTGCAGCCCGAGGCTTCACTGACATTCTCACTAACTTATCTTTATCCGAATATGTCGGACAGGAATTAGCACCATAGCTTCGGAACTAACCGAAACCGGTTGCTAAGGTTTCGAAGGGCCTTTCCCTCCACCTTTCTGGATAAGCAGCATGTTTGTAAAGAACCGGGCGCAAATATACAGGTAAAGTATTTATATTTCCAAGCGAAGCAGTAAAAGCTTTAATCATTTTTTTCAACCTTCGCTGACAACCGGATTTATATATGGAGAGATACGGCCGCAACCAACGTTGCCAGGAGGCTAGGAATCAGCAATCTTTGCAAAGCCGGAATAAAACTTATTGCCTTTGAGAATTGCCGTTAATACGCGCTTTTTAATTGAAGGAAAGCTGGAAGGGATAGGGTGGTTTACCCATGAAACCATGAAGCGCATTACTCTGCAGCATCCCGCACATCAGTTCTTTTTTTTCTTTGACCGCCCTTTCCCGCAATCATTCATTTTCTCTGATAACATTACCCCTATCCTTCTTCCTCCACAGGCAAGACATCCGGTGCTTTGGTACTGGTGGTTTGAACGGTCAATTCCTGCTGTGATGAAACAAATCAGGCCTGATTTGTTTATATCCCCTGACGGATACCTCTCACTAAATGCGCAGGTGAAGACTCTGCTTGTAATACACGATATAGCTTTTGAGCATTTTGACGGGCATGTAGGTTTTTTAACCAGACAATATCTGCGTTATTATTCACCGCGCTTTGCCAGGTATGCAGATAGGATTGCCACCGTTTCTCAGTTTTCAAAGAAAGACATCAGCAAAACTTATGGAGTAGATCCGCAGAAAATTGATGTGGTGTATAACGGTTCAAGGGATGTTTTTCGGCCCGCAACACCGGCAGAGGTTGAGTCTGTAAAAAACAAATATGGCATTCAGGGCGACTATTTCATTTATGCGGGCGCTATACAACCCAGAAAAAATCTGGCCAATGTATTCAGGGCGTTTGACCGCTTCAGGCAGCGCAATGAAGGAGAGGTGAAGCTGGTTATTGCCGGCCGAAAAGCATGGAAGTTTCGGGAAGCTCTGGAGGTTTATAATGCAATGCAATTCCGCAATGATGTTGTGTTTACAGGTCATCTTTCGTCATCTGATCTGAGCGCACTGCTGAGCGGATCTCTTGCACTGGTATATGTATCCCTGTTTGAAGGATTTGGACTTCCTATCGTTGAGGCGATGCATTGTGGCACGGCTGTTATTACCTCCAATGTGAGCTCCATGCCGGAGGTGGCTGCAGATGCCGCCCTGCTGGTTGACCCCGCTTCTATTGTTGCCATAAGCGATGCCATGGGGAAGATATATCGTCAGCCGGCACTCCGAAACCTTTTGATTGAAAAAGGAAACATCCGGAAGCAGGCCTTCAGCTGGCAGAAAACTGCAGATTTACTCTGGGAATCAGCTATGAAGGTTGTCGGTCTGAAATAGAGGGCTACTTGATTTTGAACAAAACAATTTTCTATACGTATAGGAACCTGAATTGTCGGCACAAGCTGATATTTTTCCTAACTAAACGTCTGAGATCATGTGGGGAAAGATTACGAAGGGAAAGGCGTTGCTGCTTGTCATTTCCGCAACGGGTACTGCTACAATCGCTGCAGGGCAGGTCAGTCCAATACAGATTTCAAGAAACCAGACTTATACCACACGCTACTGGGATTACGATGCATTGCAGGTGAATCCGGCTAATATAGCCGCACAATGGCAGCCAGGCAGAAAGTTATCATTTGGACTGCTGTCCAGCAACTTCACTCTTTATTCGGCCGGAGTAAAAAATGACTTGCTGCATGACGGTAAAGTATCCAATTTGGCTAGTCTTTCGCACTGGGTAAACGATATTCTTCCCGCGCGCAATGCCTTTAATCTGGAAAACACCATTTTCGGAATGCATTTTCATATCAAAAACGCTGGTGCCTTTGCTATCAGTGCCCGCTCGCAGGTGTATGGTGAAGCAGAATTTAATGGAATGCTGGAAAATCTGAATCTGGATAACACTACCATTGACCAACTTCCGGATATTCTGTTGGCATCTCAGGAAGACAACAGCCAGGGAAATCACCAGGAGCCCAGTTATCTGCGCTTCAGCTCGGTGGCCGAAATTAATTTCGGGCATAGCATCCGTATCGTGAATACCCCTAAGACTAAACTCTACTTTGGTTCGGGAGTGAAATATCTTATGGGGTTAGCGGATATGGGTCTTCAATTTAACGGACAGGAACTGGCCGGCTATTATTCCCTGTCATCTATGCTGCCAAAGGAATGGATAGACAGCAATTATGCATCATATATTCACAATGATAAAAAATATGGTCACGGGTTTGGAGCCAGTGTAGGTTTTGCCCTGAAATGGGATAACAAACTGCATGTAGGTTTATCGGTGGTGGATCTGGGCTTTATCCGCTGGCCTGCGCATCGTTTTTATCTCAAGGCTACAGATGCTGTAGTGGCAGCTGTAACAGAACATACCGTAGAGGATGCTGTAGAAAAAGTGATGCAGGATTTTCAGAGAAAAGAAGATGGTACGGAGTTGCAGCCTGCCCGTGTCATAGTGGGGGCAAGCTATGCCGTGCATCGGTATGTGCATTTTTATCTGGACTTTATTTCTCCGCTTTATGCATCGCCAAGAGGATTGACTTATCCGACTTTAGGTGTGGGGACGTGGCTGTCATTAAAAGATATCATAACCCTGAAAACAGGACTTGTGCTGGCAGCGCCTCGTCTGATCACATTGCCGGTTTATCTGAGTTTTTACGGTGGGAAAAGAAGGGTATTTGAAATGAGCTTCGGCACATCCGATGTGCTTAGCTTCATTTTACCACAGCGGCCCTATATGAATGTAGAAACCGTCATGATGAAATATCATTTCTGAAAGATAAAGGAAATAATGTAAAATAACTTTCTTCGGTTTTTAATCAAAGGCTATCATCACTGCGCCCTTTTCAATAGCTTCCCCTTCTTTAACCGCCACTTTTTTTATTCGCCCGTTGCCTGGAGCCTTGATTGAATTTTCCATTTTCATAGCTTCCAGAATGAGCAGCGTATCTCCCTGCTTCACCTGCTGGCCTTCTGTGACCAATATTTTCAGCACTTTGCCGGGCATAGGCGCCTGCAGGCTTCCTGAAGCATAGTTTGAAGGACGCGACATGCCCAGTTTTTCCAGCAGCAGGTCAAGCCGATCTTTTACGATTACCGTGTATTCGTTTCCATTTACCTTCAGAATAAGTTTCTTTTCCTCGCTCATTTCGCCAGCAACCTCTACCGTGAACGATTTGTTATTCAGCAGCAGATGATAAGTGTTTTCACCTGTTTTAATCCAGTCAACCCTGCAGAAGGTGTCGTTAATCAAATAATCGTCCCCTTTTTGGACAACCTGGTAAGTTTGGTCTTGAATCTGCACCGTGTAGCTTTCCATAGCATGAATTTCAGGAATAAAGATAGCCATCCGGTGAGTGTGAATATGGCTATTTTAGTGCTGTGAAAAAAGAATTATGTACAGAATAACCCTGCTGCTCCTGCTGGTCTTGTTTCTGGCAATGGGATGTACATCATCTCGCATTCAGAAGATGCAAGAGCTTAATCCGGTAGAAGTAAAATCCGAGTCTGCATATCAGGCATCTGCTCCCCGCATACATGATTTGCTGCATACCAGACTTGAAGTAAGCTTTGATGTACAAAACCGAAGGCTCAATGGTGTTGCTGAGCTGACCGCTACTCCCTATGCACGCCAGGTTCGTTTTCTTGAATTGGATGCCAAAGGATTTGATATTCACAAAGTGGAGAAACTTATTCCGGAGCAAGTGCCGGATCTGCCTTTTGAATATGATTCGCTGAAGCTGACTATAGACCTTCAGAATCTGTATGCCCCGGGGGATACGTACACCATCAGAATCATATATACTGCCAAACCGGATGAATTGCCGCGGGGAGGAAGCATAGCTATCACCGGGGATAAGGGCTTGTATTTTATAAATCCTTCAGGCACTGATAAAAGCAAGCCTTTTCAGATATGGACCCAGGGCGAAACGGAATCTTCTTCCTGCTGGTTTCCTACTATTGACAAGCCTAATGAACGCATGACGCATGATCTGCTCATAACCGTGGCAGACACTTTGGTAACTCTTTCCAATGGACTTCTGGCCGGCTCCACGCACCATGCAGATGGGAGCCGGACAGACCACTGGAAAATGGATTTATCGCATGCCCCCTATCTGGTAATGATGGCTATCGGTGATTTCGCCATTGTGAAAGACCACTGGAGAGATATGGAAGTGAGTTATTATGTGGAGAAACAATATGCCCCGTATGCGCACCGTATATTCGGACATACACCCGAGATGCTGGATTTTTTTTCAGAAATACTGCAATACGATTATCCCTGGCAGAAATATGCACAGGTAGTCGTTCGCGATTTTGTTTCCGGAGCCATGGAAAACACAACGGCTTCGGTATTTTATGAATATGTGCAGATGACCGATCGCGAGCTTATTGACCAAAACCATGATGACATTATCGCCCACGAGCTGTTTCACCATTGGTTTGGCAATCTGGTTACCTGCGAGTCATGGGCTAACCTGACGCTGAATGAAGGCTTTGCCACCCTCGCAGAATATTTGTGGGCAGAATATAAATACGGTAAAGATGAAGCTGAAAAGCAGCGATACGATATGTTGCTTCCCTACCTGGGCGAAGCTGAGATGGATCCTCTGTCCCTCATCCGATTTTATTATGACGACAAGGAAGACCTTTTTGATGTGCATTCTTACAATAAAGGTGGACTTGTTCTTTTTATGCTGCGTGATTACCTGGGAAATGATATTTTTTACAAAGGCTTGCATCTATACCTTAAACAGAATGCCTTCAAGGCTGTGGAAGTACATCATCTCAGACTGGCCATGGAAGAGGCAAGCGGAGAAGATTTGAACTGGTTTTTTAATCAGTGGTTTTTGTCGCCCGGTCATCCGGTATTGGAAGTGGATTATTTCTATGACTCAACAACATCTGAAGCTGTAGTGCACATCCGGCAAATGCAAAACTCACAGAAGGTGCCTGAAGTATTTCGCCTCCCTCTGCAAATAGAGATATACGCGGGCGGAGCGAAAGTAAAGCATACGGTGTGGCTTAACAAAAAAACAGACTCCTTTCGCTTTAAGACACCCGCCCGGCCTCAGTTGATTCATGTAAATCCTGGCCGCGTTCTCTTATGCGAAATAAAAGATAACAAGACCATTGATGCCCTTGCCTTTCAGTTTCGCCATGTCGGTAATTACATAGATAAGCGCGAAGCATTAGACAGGCTCAACGGTGTTGAAGGAGATACTGCTTCCGCCATCATGCAGGTTGCCCTGCACGACAGTTTTTATGATATCAGGAGACTGGCCGTTCAATATGCGGAACTCACTCCAGAGGTGCTTCCTGTGTTGAAAGAGATGGCCCTGCACGATAAGAAATCACTGGTGCGGGCTGCTGCGCTAAAACGTTTGGCAGAAACCGAAGATGAGCAACTTATTCCTTTGTTCCGGAAGGCTATGGATGACAGTTCGTTTGCTGTAGTGGCGGCTGCCCTGCAGGGTCTTGCTGCTCTGGATCAAAGTGCAGCTCTGGAGCTGGCGGAGCCTCTGGAGCGGTTTGCTTCCTATCTGATTGTATCTGCCGTAAGCGAGCTTTATGCAGTTGCTAATAATAGCCTTGCCACAGACAAACAATATTATTTTGAAGATAAACTGCACGAAACCTATGGCTATGCCCGTCATGCACTTATTGAAAACTATGGTACCTTTTTAAGAAATAAGCCAGACAGTGTGGTAATAAAAGGGATTGCTTCCCTGAAGGATATTGCCCTGCATGCGAATCCATGGTGGGAGCGATTGGCTGCGGCTTCGGCACTTTTTGATTTGCTGGCAGAAAAGCACAATGAGCAAGTGCAGCGTTTGCTCAAAGAGGCCATTGATGAAATTACTGCTTCGGAAGATGATCAAATGCTTAAACTGCAGTATGAGTTGCGCGGTCAGTAAAACGGAGTGCTGTCTTCCTATATACAAGATGGTTACTTGCCTAAGAATAATGTCTCGTTAAATCATCTGGGAGATGAATCTGTTTATTGCCAGCAGAGGTGTGCTTTCCGAAATGCAACTTTATTAGCTTTGCAGCATAGCTGCCTCACCGCGTGATAACCATTTACACACCGCAAATCACCAATCGGATACGGTATATTTTTGATCTTTTCTTTCGTGAGCTGATGGGGGTGAGCATTACACTGACATCCGACAGAATACAGTTTCAGGCAGCTCCGCATCCCAAATTCAGTTACGGAACCATCCCTGTAGGGGATGAGTTGTTTTTTGGCGCAGTATCCCTCTTGTTTGAAAAAGGCATAAAGCCTCAGAATATAAGGGTTGAAACATCCGGAGGTGAGAAAATTTTTTTTCAGCTTGATACTATTCCGGTATCCGGGGCACTGGAATTTGACCCTTTCGCTGCCGGATTTTTTATGGTGTCCAGATATGAAGAATATTTACCGCATGTAAAAGATCAGTTTCAGCGGTTCCCGGCCAGAGAAAGCCTTGCCTTTAGAAACGACTTCCTGCATATTCCGGTTGTAAACCGCTATGCAGAAATGATTAAACGAAAAATAACCGAGCGTTATCCCGAAGTGCATTTTCCGGCAAAGCAATTTGAATTTATTCCAACCTATGATATTGACAGTGCCTATGCTTATCTGAACAAAGGATGGATTAGAAATATAGGCGGATTGGTGCGTTCAGCGATCTCTGCCGACTGGGCATCCTGTGTGAACCGGATTCTGGTTTTAACCAGGCAAAAAAAAGACCCCTTTGACACCTATGGGTGGCTACACCAGCTTCATGAAAAGTATAATCTCAGACCTATTTATTTTTTCCTGGTAGGCGACTATGATGAATACGATAAAAATATTTCCATTACTATGTCAGAATATCGGGAATTGATTTCTTCAATAGCCGATCATGCGGATGTGGGCATTCATCCGTCTTATGCATCAAACACCGATTTCAATAAACTAAAGAAGGAAGTATTGAGCCTTGCACAGGTGCTTAAGCGAGATATTACAAAAAGCCGCCAGCATTTCCTTAAACTGGAAATGCCGAAAACCTATCAACATCTTTGCGATCTGGATATTACTGATGATTACACCATGGGTTTTGCCACCCAGCCCGGGTTTCGTGCAGGGATATGTTCGTCATTTTACTTTTACAATCTGCATATTGAAAATAAAACGCATCTGCGTATACATCCCTTTGCAGTGATGGATGCTACGTTAAACTACTATCATAATCTGGCGCCACGTCAGTTCCCGGATATCGTTTATCCTATTATTGACGAGATAAAAAAGGCAGGAGGCACATTCATATCTATATGGCATAATAACTCTCTTTCGGAGGAAAACGAGTGGTCCGGATGGAGACGGGTATATGAAGACATGATACGTTACACTCTGGGAAAAGAATGATACGCTATATACAACGACACGAGATTCACGATGAGCTATGGGATAGCTGCATCCGCAATGCGATAAATTCATTGCCGTATGCATATAGCTGGTATCTGGACAGCGCAGCGGGCAACTGGGATGCCCTTGTCTGGGGCAATTATGAAAAAGTATTCCCGCTGGTGTGGAGGAAAAGATTTTTTATTTCATACTTATATCAACCCTACTTTACGCAGCAGCTGGGAGTTTTTTCCGCGGATAGTCCGGATGCTGAAACCGTGCGGGCTTTTTTGCAGGCCATCCCCGCTCACTTTCGGTTTATGGAAATACATCTCAACTACAGGAATCCTGTGGAAGAAGATGGTTATACGGTGGAAAAACGAACCAACCTGTGTCTGAATCTGAACCGGCCTTATGTGGAGATAGCACAGGCCTATCATGAAAATACCAGACGCAATGTTAAAAAAGCAGAGAAAAACAACCTGCAGCTTAAAAGCGGCTTGAGTGCCGAAATTATCATAGAGTTCTTTAAGGCAAACACCGGTGTAAAAATTCCTGAGCTGGGAGAATTTCACTATGAACACCTGGAAAAAATCATACGCGAGGCGACCGTGCGAAATATGGGTCAAACCTATGGTGTATTTGATAACCGGGAAAATCTGCTTAGCGCAGGATTTTTTCTTGAAACACCCGACCGTGTAATTAACCTCCTTCCCTCGGTGGAAGAGGGGGCTAAAGAGCTGGGAGCAGGTTTTTTTTTGATAGATAGCCTTATTCGCAAATATGCAGCCAGTGGGAAAATTCTGGATTTTGAAGGTTCCATGCATCCGCAGATTGCAAGATTTTATAATAGCTTTGGAGCCTATGAGCAACCCTACTGGCGCGTACGTCTGAACAGACTGCCTCGTTGGATGAAATGGATAAAAAGATAAACCTGAATAATTATGGTGCACAACTTGGGAATGCAAAACTCACTGGTGAGTCAGTTTGTTGCTGAGCTCCGCAATGTCAATATTCAAAACGACCGGCTGCGCTTTCGCAGAAATCTGGAACGCTTAGGAGAAATATTTGCCTATGAAATCAGCAAACATCTGAACTGGCATGAAGCCGAGATACCCACTCCGCTGGGAACAGCCAGAAGCCACATTTTAGCCGAGCAGCCTGTAGTGGCCTCTATATTAAGAGCCGGTTTGGCAATGCATCAGGGATTGCTAAACTATTTTGACCGTGCCGATAATGCCTTTATTGCCGCCTATCGCAAACACGATAAAGATGGCAGTTTTCATATCAATTTAGAATACATCACTTCCCCGGAGCTTAAAGACCGTATTTTGATAATTGCAGATCCGATGCTGGCTACAGGCTCATCGCTCACCCTTACCCTGCAAAAAATTATCCATCTGGGCGCTCCCAGACAGATTCATGTTGTTACTGCTATAGCCTGCACCGTAGGCATTGATTATCTGATGAGGCATCTGCCCGATGTGACTATATGGGCCGGGGCGGTGGATGAAGAACTTACTGCTAAAGCATACATTGTTCCCGGCCTGGGCGATGCAGGAGACCTTGCCTATGGTGATAAAATTCAGGAATAACTTGACGCATTCTACTGACGGGTGACACTCAGAATGCCTTCCAGTTTTTTCAATTTTTCTATCAGCTCTTCAAGCTGTGTCGTATCATGCACAAACAGGGTGATTATCCCTTCAAATATGCCGTCCTGACTTTCAAAAGAAATAGAACGCATATTGATTTTCATCTCACCGGAAATGATGTTGGTGATTTTGTTCATCACTCCGATATCATCTATGCCGCTAACCTTCAGTTCCGTGAGAAAAGCGATTTCATGCTGGTTGTTCCACCTGGTTTTAATGATGCGGTAGCCATAGTTGCTCATGAGTTGGGTTGCATTGGGGCAATTGGTCTTGTGTATTTTGATGCCTTCATTAATGGTGATGAACCCGAATACATCATCTCCGGGTATGGGGTTGCAGCAGTTAGCAAACTTATAGTCAATGCGCCCCATATTATCACCGAAGATGAGTAGCTCGGCATTTTTCTGGAGGGTATTTCTGACGGTGTCTTCAAAAACATCTTTCTTGTCGATTCTGGGAGTTTCCTTAGGAAGGATTAACCGGTCACCATCAAAATGCTCTTTTGAGAGGGTTTTAAGGTCAATTTTTTTTCGGGCTATGTTTACGTAAAGGTCCTGAACCGAATCTGCTTTGAAATACTGCGCGAGATCATTTACCAGATTGGGAGATAAGGGCACTTTGAGGGCGCGCAATCTGCGTTCCAGCATGGAGCGTCCTTCCTGGGCAGCCTGCTTCTTTTCTTCTTTCAGGGCTGCTTTAATCTTTGCCTTGGCTTTACCCGTTACAACGTAATTGAGCCAGTCTTCTTTGGGTTTTTGCTTTCTGGAGGTAATGATTTCAACCGTATCACCGTTTTTCAGCTTGTGGCTAAGTGGCACCAGCTTATGGTTTACTTTGGCACCGATGCAGGTCATACCGATGTCGGTATGTATATCAAAGGCAAAATCAAGGGCTGTTGCACCACTTGCCAAACGCTTCAGTTGCCCCTTTGGAGTGAAGACATAAATTTCATGAGAAAAGAGATTCAACCGGAAGTCATCAATAAAGTCCAGTGCGTTGGAGTCGGGGTTGTTGATGATTTCCCGCATTTTGGTGAGCCATTCGTCCAGGGCACTTTCAGAGTTGGTGCCTTCTTTATATTTCCAATGGGCTGCGTATCCTTTTTCAGCGATTTCATGCATGCGTTCCGTTCGTATCTGCACTTCCACCCATCTGCCATCCTTTAAGACGGTTGTGTGCAAAGCTTCATAACCGTTGGTTTTGGGGTTGCTGATCCAGTCACGCAATCGGCTCGGGTTAGGGCGGTAAAAGTCGGTAATGATGGAATAAACTTTCCAGCAATCGGCTTTTTCCCGTTCAGGAGGTGAGTCCAGAATAACTCTGATGGCAAACAGATCATACACCTGCTCAAACTCTACTCCTTTGGTTTTCATTTTATTCCAGATGGAGTAGATGGATTTGGGCCTGCCGTAGATTTTAAATTTTAGTCCTTCCTGTTTGAGTTTTTCTTCTATGGGTTTTATAAATTCATTGATAAAGCGGTTGCGTTCTCTTTTCGTTTCATTGAGTTTTTTGGCAATGAAGCGGTAGGTATCCGTATCCGTATACTTCATGGCCAGGTCTTCCAGCTCGGATTTTATCTCATAAAATCCCAGGCGGTGGGCAAGGGGGGCATACAGGAAGGAAGTTTCAGACG
This sequence comes from Chitinophagales bacterium, assembly GCA_026003335.1. NCBI lineage: Bacteria > Pseudomonadati > Bacteroidota > Chitinophagia > Chitinophagales > Chitinophagales bacterium. The sequence goes on along the minus strand of BPHB01000001.1, from coordinate 1,289,719 downwards.
CCACCTTGAGCTGTTTGTTACGGGGCATGTGATCAAGGGTGCGCATATTATGCAGGCGGTCTGCTAGTTTGATGAGGATAACCCGCATATCGTCCGTGAGGGATAAGATCAGTTTGCGGAAGTTTTCGGCTTGCTGGGAGCTTCGTAGGTCAAAAACGCCAGAAATTTTGGTTAACCCATCTACGATTTTAGCTACTGTGTCACCAAATTCTTTTCTTATATCATCCAATGTGATTTCGGTATCCTCTACCGTATCGTGCAACAGAGCACAGGTAACGGAAGTGGGACCCAGCCCCATTTCCTCGGCCACAATCTGAGCCACCGCCAGCGGGTGCATGATATACGGCTCCCCCGATTTTCTGCGCATCTCTTTGTGGGCTTCCAGGGCCATTTCAAAAGCCTTCCGGATCATCTTTTTCTGCTCATCATTCACAATACGGGGTTTTATCACGCGCAGAAGATGCCGGTAGCGCTTAAGTATTTCTTTGCGCTCCTGTTCGGTGTCCGGAACTACAGGATTAGGTAACATCTGTTTGCTTCTCCGGTAAATTTAATTACTGAGCATTTACTTAACAATTTGAACGACCAATCCATTCCCGCAGCAGGGATGGATGCATCTGTTTTTGTGTGGTGCTATTCAGACACAGGTCTGAAACGAAATATGCCCTTAAAGATTAACTTTGTAATGCAATTTTTGCGGATGTGGCGGAATTGGCAGACGCGCCAGACTTAGGATCTGGTCCCGTTAAACGGGTTGGGGGTTCGAGTCCCTTCATCCGCACAGCTTTTAAGCTAAGTTTGAGGGCTTGCTTTCCAGGACTGCCCCGGTAGCCCGCCTCTCAGGCTGTAAGCTAACTTACGAAACAACCTATAACCAGAATGGCAACCATAACCCAAGAGACCATTGACTCCCAGAATGCAGTGCTGAAGATTAAGGTCACTCCCCAGGACTACGAACCTTTGCTTAATGAGGCCCTGCGTAAACTGAGTAAAAAGATTGAACTGAAAGGATTCCGCAGGGGCTTTGTGCCTGTGGGGCATGTCAGAAAGCTCTACGGCAATGAAGTGCTTGCCGAGGAGCTGAATAACCTCATTAACCGGGAGATCAGCCGTTATCTTGCCGAAAATAAAGTGGAAATTCTCGGCCAGCCGCTGCCGCATCCCAATGGCGATAAGATTCAACTGGATATAAATGAAAAGAAAGAGTATGAGTTTGCGTACGATTTAGGGCTGAATCCCATGTTTGAGCTGACCGCTTTGGTCCCTGAGACCCAAGTCACCCGATATGAAGTTGTAATAGATGACAAGCTCATAGACAAAGAAATTTCAGCCTTGCAAAAGCGCTATGGGGAGGTTACCAACCCTGAAGATGGAGTACAGCCGGAGGATACATTAGTTATTAAGTTTGCCGAGCTGAATGATGCATTGCAGGTGAAGGAAAATGGGGTACAAAGCGTTCGGCCTGTTCCGCTTAGCCGGTTCAGCGAACCTTTAAGGGAACAATGGATAGGCAAAAAGCCGGGCGAATACCTGGATGTTGAACTTATGCATGCCCTGCAAGCCGAAGAGGAGGAGATCATACATCACTATTTGCAGCTCAAGGAACATCGCCCGCTGGAAAAACATTTCCGCCTGCAACTGGAAAAGATCATTCGTATTAAACCGGCAGAGCTCAATCAGGAGTTTTTCGACAAAGTATTCGGAAAAGAACGGGTTACCAGCGTGGAAGCATTTCGGGATGAGCTCCGAAAAGAATTGCAGGAAGCCTTTGCAACGGATGCCGGTCACCTGTTAAACAAAAAAATCGTAGAGACTTTGCTGGCAAAAACATACATGCAGTTGCCCGATGCATTTCTGAAGCGGTGGTTGCGAGCCAGCAGCGAAAACCCATTGACCGATGCAGACTTGGAGCGCGAATATCCCGAATTTGCGAAAAGTCTGAAATGGACCCTCATCAGGGGACGCATTGCCAAAGACAATAACCTGGTGGTAAGCCGCGAAGAGATAAAAGCCTACCTGGAAAGTTCTATCCGGAATTACTATCATGCCGCTGATTCAGAAGAAAACAACAAGCTAATTTCAGATCTTGCCTTGGAAATGATGAAAAATGAAGAGCACCTCAGGCGGGCAACTGAAGCTATCGTGGATCAAAAAGTCATGGAGTTCATTAAAAGCAAAATCAGCATAGTGCAGCAGCAAATCACTGCAGAAGAATTTAATAAATTAACGTAAGTTCGCCCGCAGGCATTTTCACGTCAAATTCGTAAGTAATGAGGAATAATGAGTTTTTAAATTATGCGGTGAAGCACCGGAAGTTAAACAGCATGCACCTTGAAAAATATGCAACTACCACCATAACTGGTCTTACACCGTATATCATTGAAGAGCGTCCGCTGAATATTCAGGCTATAGACGTCTTTTCCCGTCTGATGATGGATCGGATTATTTTTCTGGGCAGCCCGATAGATGATTATGTGGCCAGTGTAGTGCAAGCACAGCTGCTGTTTTTGGAAAGCTCTGATCCGAAACGAGATATTCAGCTCTACATTAATAGTCCCGGGGGAATCGTTTATTCCGGACTTGGGGTGTATGATACCATGCAATACATCAGCCCGGATGTTGCTACCATTTGTACGGGCATTGCTGCTTCCATGGCAGCGGTGTTGTTGTGTGCAGGAGTGAAGGGCAAACGCTCGGCTTTGAAGCACAGCCGTATCATGATACATCAGCCAATGGGTGGGGCAGGCGGCCAGGCAAGCGACATTGAAATCACCGCTCGTGAAATTCTTGCTCTTAAAAAAGAATTACTGGAGGTAATTTCTCTGCATACCGGGCAACCTTTGGAAAAAGTAGAGCAAGACAGCGATCGCGACTATTGGATGCGTGCTGACGAGGCCCGTGAATACGGTATGATTGATGAAGTGCTCACAGGCAAAACTAAAGGTGAACGGGAAGAGGATAGTCTCTAAAATCTTAAACCGGAGAACCAGCCACGATAGGTTTGGGCTTACATTCCTTGTAATGGGTGTTTTTTTCTTGCACGCGTTCCATCAGTAAGCGATAATCTTTTTCTTAAGTCGTTGAGGTATAATTTTTGAAATTCAAGCCGCCACCTTGCGGTATCTCCATGTGGCTAATCCCAAAATGGCAATGGCTCCGGTGAATACAGCCAGAATTTGCATGTGTATATCCATAATTCCCGCTCCCTTCAGCATTACCAGACGCATCACCGAAACGAAATATGCAATCGGGTTGAACTTTGTCAGCAACTGCGCCCACTCAGGCATGCTTTCAATAGGTGTGAACAGCCCGCTCATGAGAATAAAGATTACCATAAAAAAATAAGACAGGAACATTGCCTGTTGCTGTGTGCTTGCCAAGGTGGAAAAAAGCAAACCGATACCCAGAATCAGCAGCAGATAAATGGAAGCAAAGAAAAAAATAAGCCAGATGCTGCCTACAATGGGAATGTCGAAAATGAGCTTGCCAAGAAAAAGGCCGAAGGCCAGTTCAAACAATCCGATGATCCAGAAGGGGAGCAGCTTGCCGATGATAAACTGATGCTTCCGGATTGGCGTCACGTTTAGTTGTTCTATAGTGCCAATCTCTTTTTCACGGACAATGTTCATGGCTGCAAGGAACATCCCAATCATCGTAACCAGCATAACCAGTATTCCCGGTACCATGAAAGTATAATAGTTCATATCAGGATTGAACCAGAAGGAAACCGTTGAGATAATGGTGACCGGAGGCTCAAATTGCTTTTTGCCGATCCAATCTACGACAATCTGTTTGTTAAAATCAGCAATAATGGATTGCGCATACGCGTAGCTGACGGCCGCTGCACTGCCATCAATGGCATTAATGACCACTTGCAATTTCCCGACACCCTGAGTCATCATATCTTTCTCAAAATGCTGCGGAATGCGCAAAACCATCCCTGCGTTATCATGAATAAAGTCCTCATTGGCTATGTTGTCAGCATGCGAATAGTTCACAATATCAAAATAAGGCGACCCTGAAAATCTGGAAATGAGTCTGCGTGAAGCTGGCGTTTGATCAAAATCCATTACATGCAGCTTCAGATGCCGTATTTCAAAGCTGGCAGCGTTTACAAGGATAAGCAGTTGCAGAAACGGCATGACGAAGATGATCGGGATGTTGATTTTGTTCCTGAAAATCTGGCGAAATTCTTTTCTTAATATGATGAAGATACTTCGCATGCCTGCTATTCCATTTTCAGTTTAAATCGTTTGGCGCTTACCGTTAAAAAAAGTGCGGCCATACCTGCTAGTATTGTTGTCTCCAGCCAGATGGAATGAAACGTTGCACCCTTGAGCATGATGTTTTTGATGATGCGCAGAAACCATTTTGCCGGAACAATGTTAGAGAGCCACTGCAGAGGCCAGGGCATGCTGGATACAGGGAAGATGAATCCTGAAAGCAGAATGGTTGGCAACATCAGTCCCATTAGCGACATCATCATGGCGGTTTGCTGGCTGGATGCTATCGTTGAAATGAGGATGCCAAGTGATAGGGCAGTGATAATAAAGAGCAAACCTTCAGCCAGCAACAATGCCATACTTCCCCGGATGGGTACACCGAAAACAAATTTCCCCAAGGCCAAAACCACTATTGTGTTGATAAATGCCAACAGCAGGTAAGGACTTACCTTACCAATGATAACCTGAATAGGACTCAGCGGTGAAACCATCAGCACCTCCATCGTGCCCAACTCTTTTTCACGTGTAATGGAGATGGATGTCATCAGTGCAGAAACAAGCATGAGTATCACTACAATCACCCCCGGTACAAACATAAACACGCCTTTTATTTCCGGATTGTACAACATTTTCACTTCCGGAATAATCTGTATTGGCATAGTCTTGCTCCTATTCAGAGTTAGCTGATAGGAGTGAATGATAGCCTTTGTGTAGTTGACCAGCGTATTTGCGGTATTGGGATCGGTTGCATCAGCAAGGATTTGAATATTAGCTGTTCCCTCTCTGCCAAGCTGTTGGGCAAAATTTTCACCAAAAACGATTACCTCTTTGACCCTGCCTTTCTGAAATGACGTTAGAATATCTCTTTCACTGAACAAATTATCATAGAGAACAAAATAACCCGAAGAAAGCAGCTGATTGGTAATAGCGGTGGTGACATGGTCGCGCGAGTGATCAAGAATGCTGATAGGCGCATTTTTTATTTCATTAGTAATTGCAAAGCCAAAAAGCATAACCTGTGCCACCGGCATACCGAACAGAATCAGCAATGTGCGCTTATCTCTGGCGATGTGATAAAATTCCTTTTTCAGAAATCCAGTGAAGCGATTCATGTGTTCGGATGTTCGCGATTAGCAGTTTGTTTTCGTGCCAACAGGAGGAAGACCTCATTCATATTTTTGGCATGGAACTGGCGCTTTAAGTTTTCAGGGGTATTTAGCGCTTCAATTTTTCCATCCACCATTATGGAAACGCGGTCGCAATATTCTGCTTCATCCATGTAGTGTGTGGTAACGAAGATTGTTACGCCACGGTCAGAGGCTTGATAAATCATTTCCCAGAACTGCCTGCGTGTGATAGGATCAACACCAGCGGTAGGTTCATCCAGAAATACGATTTGCGGTTCATGGATAATGGCAACCGAAAAAGCAAGCTTTTGTTTCCAGCCCAGCGGCAGGGATTTAAGCAAAGTGTCTTTTACATGCCATAGTTGCAGATCAGAAAGGAGCCTTTTCATTTTTTCTTTTAAAACAGAACGTTTCAGACCGTAAATACCACTATAAAATCGGATATTCTCAGCAACGGTCAGGTCTTCATAGAGCGAAAATCGTTGACTCATGTAGCCGATGTTTTGTTTTATTTTTTCCGATTCGGTATACACGTCAAAACCGGCCACGGTAGCTGTTCCGCTGGTAGGGTTGAGCAATCCGGAAAGCATTTTCATGGCGGTTGTCTTTCCTGCTCCGTTGGCGCCCAGGAAGCCGAAAATCTCACCCGCGCTGACCTCAAAGGTGATAGAATCAACAGCTGTGAAATCGCCAAATTTTCTGGTGAGCTTATCTGCTTTAATTGCCGTTTGCATAGGAATTGGGCTGGCCCGGTTTATTCACTTTTTTCATCAGATCAATAAAGCAGTCTTCAATATCAGGAATGGCCTTCAACACTTGTGCTTCGGATAAACCCTGCTGATGAAGGTAGTTTCCAATTTCTTGTGCGTGGACGTCCGGTCTTTTATCAATATAATGCACACTGTCACCAAAAGGATATACGCTTTCGGTGTACGGATACTGTTGCAACAGCTTGATTACGCGATATTCTTTTCCCCCGCTTATGGCAAACAGGGTCTTTGAGTAGGCATTGACGATGGCCTGAGGAGTGTCAATGCTCAGGATAAGGCCTTCCTGCATTAGGGCAACCCTATCGCATAAGGCGGCTTCATCCATGTAGGGCGTAGAAACAAGGATGGTAATATTTTTTTTCTTAAGCTCTGTAAGCATTTCCCAAAATTCCCTCCGCGAAACGGCATCTACTCCTGTTGTTGGCTCATCCAGAAACAACACCCTTGGGCGATGAATCAGCGCACAGCACAATGCAAGCTTTTGCTTCATACCTCCGGATAGCTGTCCGGCAAGGCGTTTTTTAAATGGCTCAATATGGCGGTAGATGCTTTTTATCAGTTCATAATTCTGCTCAACGGTGGTGCCGAATACGGTTGCGAAGAAACGGAGGTTTTCCTCTACAGTCAGATCCTGATAGAGCGAAAAACGGCCGGGCATGTAACCTACGATCTGCCGTATTTTTTTATACTCGCTTACCTCAAAACCCTCCACACTTGCCTGGCCGGAATCCGGGGATAGAACGGTTGTCAGGATGCGAAGCAGGGTTGTCTTTCCTGCGCCATCCGGGCCAATGAAACCGAACAGCTCACCGGTTTCTACGGAGAAGGAAACATTTTTCAATGCTTCTACCTTTCCATAGCCCTTGCTGAGCTGCTTAACGATTACACTTGCCACCTTACAGATTACGGATTTTTGTTTGTGATCAGCATCATTTCTCCCGGCATACCAATCTTCAGCCGTCCGTCATTTTTTACTTTTATTTTCACTGCATACACCAGACTCACGCGTTCTTCTCTTGTCTGTATCGTCTTCGGAGTGAATTCAGCCTGATCGGCAATCCAATAGATTTGCCCCGTCAGCGTATCCAGGCCGTTTTTCCCGTTATCAAACAGCACGTACACATGCTGATCGATTGAAATTTGCGGCAATTGTGCTCCGCTCACGAATACGCGCAAGGTCATCGTATCCAGATTGGCAATTTTATAGAGTGGTTTGCCTGTGGCAGTTAACTCATATCGTTCTGCATATTTTGCCAATACAGTTCCGCGCAGGAAATTAACGATGATACTTTTACGGATCTGATCGTCAAGCTGCATAAGTTGGCTGTCAAGGGACTCTATTTCGCTGACTACCGGAGCATTTTGTGTTTCTATGGCCTTTATTTGCGCATCTATTACATCCAGCTGGGCAAGGATATCATCCAGTTGCTTCTGGGTAGCGGCCTGCCGGGCTACCAATTTTTCAAAGCGCTCCTTTTCTTTTAGGGCGGCCTCTTTTTGTTTTTTCAACACATCTATTTGGGCAACGATATTTCCGGTTTTGGCAGCAATGCTCTTTCGGGCTGCCAGCAGCTGTAGCTTTTTAAGATAAAGTTGAGTGGTGTCAATATATCCGACAATCTGTCCTGCTTCCAGCCGCTGTCCTTCATCCACGTTAAACTCCATGATTTGGCCGGTGCTGCCAGCAGAAACCACCATTTCTTTAGCTTCAAAGTTGCCATAAGCGTCAGAAAGGTGATTATTTGTATTGCAGGATGGAGCAAAGGCAGATAAAAAAAAGAGCATCAAAAACATTTGGTCTCTGTTAGCCTTGCTTAGGGGGGTAATCTTGTGTGGTTGGTTATGGTGTGTATGCATCGTGTAGGGTTATTTGCCTTTTATTAGTTCATATTCGGCTTTTGCCTGCTCCAGTTGTATCTCATGAGTTTTCTGGTTGAGCCGTGCCAATTGCTCGGCATTCAGCTCTGTGAGATAATCGGTTGCGGTGATTACACCGTTCCCCAGCTGCACAGCGGCAGTAGCAGTAATTTTTTCCCGCAATGCAATCAATTCCGTATCGGTTGTGAGTTGCTGCTGCAGGCTGGCGATGACAGCTTGTTGTTTTATAAGAGCTGCTCTGGTATTCAGCTCAAATACCTCCTGCTGCGTATGTATGATTTTTTTATTGATATGAATGATCTGGCGACTGTATTTTTCTGCATTCCAACGCCAGGGCTCCCAGGTAAATTTTACTCCGGCTATGTAATATGGTTCAACAGCGTTATCCAGCAGGTTCAGGCCGGGCCGGCCAACACCGCCCTGAAAAAAACCGCCCAGTTTCGGAAGCTGACGGGCAAGGATTGATTTATGCTGTGATTCAAGTAAATGGTGCTGCAGGTGAAATAATTGTAGCTCCGGCCTTGCGGATATATCCACGTCAGCGATAAAATCTGAATGCGGATGTTGCAGCACCGTGGCTGAAGTAATATTAAGACTGGTTAGTTCGGCCAGTATCTCTGTGGCAGCCGCTTTGCTTTGACGAAGGTTTAGCTGCTGCTGCCTGACCTTTATGAGCTCGGCCTTCAGCACGTCAGCATTGGATGGAAGCAGTAATCCGTTTTCCACGGCTGCCACCACTTTGTTCAGCTGGTTTTCAATATTTTGATGCAGCAACTCGTTGAGCTCGAGCTGGGCATCAGCCAGTAGTATGCTGAAGTATAGAGAAGAAATTTGTGCTTTGAGCTGATACAACTGGACATCAATTTGCTGGCTTTGAGCTTGCAGGGAGGCAGCCTGAATTTTCTTTTGATAACGGGTGGCATTACCGTCAAAAATTACCTGCGTCACTTCCACGTTCGCCTTATATTGGTCTTTGGGCGCAAGGGGAATGTCAAAAAGGGGAATGTCAACCGCTACGTGCGGAACTTCTGACTGATAGGTTGCCTGTGCATTCACTGCCAGGTGGGGCAGGTACTGTGTGTTGAGTTTTTTGAGTTCAAGGTTGTATGACTGCTGTAACATTTCTTTTTGTCGGGCGAGAGGATAATGTTGCATAGCGTAGTGATAGCATTGGTCAAGTGTAATAGTGTCAATGGATTGCGCTGTTAGTGTGTGGAGAAGCGCACATGCAGCAGAGAGGGAGACGAAAATCGTTTTCATCTGAAAAAATTGGTTTTATATGCAATGTAGTTTTCCCATCAGATCGTTTATTGTCATTACGCTCAATGTGCACCATTTGCGGTTTCTCATATCCATGGATTTATTTCTGAATAGCTTGAATGATGAACCGGGCTACTTCCTTTTTCCTTTCCGCCATGAGCTTGTCAAAATGCTTTTTGTCGTAGCCGAGTCCTTTCACGAGCATCGGCTGAATCAAAAAGGGGAATACGCATAGCGAGAGCATATTTACCAGAAGATGCTCAGGCCGGATAGGGCGGATGTTGCCGGCCTGCACTTCCCTCTGAACCTGTCTGAAGAAAATAGAGGGGTCAGGGCGGTTTTCCAGTTTGCGGATAAAAGCGATAAGCTTTCCGGGGTGCATGTTCAGCTCATGAATCACAAATGCCGGCAGATATTCCCGTTGTGCAATGAGGCTAATGTACTCTTCCACATACCGTTCTATCTTTTCAAAAAGAGGGATATCTTCGCTCAGAATCCTGCCCAGCACAGGCAATACCTGACTGATTGCTTCATAGAGTACTCTTTCATGCAGTTTTTCCTTGTTCCGGAAGTAGTAATGAAGCAACGCTTTGTTGATTCCCGCCTCATCGGCTATCTCTTGCATGCGGGCACCCATCATTCCCTTTTGCTGGAAAATCTTTTTGGCTGCCTGCAGTATTCTCTCCTCGGTAGGTCGGTCTTTTTTCCTCATCCGGAAAAATTAACCAAATAATTTAACCACATGGTTAAAGTGCAAGTTTAATTATTTTATGCGGATGAGTCAATTTTTATCTCACTATATGAAATAATTAAACAGGTTCGGGTTGTTATTAACTTCCTCGTAGTTGATGTGAAATTTTTTCATTCTTTGAATCAACCCGTGGTAGTCTTCTTTTTTTACTAATTCAATTCCGATAAGTGCTGGTCCGCTTTCGCGGCTGTTTTTCTTGGTGTACTCAAAGTGGCAGATGTCATCGGTGGGGCCGAGCACATCATTCAAAAACTCGCGCAGGGCGCCAGCGCGTTGCGGAAAGCGAATGATAAAATAGTGTTTTAGTCCTTCATAGAGCAGCGAGCGTTCTTTGATTTCAGCCGTACGCATGATGTCATTGTTACCGCCACTTACCAGACATACGACATTTTTCCCTTCTATCTGGTTACGATGGAAATCCAGAGCGCTGATGGTCAATGCTCCCGCAGGCTCAACGACCATGCCCTCTTCGTTGTAAAGGCGAAGGATTATCGTGCAAATCTTTCCTTCAGGCACAAGTGTCATATCATCCAGTGCTTCACGGCATACGGAAAAAGTAAGCTCACCTACCTGTTTTACGGCTGCGCCATCCACGAAATTGTCAATCTCATCAAGGGTAACCACTTTGCCCTGGCGCAGCGACTCTTTCATGGCGGGGGCTCCTTCAGGTTCCACACCAATAACTTTTGTTGCAGGGCTGAGCTGTTTGAACACGCTGCCCACACCGGAAGCGAGACCGCCTCCGCCTATGGGCAGAAAAAGGAAGTCTATGGGTTCGTCCATGTCTTCCAGTATTTCCAGGCCCACTGTACCTTGTCCCTCAATCACCTTTTCGTCTTCAAAAGGATGAATAAACACCTTGTCGTGCTTCCTGCATTCTTCCATGGCCACACGGTACGCATCATCGTAAGTATCGCCTGTAAGAACGATTTCCACGTATTCACGTCCGAACATTTTCACCTTGTCAATTTTTTGGCGGGTGGTGGGATTGGGCATATAAATTTTACCATGAATACCTAAGGCGTGACATGAGTAAGCAACCCCCTGTGCGTGGTTGCCCGCGCTGGCGGCTACGATACCTTTTTCGGCTTTGTCTTTAAGAATGGAAGAAATTTTGTTATAGGCTCCGCGCAGTTTGTACGAGCGCACCACCTGCAGATCTTCGCGTTTCAGATAAATATTGCACCCGAATTCGCGCGAGAGATTGGGGCTGTGGGTCAGCGGAGTGCGCGTTACTACACCTTTAAGCTTCTGCTGTGCTTTGCGAATGTGTTCAACGGGGATGAGTTTTGATTTTGTTGTAGTGGTCATGACTCAACTATAATCCTTTTTTGCTTTCCAAGTCTGTTTTTACATTATCTACTTCCTCTATCAGGTTGCAGATAAGGATAACATTTTTATCACCGGAGCTTTTAAGTGATTCAGTATTGAATGCAAATACCGTTCCTTCTGGTTGCTGTTCAGACCATGCCTTCCACTTTCCGGTGACAGATAAGTTTACAGCTGAATGGAATAAGTCTTCGCGAATATCTTGCAGTGATTCTATAGCTTTTTTTAGAGCTTCCCGGTAGTGAGGACTCCTGCTGAAATCTTCTTGGAGATTGATTATTTTACTCATGAGTTTTAAGATTAAATACGGATAATTATTCTTGCATCGTTTTTTCCCGTTTCAGCCTCATTTCTGTGGATCAGGGTCTGAGTTTTCGCACCTGTGCACCCGCCTTCCACATTTCCGAATCGCGCATTTCTTTTAATTCCTGTTGCAGTTTTTTTCGGTAGTCTGGATCGCTGTTGGCCTGAATAACGATGCGGGCCTGTTCACCGGAGGCAACACTTTCATAGAGTTCTTCAAATACGGGTTCTACGGCTTTTCTGAACCTGTGGCGCCAGTCCAGGGCGCCACGTTGTGCAGTAGTGGAGCAGTTAGCAAACATCCAGTCCATGCCATTTTCTGAAACAAGCAGAATAAGGCTTTCGGTAAGCTCCTCCACTGTTTCGTTAAAGGCTTCGCTGGGCAGGTGTCCCTTTTTACGCAGCAGGTTATATTGTGCCTCAAAGATACCGGCCAGGGCACCCATAAGGGTTCCACGTTCACCGGTAAGGTCGCTGTATACCTCTTTTTTGAAAGTGGTCTCAAACAGAAATGCTGAGCCGATACCAATGCCGAGGGCCAGTGCTTTATTTTTTGCTTTGCCGCTTGCATCCTGGTAAACTGCATAGCTGGCGTTCAGTCCTTTCCCTTGCAGAAACTTTCTGCGCAGGCTTGTGCCGGAGCCTTTTGGGGCTACGAGCACCACGTCCACATCTTCCGGAGGCACAATGCCGGTCTGGTCGTTATAGGTAATGCCAAAGCCGTGGGAGAAGTACAATGTTTTTCCTTTGGTGAGATGCTTTTTCAGCGTAGGCCAGAACGCAATCTGGCCGGCATCAGAAAGCAGAAATAATAATACGGTGCCATGCTGAGCAGCTTCCTCCAGTTCAAAGAGGTCTTTTCCTTCGGTAAAGCCGTCTTGCAATGCGCGGTCCCAGCTTTTGGTGCCCTTGCGCTGACCTACGATTACGTTAAAGCCGTTGTCTCGCAGGTTGAGCGCCTGTCCGGGGCCTTGCACGCCATAGCCTAACACGGCCAGGGTTTCCTCTTTCAGTATGTCCAGTGCTTTTTGCATGGGGAATTCATCGCGGGTAATCACGTTTTCTATCACACCGCCAAAATCAATTTGTGCCATAATTATTCAGTTTGTTTTTTGATGATTGACAGAGTTTTTTTCTATTTCTTTGAGGAAGGCGTCCAGATTATGCATGGAGCGGGTAACGGCAACCCGGCCTGAGCGGACAAATTCCAGCACGCCATGAGGTTCAAGCTTTTCAAAAAGCCGTTGTGTTTCCTTTTGTGTTCCCGTTTTTTCAATTACGATATAACCGGCTTCAATGGCAAGGATGCGGGCATTGCTGTCTCGTACGATCTGTTCAACATGCAGCCCGTTCTGTGCCGCTTTAATAGGTATCTTATATAAGGCAATCTCCTGGGCGATTACCTCTTTTTCTTCATAAACAAAGGCTTTTATCACATCCACTATTTTTTCCAGCTGTTTTACCAGTTTTTCCACTGTGTCGCGCGTGGTTTTAATGGTGATGGTAAACCGATAAATGCCTTTGATTTCAGATTCGGAGGTAGTCAGGCTATTGATATTCAGGTTTCTTCGCGTGAAGACCACAGTAATGTGATTGAGCAGTCCGATATTGTTTTCCGTAAATACGGATATAGTAAACTCCCGCTCACGGGAAAAATCGGTTGGATCGTGGTAAATGGAACTTGGGTTGCTCATTTTATGATGGGTTTCAGTTTTAACATACGTTTAGACTGAGGATAACTTATTCCAGCCGTACATCGGAAACACTGGCACCCGAGGGCACCATCGGAAACACATTTTCTTCTTTTTCCACCTTTACCTCAAGCAGGTAAGGGCCCTTGTGGTCAAGGAGCTTATCCAGTGACCAGGCGATATCTTTTCTGTCGGAGATAGAATGTGCCTCAATACCAAATGCTTTTGAAAGCTGAATAAAATCCGGATTTATCATTTCGGTAAAGGAATACCGGTTTTCAAAGAACAATTGCTGCCACTGACGTACCATACCCAAAAATTCATTGTTGAGAATAATGATTTTCACTGCGGCCTGCGTTTGAAAGATAGTGGCCATTTCCTGCATGGTCATTTGAAAGCCTCCATCGCCAATGATTGCAATAACCTCTCTTTGGGGCTGGCCTATTTTGGCTCCCAAAGCTGCGGGCAATGCGAAGCCCATGGTGCCTAAACCGCCTGAAGAAATATTACTGTGCGGTTTTTTGAATTTGTAATACCGCGTAGCGATCATCTGGTGTTGGCCCACATCAGTCACAATGATAGCCTCACCACGGGTTTTTTCGGATAACTGATGTATTACTTCTGCCATGCGTATTTTCCCTTTTTCGGGAAAGCATGCATGCCGGATCACTTTTTCGTATTCTGTTTTATCGCATTCCCTGAATGCCCGGAGCCATTCCGGATGCTGGTTTTTTTTCACCAGCGGCAGCAGGGCATGGAGTGCGTCTTTGGCGTCAGCATGGATGCCAACGGTGGTCTTTACGTTTTTGTCAATTTCAGCGGGGTCAATTTCAATATGTATGACCTTGGCTTGTTTGGCATAGGTTTTCAGGTCACCTGTTACGCGGTCATCAAAGCGCATTCCTACGGCAATCAGCACGTCACATTTGTTGGTGAGGATGTTGGGTCCGTAGTTGCCGTGCATGCCCAGAAAACCCACGTACAGCGGATGGTCGCAGGGCAGGGCAGATAAGCCCAGCAAGGTAGAAGCGGCAGGAATGCCGGCTTTTTCTATCAGTTGTTGTAATTCTTTTTCTGCTTTTGCTATCAACACTCCGTGACCGAAAAGGAGGTAAGGCCTTTTTGCACGATTGATTAAGTCAGCGGCTGCTTTGATATCTTCTTCACGGGGTTGTGGAAAGGGACGATAGCTGCGGATACCCGTGCATTTTTTATAGGAGTATTCCAGTGTGCCGAACTGGGCATTTTTTGCGATGTCAATCAATACAGGGCCGGGGCGGCCGGTGCGGGCGATATAAAATGCCTGCGCTATAGCCCAGGGTATTTCTTCGGGTCGGGTAACGCGATAGTTCCATTTGGTTACAGGCATAGATATGCCGATAACATCTGTTTCCTGAAAGGCATCTGTTCCGAGCAGATGCACAGGAACCTGGCCGGTGATGCATACCATCGGGGTAGAATCAATCTGAGCATCGGCAATGCCCGTGATGAGGTTGGTTGCTCCCGGCCCGGATGTGGCAAAACACACGCCTGGTTTGCCGGTTACACGTGCGTAGCCTTGGGCAGCATGGGCAGCCCCTTGTTCGTGTCGCACAAGAATGTGATTGATTTTATGCCTGTAGTGATATAAGGCATCATAAATAGGCATAATAGCTCCGCCTGGATAGCCAAAGATGGTATCCACTCCCTCCTCCAGCAAGGAGAGAATGACGGCTTCTGAGCCCGTAATAATGCGATTGCGGACGGGGTCTGATGCCTCAGCCAGACGTTTCTTTGTAGAAGTTTCAGTCATGTGATTTTTGTGTTTTGCTTTTTAACGGTTTTTTGGTTTTTTGAGCTATTGTGTGAAAAGCTGTTATCATCTGTTACACATCCCTGGGATGCGGAGGACACCAGACGCATGTATTTGAGCAGATACCCCTTTTTAACTTTTGCTTTCGGGGGGCTCCACTGGGCCCTGCGTTTTTTGATTTCCTCAGCCGAAAGGTGCACCTGAATTTTGTTTCTGGTGGCGTCAATGGTGATGCGGTCGCCATTTTTAATAAAGGCGATAAGGCCGCCCTCATAAGCTTCAGGGGTGATATGTCCTACTACAAAGCCATGTGTGCCGCCAGAGAAGCGGCCATCCGTTATCAGGGCTACCTCTTTACCGAGGCCGGCTCCCATAATGGCAGAAGTAGGTTTCAGCATTTCGGGCATGCCCGGAGCACCGCGGGGCCCTTCATAACGGATAACTACTACATCTCCTTTTTTAACTTTTCCATTGCGAATGCCGCGGATAGCTGAAAATTCATCGTTATAGACCCGTGCGGGGCCTTCAAATTTTTCCCCCTCCTTGCCGGTAATTTTTGCCACAGCGCCTTGCGGGGCAAGGTTGCCGTAGAGTATTTGTATATGGCCTGTCTTTTTGATAGGATTTTTAAGGGGCTGTATAATCTTTTGGCCCGCAGCGAGGGGTTTTACGCGGGAGAGGTTCTCGGCTAGAGTTTTTCCGGTAACGGTGAGGCAATCGCCATGGAGCATTTTTTCTTTCAGCAACATCTTCATCACAGCTGGCACACCGCCTGCAGCATGTAGGTCTTCCATCAGGTACTGACCGCTGGGCTTGAGGTCAGCCAGATAAGGCGTTTTATTGCTGATTTTCTGGAAATCGTCCAGTGTGAGCCGAACTCCTATTGCTTTGGCCATGGCAATAAGGTGGATGACTGCATTAGTTGAGCCTCCCAATACCATGACCAGAGTAATTGCATTCTCAAAAGCCTTGCGGGTCATGATGTCAGACGGGCGTATGTTTTTTTGCAGAAGCAAACGGATAGCTTTTCCTGCGGCCACACATTCAAGCTGTTTTTCCTTACTTCGGGCCGGATTGGATGAACTGAAGGGCAGGCTCATCCCCAGAGCCTCTATAGCCGAAGCCATGGTATTGGCTGTGTACATACCTCCGCAGGCACCTGCTCCGGGGCAGGCATTTTTGATAATGTTTTTGTAGTCAGCATCTGAAATTTTGCCGGCAAATTTTTCTCCCAGAGCTTCAAAGGCCGATACGACATCCAGTTTTCTGCCATTATAGCGGCCGGATGCTATGGTACCTCCGTAAACCATCAGGGAAGGCCGGTTGAGGCGGGCCATGGCGATGAGGGCTCCCGGCATGTTTTTGTCACATCCCGCAATGGTTATTAATCCATCATACCATTGTGCATTGACAACGGTTTCAATGGAGTCGGCTATCAACTCACGGGAAGGGAGGGAATAACGCATTCCGGCAGTGCCCATAGAGATGCCATCGCTTACGCCAATGGTATTAAATCTCAAGCCTACCATGCCGGCTTCGGTTACTGCTTTTTTTACAATATCCGAAAGGTCATTCAGATGCATATTGCAGGGGTTGCCTTCAAACCAATTGCTGACGATGCCTACCTGAGCTTTCTGCATATCCTTTTCGGATAAGCCTGTAGCATAGAGCATGGCCTGGGCGGCAGGCTGTGTTTCATCCTGCGTGACGGTTTGGCTATATCGGTTAATACGTTTCATTCAGATAATGCCGCTGTGTGAATAATCTCCGGTGCGGATATACTCTTTATACTTTTGAGACAAAATATATCCGGCTGTATCCTCCCATTTTTTGCGAAACCTGCGGTTGTCAATGCTTTTTATTCCTGCCACTTCTGCTGCTGTGCCGGTGAAAAAAGCAGAGTCTGCGTCATGCAATTGTTCCGGGGTAAATAGTTCTTCCTTGACCGGAATGCCGAGTTCTTTGGCAATTTCCATGACGGTAGCCCGGGTGATGCCAGGGAGTATATGACCCGGAGGTGGAGTATACAAAACTCCGTTTTTCTCATAAAAGAAGTTGGAGCCAGGGGCCTCAGCCACGTGGCCATGCATATCCAGGAGCAGAGCCTCATCAAAGCCTTTCTTACGTGCTTCATAGGTAGCCAGAATGGATGTGGTGTAATGGCCTGTTACCTTAGCGTCTACAATGCAGGAGTGTGGATTAGGGCGTTCATAGGAGGAAATAGTAACGCTGACAAGTTTATCTCCCAGGTAGCGTTCCCATTTCCATGCGCCAATAAACAGGTTGGACTCTTCACTGGGTAGCAGTCGCATGTTGACACCGGAAAACAGCAAGGGCCGGATATATGCATCGGCAAGATGATTTTTTTTCAGCAACTGATAGGTGGCGTCAATAAGCTCGCTGATGGAATAGTCAAATTTCAGGTGCATTTTGCGTGCGGATTCTTTCAGGCGTTTATAGTGTTCACGGGCCTTAAAAATAGTGGTGCCTGAAGGGCTGCCATAGGCTCTGATGCCTTCAAACACCCCGTTGCCGTAGTGGAGGGTTTGATTAAACAGGGTTATTCTGGCATCGGAAGCTTTGATAAATTCTCCGTTAAGGAAAACATAGCTCTTGTTGGAAAAATACATAGTCTGTTTTTATTTATCTGAACGATACCAGCCACAGCATAAATGAAAAGAGCCGTTCTCGGTGAGAACGGCTCCTTTTATTTTCATGGCATTCCATCCTCACCGCCAGCGTGTGCCGCTAATGACGATAATAATGATGGAAACCACACAAAGCATGCTGGTACTGATTGAAACGGGTGTAAAATAAGGGAAGAAATACTATAATGTCAAGTTTACGTTGCAGAAATTCCGGTTAAAGGAGTTAAAAGAGGCTTAAGTTAGCGGTTGGCAAGCATGACCTTAAGCTGATGCTCCACAATTTCGCCCATGGTCTGGCATTTTTCAAAAGAAGGTTCCTTGTGGTGTCTGGCCAGTTCACTGCGAAGTTGGGCGATTTTCTCTGGCCGCGAAAGAGTGTCCTTTTTCATGCAGTTGAGCAGGTCTCGTATTCGTGTGCGCTCGGCTTTCATGCGGTGGCTAACCAGGGTACGCTCTTCATTCTGATACTGCCGGTAAGTTTCTGGGGTCATCAACTCCATGCACATTTTGACGATAGGGTTGTTTTCTTTAAAAAACTGGGGGAGGTACATAGTCTTTTTCCCTTCGTATGATTGCTGATCAAAGTCAATGGGCCGGATGCGATATTGCTCATCTTCAAAATCCGGAGTTACGTCAACCACATAGTTATAAGATCGCATGTCGCCCAGCAGGCGTACAAAACAACGCTCGTTGAATTTGACAAACTCTTTGGCAATTCTGACTTTATTGGCTTCGGTTTTATGTATGTAGTGGCGGATGAAGTCATTTCCGGGAATGCCGGGTATGTGTTCTTCAATCAGCGTATCCTTATCCACCAGATAGTTTATGCGGTTGGGTGAAAGAATATGCTCCAGCTCCAGTCCGTAAATCCGGGAGGCATCGGCCTTTTTGACGTAAAAGTAGTCGTAGTTATCATTGAACATGTTGACTATGCGTACGCGAAACGGATTGGAGTTGCCGAAGGTGCAGTAATCTATGCGGGAGACGTAGAGGTGTTCCAGCACTGAGGTGTCGCCATCGTTTTTGAGTATGGAGTAGATCATAGCAAGGCCGGCATTTAGCTCGGCTGCCATTCCGTGGTCATACATCACTGTTTCCCACAATGTTTCATTTCCGTTTTTATCGCGGTGGGGAATTGTTTCGCTGTAGCGCAGCAAATCATTGTAGGTTACAGGCAACCGTGACTCCCGGTCATATTCGGCCAGATAATGGCGCAGGAGCCTGGTGACCGTGAAATGCACTTTTTTTCGGGAAACGGCAGTCATCTTTTCGCTAAAACTCTGCGGGATTGTGCATCAAAGTAGCCGGAAAACGATTTCAAGCTCTTTGCTTCAGAAAGGTAAGGCTTTTACGGGGAATAAGGCCTTATCAGGTTTTCCATTTAATAGTGCAGCCAATGGCTTTGGTTATTTCGGGGTCAGGTTTCTGTCCGTTTTCCACAGCGTCAATTGCGTTTTCTACATATTTCACCCTATCGGGGCGGGTGCCTTCGGTATCATCATCAATGGCGCCTATGTAGGCTACTCTCAGCTTGTTGTCAGAATCTTTCTTCAGAAGAAAAACGTGCGGGGTTCTGAGAGCACCGTAGGTTCTGGCTATTTCCTGGGTTTCATCTACGAGATAGGGGAAAGTAAATCCCTTCTCTTTGGCGCGTTTGATCATGTTTTCATAGGAATCTTCCGGATATTTTGTCGCATCATTAGGATTGATGGCGATAACCGGATAACCTTTTGCTTTAGCCACTTTATCCAGTGCTACAAGGCGCTCTTCATAGAGCTTGGCATAAGGGCAATGGTTGCACGTGAAAACGATTACAAAGCCTTTGGCATCCGGATAGTCAGACAAGGACACCATGCGACCATCAATATTTTTCAATTTAAAGTCGGTGGCTACATCACCGATCTGGTAGCCGGGATTTGCAAATGTTTCAGTGCTCATGGCAGTTAAAATTAATAATGCTGTAAAAATAGACTTCATAAGTCAGGGGTTTATAATAAGTGGTTTAATAATACTTTCCAGGTCCTGATAGGTTAGTTGTTTTTCCAGAAAAATGGCCGGTTTGCCTTTTTGAGTTATCAACGTAGCCGGTATGGTGCCGCTCCATTGCGGATTTATCTGGTCAATGAAATCATTTTTTCCTTTCGTATCCAGCAATACTACTTTTGAGCGGAGGTGATGGTTTTCAACAAAGGGGAGCACTTTTGTTGCATACTGGCTTTTAAAGTCCAGGCTTACCAGCATGACATTTACTCCCTGTTTTTTATATTGACTATTCAGTTTCTCAAAGTGCGGCAATTCTTCCACGCAGGGCTTACACCATGTTGCCCAGAAGTTGATGACATGTATAGAATCATCTTTCGGATGCAGATAGTCCTGCAATTCATGAACTTCAATGATGGGAACGGTTTGGGGGGTGGCTTGCATAATAGGAAATAAGCCCAAAATTACAGTCGTTAAAAGGATGATGTATTTTTTGTTACGTATCAAAATCATCTTCGTCAGGATTGATTTCCTCTTCTTCCTTGTCAATCTTATTGCTAAAAACAGCATTCAGCACATCCCTGAACTCAATGCCGGCTTCAAGGCGATGTTTGCTGAGCAACGAATACTCAGCTAATCCGTGCAACACAAATTCCATCAGAAAAAGTTTCTCATCCTCCTGTGCTTTCGGAAAAAAGTGTGTAACCAATTCATATAGGCCAGGGACTTTCAGCAATTCGGCTTTATACTGTGGATAGGATAAGTCTGAAAGAAGGTTAACGGCATTGCCTTCTCCAAACCAGTCAATGATTTTGCGATATACGGAGGGTTGCTTCTGACGCTTAAGTTGACTGGGTTCGGGAAAAACATGAGCAAACTGGGTGCGAATAGCTTTACTGATGAGATTTTGGGCAACCAGCAGCGGGCCTTCCTGTTCTCCCTCATATACAAGTTCTATTTTACCGGTAATGGCAGGAATAACGCCCCAGAAGTCACCCATACGCACAAAGGTTTGGGGTTCATTATTCAGCAGGGCGCGTCTTTCAGCCGTGCTGATCAGGTTTTCAAATGCGGCAATAGTCAATCGTGCTGATACGCCACTTTTGGCATCTACGTATTCGCTTTTGCGCGCTTCAAAGGCTATCTGCTCATTAATATTCAGTATCAAATCAGAGTAACGTACAGTAGCCTGTTGTGCGGCAGTAAGGCGTGCTTCCTGCAGGGTGATGCGCTTGGAAGTTTCCAGGTCTTTAGGATAATGAGTCAGAATCTGGCTCTCAATGCGGTCTTTGAGTGGGGTGACGATGGAGCCCCGGCTGGTGTAGTCTTCCGGGTTGGCCGTAAATACAAACTGAATATCCAGCGGCAGGCGCAGCTTAAAGCCTCGGATCTGGATATCTCCTTCCTGCAGGATGTTGAAAAGAGCAACCTGAAGACGAGGTTGCAGGTCAGGCAATTCATTGATTACAAAAATGCAGCGATGGGAGCGTGGTACCAGACCGAAATGGAGAATACGTTCGTCAGAATAAGCCAGCTTCAGATTAGCGGCACGGATGGGATCCACATCACCTATCAGATCGGCTACGGATACATCCGGGGTAGCCAGCTTTTCGGCATAGCGTTCACTGCGGTGCAGCCATGCAATAGGGGTGTGCTCCCCTTTTTCATGAATGAGGTCACGGGCATAGCGGGAAATGGGGTGTAAGGGGTCGTCATTTAATTCGGAGCCTTCCACTATGGGAATATATTCATCCAGCAGCTCAGTCATCAGTCGGGCAATGCGGGTTTTTGCCTGGCCGCGCAGCCCCAGCAGAATGATATTATGCCGTGACAGTATAGCGCGCTGCAGTTCAGGCACCACGGTGGTTTCATAACCCCAGATGCCCTGAAACAGGGGCTGGCCACTTTTGAGTTTTTTAATCAAATTATTGCGCAGTTCCTCTTTTACCGATTGGGTCTGATAGCCGGAGGCTTTCAGCTCACCCAATGTTTTAATATGTGTGGGAGGATTTTGTTTCTGATGTTTCATATAAAGAAGCAACGGTTTGAATAATGTGAAAAAATCAGTGGCGTCATAGGCTGCAATTCGTTACAGCCATTTTCGTTTGTTGCGTTGATAATCTTCAAAGATATACTCACCCAACCCATCCAGGCTGGTGTAAAAGGCCCGTCCACGGTTTACCTCCGTAAACGCACGCACAAAACGCTGAAGATAAGGGTCACGAGCCAACATGAATGTTGTAATAGGTATTTTTAATCGCCTGCAGGATTTGGCAAGATTTAAGGTTTTATTCATTATTCTGCGGTCAAGACCAAAACTGTTTTTATAATAACGACCATTCTCCAGCATGCAGGTGGGTTTGCCATCGGTAACCATGAAGATTTGCTTGTTGGGATTTTTTCTTCTGCGAAGAATGTCCATAGCCAGTTCCAGAGCTGCTATGGTGTTGGTATGATAAGGCCCGGCCTGCAGATAAGGGAGATCTTTGATTTCTATGGGCCAGGCATCATCTCCAAAAGCAATAATATCCAGGGTATCCTTCTGATAGCGGGTGAGAATAAGCTCGGCCAGAGCCATGGCGACTTTTTTAGCCGGGGTAATGCGGTCCTCGCCATACAGAATCATGGAATGGGATACATCAATCATCATGACCGTACTGACCTGAGATTTGTTTTCCTTTTCAATGATTTCAAGGTCTTCTTCGGTAAGTGTAAAAGATGCAATACCATGGTTGATCTGGGCATTGCGGATAGAGTCGGTCATGGAAATTTGTTCCAGCGCATCACCAAACTGAAAGGGCCTGCGGTCGCTGCTAGGCTCATCGCCTTGCCCTGTATAAACAGTATTATGGTAGCCAGTGCGTGTTTTGCGGAGTTTACCGAATATTTCCTCCAATGCGCTTTGGCGAATAGTTTGTTCAGTTTTGGCAGTGATCAGAAAGCTGCCATTTTCATTTTCCCGTATGTAGCCTTTTTTCTTTAAATCTTCAATAAAGTCGCCCATGCCATAGGACGAGTCGGTGAGGCCGTATTCACGATCCAGTTCGGTGAGCCAGCTTAATGCTTCCTGAACGTCACCGGAGGTGTAAATGAGCAATTCTTTGAAAATATTAAAAAGCTTGTCAAAAGGGTTCTGTTGTTGTTCAGGAACAAAGCGGGTAAAGCGATATCCAATCATAGGTTATTCAATTTAGGCAAACAGGCACAGACGAACTGTTAAAAAATAATTTTCCCTTTCACAAAAGTAAGGGGCATAATAACCGAGTCTTCTTTATAGCCTCAGGCAGCTGAATGAGTGATGCGGTTTCTGAATTCGGTAGCTATCAGCAGTGTAAGTCTGCGCTTGTATTCTTCATGCAACCAGGTGAGGTAATTAGGCGTGCTTTTGCAAATGCAGTAAGAATAATCTTTTATGCGAAACTGAATTTCCTCATCCAACAGCTCCGCCAGCTCACGGGCTTCCCGGAGAGTTTGGGCGTTTTCAATGCACATACGCGCATGCTGACGTATAGACTGTTCAATGATGGTCATAGGCCGGTGCCCGGAATGCTTAATTTTTTCATATTCCTCTTTGACGTTAAAGGTGATGTCGTCTGAGTTGGCAAACCGTTGTTTTACTTCAAGCGGCATGGTGTATTTGAAATTGCGTTCAATGGTTTCATCGCTCACAAGTTGTTCATAATACTGCTCAGGATGAGCGAAAATTTCCTGCCAGTCAATAGGAGCATCCCATAGCCCGAAGCGGAGAGCATTATTGCCCAGGTCAATGACAATAAATTCTTTTTTGTTTGGAAGGACTCTGGAGCCACGCCCTATCATCTGATGATACAAAGTAAGAGAACGGGTAGCCCGGTTGAGGATGATGGCTTCTACCGTGGGTTCATCAAAACCGGTAGTGAGGATACTCACGGAGGTAACAATGGCATCCGGTGTTTCTTTCAGCCAGGTAAGAATTTCTTTCCGCTCTTCTTCGCTTTGTGTATGGTCAAGATGGCGGATAGCATAGCCCGCATCCGTAAATAGCTTATATACATGGCGTGATGTATTGATCCCATTGTTGAAAATGAGGGTTTTTTTGCCTTTAGCTTTTTGCTCATAGGCATGCAGCAGTTTGTCCTGCATGGCATAGTTGTTATAAAGCAGCTCTGAAGATCTGACGGTATAATCTCCGTTAATGCCTATTTTAAGCGAACTGAGAATGACATCATAACTGTAGGTTGTGGCTTTTGCCAGAAAACCTTTTTTTATCAGCGAAGCGATAGAATCGCCCACAATCAGCTCTTTATAGACTTCGCGCAGCGGCAGATTAATATTGGAACTCAGGGGAGTGGCAGTAACTCCCAACAGGATTTTATCTCTGAAAAACTTAAACAGCTTGCGGAATGAGTTGTTGTGCGCTTCATCAACAATTACGAGCCCAAGGTTTTCTATCTCCACCGCTTCATCGTGCAGGCGATTGTTCAGTGTTTCTACCATGGCTACATAGCACATGTGATTGTCAGAAGCACATACTTCTTTTACCTTGCTGTTAATAATCTTGTTAGGAACACCAAACTCATCGAGCATGGCCGATGTTTGGCGGCAGAGCTCAATGCGGTGGGTCAGGATGAGTACCTTTCTTTTGGTTTCATGGATATAGTGTTTGGCTATTTTGGAGAAGATGACGGTTTTTCCGCCCCCTGTAGGAAGCTGATATAGCAAACTGTAGCGCTCGGGGTATTTTCTGAGCCGTTCAAAGATTTCTTCTATAGCACGATGCTGAAAGTCGTAAAGCTTTTTCCCTTCTTTCTTTTCAATAATATCAGGACGCGCAGACATATAAACCGGTTTAGCAAACTGCAAAGATACGGCTTATTCAACCCCGCTGCCGAGGTATAGCTGTGTTCGGGATATTTCGTTTATTTTTAGGTACAAAAACAGTAGAATGCAAACGGCCCTTGCATCAGTTAAAGAATACCTGGATGCCCTTCCGGATGACCGGAGAAAGGTCCTCAATAGGTTGCGGCAGGTTATCAGAAAAAATTTACCCCCGGGATTTGAAGAAACGATTAGCTATGGCATGATTGGCTATGTGGTGCCCCATAGACTTTACCCTGCCGGTTATCATTGTGATCCGAAGCTCCCGCTGCCTTTTGCTTCCATTGCTTCCCAAAAAAATTTTGTGGCCCTATATCATATGGCATTATATGCCGATGCTAATCTGCTGCAATGGTTTACTGATGCTTATCGCAAGCAATTGTCATCCAAACCGGATATGGGTAAAAGCTGTGTGCGCTTTAAAAAACCTGATTGTATTCCTTATGACCTAATTGGTGAGTTGATGCGGAAGATCACCGTGGATGAGTGGATTGCTTTGTACGAAGGTAGTTTAAGAAAGACTAAACGAAACTAAGTATTGACAAGGGGTGCCTTTTCCAGTTCAGAAATTTGTGATTTTTGTTTTTATTGGGTATTCATTGGGTAGTTTATATGAGACTGGTTATGCCCAAGCTGACTCTATAATTGTTCGCAAAAGGAGCTGGCCCTACTGCAACCAGCAAGCGCACTGGGGGAAAAAACTACTTCGGGCTGAAATTATTTCATTTACACTGCAGGCAGGCGGTTATCTGGCGCTTGCTTTGATGCCGCCCGAGAGTACACACTGGCACGTCCGTCCGGTGCGAGAGAATTATAAACGTGCATTTACCCGCCCTCCCGTTTGGGACAATGATGTATGGCAATATAACTACCTGGGCCATCCGATTACCGGCTCCATACATTACAATATTTTACGCAGTCAGGATGTGCCCGCCTTTTACGCATTTCTGTATTCTACGGCTCAGTCTGTCATCTGGGAATATCTTTGGGAAGCATCTCAGGAGCGTCCAAGCATACAGGATCTGCTGTTTACATCTACTATTGGTTCAGTGGTGGGTGAATGCATGCACGTAAGTACAATAGCCCTGAAGCGTAACAGGTTTACAGTGTTTGAAAAAATTTTGGTCACGCTGATTAATCCTGCTTACGTCATCAACAATGGTTATAAAAAAACATCAGAAAAACACATCTGGTGGAAAAACTATCACTAAACTTTCTCAACTTTAAGGCGAATCATCAAAATTCACTGGTATTGTAAAACAAGGGTATGGTTATTTTAATTTTCTTTCTTGCCCACTGGTTTTTATCACTGTTTTTTCACACTGTTTTTCTACACAGATACGCTTCGCATCGCATGTTTGTGATGAATAAGTTTTGGGAGAGGGTGCATTATCTGCTCACTTTGATAACTCTGGGGTCATCCTATCTGGTACCCCGTGCTTATGCTGTTCTGCATCGCTCGCACCATGCCTATAGTGATACCGCGAAAGATCCTCATTCCCCGCATTTCTTCCGCGATGTGTTTCAGATGATGTGGAATACCAAAAAGATATACGCGGATTATGTTTACAAGCGGGTGAGGCCGGAGCATCGTTTTGAAGGAAACTATCCGGAGTGGGATGCAATTGACCGCATCGGTGATTCCTGGATTTGGCGCATCGGAATGGGGGCTGCTTATACGCTTTTTTACATTTTCTTTGCCACGCAGTGGTGGATGTTTTTGCTGTTGCCGGTGCATTATATGATGGGGCCGATTCAGGGGGCAATGGTTAACTGGTTAGGTCACAAATACGGGTATGCAAATTTTGATAACGGTGATCGCTCTAAAAACACCACACCCTGGGGCATCGTCATGCTGGGCGAGCTCTTCCAGAATAATCACCATAAGTTTCCACAAAGCCCCCGATTTGCTAAACGTTGGTTTGAATTTGACCCGACCTATTACGCGCTGGTCGTGATGAGCTGGCTGAGGATTATCCGGTTTGCCTGAAGGAGAAAAGAAACGGCAGTTGATTTTGCAAGAAGACGTGTAACGCTTTTCCGGAAGAAACTCTAATCACGGTAAAACTTGCGGAACTTTTCCTGGCTGGCCGACTAGGGGTCGAACCTAGAGTCTTCAGAGCCAGAATCTGACGTGTTGCCAGTTACACCATCGGCCAGTTGTTGCAGCAAAATTAACAAAGAGCGGATAATTTTCTTATCGTGAAGATGTCTTCCAATTTTCTCAGACGGCCTGGTGTACGCTCCTACAGGGATATTTACAGATCAAATCTTTATGGAGGGAATTGTACTTTTACCACTCCAGGAATTGCCGGGTAGTAAGACAATTCTACTATGCGTACACATGTCAATAAATACTTATGGGCTAGCATTTTAGTTGGACTGGCGATCGTGTATTTGAGGGGCCTGTTTGTTGATGTGATGGATGTGGATGCAGCGCAGTATGCCTCCATAGCTCAGGAAATGCTGCACAACCAAAGTTATCTGCAGGTTAAGCATTGGGGGCGCGATTATCTGGACAAACCTCCTTTGTTGTTCTGGCTGGCTGCAGCTTTTTTCCGGGTGCTGGGCGTTGCCACGCCAGTTTATAAGTTACCCTCACTGCTGGTTTCCATGTTAGGCATTTATTCGGTTTACCGGCTGGCTCTCATTTACTACAACCATCAGACGGCAAGGCTGGCAGCATTGCTGACAGCTTCCTCACTTGCGATGTTTGTTATGAATAATGATGTAAGAACGGATACTTTGCTCACAGGGTTTGTGGTTTTTGCCTGCTGGCAGATTGCTGCATATCTGGAAAACAGGCGTGCAGGTTACCTGCTTGGTGCAGGGGCCGGCATTGGGTTGGCCATGTTGTCAAAAGGACCCATTGGCCTGATGATTCCCCTGGTGGCTTTTACCGGTCATGCTTTTTTGAGTCACAGATACTGGGCATTTTTACGTTTGGGATGGATACCTATGCTGCTGATTGCCGCCATCCTGCTGGTGCCTATGGCTGTGGGACTGTATCAGCAATATGGCTGGGATGGCCTGAAATTTTATTTCTGGACTCAAAGTTTTGGAAGAATTACCGGAGAAAATCCGTGGCACAATGATGCAGGATATTTTTTTTTATTTCATTCCTTTTTATGGGCTTTCCTGCCATGGTCATTTTTATTTTTGGTGGCCTGGGTGCGAAAGGTTGTAAGTTATTTTCGCGGTTCTGATTATGGGAATGCTTCTTCGGAGTACATCTCTTTTTCGGCTTTTACCATTACATTGGTGGCTTTGTCGTTTTCTCATTATAAGCTGCCGCACTACATCTTTGTGGTTATTCCTTTTGCGGCACTACTTACTGCCGACTTTATTGCTGAAACCATAAAAAACCCTGCCGTAACCTGGATAGGGGTGGTGCAGGGCATCTTGCTGGCTTCACTGGCCCTGATAGCCACGGTCATTGTGGTGTGGATATTTCCCCTCCACTCGTGGATGATTGCCTGTTTGGTTATTGGCTTTGCAGTTATGTCGGGAGTCTGTTTTTTCTACCGCCATAAAGAGCTACACTTATCTTCGGTGTGTATGATCATAGCCTGCGGACTGTTGCTGAATCTGCATTTTTATCCCACCCTGTTGCAGTATCAGCCGGCTGGAAGAATAGCAGTGTATTTAGAAAAGCATAATATCCATCCTGCCCGGTTGTTTACCTATAGAATCAGTTCGCATGCTTTGAATTTTTACCGTGGAACGTGGACTCCAGTTTTGAATTCCGAAAGCGATTTATCCCAACTTGCATCCCCTTGTTGGCTGCTTATCAGGGAAGACCACCTTCAGGAGCTGAGCAAAGCATACTGCTACACCATCCGGGATTCATTTGTCAGCTACCCGGTAACCAGACTTCGGATCCCCTTTCTTAATCCAAAGACACGTAATGAGGTAGTAAAAACATTATATCTGGCCGAGTGTTGTCAGGGGGCCGAAAATAGAAATCAATAAGTTATGTTCAAAAGCTACAACACTTCCCGAGGGCGGCTAAATTTGAGCATGGTTAAACAGGTGTATTTTAAAGTAATTGTGCTTTTGCTGCCATGCTTTATTGGGGGGTGTGGCAAAACCGTAAATTGCGTAGATGCCGGCCGAAGAGATTTAGGTCGGATGTGCCCTCCTAATTATGACCCTGTATGTGGTTGCGATGATGTGACGTATACAAATGCCTGCTATGCGGAGCGGGAGGGTCTGGTGTCGTGGGTTGGAGGGCCTTGCCCCTGAAACAGACACTCATAGGTTTAATTATTTTCGGTTTTAATTATTTCGCTGAGCGTGTCATTTGCTCTATCATGTCCCACATTTCGGCAGGTACGGCTTCCATGGCGTTAAACTGCCCGGCTCCTTTGAGCCATTCACCTCCGTCAATGGTAATACACTCTCCGTTTATGTAAGAAGAAAAATCCGAAACCAGGAAAGCGCACAGGTTTGCCAGCTCCTGATGTTCGCCCACGCGCCCCACCGGTACTCTTTTGGTGGGGTCAAAAAGCTTTTGTAAATCTCCGGGCACGAGGCGTTCCCATGCTCCTTTTGTGGGGAAGGGGCCGGGAGCGACAGCATTAAAGCGTATTTTGTATTTAGCCCATTCCACGGCCAGCGAACGCGTAAGCGCCAACACACCTGCTTTGGCGCATGCACTGGGTACCACGTAGGCCGAGCCCGTCCATGCATAGGTGGTTACGATATTCAACACCGTGGCAGGTTGCTTTTCTTTAATCCAGTGTTTGCCGAAGGCAAGCGTATAGTTGATGGTGCCCTGTAATACAATGCCGATGACAGATTCAAATGCCCGGTGTGAAAGCCTTTCTGTTGGACTGATGAAGTTTCCCGCAGCATTGTTTACCAGCACATCCACTTTACCGAAGGTTTCAATGGATTTGTGCAGTACCTGCTCTACTTCTTCGTATTTCCTTACATCTGACTGTAGTGCAAGTACCTTACCTCCGGTTTCTTTCTGCAGTTCATCGGCCGCCTGTTGCAGCTTTTCCATTTTACGACTGGTGATGATGAGGTTTGCTCCCAGCTGAAGGAAATATTTTCCCATAGACTTGCCCAGGCCTGATCCACCTCCGGTGACAAGGATGGTTTTCCCTTTTAGTGCATTCTCCCGGAGCATAGGTTCATTGTACTGCATATTTTCTTTTTTTTTTGACGGTTAAAAATAAAGAAATATGCTGGCAACTTTTAGTATTGCGCAGTAGAAAGGAGAACAAGCGTACATGCTTCCAGCACTTCTATGTTTCGTTTGGAAGCCATTTCTTTTAATTCCTGATTTTCTGTTCCCGGATTGAAGATGATGCGCTTGGGACGAATAACTTCTAGAATGTAGTTATAGTAAGTTTTCTGAATAGATGGATGGATATATAGTGTTACGGTGTGCACATCAGTAAAAGGTTTTCTTTCTGTTTCTATCGGGATATTACCAATGAAGCCAGGCTTGTTACCCAAGGCAATCACTGCGTGACCGGAGGCTGCCAGGCGACTTACGGCAAGGTATGCGTAACGACTGGGATGAGGCGATGCCCCGATTACCAAAGTTTTCTTTTTCAAGACTAGGCCGCTTTTTCTTTGTCCAGGAGCAGTTGTATAAAGCCTGTGCTTTAACTGATTACAGGCATCTTAACGTACAACAGCTACAGTGCCGGTAAACTGAGTGGGCCGGTCAGGATTGGATGTCGGATCTTCATACACTACGTCCATTACATACACGTACACTCCGGGCAGAGCCTTTTTGCCTTGAATAGTACCGTCCCATCCGTATCCCGGACCAGAAAGTTGGTTGGGGTTTTCATATATTTTAGAACCCCAGCGGTCGTAGATTTTCACATGTACAGATAAGACATCATCTGAGCGGATAATTTCAAAATTATCATTAACGCCATCTCCGTTTGGAGAGAAGGCATTGGGGATCACCACATCAAAAGTTCCGGTACCGCAGTCGGTATTGACACCCACAGAGAGACTCAGGGTTTCCGTGCAGCCATTGGCATCCGTGATGGTTACGTCATAATTGCCTGCCGCTATATCGGTGCGCTCTTGTGTGGTAGCACCATCAGACCAGGCGAATACATAAGGTGGTGTGCCGTTGGGGTTGAGAATGATTTTACCGTTTACACGGTCATTGCAGGAAGGAGACACGATAGCTTGTACAGCCAGCTCGGGGTATTCATTGATTACTACTGTGCTTACATGGGTACAGCCATTAGCATCTGTTACTACCACCAGATAGGTGCCTCCGGCAACGTTAGTCAGATCTTCAGTGTTGGCGAGATTAGACCATTGATAGGTGTAGGGTGGAGCGCCTCCGCTGACCTGCAAGTCTGCGGAGCCGGTATTATCTCCCTTGCATCCGGCATCTGTGGTTTGAACGGTAGACGTTATTGCAGCAGGTTCGGTAAGTGTTCCGGAGTTAACCGTAGAGCAGCCATTGTTATCGGTAACAGTTACCGAAAAGGGTCCTGCAGTGGCATTAATACGGTCTTCACCGGTGGAATTATCAGACCATGCATAGGTATAAGGGGGAGTACCTCCTGTTACTCCCAGATCAACAGCGCCATCACTGCTTCCGTTGCATGTTACATTGCGAGTGGCATTGATTACCGAAACCAGTGGAGCTGGTTCAGTGATAATAAAGGAAGCCGTTTCAAAACATTGTCCTCCACCGCTGGTATTGTCAAATACCGTAAGGCTGATCGGGCCGGGAGGCAGGTTGCTGACGGTAGGACCACTGGCGCCATTAGACCATTGATAGGAATAGGGTGGTACACCGCCACTGACGCTGACAGTTATGGTTCCGTCATTAAAGCCGTTGCAGCTCACATGCTGAAAGTTGGCTGTATCAATCACAATAGGATTGTTGGCATTGACTACAGCGGGAGATGAAGGGGTAGCAGTGCACCCTTTAAAATCTGTCACCGTGACGTTGTATGTTCCGGCCCCAAGATTAATAGCTGTTTGGCCTCCCTGCCCGTTTGACCAGGCATAGAAATAAGGGGAAGTGCCTCCGCTGACATTGGCGGTGGCTGTTCCGTCATTGGCTCCGCTGCAGGTGAGATCTGTAGTAGAGACATTCACAACTACAGGAGCCGGGTCAATCAGGGTAGTAGTGGCCGTGACGCTACATTGAGCTGAGTCGGTGACGGTGACTGTATAAGTGCCGGCCTGCAAACCGGTATTGAGGGTATCGGTGTAGTTGTTGCTCCACAGAATGCTGATAGGGGGCAATCCACCGGTGATGTTTACCTTAGCGCTACCATCTGCAGCCCCGTTGCAGGATGGGTCGGTTTTTACGATAGAAGCCGCAAAAGTAAAGCTGGCATTTTCTTTTATCTGCAGGGTAAATTGCCCTATATCGCTGGCGTTTTTCGCGTCTACTACAATGTAATAGTCTCCTGTGCGGCATAATGAGGTGGAGATAATAGATTGGGTACCGCAGCCATCATCATTGGAGGCATAGGGGTTGCAGTTGTTATCCAGCAGGTAGAGTACCGTGTTGTAGGTTGTTCCGGTGCCGCAGACAGATATGTCAACGCCAACAGGATTGGTGATAGAAAACTTATAAAAGACGTCATTTCCCGGGCTTCCTGCGTAGTTATTGGAGTAGCATTCATTGCTGTTGAAGTGAGAGATGGTTTGTCCCGGGGTGAAAGTGCCAAGGTTTATAGGGTTGCTACATGCGCTTCCTGCAGTAAAGCGGTAGTAGGATTCTACACGTATTTGGTAGTAGTTGTTAGAGGGGCAGTTGCCAGCAATAAATCCATGATTATTCCAGCGGCAGGGCGGTCCTGCCGCCCGGTAGTCAATATTTGTTTGAAAAGGATTGGCATTGCAATAGATGTCATCTTCCATTGGGAGCACTCCCGCTCCAAAGAGAGTAACACAGTTGGTGCTCGCACCGTCATAGGTGCATTCACTCCATCCGTCAGCTGTCTGGCAGTCATTGCTTAAAACGAACGGTACTCCCGAGGGCAACTGGTCAAAATCAGCCGGCTTATCGTCTTCCCAGGCTTCTACACGCAAATCAAAAAAAGCAGGAACAGAAGCCCCTGGATAAGAAGTATTGAAAATAAGGGCAGGAGGGTTCACGATAAATGTTTCGGGACCACCCGAACTCATGGGGAGGTTGCTTTTGAGGCATTGCCCTCCGATGGTTGCCCATGTGGGAGTGACATTATCCCGCGCCCACACTTTACAGCGGATTTCATCTGTTTCCAGTGAGGGCACATTAATGAAATTACCGATTACAGAGCCAATGCTGCCGCTAAGGTTAAAGTCGTTGGAAACATTATCATCCGGATGATAGTCCACACGCACTTCTGTAACTCTTATCTGCAACTCCATGGGACCGTCATTATATGTTTGAGCCTCTGCCGTTTTTGATAGATACAGCACAGCCATTAAAACCGCTCCTGTGGTAAAAATCTTTTTCATTACCGGTGAATGTGATTGTGAAAAAAAAGGGACGTAAAATTTACAATTTTTATTCAAACCTCAAAGCACATACCAGAAGAATAACAGCCGATGAATAAGCTAATTGTACATGCTGGCTCATTCCGGTCGGGGAAGTGATGCCTCTGGCTGCTGTTGCTGGCCTTTGATGTTGATACTATATTGAATGACAAAGTTTACCGGGGGGTCCATTTTTGCCGGACGAATAGCCGATACCCTGTTTAAGACATTGTTTACGATAAACATCAGCTTGCCGTAGCGCTGAAAATCGTAGCCGGCACGGAGGTTCCATAAAAAGTCTCCGGTAATAGTGCGCTCCTGGGCCCTTTGCCTGAAGTCAGAAAGGCCGGTGGCGATAAATTCAATAAAGGGGTCAATCTTATCCATAAAGCTATAATAGTGGAGTTCGGAGCCGAGAATAAAATGGCGCAGGTCAACCTCCATGTCGGCTTTAAACGTATGCCGATAGCGGTAACGCAGCAGCCCGTCCAGGATTTCTTCGTTCACATTACCCATGGCTCTGAAGAAGTTGCGCAGGTAGTTGCCCACATTGTTCAGGGAGGAGTCGCCACCTTCAGGCATCAGCTCAACCGGATAAACATACGTATAACCTCCCAACATCCGGAAAGGCACCTGCCCGAATTTGCCTTCTCCAAGGATAGAAGCTTCAAAGCCCGCAACCCTTGCGCGGCTGATATTCTCTGAGCGGAAGCCCAGACCCTGGGTGCCATCCGGAAACTTATGGATGCCGAAAACAAATTCAATCATCTCTTTATATTCTTGCCAGAAGAAAGCGAAATCAAAATATCCGAGCCATTGTTTTATCCGGAAGCCCTGTTTTATTCCCAGCTCTCCGGATCCGCCATATTCGGGTACAAGGTCGGGATTACCTATTACCCTAACCTTTATGCCATTTACTTCACCCAGTGATCCTACCGCAAAAAACTCGGCAATAGCAGGATAGCGATAGCCGGTGCCGGCTGAAAGACGCAGATAAGTATAGCGGGCCGGTTGGTAATTCAGTCCTATTTTAAAGGTGAAAGCAGACGTGTCGCCCCTTTCATCCAGTTTGAATATTTCTGCACGCCCCCCGGCGGATATGGTAAGCTTTTTAAATTCCAGATCAACCTGACCATATACTGCACCGATATGCAGGTTGTGGTTTTGAAGGTCCCTGTCCTGCATGATATAAAACTGATCATTAATGCCGGCTGTTATGCTGGCAATGCGTTTAAAACTTTTCTGATATTGATATTCGCTTTGAAGAATATGGGCTACAGGGTAGTTGACAGAAAATTGTACAGCAAGACGGTTATAGCGCAACCGCAGCAGGTGGCGGCCATCGGAGCGGTCCATATAAGAGACGTACGGATCAAGGGTTACATTCTGGCGTGTGGCTGACACAAGAGTACCGTCCTCGTCATAGTCATTACTTCCAGCGGGCACATAAGCTCCCTGTACGCTGTTTTTCCAGAAAAAGAAATCCGTTTCTCGGCTATCCATACAGTAGAAATTCAGACCGTAAGTGAGTCGCTCAATCCGCATCGGGCGGTGACGAAATTTCCCGCTGGCACGAATGAACTGCTGATCAAGCAAGCGGATATAGCCCCTTTCTTTTTCTACAGCAGCTCCTATGATGACATCAAATTGCTTGATTCGGTGTGAATGCGAAAAGAATCCGCCATACCGCTGCGGGCGGGGCAGTTTGGGGTCATCAGGTTCTGCTATGTTGACTGCAGTGGGTTTGCCCCACCATTTCATGGAATCATTCCTGGGATCTCCGTAGATATGGTAATAGATGGATGCAGAGGTTTCAGGGTAGGCACGGGGGAATTTTGTACGCGTGTTTATCACTCCGTTAAGGGCCGAGGCTCCGTAGAGTGCCGAGGAAGACGCTTTCAGAATCTCCACCTGCTCTATCAGCTCTATGGGCAAATAGTTCCATCTGACATCACCCCGGTCGGCTGTAATCATGGGGATATCATCCAGCAGCACCAGCACCCGGCTACCTACCCCATAGGCATAACCACTGCCCCCCCGGATGGCCGGCTGATTGTCAATGAGCGTTACTCCGGGCACCTTGTTTACTGCTTCAGCCAGCGTAACGGAGTTGGTGCTTTGTATAAAATCACTTTTCAGCACTTCAATGGTAGATACTTCCCTGGCTATTTGTCTCTCAAACTTACTGCCGGTGACCGTTACAATATTGAGCTCCTTGAGGGCCTCGGTCAGAGTGATTGTTCCCAGGTCGGTAGTGGCATTTTCTTTTACTATGGCTTTTACAGAAATTTCCGAGTAACCCAGGTAGGAAAATCGTACTGTATAGTTGCCCGGGGGCATCTGCAGGGTAAAGTGCCCGTCAATGTCGGTAGTAGTGCCGGTATTTGTATCAATTACCACATTAACTCCCACAAGGGCTTCGCCTGATTTGGCATCCAAAACTTTTCCTTTTACCACACCGGTTTGTGCTGCTGCTGATAGGCTAACAAGGGTCAGCAACAGGATTCTGAGGGATAGGGATAGCATGCGTCACAATTTGAGTTGCCGGCAAAGTTAAAAATCATTCTATTCCATAGTCTGATAAAGGTCAACTGATGATGTGCTGTGTCCTGATACGGATATTTTTACTTTTCCGAAAAAGCTATGCTTAACTTCGGGTTTGTTTTCAAAATATAGTAAGGCATGTTATTTCAAGGAACAGATACTTACATCGCCACCAGGGAGCTTCAGATAGCCGTAAATGCTGCAATTCATTTGCAGAAGCCACTGCTGATAAAGGGTGAGCCCGGCACAGGCAAAACTCTGCTGGCGCACGAAGTTGCAAAAGCCTTAAATAAACCAATTATCACCTGGCATATCAAATCCACCACTACCGCGCATCAGGGGTTGTATGAGTATGATGCCGTGTCGCGGCTACGTGATTCGCAATTGGGCAGAGCGGGAGTGGAAAATATTGCCAATTACATTAAAAAGGGCAAGTTATGGCAAGCATTTGAGGCTGAAGAACCCGTGGTGTTGCTGATTGATGAGATTGATAAGGCAGACATTGAATTTCCCAATGATTTGTTGCTGGAACTGGATAAGATGGAATTTTACTGCTACGAATTGCAGCAGACTATTCGTGCCAAAAACCGCCCGATTGTGTTTATCACCTCCAATAATGAAAAAGAGCTGCCCGACCCTTTTTTGCGCAGGTGCATTTTTCACTATATCCGGTTCCCGGATAAAGAAACCATGCAACAAATTGTGGAGGTGCATTACCCAGGACTGAGAAAAAAGCTTGTGCAAAATGCCATGAAAATATTTTA